>DATNHF010000069.1:0-66232 GCA_035605115.1 Steroidobacteraceae bacterium | reverse complement strand
TGGCAGCCGCCGTAGTCGCGGGCGCTGCTGGGTACGGCCGTCTGATGGCGGTAGCCGAAGAACGCCGTGATGTTGCCGTTGTTGTCATCGAAATTGGTGCCCATCAGCATGTCAAGATTGCCCTTGCGGCCATCGAAATCGGTTCCCGTGGCAGGAACCGTGTTGAACTGGCGCACCAGGGCCTGCACGCCGGTATCGCCGTTGTCATGCAGATACCCGCCGTACTCGCCGTCGACCTGGAATCCCTGGAAGTTCTTCTTCAGGATGAAATTCACGACGCCCGCGATGGCGTCGGACCCGTACGCGGCGGAAGCGCCGCCGGTGACGACCTCGACGCGCTCGACCAGCCCTGCCGGTATCTGGTCCAGATCGGGCGCTGGTGATTGAATGGCCGTGTTGGGTGAACCCTGGCCGAGACGCCGGCCATCGACCAGCACCAGCGTGCGGTTCGGTCCCAGTCCGCGCAGGTCGGCGGTCGCGACGCCGCCGGGCGTCGATAGAGCGGAAGTGGCGTTGCCCAGGTCCTGCCCCTGCGCATTGAAGAAATTCTGTGGCAACTGCGCGAGCAGGTCGCCTACGTCCGACTTGCCACTGGTCTCGATGTACTGAGATGAAAGCACCTGGATCGGGCTCGTGCTCTGCTCGTTGGGAGCGGCAATGCGCGAGCCGGTGACGATGATCTCTTGCAATGCTGGTTCTGAGGTTTCGGCGGCTTGCTGCGCCAGGGCACTGGCGGCGAGGAAACTGAACAGCGCGCCTGCCAGGCTACCCATCCACAGGACTTTGATTGCGGTGCGGAAAGAATTTGCCACAGCGCCCGTCTTATTAAAATTCATGAGCGACTCCCCTAATCGAACTGCGCCGCCCCCCTTATTTGTATGGCAGGGTCATGGCGCAATTCGTGCGACCAGTAACTTCGCAGCACACGGCCTCGGGCCTTGCGGAGACTCATCCGTTTCAGAGGCCACGCAACCGGGCTGCTCCTCTCTAATATGCGGCTAGCATAATCAAATTTCAGCCGGGCGCAACCCGACGTTGCATGAGCGCAACGATATTCTTGAAAGGCGATTTGGCTGGCGTGTAACTTGCCTGTAATGCCCTATATGCAGTTTAATAGGCGGCTGCGTGTGCCACCTCAGCGCACAACAGAGTGGTATCGCAGCTCTGTGTTGCGGTCCGCTGTTGCGGCCGCAATACGATCAGCCGATACGGCAGTAAGCGAGCTCGCCGCGGCCTGATCGCCTCAGAGCGAGAACTTCAGGCCCAACTCAAAAAAACGGCCGATCGCGCCCTGCTGTGCAAACGCCATGTTGTAGTTCGACTGGTTGTAGGCCGCCTGCGGATCGAACGGCGCGTTCCGGTTGAACAGGTTCAGCACATGCGCATTGATCAGCAATTGCTTGGTGAGCTGGTAGTGCGCGAACAGATCGAAGTCGGTAAACGAGGACGTATAGCAGCGGGTGAACCAGGGATCCAGACAGGAGGGGCCCAGGGTCGGATCGACGTCCGTATAGCCACTGACGTAATTGAGCGTGATCCCGGCCTCTGCCGGCCCGATACCATAGTCCAGCGTTGCCTGGGCGCGGTTGCGCGGCGTGCCGGTATCGCCGCTGATTCCGGTCGGGCCGTGGCTGCCGCCGACATCGACGCAGGTGGTCGGATCCGAGGTCTGACAGACCTTCTGGCTGATCAGGTGCGAATAGTCGAGATCGAATCCCAAAGTGCCGGCGGCGCCGAGCTCGAACTTGGACTGCAGGGCGTAATCCAAGCCCTTGGGCTCATCCACTCCGAGGTTTTCGTAGGGCGAGGTGATGGTGAGGACGGGTCCTGGCAGAGTCGGATACGCGGCCTGTACCGGGCCGCGAATGTCGGTCCCGTCCACGAAGCTCGACTCGATTTCACCGGTGCGGCGGATCTCCCACCAGTCCACCGAAATATGCACCTGCCGTATCGGCTGCAACACCACACCGAAGGTGTAATTGGTCGATTTCTCCGGCTTCAGGTTCGGATTGCCGAGCGTCAGTGAGGATGCTGAGCCACTGCCGCAGTCGTCGGGCAGATTGGTGTACGGGCAGCGCAATGGATCGGTCGGTGGCGTGGAGTAGTAGGTCACGCCGGAGTTGCCGCGCTCGCCCGGCCCCGGGGCACGGAAACCTTGCGAATAGGTGCCGCGCAGCGTGACCTGGTCAATCGGCTTCCACTTCAGCCCAATCTTCGGCGTGGTGTCGCTGCCCACACCGCCATAGTTGTCAAAGCGCCCCGCCACGTCGACTTCGAGTGACTGCAGCAACGGCGCAGCCAATTCCGCATAGAAATTCTCGTTGTTGTCGGTGCCGTGAATGAAGGTGGTCCCCGTGTCGAGCACGTCGCCGCTGAGAGTGCCGGGCTGGCCCGGAACGTCCTGACCGTCGTGGCGTGCGCCCGCTCCGATCGCCAGGGCGAGCGGTCCGCCCGGCAAGCTCAGCAACGATCGCGTGGCCGTGACTTCGACGTACTGCAGTTGCGAGGAGGCGACTTGGAAGGTCGTCGGCGCGAGGATGGAATAGACGGACGCTGAATTCAAATTGGATGAGGCCCCGAGGTGATAGCTGTTGTTGGCCAGCACCGTATTCAGTCCGCTGACCGTGACCCAATTGTCGTAGGTCAAACGCGTCAGCCCGCGCATCACGCCGATGCTGGAATCCAGCTCCCAGCCCGCCACCGAGCCTTTAAGGTCAGCAACCAAGCGGTACATCCGGGTGTTGGTGAAGGTTTGTGCTGCGCCGACGTCGCCGAAGGTGTAGGCGAGCCATGCCGGATTGGCCGGATATGGATTGTTGATGTTGCCTACGGGCAGCAGGATCGGGTTTTGTGTAGGATCCTGGGCATTGACTGCGCCCAGCAGCGCAGGCCAGAAATTAAAAGTGGTGGAAGGCGCAGAGAGTTGCTCGGCCTTGGATTCGAACATCGATGCGGTCAATACGCCGCCCCAGCCCCCGCCAAAATCCATCGAATGGCGCAGCAGCAGATTGATGTTGGTGGTCTGCGGTTGCACCTCCACGTACCGCGCCTGGTCATAGGCACAGCCGCCGAGTGCGCTGGCGCTGCCGGCATTCGGATTGGGACAAGCCGATAGGTTCTGGTAGCTGAGTGGAACGCCCGGGTTGGTCGGATCGTATTGCCCCACCATGCCGATGAGCGTATTCGTGAGGGGAAAGGCTGATCCGGGTTGGACCACACCGAACGCCACCGGTGCCGCCGGGCCATAGGTGTCGTAGTAATCGAAATTGGAGTACTGCGATCGGGAATCCAGGCCCAAGGCCTGCTGATGTCGAAATTCGACATTCACATAGGTGTTGTGTCTGTCTGAACTCAAGTCGCCGAAGCCATAGGTTGCCGACAGATGCTCGGTGGTGCCGTCGCCCTTGTAGCTGGTCCCGGCATCGGCACTGACCTCCGCGCCGACGAAGCTTTTCTTAAGGATGATGTTGACCACCCCGGCGATGGCATCGGAGCCGTAGACGGCGGAGGCGCCGTCCTTGAGCACCTCGATGCGGTCAATGACCGATTCCGGCAGATTCGCGACGTCGACAAATGAACGCTCGCCATCATCAGAGATCGGATAGTTGGCCATGCGGTGGCCGTCGATCAGCACCAATGTCGCGTCGACCGTCATGCCGCGAAGCGACACACCGGAGCCGCCGGCCGCAAATGCTCCATTAAAGCTCTGGTTCAGATTGCCTTGACCGTTGGAGGTCAGCGCATGCAAGACGTCGGATATCGACGTGTAGCCGCTGTTGGCGATCTGTTCCGAGGTGATGACCTGCACCGGTGCGGGTGTGTCGGTGTCGGTGCGCTGAATGCGTGAGCCCGTGACGATCACTTCCTGCAGGGACGCCTGATCGGTGTCACTGTCGGAGGCTTGCGCGGCCGCGCCGAACAGCACCGTGACCGCCATAGCGCCTGCCACGGCGGTTTGTCGCACTGCGCTGTGAACGGCGGCACGGCACGAAAAGCGGGTTCGTGCCGGCCCTTTGTCGGGTGGGTGTTGCATGCAGCGGTTCAAATCAAGTCAACACAAGATCCGGATAACGCAGCGAGCACAAATAATACCGTCGACATGCAGCCGACGTTGTTGCTATCTCACAACATGCTGTCTGACGGCCACCGATTTCGCTCAGGCACGTTAATTTCTGACCGGCCCCTCGGGCGGCGAACCCAACAGCCGGTGCCGCACGCGATCCCCGACCCGGATGCCGAGCCTCGCGCACTCGCCACCGGCGAGCTCCAGCACGGCCTTGACCTCTACCGGCGTGGAGATGATGTCCTCCGACAGCGGCGTCGTGTGCTCGCGGATATAGACCACGCGACCTTGGGCGTCGATGAACAGCATGTCGAGGGGTATTAGCGTGTTCTTCATCCACATGCTCATGACCCGCGGTGAGGCTTGTGGAAACAGCATGCCGTGATCGGGGGGCAGCCAGCGCAGATACATGAGGCCCTGCTCGGACCGCGCCGGCGTGTCGGCGATCCAGACGGTGAACCATTCGGCACCGTGCCGGGTGCCAATGGTCAGCATCGAACTCGGAAATTGCGCCAGGTCCTCGAGCGCACCCGCCGGCGGGCTGCCAAGCGCCCCGAGTACCGCGAGCATGAGCAGGCCGGCGAGGGCGCACCGGGTGCTCGCTCGACCTTGAGGCCTGGAGGTCGCATAGACGCTTGTGCTCGCGGTGACGCTTGCGGTCGATCGAAACATGCGCAGCACTCCAGCGAATCGGCGACAGTGAATCATCGCGCAGCCGTGGCAGGATCGGCCGCGGCGTCCGATTCATCGTCGATCACCACACCGGCGAAATCAAAGCGGCTCAGCAGCAGTCCCTCGCCGCCGTCGATGGCCGCGGCGGGCGCCACACAGAAGCCGCGCCCCGATACCCGCAGCGCATGCGCGGCCGGTGAGGTTCCCAGGGGCGTGCGCGAGAGCTCATCGATGGTGCATTTGTCATCGCCGCGCGTCGAATAAATCCGGCTGTCGCCTTCGTACAGCACGGTCGCATTGGCCGGCAGGCTCTGGCTGTAGCCCACACCCTGGACGCCCGCAATGCCGAACACGAAGCGCAGGCGCAGGCCCGCGCGCGGCCCGGGCCCTGCAAAGGTCAAACGCATGCCTGCCCGGTCCGGTCGCGGACCGCCATCACACTGCAGGGCGCGATCCGGCCAATCGATGTCGAGGTTCTGCGCGCCGCGCAGGCGCACGCGCAGATAACCGTCGTGACTCGCGAGGCATCCACCTGCCGCATTGCGCTGCGCGCCCGGCGTGGTCTGCGCCGTGGCTTGACCCGGCGCGCTCGGCGCACGCGCGCAGCCGACGATGCCGAGCGCGAGCAGGGCCGGTAACAACATCCGCGCTAGCACAAGGATTCGGTGATGGGTCGCAGCTGGAATGATCGGGGCGGGGGAGTATAGCCGTGCGTAAGAGCCCGCTGAGCGGCCCCGCCGCGACTTCGCGCACACGCCGAGCGCGCCGCAGCTGTTAGACTTTTTTGCGTATGGACCGAAGAAAGTTCCGCAGCAAGGCCCGAATGGCTAAGCAACTCATTGAATTTTATCCCGTTGTTCCGACGGCGCTCGCGCGCCTGCCGGAACTGTCCAACAACCTGTTCTTCAGCTGGCATCGGCCCACCCGGGCGCTGTTCGAAGATCTCGATCCGGAGTTGTGGCAGCAGGCGAGCGGCAATCCCCGGCTGATGCTGCGCTGTGTGAATCAGGAGCATCTTGATCGCGCCGCCACCGATCCGCGCTACCTTGAACGTTACCGGCAGGTGCTCGCGAGCTTCGATGCATATCTTGCGGGCCCGCCGCCGCGCTCCGAGGAGCCGCTGATCGCCTACTTCTGCGCTGAGT
The DNA here is from genome assembly GCA_035605115.1 of Steroidobacteraceae bacterium. Lineage (GTDB taxonomy): Bacteria > Pseudomonadota > Gammaproteobacteria > Steroidobacterales > Steroidobacteraceae > FEN-1191. Next base: position 60,352 of record DATNHF010000069.1, on the reverse strand, counting down.
ACGGTTTTCACGAGAGCTTCCCGATCTACTCCGGCGGATTGGGCATATTGGCGGGCGATCACTGCAAGGCGGCCAGCGACGAGCGGCTGAATTTCGTCGCGGTCGGCCTGCTATACACCGAAGGCTACTTCATTCAGTCGGTCGATACCGACGGCGTGCAGCACGCCAACTACAGCGAGACCGATCCGCGCGACCTGCCGGTCGAGGCCGTTCGCGACGCCAACGGCCAATGGGTCAAGGTGCGCGTACCGATCGCGGGCCGCAGTGTCTGCGCGCGCGTCTGGAAAGCGCGTGTGGGACGCGTGTCGGTGTACCTGCTCGACACCAACTGTCCCGAGAATTCCGGCGAGGACCGCGAAATCACGCACCGCCTCTACGGCGGCGACGCCTCGGTGCGCATACGCCAGGAGATGATCCTCGGGCTCGGCGGCGTGCGCGCGCTGCGCGCGCTGGGGCTCTCGCCCGCGACCTGGCACCTGAACGAAGGCCACGCGGCCTTTCTGATCCTCGAGCTCGCACGCGAAGGCATCACACGCGGCCTGGAATTTTCCGCGGCGCTCGAATCGGCGGCTTCGCAGTGCGTCTTTACGACGCATACACCGGTCTCGGCCGGCCACGACGCCTTCGATACGGGACTGTTCACCCATTGCTTCCAGGAGATGGTCGGCGAGCTTGGCCTGCCCATGGAGCAGGTGCTCATGCTGGGTCGGGCGCCGAATGCGCCGCACGCCTTCAACATGACCCAGCTGGCTTTGCACGGTGCGCGTCGCGTGAACGGCGTCAGCCGCATACACGGCGTGGTGTCAGCACGTTTGTGCGCGGATTTCTGGCCCGAGGTACCTGCCGAGGAGAATCCGGTCGGCTACGTCACCAACGGCGTGCACGTGCCGACCTTCCTGGCGGAACCCTGGAGCCGCTTCTTCGACGAAAAACTGGGGGCCCATTGGCGCGAGCGACTCTCGGATGCGGGTTTCTGGCGCGCGTTGGAATCGGTGCCCGACGAGGACTACTGGCGCACCGCGCAGGACGTCAAGTCGCGCATGCTGGGGGGAGTCAGGGCGCGTCTGCAGCGCGAGTATGCCGCCAAGAATTTAAGCCCGGCGCAGCTGCGGCACATCACGCGTCTGCTCGATCCCGAGCGGCCGCACACGCTCACGCTCGGCTTCGCGCGCCGCTTCGCGACCTATAAGCGTGCCGCACTGATCATGCGCGAACGCGCGCGCGTTGCGCGACTGGTCAATAATCCGCAGTGCCCGGTCGTGTTCCTGTTCGCGGGCAAGGCCCACCCGGCCGATTACCCCGGCCAGCAGGTGCTGCGCGAGATCAAGCAGCTCATGCTGAGCAGCGAATTTGCCGGCCACATCGTCTTCCTTGAGGACTACGATCTGCAGCTGGCTCGCTGGCTCGTGACCGGCGTCGATGTGTGGCTAAACAATCCGGTCGCGCCGCTGGAGGCGAGCGGTACTTCGGGCATCAAGGCGGCGGTCAACGGCCGGCTCAACCTCAGCATCCTCGACGGCTGGTGGGCGGAAGCCTTCGATGAGCACAACGGCTGGGGCATTCCGGGAGCCCACGCGCAGGATCCCAACCGCCGCGATGAGCTCGATTCGGCGGCGATGCTCGAGGCGCTCGAACAGGAAGTCGTCCCGCTCTATTACGCCCGCAATGGCGCAGGCTATTCAGCCGAATGGGTCAGGCGATGCAAGCGCGCCATGTTGAGCGTCATTCCGCACTTCAATATGGGGCGCGTGGTGCAGGACTACGCACGCGGCCTGTATTACCCAGCCGCCTCGCATCATCAGCGGCTAACGCACACCGGACTGGACACCGCGTCAAGCTTCGCCGCCTGGAAACGGCGGGTACGCGTCCAGTGGGCCGGGGTGCATCTGCGCCGGTTGTCCGATCCACCGCGCGAGCTGCCGCGTGCCGGGACGTTGCACCTGCGCGTTGCCGCTTCGCTCAACGGCCTCACGCCGCAGGACGTGCACGTGGAGTTCGTTGCGCAGTGCCTGTTGCCGCAATCGCGCAGCGAGCTGCCGCCCCTGACCTCGTACCGCAGCAAGCTGGATGACCATTGGCACGCAACGCTACGTCCAAGCGGGGAGATCGACAGCGACGGCGCCACGGTCTACGAACTTGAAGCCTCGCCGCCGAGCTGCGGACAGTTCGCGTTCGAGATCCGCATCTATCCGGCGCACGAGCTGCTGGCGCATCCATTGGAGCTCGGATTGCTCAAACGGCTTTGAAGCTTGAGTCCCCGGGAGTTGTAGTTTCGAGCGCAATGCAAGGTACACTACTCCTTGCAACCTGCGATGATCCGAATGCATGGCTAAGCAACAATCGCGCGCATCTTCCGGGCGCTATGTCAGCCGGCTCACCAGCGGCGCGCTGGCCGTGGTCATGGCCGGTGGCCGCGGCGAGCGCCTCAAGGATCTCACATTGCATCGCTGCAAGCCGGCGACGCCGTTCGGCGGCAAGTTCCGCATCATCGATTTCGTGCTTTCCAACTGCGTCAATTCCGGCATCCGCCAGATCTATCTGATGACGCAATACAAGGGTCAATCGCTGATTCAGCACGTGCAGCGCGGCTGGAGTTACCTGCGGGGCGAATTCGGCGAGTTCATCGATGTGGTGCCGGCACAGCAGCAGGTCGGCATGCACTGGTATCGCGGCACCGCCGACTGTGTTTACCAGAACATCGATCTGGTCCGCGCGCTGCGGCCCAAGCATGTGCTGGTGCTGGCCGGTGACCATATCTACAAGATGGACTACGGTCCGATGATCGCCTATCACGTCGAGAAGGGCGCCGACATCACGGTCGGCGTGGTCGAGGTGCCGCTCGATCACGCGCGCGATTTCGGCGTGCTGTCGGTCACCGAGTACAATCGCGTCACAAACTTCCATGAGAAGCCGCGGCAACCCGAAGGCATTCCCGGCCGCCCGGACGTCGCCCTGGCCTCCATGGGGATCTATATCTTCAACGCCCGGCTGCTCGAGAAGCTGCTGATCGCCGATGCTGCCGATGACAAATCGGCGCACGATTTCGGCAAGAACGTGATTCCGGCGGCGATCGACGTATTGCAGGTCGTGGCCTATCCGTTCACCGACGTCAAGACGCGGGCGCAGAACTACTGGCGCGACGTCGGCACCGTGGATGCGTATTACGAGGCCAACCTGGAGCTGGTGCACGTCGCCCCGGAGCTCAATCTCTATGACGAGGAGTGGCCCATCTGGACCTACCAGTTGCACCAGCCGCCGGCGAAGTTCGTGCTCGACGAGGAGGGTCGGCGCGGCAGCGCGGTCAACTCCATGATTGCGGGCGGTTCGATCATTTCGGGCGCCTTTGTCAATCAGTCGCTGCTGTTCTCGAACGTGCGTGTCGAGGAGCGTTCCACCATACATCGCTCGGTGGTGCTGTCGAGCGTGAAGATCGGTGTCGGCTGCAACATCAGTAACGCCATCCTCGATGAAGGCTGCGAGATTCCGGACGGCACGCAGATCGGAGTGGATCCTGCGGCTGACGCCGCACGTTTTCATGTCACGGACCAGGGCGTCGTGCTCGTGACGCCCGACATGTTGGTGAAGCTCAGCGCGCAGCGCGCATGAATGCCGGAGTGCTGGAACGTCGACGTGCCGGCGTGCTGCTGCATCCCACCTGCCTGATCGCCGAGGACGGCGTCGGCGCGCTTGGGGCGGCCGCGCGCGTAGTGATCGACTGGCTGATACAGGCGGGTTTTTCCATCTGGCAGATGCTGCCGCTCGGGCCGCCCGGCGGTGGCGGCTCGCCCTATTGGGCGCGCTCGGATTTCGCCGGACATGTCGCGCTGCTCGACCGCAATGAATTGCCCGATCTGGCTGCGCAACGCGCCGATTACGAGTCGTTTCGCAGCGCCAACCAGAGTTGGCTCGATGATTACGTGCTGTTCGAGACGCTCGCCGAACAGTTCAACGCACCGTGGTGGCAATGGCCGCCTGAGCTGCGCGCGCGCGATGGCGCGGCGCTCGCGCGCGTGGCGCGCGAGCGCGCTGAGGCGCTCGAACAACGCCGCATTCAGCAATGGCAGTTCGACTGGCAGTGGCGGGCGCTGCGCGCCTATGCAGCGCAGCGCGGCGTGCGGCTGTTCGGCGATCTGCCGATCTACGTCGCGCCGGATTCGGTCATGACCTGGTCGCAACCGGGCCAATTCCGCCTCGATGCCGCGGGCCGGCCGGCCATGCTGGCAGGGGTGCCGCCGGACTATTTCTCGGCCGATGGGCAGCTCTGGGGCAATCCGCTCTACGACTGGGATCAGGCCCAGCGGGATGGCTTCGCTTTCTGGCGCGCGCGGCTCGCGCAGCAGCTGCGGCGCTTCGATATCGTTCGGATCGATCATTTTCGCGGGCTGGCGGCCTACTGGGCCGTGCCCGCGCTCGCCGCTACCGCGCGCGAAGGGCACTGGGAACCGGCGCCGGGCCACGCGCTGTTTCGCGCCCTGCGCGCAGATCATCCGTGGCTGCCGCTGGTCGCCGAGGATCTTGGCGTCATTACGCCCGACGTCGAAGAGCTGCGCCGCGCCTTCGGCTTACCCGGCATGCGGGTGTTGCAATTCGGCTTCGACGGCTCGAGCGACAATCCGCACCTGCCGCACAACTATTCGCTCGATGTCGTCGCCTACACCGGTACCCATGACAACAACACGACGCTCGGTTGGTACCGCAGCCTCGGGCCGCACGAGGCGGCGCGGGTGGATTTCTATCTGCGCAGCGACGCGGCGCATGTGCTCGAGGCGATGTTGCGCGCCACGCTCAGCTCGGTCGCGCAGCTGGCGATCCTCTCGGTTCAGGACATACTGCAGCTCGGTTCCGAAGCACGCTTGAACACGCCCGGAACGAGCCAGGGCAACTGGAGCTGGCGCATGCCGCCGGGCAGCCTGAGCGCTGCGCTGGCGGGGCGGTTTGCGGCTCTGAACCGCATCTTCGGCCGCTCGGGTGGCGCGCCCGCCGGGGCGCGGTGAGCCTCATGACGGGCGATCGCAGTTCGCCTTCATCGCGGCCGTCGCTGCGGCTACTGTGCGCCGGCCTGCTGTGCGGCTGTGCGACGATCGTGCCGCAATTGCAGCCCCCGCTGCTCACCGTCACGGCCATCGCCTTCGCCGGCGGTACGCTGCAGCAGCAGCAGATGCACCTCACGCTGCACGTCGTGAATCCGAACGCACGCGCCATCGCCGTGCGCGGCATCGACTGCAGGCTCGAGCTCGAAGGCCAGCCGACAGCGGCAGGCGCGAGCGATGCAGCCTTTACGCTGCCGGCCTCAGGCGAGACCGACTTCGGCCTCAACGTCACGGCCAATCTCAACAATGCGCTGCTGGCGCTTTCGAGCGGCTTCAGTCACAGCACGGTGGATTATCACCTGTACGGCCAGGTGCACTTGAGCGAAGGTCTGGTGCGCACGATTCCGTTCGACCAGAAAGGGCGCGTGCGGCTCTAGCTGCGCAGCAGCCGCTCGTAGAGGTCGACGTAGCGCGGCGCCTGGCGGCTCCAGGAGAAGTCCTGCGCCATGGCGTTGCGCACCAGCCGCGGCCAGACTGCCTCATCGCGATACAGGTCGAGGGCGGTACCCACGGCCCAGATGACCGCATCGGTGTCGTAGTCGTTGAACAACACGCCGTTGCCGTCGCTGCTGCCGCCGGCATCGAAATGCCGCACTGAGTCGGCCAGTCCGCCCGTGCGCCGCACCACCGGCACCGTGCCGTAGCGCAGGCTATACATCTGATTCAGCCCGCATGGCTCGTAGTGCGAAGGCATCAGGAAGATGTCGCTCGCCGCTTCGATCCAGTGCGCGAGCTCATCGCTATAGCCGGCGTGGAAATGCACGCGGGCCGGAAACAGCTGCTGCAGACGCGTGAAGAACGCCTCGTAGCGCGGCTCGCCCTTGCCGAGAATCACGAGGTTGAAATCGCGCGCGGCCATGAGCCGCGGCACGGCCTCGATCAGCAGGTCGAAGCCCTTTTGCGTTGCCAGCCGGCTGACGATGCCGATCAGCGCCGTGCGCCCCGCCGTGTGCAGTCCGAGCCGCTGCTGCAGCTGGCGCTTGAGGTCGGCCTTGACATTGAGCTGATCGGGCCCGAAATGCTGCGGCAGGAAGCGGTCGTGGCGAGGGTCCCAATCGTCGTAATCGACGCCGTTGAGAATGCCGACCACGGAGGCGCTACGGCTGCGCAGCACCGCCTCGAGGCCCATGCCGTACTCCGCGCTCTGAATCTCGCGCGCGTAGGTCGGACTCACGGTGGTAATGAGGTCGGCATAGGTCAAACCCGTACCGAGCATGTTGATGTAGCCCTCCGCGAGCGCGCGCTGATCCAGGCGCGCGGCCTCCTCTGGCGGCAGCAGCTCCTCGAGCGCCGCGGCGTCAACCAGCCCCTGGTAGCCGAGATTGTGAATCGTGAGCACCGTGCGCGCGTCCTGGAACAGCCAATCCCGGGCATACACCGTGCGCTTAAGCAGCGTTCCCATGGCCGTGTGCCAGTCATGAAAATGCATGATCTGCGGCGCGAATTGCAGACGCTGGCTGCAGAGGAATGCGGCGTGCGTGAGCAGCAGGAAGCGGCGATGCTCATCCGGTTCGGCGGTATAGAGTGCGGAGCGCTCGTACAGCGCCGGACAGTCGATCAGATGGACGACGCCGCGCGCGAGCGGCGCGCGCGGCGTCAACACCGAGAATTCGTAGCGATAAGGGCCGAGCTGAAGCGGCAGCCTCTGCAGCGCCTCGACCGGCTCGAGCTCGAACTGCTCGCGATCGATGCTCGAGTAGGCCGGCATGAAGAGCCGGATGTCATGACCGCCGGCGCGCAGGTATTTAAGCAACGCGCCGCAGACATCCGCCAGGCCGCCAGTCTTCGCATAGGGCGTCGTCTCGGCGGTCACAAAACAAATCCGCAGCGTCATGCGCCTATCTTACCGCAGTGCGAGACGCCCATCGGTGATCCGATTATGATGAACAGCATGCGCGCCCTGGTCGTTTACCTGACGCTGCTGGTGCTGCTTGCCCTTTCGATCGGGGCTGGAGTCATCGCCTCGGATTGGCCGCACTGGTGCTCCCGTTGGCACTGGTGCTCGACCAATTGGCCGCGGCACCGTTGAAATTGCCGCGCGCGGCGGCCGTCTTGGGCTGCGAGCACGGGCCGGCGGACCTAAGCTGCTAAAATAGCGCTGCTGCAACTATACGCACTCGATCATGTCCACCAGCCCTTACGCCCAGCTCGAGCAGGAATGGCGCCGTCTGCACGCCTTTCAGGGTGCTTTGGCGTTGCTGCGCTGGGACGCGGCCGTCATGATGCCACGTGGCAGCGCCGAGGTGCGCGGCGAGCAGCTCGCGGCGCTCGAGACTGAATCGCATGCGCTGCTGACCGCACCGAAGATCACGCGGCTGCTCGATCGTGCGCAGGCCAATGCCGCCGGACTGGAAGACTGGCAGCTCGCGAACCTGCGGGAGATGCGCCGTGCGCGCGACCACGCCATCGCCACGCCGGCATCGCTGATCTCGCGTCTCACGCGCGCGACCTCGCGCGCCGAGGCGCGATGGGCCGAGGCGCGGCGCGAAAACAATTTCGAGCTGTTCGCTCCGCATCTCGAAGAGGTGGTGCACCTGGTACGCGACAAGGCCGCCCTGCTGGGCCAGGCGCTGGGCCTGCCGCCCTATGACGCGTTAGTCGATGAATTCTCCCCGGGGGTGGCCACCGCCGACATCGATGCGATCTTCAAGGCGCTGTCGCGCCGTCTGCCGAACCTGATCCGCGAGGCGTTGGCGCTGCAGGCCGAGCGGCCGTCGCTGCCGATCAGCGGCAAATTCGCCGCCGGCAAACAGCGCTCACTGGTGCTCGAAGTCATGCGCGCAATCGGCTTCCCATTCGAGCGCGGGCGGCTCGATGAGAGCGAGCATCCCTTCATCGAGGGCGTGCCGGGCGACATCCGCGTGACCACGCGCTTCGACAACACCGATATTTTCTCGGGACTGCTCGGCGCGCTGCACGAGACCGGGCACGCGATGTACGACCTTGGATTGCCGCAGTCCTGGCGCGATCAGCCGGTCGGGCGTGATCGCGGCATGGCGCTCGAAGAGAGCCAGTCGCTGCTGCTCGAGATGCTGGTCGGTCGCAGCCGCGCTTTCGTGCAATATCTGCGGCCGCTGCTCGAGAAGCATTTCGGTGTCAGCGGGCCGGAGTGGGAAGCGGAGAATCTCTACCGCCGGCTGACCTATGTGCAGCGCAGCCTGATCCGCGTCGATGCCGATGAGCTCACCTACCCGCTGCACATCCTGCTGCGCTACGAGCTCGAGAAGAAGCTGTTGTCCGGAGAGCTCGCAGTGCGCGAGCTGCCCGAGGCCTGGAGTTCCGGCATGGAGCAGCGCCTCGAGGTGCGTCCCACGGGCGCCGCCGACGGCTGCCTGCAGGACATCCACTGGGCGCTCGGCTCCTTCGGCTATTTCCCGTCCTATGTGCTCGGCGCGGTCATCGCCGCGCAGCTTTGGGAGAGCCTGCGCAACGGCGTCACTGATCTGGAGCAGCAGATCGCGCGCGGCGAGTTCGGCGGCCTGTTCGGCTGGCTGCGTGAAAACGTGCACGCGCTCGGCGCCAAGGTCACCGTCAACGAGCTCATGAAGCAGGCGACCGGACAGCCGCTGTCCGCGGCGGCGCTGTTGCGTTACCTGGAAGCGAAATATCTGCAAGGTGCGCCGTGAGGGAAAGCGGCGCGGCGCACGGCAGCGCGACGCTGCGGCGGCTCTCGGCGCGACTGCGCGGCCTCGCGGGCAAGGCCATCGACGATTACGGCATGATCGAGGCCGGCGATCGCGTCATGGTGTGCGTCTCGGGCGGCAAGGATTCCTACGTGCTGCTGCATCTGCTGCGCTCGCTGCAACGCAGTGCGCCGGTGCGCTTCGAGCTCATGGCCGTGAATTTGGACCAGAAGCAGCCCGGCTTTCCGGCCCAGGTGCTGCCGCAGTACCTCGAATCGATCGGCGTGCCCTATCACATCATCGAGCAGGACACCTACAGCGTCGTCAAACGAGTGGTGGCGGAGGGACGCACGCTGTGCTCGCTGTGCTCGCGGCTGCGACGCGGCGCGCTCTATCGCTTCGCCGCCGAGCACGGCCTCAGCAAGATCGCCCTCGGCCATCATCGCGACGACATCGTCGAGACGCTGTTTCTGAATCTCTTTCATGGCGGCCGACTCAAGGCCATGGCGCCCAAGCTGCGCTCGGATGATGGCCGCCACATCGTCATACGGCCGCTGGCCTACATCGCCGAGCGCGACATCGCGCGCTATGCTCGCGGCATGCGCTTCCCACTGATTCCCTGCACCTTGTGCGGATCGCAGCCGAACCTGCAGCGCCAGGCGATCAAACAGATGCTCTCGAGCTGGGAGTGCGAGCAGCCGGGGCGCATCGAATCGATCCTCTCGGCGTTGCGCCATGTCGAGCCGCAGACGCTGGCCGACACGCGGCTGGTGGATTTCGCGGCGCTGCGCGCGCAGCCGCGCGCCGCCGATGCCGAGGGCGTGCCGTTGGTCACGACCTGCGCCTGAGGGCGAGCCGATGCATCGGCCGCTCGAGAACAGCTACTGGGTCCGGGCGGGAAGTCTGCTCGCCGGCGAATATCCCTGCGGCGATGATCAGGCCGAGACCCAGGAGCGTTTGCGGCGGCTGTTGCAGGCCGGCATCGACGCCTTCGTCGATCTCACGCAGCCGGGCGAGCTGCCGGAGTATCGATCGCTGCTGCCGCCGCACGTGCACTACCTGCGCAGCCCCATTCTCGACGCGCAGATTCCGGCGGACGCGGCGCAGATGCGTGCCATCCAGGCTCACCTGCAGGACACGCTTGCGCGCGGCCGGCGGGTCTATGTGCACTGTCATGCCGGTATCGGCCGTACCGGGACCGTGATCGGTTGCTACCTGGCCGAGCAGGGCCTGGAGGGAGGCCAGGCGCTGAGGAAACTCAATCAGTTATGGCGCCAGAGCGCCCGTTCGGCGTACTGGCCGGCGGTGCCGCAGACCGCCGAGCAGACCGAGTTCATCCTGCGCTGGGCCCGGGAGCGGACGGGGGTGGTGCGCTAGCGGCCGAGCAGAGGCGGGCAGCGGACAGCGGCGCGCCGATTGGTTAGAGTTTGGCGATGCCCCCGAGTCTGTCCGATCCCCGCCGCCGATCCACGCCCCGGGCGCGCAGGCTCCCATGGACGCGGCTCAGCGACGAGCAGCTGCTGCGGCTCAGGATGTGCGATCTGCGGCTCGATCTGCGCCGCTCCCCGCTCAAGCGACACGTCGATCGGCTCTACAGCGAGCTCAATGAGCGCGGCATCCGCTTCCGGCCGCACGTCTGGCTGTCGGAGGAATGGTTTTCGCCTGACGGGGTGCCCGGGATCGCCGTGCCGTTCTATCTGGCGCACCCGCGTCTCATGCGGCTCGAGCGCAAAATGACCCGTGAGGTCGAAGGCGGCAATGCCAACTGGTTCATGCGTATTCTGCGGCACGAGGCGGGACACGCGATCGACTCGGCCTACCGATTGCGGCGCCGCGCCTATTGGCGCACGCTGTTCGGGCCGGCCTCCCGGCCCTATCGGTCGCGCTATCGGGCCCGGCCGGCGAGCCGCCACCACGTACAGCACTTGGGCGAGTGGTACGCACAGAGTCACCCGACCGAGGATTTCGCCGAGACCTTCGCCGTCTGGCTCGCCCCCCGATCGGGCTGGCAACGCCGTTATGCCTCCTGGCCGGCGCTGCGCAAGCTGCGCTTCGTACAGCAGTTCGCCGGCGAGCTCGGTGCGCACCGCCCGCCGGTGCGCTGTCGCGCGCGCGTCGATCCGCTGGAGGTGAATCAGCGCACGCTTGCGCAACACTATCGCAACAAGCTCCTGCGCGAGCACAACCGCCGTGGCCTGCTGGCCGACCGCCTGCTCGCGCGCGTCTTCGGCAGCGAACCCGGGCGGCGCGAGCTGACCGCAGCGACGCTGCTGCGATCGCACAAGGCATGCCTGCGCTCCTGGGTCATACGCGATACCGAGGCCGATCGCTACGTCGCGCACCAGATCCTGCGCATTGCGATTGATCGCAGCGTCCGGCTGCGGCTGTACGTGCGCGGCTCGCAGCGCCAGGCGCTGCGCGCTGCACGCACCATGCTGCGCAGCCTGGCGCGGCTGTACATGCGCAGCCCCGGCCTGCGTTTGCGCGCATGAAGCCGCTGCGCACGCTGGTTGTCGTGCACTCGAGCCTGCTGCCGCCCGACAGCCTGGACGGTTTCAGTGCCAAGCAAATCGACGAATTCCGCACCGAATACGACGTGGTCTCGACGCTGCGCGCCGCCGGTCATGCGGTGCAGAACCTCGGTGTGCTCGATTCGCTGACCGAGCTGCGCACGGCACTGATCGAGTGGAAGCCGGAGGTGGTGTTCAACTTGCTGGAGGAATTCAACGGCATCGTGACCTACGATCAGCACGTGGTGGCGTTTCTCGAGCTCATGCGCGCACCCTATACCGGCTGCAACCCGCGCGGGCTGCTGCTGTCGCGCGACAAGGTGCTGTGCAAGCAGCTGCTGGCATTTCACCGCATTCCGACCCCGCAGTTCGCCGTATTTCGTCGCGGTCAGCGCTTCAGCCTGCCGCGTCGCCTGCACCTGCCGCTATTCGTCAAGTCGGCCACCGAGGATGCCTCGCTCGGCATTGCGCAGGCCTCGGTGGTCGACGACAGCGCCCGGCTGCGCGAGCGGGTGCAGTTCATGCATGAACAGATCGGCTCCGATGCGCTGGTCGAGGAATATATCGAAGGTCGCGAGCTCTACGTCGGGGTGCTGGGCAACGAGCGGCTCACGCGGCTGCCGGTCTGGGAAATGCGCTTCGGTTCCATGCCAGAGTCGCTGGCGGCGATCGCCACGCGCAAGGTCAAGTGGGACCGGGCCTATCAGCGGCGCTACGACATCACGACGCGGGCGGCCGAAGATTTGCCAGCCGCAGTCTTGCAGCGCCTCGATCGGCTCTCGCGCCGCATCTACCGCGCACTGCATCTTTCGGGCTATGCGCGCATCGATTTTCGTCTGCGCGACGATGGCAGCATTTTCATGCTCGAGGCCAATGCCAATCCCAACCTGGCCGGCGAGGAGGACTTCGCCGAGTCGGCGCGTGCCGCCGGCATCGGCTATCCTGCCCTGCTCGAGCGCATCATGACGCTCGGGCGCGGTTATCGCGTCGAGTGGCGCAATTATGATGCATAAGACTGCTGCGCAGTTTATCGGGCCGCCGCCGCGCGCACGGCGGCCGTCGGCGCCATGGCCGGGTGCGGCCGTGATTTGCGGCCTACTGGCGTTGCCAGGCTGCGCGCACCAACAGGGCAAGCCCGATACGGCGGCGCTCACGGCGCTGGAGGCGCGACTGCCGGGCCGCTACGACAATGCCGCGCAGGTGCGTGCCGATGCGCAGTCCGGGGCGGTGCCGGCGCACGCGGCGCTGGATCTGCTGATCGCGCCGGCGGACGCCGCGCTGATCGGCAAGGCGGCGTACTACGTGCGCGAGACCCCCGCCGGTGAGCCGCACCGTGTGCTGTCACAGTACATCTGGGTGTTCGGACGCACCGTCGAGGTGCACAGCAAGGAAGCGCATGGCGGGGATGTGAAAGGCCAGGAAGAGCATCTCGAGCAACATATCTACCAATTCAAGGAGCCGCAGCGCTGGCTGCAGGCCGGTGACCAGCCCGAACTGCTGCAGTCCCTGCTGCCGGAGGACTTGCAGCGGCTCACGGGCTGCGAACTGGTCTGGACCAAGAAGGATGCCGACTTTCTCGCCGAGCGTCGCTCGACCACCTGTTCCCCGTCGGCCAAGTCCGCCGGACAGCTGCTCGAGCAACGCATGGAGCTGCGCGACAATCAGCTGTCGGTGCTCGCTCAGCAGATCGGTCCGGAAGGGCTCAGCGACGCGCCGGCCGGGCAATCCGATCCGTACTATCGCTTCGTGCGCCGCGGCGCTGCCAACTAGCGCCGCAGGACCTGGTCACATGGCTGCCGAACTCGGGCTACAGATCACGGAAGTCGGAGAGGTGGTGCGTCTGGCGGTGGCACCGGTATTTCTGCTCTCCGGCGTCGGCGTCACGCTGACGCTGCGCGCGCGCCTGCTCGGGCGTGCAATCGCTCTGTGTACCATCTGTGCGCTGCTGGTATCGATGGTGGTCGTGGCGTTGTTTCTCGGGGCGTTATTCGATTTTCGCCTTTCGTTGACCATTGCCATTCTGTTCATCGTGGCGATGCTGAGCTTCATCGGCGGCTTGTCGCTGTTCCTGCGCGAGGTGTTCGTCGCGACTCGCTCGCTGCGCATCGGTCTGCGCGCAGCAGGCATGCGCGCCAACAGCTGATCGCGCGCCAGGCACCCCGCGCGCCGGGGTGCTGCATGCTTTCCACTACTCGATCGCAAGCGTGAAATGCAGCGCATTTCGGCCACGCTGTTAGCAGTCGGCGGCAACGGCTGCCAGGCGGGCAGGATTCTTGCAACAGCAGAAACGTGATCCGGTTATCTGGGCTTTTGCGGCTTTCATGTTCAACTCGATCGGGCGCATGCACAGCCGCGGTTTTCGAGGAACCTCAATCATGCAGCAAACAGAGCACAACGGCCGTGTCCTTACAGTCGCGAACCTGCGCGAGTATTTCCACGACGCCTTGCAGTCTGCGCTGGCGCACCAGCGCGTCGCGGTCGAGGATCAAACCGAGCAATACGTGGTCAATCTGTTGACGCTGTTCTCTCGCTCCGAGCACCTCTACGAGCAGAGCGCGGACGGCGTGCGGCTCAGGCCGCTGGTGCAGATGCTGGCCGAAGCACTCGAGGCGCCGACCGCGCAGGAGCGCGAGCGGGGTCTGCAGCGGCTCGGCGACGTCTCGCTGTTCATCGCCGGATTCTTCGCAGACAGCTTCGCGCGCAAATTGATCGACATTGATTACCACATCGCGATGGGTGGCCGCGCCTATGGGGCACTGGCGGGCGGGCTGTGCCGCGGGCGCCGGCAGGTGCTCGGGCGCGTGTTCGCCGAGCTGGCCATGAAATTCCAGCCGCTGGTGGACGCACTTGGCGAGATCAGCGATGCCGCGCGACGCTACACGCAGGCCGATGTGCTGCGGCTGTACGAGCTGTGGCTCAAGACCGGCAGTCCGCGGGCATGCAACCTGCTGCGTGGGCTGGGCATCGAGCCCACGCCGGTCGCTCTTGCGTCGAATTGATGCCGCGCCGATGCCAAGCGCCGCCTCACCCAGCGTGCTACAGCCGATGCAGGATCTGCTCGCCGGCATCTACGATCTGCCGACCGATTACCAGGTCCACGACTTCCTGTTCACGGAGCGCGAGCGGCTGCCGAGCCCGGCGCGCGAGTCCGACACCGATGAGCACGTGCTGGTGCTCGATCATGGCGGCGCGGCCTCGGTTGGCTTATTTCTGGACGCACAACTGCTCGAACGGCTGGCGCTGGCCAATCCGACGCAGGCGCTCCACGCCGGCAATCTGGCCGACTATTGGACGGCGCTCGAGGGCGTGAGCCACTTCCTGTGTCTGGCCTGGAATGCCGCTCACGACCGCGGCGTCAGCTTGCTCGAGCTCGAGCTGCAGGCGGAAATCGACAAGTACGTGGCCAGCTGGTGGCTATTACGGCAGCAGCATCCGGGGCGCTATCCCGCCGAGCTGCATCATTTGCTGTTCGAGCGCGCCTACATCGATCCGCGGCTCGCGGGCGATCGCGCCGCGCTCTATCGTGCGGCCAATCAATACGCGGCGCGCTTCTGTCGCCGGCTCGAGCGTCAGCTTTCGGCACAGACCTCACGGGTACGCTCCGAGACGGTCTCGGAGCTGCGCCGATTCTATCGCCTGAGTCGCGAACGCAAGGTCAACCACATTCAGCGCCACAGCTGAGGCGCGGCCCGAGCCGGGGGCTTGCCTTCAGTCGCGCTCGTCCTTTTTCAACGCCGCCACCTCGCGCGACAGACGAATCCACTCGGAGAGCTTGCGCAGATCCGTGGACGCATGCGCGTGGTTGGCCCGGCCGGTCGAGGGCGCGCCGGCGCCGTGCGCGGGCGGTGGCACCGCGTTGTAGGGGTTGTAGCCGGATAGGCCGGTGCGGCTGCGAGCCTCGAGGCCGCGCTTGATTTGCGCGATGGTGTCCTCGAGCGACAGGACGGAATCGGATTCGGCCGGTGCCGCAACGGACCGATCAGTGTGACGCTTGCTCACGATGGCTCAAGTCCAGAGCGGCGCTGCGGCCCGTTACCGGCGCGCAAGCGCCGCTCGGGCGCGCAGCAGCCCCAGGGCGGTTTTGCCGTCGGAAATAGTGCCGTCCAGCGCGCGCGCGCATGCCTCCTCCAACTCGATCCAGTGCACCTCGATGAGCTCACCGGACTCATGCGCCATTGTCCCGGCATGCAGATCCTGCGCCAGGAACAGGTGCACCGTTTCTGTCAAAACCCCCGGGGAGCTGACATAAGGGCCCAGAGAGCTCCAATTCTGTGCGCTGCAGCCGGCTTCTTCGAGCAGTTCGCGGCGCGCGGTCTCGAGCGGCGGCTCGTGCGGCTCGAGCTTGCCCGCCGGCAGTTCCCAGATCCACCCGTCGGCGGCGTGCCGGAATTGGCGGATCAGACAAACGCGCCGCTCACGATCTACCGCCACGATCGCCGCTCCGCCCGGATGATGGATAATCTCGAGGTCGGTGACATGGCCGTTGGGCAATCGGACCGTCTCGACATTGACCACGATCACACGACCGGCAAACACGGTACGGACGTTTTGGATGCTCATGGCAGATAGCGTAACGGTTTGCGCTGCATGCGTCCGCTGTTGCTGCTGATCACGGGCGCGCCGGCGGCCGATCCCCGGCGTCATCCGGGCCACCGTGATCAGGCGTTCGATTCGAGCACCCGAGGCACTTCGGACTTTATCGATCTACCCGGACCGCGTTGGATATTGCGCAGCGATAGCGGCGCGGACAGCGACTTCGCGTCGCTGTGCCGCCAGATTGACGCCTGGTATGGCGCGGCGCAGCCGCGATTGAGCAAACAGTGAAAGGCTGCCACCCCACAGCGGCAGCGCTGCATTAATATTGCGTGCCGATGTCGACCGCGTCACACCTTGCCCAGCTCAATTCCGCGCAGCGTCGCGCCGTCACCTATGGTGAGCCGCTGCCCGAGAAGGGCTGGCGCGCCGGCCCGCTGCTGGTCATCGCCGGCGCCGGCACCGGCAAGACCACCACCATTGCGCATCGCGTGGCGCAACTGGTGCTCAACGGCGTCGACCCCGCCCGCTTGCTGCTGCTGACCTTCACGCGCCGCGCTGCCACCGAGATGAGGCGGCGTGCACACGACATCGTGCGCGCGGCGCTCAACGACACCCTCGGCAACAAGGCGCAGCTCGTGCTGCAGCGGCTGGTCTGGGCCGGCACCTACCACTCGATCGGCAATCGCCTGCTGCGTCACTATGCGCGCCAGCTGCAGCTCGAGCCGAGCTTCACGGTCATCGACCGCGCCGACTCCGCCGATCTGCTCGATGAGCAACGCGCCGCTCTCGGCCTGGCCGCGAAGGAGCAGCGCTTTCCCCGCAAAGACACCTGTCTGGCGATCTATTCGTGGCGCGTCAACACGCAGAAGAGCCTGACCGAAGCGCTCGAGCAGCAGTTTCCGTGGTGCAAGGACTGGGAAGAGGATCTGCGTAAGCTGTTTCGAGCCTACGTCGAGCGCAAGCAGCACTACGGCTTGCTCGACTACGACGATCTGCTGCTCTACTGGCACCTCATGATGGGCGAGCCGCGGCTGGCGCAGGACGTCGGCGCCAATTTCGATCACGTGCTGGTGGACGAATACCAGGACACCAACAAACTGCAGGGTGAGATCCTGTACGCGATGAAGAGCGACGGCCATGGACTCACGGTGGTCGGCGACGATGCGCAGTCGATCTACTCGTTTCGGGCCGCCGCGGTCGAGAACATATTGAATTTTCCGCAGCGCTTCACGCCGCAGGCCGAAATCGTCACGCTGGCGCAGAACTATCGCTCGACGCAGGGGTTGCTCGATGCCTCGAATGCACTGATGGCCGAGGCGCCGCGGCAGCATCGCAAGCACCTGCTTGCCACGCGCGGCGCCGGTGGCCGGCCGCTGTACGTGACGCTCGATGATCTTGCCGGACAGGCCGAATACGTCTGCGGGCAGATCCTCAAGCGGCGCGAAGCCGGCGTGGCGCTCATGCGTCAGGCGGTGCTGTTCCGCAACGCCAGCGCCAGCGATCTGCTCGAAGTGGAGCTTGCGCGCCGCAAAATTCCGTTCGTAAAGTACGGCGGCCTGAAATTTCTCGAGGCCGCGCACGTCAAGGACCTGCTGGCGATCCTGCGCTGGTGCGACAATGCGCGCAATACGCTGGCCTCATTTCGCGTGTTGCAGCTACTGCCCGGCATGGGCCCGGTCAACGCCCGCAAGTGCATCGATCTGCTCGACGCCCAAGCCGGCTCGCTCGAGGGACTCAAGGGCTACGCGCCGCCGCAAGCGATGGCAGTCGACTACGGCAAGCTGCTGGCGTTGCTGCGCACGCTGTCCGACCCGCAGCGGCCGTGGCCGGGGCAGGTGCGCCAGGTCAGGGAGTGGTATCAGCCCCACCTCGAGCGACTCTATGAACACGTGCATACGCGCATCGGCGATCTGGATCAGCTCGAGCAGCTGGCCGCTCACTATCCCTCGCGCGAGCGCTTCCTCACCGAGCTCACGCTCGATCCGCCCAATGCCTCCGGCGACCTCTCGGGCCGGCCGGCACTGGACGAGGACTACCTGGTGCTCTCGACCGTGCATTCGGCCAAGGGCATGGAATGGGATACGGTCTACGTGCTCAACGTCGTCGACGGCAGTTTTCCCTCGGAATTCGCCACCGGGCGCACCGAGCTCATCGACGAGGAGCGGCGCCTGCTATACGTGGCGATGACACGGGCGCGCAACGAGCTGCAGCTGTGTGCGCCGCTGAAATTCCCGTTGACGCAGCAGGCCAAGAACGGTGACGGCCACGTCTACGGTGCCCGCAGCCGCTTCATGAGCGACAAGGTGCTCAAGACTCTGGAGCCCGCGGCGTTTCACTCCGCGCAACTGGCCGAGCCCAAGTCGCTCAAAGACGCACCCGGCTCGACCCTGGACGTATCGGCGCGGCTCAAGGCCATGTGGTAGCCCCGACGGGGCGTGCGAGCAAGGGCGCGCGAGCCGTTAAGGTTCCAGGTAGGCGTAGCCGTTGAGTTCGTTCTCGTAGAAGCGCTTGAGCGCTTGGCTCTCGGCTACCGACAGGCGACCCTCGCGCACCGCGCGCTCGCAGTCCCGCGCGAGCGCCGGCGCCAGCTCGGCGACGTCGTACTCCATGTACTCCAGCACCCGATTGGCCGTGTCGCCCTTGACGATTTCCTCGATCCACCAGCCGCCCTCGTCGTGCAGCTTGATGTGCACGACGTGGGTGTCGCCGAACAGGTTGTGCAGATCGCCCAGGGTTTCCTGATAGCCTCCCACCAGGAAGGCGCCGAGGTAGTACTCCTCTCCTGGAACGAGCTCGTGCAGCTCGAGCGTGTGCTTGACGTCGCGCGGACCGACGAAGCGATCGATCTTGCCGTCCGAATCGCAGGTGATATCCGCCAGCACGGCCTTGCGCGAGGGCCGTTCGCGCAGCCGATGGATCGGCATGATCGGAAACAGCTGATCGATCGCCCAGCTGTCCGGCAGCGACTGGAAGATGGAGAAATTGCAGAAGTAAGTGTCCGACAGCACGTCTTCCAGATCGTCGAGCTCCTCCGGGAAGCGATCGAGCCGCCGACAGCAGTCGCGGATGCGTGCGCAGCTTGCCCAGTACAGCCGCTCGGCGAGTCCGCGAAACTCCAGCGACAGCAGCCCCAAGTTGAACATCTGCAGCACCTGGTCGCGCGCCGTGAGCGCATCGTGATAGCACTCGACCAGGCGTCGCTCGTCGATGTTGCGATAGGCGTCGAGCAGATCGCGCACCGGCTGCGGCAGGCCGTGATCGCCGCCGAACTGCTCGGTATCGCTGCCGCTGACCTGAAAGCGATCGAGCGCCGAGCGCCCCATGATGTTGAAGATCAGCACGCTGTGATGCGCCGCGATTGCCCGTCCCGACTCGCTGATGATCAGCGGGTGCGGAATATTGCGCGTAGTGCAGACGTTGCCGATGCGGTAGACGACGTCGCTGGCGTATTCGTTGAGGGTGTAGTTCATCGAGGAGGCGAAATTGGTGCCGGTGCCGTCGTAGTCGATGCCGAGGCCGCCGCCGACATCGATGTATTCGAGTCCGGCGCCCATGAGCTTGAGCTCGGCATAGACGTGCGCCAGCTCGTTGATCGCTTCCTTGACGCGGCGAATGTCCTGCAGCTGGCTGCCCGGATGGCAGTGCACGAGCTTCAGGCAGTCTTGCATGTCGCGTGCCTTGAGCGTCGCGAGCAGCTCGAGTATCTCGGTAATGAAAAGTCCGAACTTCGACTTCTCGCCCGCCGAGTCGCGCCAGCGGCCTGAGCCCTCGGTCGCGAGCTTGACCCGGACGCCGAATCGCGGCCGCACGCGGTAGTGATCGGCGTGCCGCAGCAGCAGCTCGAGCTCCGAGAAATTCTCGATGACCGGCAGGATCGTGCGTCCGAGCTTGGTCGCGAGCACCACGGCCTCGATATAGCTCGAGTCCTTGAAGCCGTTGCAGATGATCGGGCGCTCCGGAGCGGCCTCGGTCATCGCCATGACGGCGAGCAGCTCCGGTTTGGATCCGACCTCGAGGCCAAAACCGAACTCCTTGCCGTAGCGGAACACTTCTTCAACCACCAGGCGCTGCTGGTTTACCTTGATCGGATACACCGCGGTATAGCGGTTGCGGTAGTCGTTTTCGGCGATTGCCTGGCTGAAGGCGGCATGCAGGTGGCGCAACCGATGCGCCAGAATATCGGAGAACCGCACCACCACGGGGGCGGTCAGATCACGCTCCTGCAGACCCTGAACGACCTCGAACAGATCGATCTCGCGGGCGGCAGTAGTATCCGGACGGACCACCACATGACCGGCCGCATTGATGGAGAAGTAGCCCGAACCCCAGGCCGGCACGCTGTAGAGCTCGAGTGAGTCCTCGACGCTCCAGCTCTGGCCGGCGGGTGCGCTGCGCACCGCTTGCGGTTGTGCCACGTTGCTCATCGACCTCGCGCGCTGGCCGTGTAAAGCGTGCACCATAGCAAAACAAGACGACAAGTAAATGCGCGCGTTTCCGGCGCGCAGCCGAGTGGCTACAATCCCTAGTCGGGAAACCAGGGCGGCAAACGCGCATGGCGATCGAATTCTACTGGGGAAGCGGCAGCCCGCCATGCTGGCGCGTGGCGCTGGCACTCGAATTCAAGGGCCTGAGCTACCATAGCCATCTGCTGCATTTTGATCGCCAGGAACATCAGTCGCCGCAGATGCTGGCGATGAATTTTCGCGGCAAGCTGCCGGTGTTGCGCGACGACGACTACGTGGTATTCGAATCGCTCGCGATTCTCTATTACCTGGATCAAAAGTATCCCAAACCGCCGATTTTCGGGCGCAACCCGCAGGAGGCCGGCGTGATCATGCGGGTGATCTGCGAATACCAGGCCTATGCCGAGCCGCCGCTCAAGCAGATCGTCACCGCACTGCTCCAGCGCCACGAGCACGCCATCGGCGATGAGGTTGCGGAGGCCATGCACCGGGTGGCCGGCGAGGCGCGCACGATCGAGCAACGGCTGGCGCGTTCGGACTGGGTGGTGGGTGAAAGCTTTTCGGCCGCCGACATGATGATCTATCCGGACATCCGGCTGCTGTTGCGGGCGTTGCAGCAGCCGCAGGCGCACGAGCTGGCGGCGCGCTTCCTGCCGATGGAAATCAACTATCCGGCCATCGGCCGCTGGCTCGAGCGCGTCGCTTCGCTCCCGGGGCACGAGCGCACCTGGCCGCCGCACTGGCGCTGAGCGATCTCGCTTGCGCCGGCGCATTGCGTCGGCGCGTTGCGTCGGCGCGTTGCGCTGGCGGCTCTGCGCCGCGGTTGTTACCCTTCCGCGATTGAACGCAGGACCCTCATGAGCACACACGAAGTCTACGTCGAGTATCCCGGTCACATCGTCTTCGTCGGCTTTGGCAGCGTCGGGCAGGGCGTGCTGCCGCTGATACTGCGTCATATCGGCATCAGCCCCGAGCGGCTCACCGTCGTGAGCGCCGAGGATGCCGGACGGGAAGAGGCGGCGCGCTACGGCGTCAAGTTCGTGAAGCAGGCGCTGAGTCGCGAGAATTTTCGCCGCGTGCTGGACGGGCTGCTCGGACGCGGCGACTTTCTGTTGAATGTCTCGGTGGACGTCTCGAGCCTGGCGCTGATCCGCTATTGTTGGGAGAAGGGCGCGATGTATCTCGATACCTGCATCGAGCCGTGGCCCGGCGGCTATACCGATCCCACGATAGCGCTCGCCAAGCGCACCAACTACGCCTTGCGCGAGGAGGCGCTCGGGTTGCGCGCCGGCAGTCCGCGGTCACCGACCGCGGTGTTGACCCATGGCGCGAACCCGGGGCTGGTGTCGCACCTGGTCAAGCAGGCATTGCTCAACATAGCCGGAGATTCGGGCCTCGAGAGCGCGGTGCCGTCCAGCCGCACCGAATGGGGCGAGCTGGCGCGGCGCCTCGGTGTGAAGCTCATACACGTCGCCGAGCGCGATACCCAGGTCTCGACCATCCCGAAGGAGCCCAACGAATTCGTCAACACCTGGTCGGTCGACGGGTTCGTCTCCGAGGGCTCGCAACCGGCCGAGCTCGGCTGGGGATCACACGAGCGCAATTTCCCGCGCGACGGCCGTCGCCACGACTTCGGCTCGGGGGCGGCGATCTACCTGTCGCAGCCCGGCGTGGCGACGCGGGTGCGCAGCTGGACGCCGCTGTACGGCGCCTACCACGGATTTCTGATCACGCACGGCGAGGCGATATCGATGGCCGACTACTACACCGTGCGCAAGGACGCGCAGGTTCTATATCGGCCGACGGTGCACTACAGCTACCACCCGTGCGATGCCGCGGTGCTGTCGGTGTATGAATTCTGCGGGCGCAATTACCAGATTCAGGATCGCAAGCGCATTGTGATGGACGACATCAGCAAGGGCATCGATGAGCTCGGCGTACTATTGGCCGGCCACAAGAAGAATGCCTACTGGTACGGCTCGCAGCTGTCGATCGATGAGGCGCGGCGGCTCGCGCCCTGCAACAACGCCACCAGCCTGCAGGTCACTGCGGCGGTGCTGGCGGGGCTGGTCTGGGCCATGGAGAACCCGAACAACGGCATCACCGAGCCCGATGAGATCGATTTCCGCCGGGCGTTGGCTATCTGCCGGCCGTATCTCGGGCCCGTGGTCGGGCAATACACCGATTGGACGCCGCTCAGCGATCGCGAGCGGCTGTTTCCGGAGGACATCGACAAGAGCGATCCCTGGCAGTTCAAAAACGTGCGCGTAAGCTGACCGGCACTTCATTCATATTCGATCGAGACGATGGTGTAGCGTTGCGTGCCGCGCTCGAGCTGCAGCAGGCATTCATCATCGAGCCGCTTGCCCAGCAGCGCCTTGCCCAGCGGCGAATCCATACTGATGTACTCCGGCGCGAAGTCGAATTCGTCCGGACCGACGATGCGGTGGCGGCGGCGTTCACCGCCGTCGTCCTCGAGCGTGACGCACGCGCCAAAGTAGACGCGGCCGCGATCGGCCGGCCTCTGGCTCACGATCGTCATGCCTGCAAGCCGCGCACGCAGGTAACGCACGCGCCGATCGATCTCGCGCAGACGCCGTTTGCCGTAGGTGTATTCGGCGTTCTCCGAGCGGTCGCCCTGTGCCGCCGCCGCCGCCACCGCGGCGGTCACCTGCGGACGCTCGCGCAGCCAGAGCGCGTCGAGCTCCGCGCGCAGCCGTGCGGCCCCGGCGGGTGTAATGTATTGGGATCCGGGCGTTGCCGGCGCGCGGTAGCGACTCATAGACGACAACTGTGCGCCTCGCTCCGGAACGTGTGAAGATCGCCGGGCCGTTCAGGACCTCCAACCGCCGCTGCAGGTCCGGCGGCGCTGGGGTACCTTGAAAAACATCCAAGTGCCGCCAATGTAGGCGACAGCGACTCCGGGAGGCTCGTTTCTATGCGCACGCTCAAAGTCTGGCTCGTCACCGCGCTCGCGCTGCTGGCCAGCGGATGCGGCTACAACCGCTTTCAGCAGCAGGATGAGGCCGTCAAGGCCGCCTGGTCCGAAGTCATCAACCAGTACCAGCGACGGGCGGACCTGGTGCCGAACCTCGTCAACACCGTCAAAGGCTATGCGGCGCAGGAGCAGAAGGTACTGATCGGAGTCACCGAGGCGCGCGCGCGCGTCGGCTCGATCCAGGCGACACCGGAGCTCGTCAACGACCCGCAGGCCTTCCAGAAATTCCAGGCCGCCCAGGGAGAACTCACGCAGGCGCTCAAGAGCCTCATTGCCGTCAGCGAGAACTATCCGCAGCTCAAGTCGGATGCGAATTTTCGCGACCTGCAGGCGCAACTCGAGGGCACCGAGAACCGCATTACGGTCGCGCGCAACCGCTACATTCAGGCGGTGCAGGACTATAACGTGCTGGTGCGCTCGTTCCCGACCAACCTGACCGCCATGGTGTTCAAGTACCCCATGAAGCAGAACTTCACGGTGCAGAATGAAGCCGAGATCTCGCACCCGCCGACGGTCGATTTCGGCAGTGCGCCGGCCGGCGGCGGTGCAGCGCCAGCCGGCGGCGCTACGCCGGGGTCAGGCGCGCCGGCGCGTTAGGGCACGCAGCGCCTCTGCGGCCGTGCGCCTGCTGTCCGCTCTCGCGGCGCTGGTTCTGGGCAGCGCCCTGGGCCTGGCGCAGGCGCAGACGCTGCAGGCGATCCCCAAACTCGAAAGCCGCGTTACCGACCTGACCGGTACGCTGACCGCGGGACAGCAGGCCGAGCTCGAACAGAAGCTGGCGGATTTCGAGGCGCGCAAGGGCGCGCAGATCGCGGTGCTGCTGGTGGCCAGCACGCAGCCCGAGGAGATCGAGCAGTATTCGATCCGCGTCGTGGAAGCCTGGAAGCTCGGGCGGCGCAAGGTTGACGACGGCGCGTTGCTGATCATCGCCAAGAACGACCACACCCTGCGCATTGAAAATGGTTATGGCCTCGAGGGCGTGCTGACCGATGCGGCGAGCAATCGCATCATTCAGGACACCCTTGTGCCGTTGCTGCGGCAGGGTCAGTACTTTGCTGCCATCAGCGCCGGCGTGGATCAGATGATGCGGCTCATCGACGGCGAGCCGCTGCCGCCGCCGGATCGAACCTGGCAGAGATCGCGTCCACCCCCATGGAATATTCTGCCCTTCGCGATCTTCGGTTTCCTGGTGGTCTCGAGTGTGCTGCGCGGCGTTTTCGGCCGCCCGCTCGGCGCCGCGCTGAGTGCCGGTGCGACCGGACTGGTGGTATTTGCCGTGACGCAGGCGCTCGCACTGGCCCTCGGCGCCGGGGTCGTCGCCCTGATCGCGGCGCTGTTGCTCGGTGGCAGGGGCGGCGGCTGGAGTTCGGGTGGCGGCTTTGGCGGCTGGGGCGGGGGCCTCGGCGGCTTCGGTGGTGGTGGCTTCGGCGGCGGCGGCGGCGGCGGCTTCAGCGGTGGGGGCGGGGGCTTCGGCGGCGGTGGTGCCTCGGGGCGTTGGTGACATGCGAATCGGACGCATAGCCCGGCATCTGGTCTGCAGTGCGCGGCGCACACGCGCGATCTTTACCCCAGCCGTGCTGGCGCAGATCGAGGCGGCGATCGGCGCCGCCGAGGCGCTGCACGACGGCGAGATCCGCTTTGCGATCGAGACGGCGTTGCCGCTACCGCTCGTGTGGCACGATCTCAGCGCGCGCATGCGCGCGCTCGAATTGTTTGCGCGGCTGCGTATCTGGGACACTCAAGCCAACAACGGCGTGCTCATCTACGTGCTGCGCGCCGACCGTGCGGTCGAAATCATCGCCGACCGCGGTATCAACCAGCGCGTCAGCAGCACGGAATGGGAACTGGTGTGCCGCGAAGTCGAGACGCATTATCGGGCCGGCCGCTATGAGGAGGGTTCGCGCGCGGCGGTGACGGGGGTCGCGCGGCTGCTGGCCCTGCATTTTCCGGCCGGGCGCGCTTCGGGCAACGAACTGCCCAATCAGCCGATACTGCTCTAGAATGCCCGGCGTGAGACCCGAGCGTCCCTGCCTGCCCGTGTACACTGCGGCGCTTTGCGCTGCGGCTGTGTTGCTTGCAGGCTGCTCGCTGCTCGGGTCGCATGCGACCCTTCAGCCGCCCGCCCCGCCGCGGTCGGCGGTCGAGCCGCCCGCCCCGGTGCTGGCAGCGCCCGTGGATACCCACCGGTTTACGTTGGACGACGGCCTCGACGAGGTCGTCGGCGAGGTGCAGATCACGATCGCCTCGCAGGAGGACACGCTGCCGGATATCGCCCGGCGCTTCGATATCGGCTACGAGGAGATCGTGCGCGCCAATCCCGGCGTCGATCCCTGGATTCCGGGGGCGGGCCATCATGTCGTGGTGCCGACGCGCTTCGTGCTGCCGAACGCGCCGCGCGAAGGCATCGTCATCAATGTCGCGGCGATGCGACTGTTCTACTTTCCGCCGCACCATAAAGGTGAGCCGCAACGAGTGTTTACGCACCCGATCGGCATCGGCAAAGTCGGCTGGTCGACCCCGGAGGGCGTAACGCACGTCGTCAGCCACGTCCGGGATCCCGTCTGGCGACCGTCGGCGGCACTGCGCGTCGATCATCGCAACGACAACGGCGAGGACCTGCCCGCGGTGGTTCCGGCCGGGCCGGACAACCCGCTCGGCAAGTACGAGTTTCGCCTCGGCTGGCCGAGTTATCTGATTCATGGCACCAACAAGCCCTACGGCGTCGGCCTGCGCTCGAGCCACGGCTGCGTACGACTCTATCCAGAGGATATCGAGAAGCTCTTCGAGATGGTGCCGGACGGCACGCCGGTGCGGGTCGTCAATCAGCCGTTCTTGTTCGGCTGGCATGCCGATGAGCTCTATCTGCAGGCTTATACGGTGCTTGAAGACGATGCGCGCGACTGGAGCAAAGCGCAGAAGAAGCTGCTGTCGCACGCCTGGGCCGCGCGCGTGCAGAGGACGCTGCAAAGCAAAGGCAAGACCATCGACTGGCAGTCGGTCGCCGGCGTCACGCGTGCGCCGCGCGGCATTCCCGTTGCGGTCTCGGGCGAGGGCGGCAGCCTCGAAGCCGTGCTCGCGGTGGCGCCGGAAGTGCAGAATCGGATTCCCGCAGGCTCGAACTGGGATGGCAGCGATGACACCGGCACCGACGGCAAGAGCGCCGAGCAACTGCTGTCCGAGCGCGAGAGCGCACCGGCTGCGGCTAAACCCGCCCCGCGTGGTTGAGGTGCAGCATGGCGCAATTGAGCGAGTGGCTGCAGCTCATGCTGGCCGAGATTGCGCGCAAGCAGGCGGAAGAGCATCGCGCCGCTGAGGAACAACAGGCACGCGCCGCGACGAACTGCGCGCGCGCAGCGCAGCCTTCGCGGTCGAGTTGATCGCGCTGTGCTACATTTGCGATCGAGCTTCGAGGACAGGGCGTGCCCGAGCTGGTCGTCTCCGAACTAGATACCGAACGACTGATCCGGCTGCAGCCGGCGATTGAGCGTGCCGCGACCGCCGCGACCGCCTTCATCGGTCGTACGCTCAAGGGCCCGGTCGATGAGCCCATGGCTATCTCGAGCTTCGATGAATACCAGCGCATCTTCGGCGGCCTGTGGCAGCCCTCGACGCTCTCCTACGCCGTCGAGCAGTATTTCGAGAATGGCGGTCGACACTGCATCGTGGTGCGCGTGTGCAATGGCGGTCGAGCGCCGACGCTGATTTTGCGTTGCGCCGATCAGACGCTGACGTTGATCGGCGTTTCTCCCGGCACGCGCGAATATCTGCGCGCCGGGGTCGACTATGACGGCATCGCCGCCGGCGAAGCCGATCGATTCAATCTGGTGGTGCAGCGCCTGCGCGCCGCCGGCACCGAGCTCATCGAGGATCAGGAGATCTTCCGGCGAGTGTCGATCCGCGCCGACGCCGAGCGGGCGTTGCCCGCGTTGCTGTCCAAATCGCGACTCGTCCGGCTCGCCGCGCGCTTGCCGGCGGTGCGTCCCGATCGGACCATGGCTGCGGGCGTTACCGGTGCCGTCGGCTACGTGGCCTCCAATCCAGACGGCGATGACGGCGATACCCTGACCAACTACGACATCATCGGCGACATGCGCAATGGCAGCGGCCTGTTTGCGTTGCGGGGCGAACAACCGTTCAACTTTTTATGCCTGCCGCCGCTCGCGCGCCAGGTCGATGTCGGTCTGCCGGCCCTGCTCGTGGCGCTGAGGCTGTGCCGGGAGCGTCAGGCGATGCTACTGGTCGATCCGCCGGCCGTCTGGGATACGCCGGCGGCCGCCATAGAGGGTCTGCGCAGCTGGCCGTTCCACAGCGAAGATGCGCTGCTGTTCTACCCGCGGGTGCTGGCGTTCGATCGGCTGCGCGGACGCTATGAGCAGTTCGGATCGGCTGCGGCCGTAGCGGGTCTGCTGGCGCGTGCCGATCAGGTCTGTCCGGTCTGGTCCAACAGCGAGGCCGACGAGCCGATGCTGCGCCCGGGATTGCGGCCGGCACTGACCATGACGGACCTGGACCGCGTCCGGCTCGCTCAATACGGCGTCAACGCCTTGAGCGCTCAGCGCCAGGGCAGAGGCCAGCAGGGCGGCCTGCGCTGCTTGCTGCCCGAGGTCGGTGTCAAGACCGACTGGCGCTTTCTGAGCGCGCGGCGTTTCGCACTGTTTGTGATTTCGAGCATCGAGCGCGGCACCTGCTGGGTACGCTTCGAGCATGGCGGGCCGCCGCTGTGGGCGCAGGTGCGCGCCCAGGTCACGACGTTCTTCGACAACCTGGCGCGCGATGGCGCCTTCGGTGCCGGCGAGAACCGCGGTAACTACTTCGTGATCTGCGATGAGCGCCTGAATGACGCCGCCGCCATCGCATGCGGTCAGTTCCAGCTGCTGTTCGGTTTCGCGACCTCGCGGTCGACCGAATTGCAGACCTTCCTCGTGACGCATCAGCCCGACAGCAGCGTCACCCGCACCGTCAGCGTCAACCGTTACGCGCTGTCGCAGCTGGTGTGACCGCCCGGTTGCGGGCCCGGCGGCGCCGCGATGCAGGCCCGCAACCGCGATTCGAGTCGGCAGGAGTATCATGCGCGGCGATGATTGCCGAGCGCTGAGCTCGATCCAAAGGAAATTTTCAGGATGGCGAATCGCTATGTGGTGTTCTCGCATGGCAAGGACAGTGGACCGTGGGGCAAGAAGATCACGGCGCTGTCGGACGTAGCGCGCAGCGAGGGCTATGAAGTCGAGTCGGTCGACTATCGCGGCATCGACGGCGTCAAGGGCCGCGGCGAAAAGCTCATCGAGGTGTGTAAATCCCTGTCCGGCGATCTGGTGCTGGTCGGCTCGAGCGTGGGCGGCTTTGTGGCGCTGTCGGCGGCATCGTTACTGCACGCCCGTGGCGCATTTCTGATGGCTCCAGCGCTGTATCTCGAGGGCCTGCCGCCGCTGCGCGAACGAGTGCTTGACTGTCCCGCCGCGATCGTACATGGCTGGCACGATGAGGTGGTGCCGGTGGAGCACAGCATCCGCTTCGCGCGCGAATACGACACCTCGCTCCACCTGCTCGACGGCGATCATCAACTGCACGATCAACTGAGATTCATCAAGTACCTGTTCGAGTACTTCCTGATCGGTCTCGATCTGCCGTCCGAGCGCGGCTCGTCCTAGGCTCCTTCCGGGCATGCAAGGATTCCTGAGCCGGGTCGTTGCACTATGGGTGCGCGCGACGCTGCGCCCCGAGGATGCCGCGGCGCGCATCGGACGCGCCGCGCCGGTGTGCTACGTGCTCGAGCAGCGCAGCCGGGTGGATCTCGCCGTGCTGCAGAGCGTCTGTGTGCGCGAGCGCCTGCCGCGGCCGGGACGCCGGCTGCTGGCGCAGCGATTGCGCAACCGGCGCTCCTGCTTCGCGCTCGCGCGCGGCGTGGGCTTGTGGCGCAAGCGTCTGGACCGCCGGCCGCCCGAGCTGCTGTTACTGCTGATCGAAGCGCTGCGCTCCGATCCAACCCTGGAAGTGAGCCTGGTGCCGGCCGCGGTCTACTGGGGACGCGCGCCGCAAAAGGAGCGCTCGTTGATTCGCCTGTTGCTGTCGGAGGACTGGGTCATCGGCAGCCGGCTGCGCCATTTCTTCAGCGTGCTGGTCAATGGCCGCAACAACACCACGGTGCAGCTCGGTGAGCCGTTGGCGCTGCGCAGCTGGATCGAGGCTGAGGCCGATACGGCGCTGATCGCGCGGCGCGTGGCGCGCCAGTTGCGGCTGCAACTGGCGCGGTTGCGGGCCGCGCGCATCGGTCCGGACCTGTCGCACCGCCGCACCATCGTGGCCGAGGTGCTGCGTACTCGCGCGGTGCGCGCCGCCATCGCGCAGGAGCTCAGCGAAAAAAAGAACCGTAGCTCGCGCCGCGCCATGCTGCTCGAGGCCAGGCGCTACGCCGATGAAATCGCGGCCAACTATTCGCACGTATTCGTGACCATGATGTCCCTGGCGCTCACGCGGCTCTGGAACCGGTTGTACGACGGCGTTGAATTCCAGCACGTGGAGACGTTGCAGCAGGTCATCGAGGGCAACGAGATCGTGTACGTGCCCTGCCATCGCAGTCACATGGACTACCTGCTGCTGTCGTATGCGATCTACCAGCGCGGCTACGCAATTCCGCATATCGCCGCCGGGCTGAATCTGAACCTGCCGATCGTCGGGCGCCTGCTGCGCAAAGGCGGCGCATTCTTCATCCGCCGCAGCCTGCGGGGCAGCGCGCTCTACACCGTCGTGTTCATGAAATATCTGGCGGCGATGATGGCCCGCGGCCATTCGATCGAATATTTCATCGAGGGTGGCCGCAGCCGCACCGGCCGGCTGCTCACGCCGATGACCGGCATGCTGTCGATGACCGTGCGCAGCTATTTGCGCGAGCCGCGCCGGCCGGTGGTGTTCGTGCCGGTGTATTTCGGCTACGAGCGCATCCTCGAAGGCCCGACCTATATCGGCGAGCTTTCGGGTAAGCCGAAGGAACGCGAATCGGTGCTGGGACTGCTGCGCAGCGTGCGCCGGCTGATGCGCCAGCGGCTCGGCCGTGTGCACGTCAATCTTGGGGAGCCGATCCATCTGGACGCTCTGCTCGATCGGCGCTCGCCGGGCTGGCGCGCGCGGATATTCGACGATCAGAACCGGCCCTCCTGGGTGGGCCCGCTGGTCGATGAGCTCGCGCAGACAATCATGCGCCATATCAACGCCGCCGCGACCGTGACGCCCGTGAACCTGCTGTCCCTGATTCTGCTGGCGATGCCGCGCCAGGCCATGATCGAGTCGGACCTGCGGCACCAGATCGACGCGATGCTCGCCATCCTGCGCGCCATTCCGTATGGCGAGCGTGTCACGATCACCAAGGCGAGCGCGCCCGAGGTGGTCGAGTACGGCCTGGCATTGCGCGTGATCTCGCGCGAACAGCACCGCTCGGGCGATCTGGTTCGCATGAGCGCCGAGCACGCAGTGCTGGCCACCTATACTCGCAATAACGTGCTGCATCTGTTTGCGATGCCGTCGCTGATCGCCTGCTGCTTCCTCTCCAATGCCGCCATGGCGACCGAGGACGTGCAGCGTCTGGCGGGGCGCATCTATCCGTATGTGGCCGCCGAGCTGTTCCTGCGCTGGTCGGAAGCGGAGCTGCCGGAAGTGGTGGCGCGCGCGCTCGAGGCGCTCTCGGGCCTGGGGCTGCTCGAAGTCACGTCGGGGGAGGCGTTGTGGCGGCGTCCGCCGCCGGATTCGACGGCCGCCATGCAGCTGTCATTGCTTGCGCAGACCACGGTGGCCACGATCGAGCGCTACTATCTGGCCATTGCGCTGCTGATCGGTGCGGGCAGCGGACACATGAGCCAGCAGGTGCTCGAGCACCGCTGCCAGCTCATGGCGCAGCGCATGACGATGCTCTACGGTTTCAATTCCCCGGAATTCTTCGACCGCAGCTTGTTCGAGAATTTCATCGATCTGTTGCGCGCACGCGCCGTGGTGTCGGTCGACGCCGCCGGCATGCTGGTGTTCGATGAGATTTTGGTCCGGGTTGCGGCCGATGCCCAGCTGGTGCTGTCAGAGCAGATTCGGCACAGCATCCTGCAGGTCACGCACTCCTGAGAGCGACCTCCCAGGCCACGAGCTTGTCGGCCAGCGGCATGCGCGCGTGCGCCGGACTGGTCGAGGGCAGCTGGAGGCACAGCAGCTGCGGGAATTCGCGCTTGAGCTGCGCGCCGTAGAAGCGTTGCAACGCCTGGTAGGCGGTGGCGCCGTTGCAGCACAGGCGCATGATGTCGCGGTGCGTGCGCAGCAGCTGCGGGATGTCGTTCGGCACGGCGCTGTGCCGGTCGATGGCGGCATCGAGGCTGCCGCGGCGCACACAGGACTGCAGCACGTCCCAGAGGGCCACACGGCAGCGCTGCAGGCGCTCGAGCCGTCCGGCATAGGACAGGGATCGGTCGGCGCCGCACAGCCGCTCCATGATGATCCAGAACTGGTTCTGCGGATGCGCGTAGTACTGTTGCGCGGCCAGTGAGGCGCCCCCAGGCATGCTGCCGAGGATCAGCAGCCGCGCATCGGCGCGCGCCAGCGGCGCGAAGCTATGCAGCCGAGGGCGTCGAGCCGCGGACATGGAATGAGTCTAGTCTCAATCGAATCCGGCACGCGAGCGTAACTGCTTGAGCCGTTTGCGTCGGGTCTTGCCCTCGAGGCGGCGCCGCTTCGAGCCGGCGGTCGGGCGGGTCGCGGTGCGCGTCTTGGGCTCGACGCTGGCGCGGGCGATCATTGCCTCGAGGCGCGAGAGTGCCTCACGGCGATTGCCGGCCTGAGTGCGATGGTTGCGGGCCTGGATGAGCACGGCGCCTTCGGCGCTTACGCGATGGCCGGCGAGCGTGCGCAGCCGCTGCTTGACGCTCGGCGAGAGCGCGGCGGTGCCTGCCAGATCGAAGCGCAGCTGGGCCGCGGTGGCGAGCTTATTCACATTCTGGCCGCCGGGACCGGAGGCGCGTACGAACTGGAACTGCAGGTCCTGAGCGGGAATGCGCGGCGGCTTCTTCATGGGGGTGCCGCCTCGTGCCGCACCAGCACCTCGCGCTGCGCCGTCGGGATCGTGATGCGCGCGTCGCGGAACAGGCGCCAGATCAGGCGGTTGACGTCGGAACGGACGTTGTTGACCCCGGCCTCCGGATCGGCGATCCAGAAGCGCAGCTCCAGGTCCATGCCGTGATCGGAGAACTGCAGCAGGCGCGATACCGGGGCCGGTTCGTGCAGTATGCGCGGGTGTCCTTCAACCGCGCGCATGAGGATTTCGAGCGCCCGCTCGGGGTCGTCGCGATAGCTGATGCGCACTGGCAGCTTCAAGCGCACTTTGCGGTCCGAATAGCTCCAGTTGATGACCGGATTGGTGATCAGGCTCTGGTTCGGCACCAGCGTCTCGACGCCGTCGCGGTCGCGTACCACGACGTAGCGGCCGCGCAGCGCCTGCACCCAGCCGAAACTCTCGGTGCTCGTGCCCGGCATGCCCGTGAAGCTGATGACATCGCCGGGCTTGATCGACTTGTCCATGAGCAGCACGAAGCCGCTGACGAAGTTGCTGGCGATGGATTGCAGCCCGAAGCCCAGTCCGAACCCCACCGCGCCGGTCAGCACCGTGAGCGCGGTGAGGTCCACGCCGGCGGCGTTGACGCCGAGCAGCACTGCGAGTCCGATCAGGAAGAAATACGTGAATTTGGCGATGCCGATGCGCGTGGACAGCGCGATCGATTCCACGGTCATGATGCGCCGCTCGAAGGCACGCGCCAGTACGCTGGTCACGAGCACGAACGCGCTGATGACGACCAGTCCCTTGAGCAGTGCCCAGAGCGTGAATTGACCACGCCCGGGCAGCAGATTGATGTCGTCGAGCGTGCTCTGCAGGGCTCCGAACCAGCCGACCAGCTGACAGGAGATCGCCAGCCAGATAAGCAGCGTCAGGCGGCCCTCCCAGGTGCGCAGCCACGAGTCCGGTCCCATCCCTAGAAGCAGCAGATAGACGCCGAGCCGCACGAGAATCAGCGCGCCGGCGAGCTCCAAGGCGGTGTCGAGCACGTTGGTGGCCGCGCCTTGCGCGGCGATCAGCGTGCGCAACAGCAGCAGCAACAGCAGCGCAATCACCAACGGCGCTTCGATGATGGAGATTTCCAGCAGATGCACGCGCGCGCCACGCCAGGGAGGCAGTGTGCGGCGTTGCGGATGCCAGGATCGCAAACGCTGCGCGGCGATCAGCGCCATGAGCAGGGCAACGCCGATTGCCGCAACCTGCAGCAGCGTCTCACCGCTGCTGGCGGTGGCGATGAAGGCGCGCAGCGCGCCGGCGCGATCGCTCATGGCAGTCAGGCGTTCAGATCGGGAATCAGTTGGCTTTCGAGCTTCAGGATCTGATCCTTGAGCACCAGTTTGCGCTTCTTGAGGCGCTTGAGCTGCAGCTCATCGACATGGATGTCCATCGACAGCCGCGAGATCACTTCGTCGAGGTCGCGGTGCTCGATGCGCAATGCCCGCAGTTTTTCCACGTTGCGAAACAGCTCGCGGTCGACGTTATCTTCCTGATCGCTCATCCGCTGTGATCGCTCACGGCGCAAGCCGTGCCGCAATAGGTGTAATCAGATCGGGTAGCTTAGCGAAGCGCCCCAGCGGGCGCCAAGGTAAATCCGGCTCATGGAAATCCGAGCCGATTGAGCCGGCGAGCTGGTAGCGGCGGGCGAGCGTCGCACAGCGCTCGGCATCCTTGGGCGCCATGCCTGCCAGGCTCACTTCGATGCCCTCGCCGCCGGCCTGCTTGAACGCCGCCACGAGTTCGCGCAGGCCGCCCTGGGAGAAACGGTAGCGGTGCGGGTGCGCCAAGACGGGCAATCCGCCGGCTTCGACGATGCACCGCACGGCGGTGGCGAGCTGCGGCCACGGCGCGGCAACGTAGCCCGGCCGGCCGCGTCTGAGCCAGCGCTCGAAGGCCTGCTCCAAACAATCGCAGAGCTCGAGCCGGCACAGTGCGCGCGCCAGATGCGTGCGCGTGGGCAGCGCCGCCTGCAGCGCCAGCGCGCCGAGCGTCTCTCCGGGCAATCCGGCGCGCTCGAGCCGCTGCGCCATCGCGGCGATGCGCTCGCGACGGCGCTGCAGCATCGCCTCGCAGTGCGACAGCAAGGCCGCATTGTCGAGCTCCAGCCGCAGCCCGATGATGTGTATTTCGCGCTCCTGCCATTGACAGCTCAGCTCGACGCCGCTCACGAAGCGGATGCCGGCCGCCACGCAGGCCTCGCGGGCCTGGGCGCAGCCGCTGACCGTGTCGTGATCGGTCAACGCCAGCAATTCGACCTCGCGGCGCGCTGCCAGCGCCACCAGCGACTCGGGCGACAACAGGCCGTCCGAGCGGTCGCTGTGGGTGTGCAAATCGATGCGCGCGGCCATGTGGCGATCAGGACTGGGCGAGCAATGCGGGCCAGTCGCGCGAGCGATCGGCGTAGGCCATGAAGGACGGATTGATCAGATTATCGTGCATGTTGTAGCGCAGAGGCCTGCCCGCGAGGTCCACCACGCATCCGCCTGCCTCGAGTACCACAGCCTGGCCGGCTGCAGTGTCCCATTCGGAAGTCGGGCCGCGCCGCACGTACAGATCACCGCTGCCTTCGGCCAGCAGGCCGAATTTCAGGGCGCTGCCGACGCAGATGCGCTGTTGCGCGCCTAAGCGATCGAGCATGCGGTCGAGCACCGCATCCCCGTGCGAGCGGCTGCCGAGGATGCGCAGGGTGGCACTCGCCGAGGGCTGGACGTGAATCGGCGTGCGAGCGCCGTCGGCGTCGCGGCGGAACGCGCCGCAGCCGCGCGCTGCCGCATACAGCACCGAGCGCGCCGGCGCATAAACCACCCCGAGCACCGGCTCGCTGTGCTCCACCAGCGCGATATTGACCGTGAACTCGCCATTGCGTTTGATGAACTCCCGCGTGCCGTCCAGCGGATCGACCAGCCAGAGCCGCTGCCAGTCGCGTCGCGTCTCGAAGCGCTGCGGCGGCGACTCCTCGGCCAACATCTCGATTTCGGGTGTCAGGGCACTGAGGCCCGCGCCGATGATCCGCTGCGCTGCCAGATCGGCCTCGGTCAGGGGCGAGCGATCGTGCTTGAGCGTGACGTCGAATGCGGTGCGATAGATGCGCATGATCTCATCGCCCGCAGCATCGGCAATCCCGATCACGGCGCTCAGCCAGTCCGCCAGCTGCTGCGGGCCCAAGTCAGTGCTCATAGGCACTATGATAGCCGACGCCATGAGCGCCCCGATTTTGCGCCCATCGCAATGGAGCCGGATCGAAACCGTGCTGCTCGATCTCGACGCGAGGCGGTCGCCGAGCTGCTGTAGGGCTCGCTAGCGTCCCGAGCGCCGCGATTCGCCGCCGCGGCCACGGCCACCGCCGCCGCCATGCCGGCCGCCGGGCCGGCCTCCGCGGTTGCCGCCGGGTCGCGCGCCGCGGGCGCCGCCGGGGCGTGCGGCGAATCGGGAGGTGGATTCTGCCAACGGCGCCCAGTGCTCCAATTTCGCCAGCAGCCCGGGCTCGACCGCTGCCACCGGAATCTTATGGCCGATGTATTGCTCGATATCCGGCAGCGAGATCGCATACTCCTCGCAGCCGAAGCTGATGGCATCCCCATCGGCGCCGAGGCGCGCCGTGCGGCCGATCCGATGCACGTAGTCGGGCGCGTCCTGCGGTAGATCGAAGTTGAATATGTGGCTTACGTCGGGGATGTGCAGTCCGCGCGAGGCCACATCGGTCGCGATCAGCACGGCAAGCTCGCCCTCATGAAACTGGCGCAGGAACTGCAGCCGCTTCTTTTGTGGCACATCGCCGGAAATCGCCTGCGCGTGAAAGCCGTTGGCGCGCAGCGCGGCCTCGAGCCGCTCGGCCATGCGCCGCGTATTGACGAACACCATGGTGCGATGGGCCTCGGTCTCGCGCAGCAGGCCGACCAGCAGTGGAATCTTTTCCACCATGGCCGGAAAGTAGATCACCTGCCGGATGCGATCGATGGTGACCTTGTCGGGTTCGATGCGCACCAGTTCGGGGTTGTTCATGTGCTCGTAGGCGAGCTCGAGCACCCGCTGCGACAGCGTTGCCGAGAACAGCATCGATTGCCGGTGCTCCGGCCGCGGCAGGCGCCTCAGGATGAAGCGAATATCGGCGATGAAGCCGAGATCGAACATGCGGTCGGCCTCATCGAGCACCAGCACCTGCACGTGGCGCATGTCGAACACGTGCTGCTTGAAATAGTCGATGATCCGTCCGGGCGTGCCGATCAGCACTTCGACGCCCTCGGCGAGGATCTGCCGCTGCTTGTCGTAGTCAGTGCCGCCGAACACGACTGCGATGCGAAGCCCCGTATGCTTGCCGAGCACGGCGGCATCCTTGTGGATCTGCACCGCCAGCTCGCGCGTCGGCGCCACGACCAGGGCGCGAATCGAGGTCGCGTGCCGCCCGGGCGTCGCCGGCTTCGACAGCAGCGATTGGAACAGCGCGACCAGAAAGGCGGCGGTCTTGCCGGTGCCGGTTTGCGCCTGCCCGGCGACGTCGCGGCCCTGCAGTGCGATCGGCAGGGTTTGTGCTTGAATCGGCGTGCAGTAGATGAAACCCGCATCGACGATGCCCTGCATGAGCGAGTCTGCCAGCGGCAGGGACTGGAAGGTCAGGGAACTGAGATGTGCATCACTCATTAAAGAATTCTTGTGTCCTCAAATGGCGACAACGCCGGTATCGACTCCACGATCGCCTCGAGACGTACTCAAGACTTGCAAAGCGCCCTGGAAAGGGCAAAAATAAGCACATCGGCGGTCGTTCTGTCCGCACACGCCAAGCCATCCAGACGCCAGCCAACCTAACTAGTGTAACCGTTAGACGGCTTTTCGGGGCAGCGCGTGGACTGCGCCGCCAATAATTTCAGTCCGGTCAATTACTCCAAAGCGATCTCGCAAATTCGTTCCTTGTCCCCAAATACAGATTTTCTCCCCTCAACGGAGGCCCAACTGCGTGACTAACGAGCACATTGTGCACACCTCGGACGCCAGCTTCGATCAGGACGTCCTCAAAGCCGAAAAGCCGGTGTTGCTGGATTTCTGGGCGGAATGGTGCGGTCCCTGCAAGATGATCGCGCCGATCCTCGATGAGATCGCCTCCGAGTACCAAGGCCGGCTGCGAATCGCGAAGCTCAACATCGACCAGAACCCACAGACACCGCCGAAATTCGGTATTCGCGGCATACCGACGCTGATCCTGTTCAAGAACGGCACGGTCGAGGCGCAAAAGGTCGGCGCCCTGTCGAAATCCCAGCTCGCGACTTTTCTGGACCAGCACCTGTGAGAGGCTATCTCGGTAATCAGGGCCGCAATCGGCCACAAAGCAACAAGGGACCGCGCCATGGCAACCGCGATGGCAATCGCGGCAATGGCCGGCCCGAGGACCTGCTGCCGGAGCTCGAGCCGATCGGGGAGGACGACGCCGAGGTCATCAGCCCGGCGGAGTTGGCACTGTCGCGCAGCTCGATGAACCTCACCGAGCTCAAGGCCAAGCCGATCCACGAGCTGGTCAAGATGGCCGAGTCGATGAGCCTGGAGAATCTTGCGCGCTCGCGCAAGCAGGACATCATCTTCTCGATCCTCAAGGCACACGCGCGCAATGGTGAGGACATCTACGGCGACGGCGTGCTCGAGATTCTGCAGGACGGCTTCGGCTTCCTGCGCTCGGCCGACGGCTCCTATCTGGCAGGGCCGGACGATATCTACGTCTCACCGAGCCAGATCCGGCGCTTCAATCTGCGAACCGGGGATACGATTTCCGGCCTCATCCGGCCGCCTAAGGACGGCGAGCGCTACTTTGCCCTGCTGAAGGTCGGCGAAATCAACTTCGATTCGCCGGACAGCTCGCGCAACAAGGTGCTGTTCGAGAATCTGACGCCGTTTCATCCGACCAAGCGCCTCAAGCTCGAGCGCGGCAATGGCAGCACCGAGGATCTGACCGCCCGCACCATCGATCTCGTGGCGCCGATCGGCAAGGGTCAGCGCGGCCTGATCGTCTCGCCGCCCAAAGCCGGCAAGACCATGCTGCTGCAGAACATCGCCACCTCGATTACCGCCAACCATCCGGAAGTGATCCTGATCGTGCTGCTCATCGATGAGCGGCCCGAGGAAGTCACCGAGATGCAGCGTACGGTCAAAGGCGAAGTGGTCTCGAGCACCTTCGACGAGCCGGCCGCACGTCACGTGCAGGTCGCCGAGATGGTGATCGAAAAGGCCAAGCGCCTCGTGGAGCACAAGAAGGACGTCGTCATCCTGCTCGATTCGATCACTCGCCTGGCGCGCGCTTATAACACCGTCGTGCCCTCATCGGGCAAAGTACTGACCGGCGGCGTTGACGCCAATGCTCTGCAGCGGCCCAAGCGCTTCTTCGGTGCCGCGCGCAACATCGAGGAAGGCGGCAGCCTCACGATCCTGGCCACGGCGCTGATCGATACCGGCTCGAAGATGGACGATGTCATTTACGAGGAGTTCAAGGGTACGGGCAACAGCGAGATTCATCTCGATCGCCGTATCGCCGAAAAGCGTGTCTTCCCGGCGGTCAACATCAACCGCTCCGGCACCCGCAAGGAAGAGCTGATCACCGATCCGGGCGAACTCGCGAAGATGTGGATCCTGCGCAAGCTCCTGCATCCCATGGACGAGCTGGCGGCCATCGAGTTTCTGCTCGACAAGATGAAGGATACCAAGGCGAACGCGGAGTTCTTCGAGGCGATGAAGCGCTGAAGTCTGCCCCTGCGCCGCGCGCGCGGCCAAGGGGGCAGAAAATTCCGGCAATGCGCTGCGCGCTGCCAGGCGCGTCGCCGCACGGCGACGGTGGCGCGGGTGTGGTTGCTTGGGTGATCATGGCGGCAACGCGGCCAACGCCGCATGCGGAGTCGAACCGACATAATGCGCCTCTTGCGGCATTGCGCACTGCTGCTCGCGCTGCCCATCATCGGCACCGCACTGGCGGCTCCCGCAGACGATGAGGTAATGCCCGCGCCGCTGCCGCCCGCAAGCCCGATCACGGACCATTTGGCGCTCGAGGCCGGTTTCTACTGGGGCCGCGTCAGCACCTACGGCCAATTCAATTCCGGCCAGGGAGTGCCGGGGACCGAGCTCAATGGCGAGCGGGACCTCGGCCTGAGCAATCAGGCCTATCAGCCGCGCATCGACCTGCTGTTCCGGCTAGAACAACGCGGCCGCTTGCGGGTCGATTTCCTCGACGTGCGCCGCAACGGTCTCGCGCTGCTCGACCGCACCATACAATTCGGCGATCAGACGTTCCAGTTGGCCCAGACGCTGCAGTCAAGCATCGACTGGCGGCAGATGGACATCACCTATACCTATTCATTCCTGCGTGGCGAGCGCTATGAGCTCGGCGCCGGCCTCGGCGTGCACCTGCTCGAGGCGCAGGCCATCGCACAAGTTCCCGGCACGCCGCAGCGAGTTGATTACTCCGAGGCCGGCCCTTTCGCCACCGTGGCGCTCGATGGCACCTATCTGCTCTCGAGCCGCTGGTCGCTCAACGCGCGCGCGCAGTACATGCGCCTGACCGTGAATTCCTTCACCGGGACGCTCGAGGATTTCCACGGCGACGTGCAGTATCGCTGGCGGCGCAACCTCGCCTTCGGCGTGAGCTATGAGTACTCCGAGCGGGAAGTCGATGTGAGTAACCGGGATCCTTCCGGCGTCATCCGACTGACCCTCAGTGGGCCGCAGCTGTTCGTGCGCGTGAGCTATTGAGCCGCAGCCTTGAGGGCCGCGACCGTCAGAGCGAAGCTCACCAGCCGCGAACGCAGTGAGGCGTGGAGGCCGACGCGCTCGCCGAGCCGTCAGTCGCGCAAGTGTTCGGCGATGAAATCGGCCATGAGTCCGACGGTGTCCGGATCGCGCAGCGGGCCGCCATGGCTCATCGCCGGCACAACGAGCACGCGGCTGCCGGCGAGCGTCTGCGCGACTTCGGTGGAATGCGCGCTCGGCACGAGTTCATCCGCACCGCCGTGCACCAGCAGCACCGGCAGCTCGATGCGCGCTGCGAGCTGCTTGGCGCAGTAGCTCTCCGGATCCCCGCCATAGCGCTTGCGAAACAGCGCTCGCGCCTGTTCGATCAATTGCGGCGACAGACCCAAGACCGTCGTAAAGGAATCGAACAGATAGCCGACATCGCGCGGTACACCGACCAGCACCGCGGCGCGCAGGCTCAGCTCGCGGTTTTCGGCGAGCCAGTGCAGCGCCGTGAGCGCGCCGAAAGAGTGCGCCACCACCGCCGCGACCGGACCGCGCTCAGTGCTGACCGCCGTGACGGCGTCGCGATAGACGTGCAGATCCAGGCGACGGCCGCTCGAGCGGCCGTGCGCAGGCGCATCGAAGGCAAGCACTCGCAGGCCACGCGCGCTCAAGGCTTCGATCGTTTCACGCAATCTTGCGGCATAGGATATCCAGCCGTGCAGAATCAACACCGTCGGGCCGGCGCCGGCCCACTCATACACCTGGATGTCGCCGCCCGCATGCGCGAGCCTGCGGTTCTGCGCTTGCTGCAGGAATTGCGATTCCTGCGGGCTCAATGTGCGGGCACGTGGGGTCGTGAACAGGCGCACGGCAAGTCGCGCCGCCAGCGGCGGGCTCACGGCGCCGAGCAGCCGAAACAAGGCACGCAGCCGTCTGCGCACGGAAGGGGTCAGACCAGGGAGTGTACGCTCGGCCTCTGGCCGCTCAGTCACGACTTCGCCCGAGACTTAACCTCACGAGCGATGGCTCGGTAGCCGATGTCGTGCCGCAGCTGCATGCCCTGGAAACGGATGGGTTCGATCAATGCATAGGCCTGGCGCTGCGCCTCCAGGACGCTCGGCCCGAGACCCACACCGCACAGCACCCGCCCGCCGCTGGTCACAACGCGACCGTGCTCGAGACGCGTGCCGGCATGAAACAGCTTCCCCGGCAACTGCGCGGCCGCATCGAGGCCTTCGATAGCATCGCCGAGACGCACATTCTCGGGATAGCCCGAAGCCGCAAGCACCACGCCGAGGGCGCAGCGCTGATCCCACTGCGGCGCGATGCGATCGAGCCCTCTGTCGAGCGCTGACTCGCACAGCTGCGTGAGATCCGCGCGCAGCCGCAGCATGATCGGCTGCGTTTCAGGATCGCCGAGGCGGCAGTTGAATTCCAGCACCTGGACGGCCCCGCTGGGACTGATCATGAGCCCGGCGTATAAAAATCCGGTGTAGGGCATGCCATCGGCAGCCAGTCCGCGCACGGTCGGCCAGATCACCTCGCGCATCACGCGCTCATGTACCTCGGCGCCGACCACCGGGGCGGGAGAGTAGGCGCCCATGCCGCCGGTGTTGGGTCCGCAATCGCCCTCGCCCAGTCGCTTGTGATCTTGCGAGCTCGCCAGCGGCAGCACGTGCTCGCCGTCTGCCATGACGATGAAGCTCGCTTCCTCGCCCTGCAGGAATTCCTCGATCACGATCTGCGCGCCGGCATCGCCGAAGCGGCCGCCGAGCATGTCACGCGCTGCGGCGTCGGCCTGCTCGAGGCTCTCGGCGATCACCACGCCCTTGCCCGATGCCAGACCGCTGGCCTTGATGACGATGGGCGCACGCTGCGCGCGCAGCCATGCGCTGTCGTAGTCGCTGCGCGTGAAGCTGCGATAGGCGGCGCTCGGGATGCCGTGCCGTCGCAGGAAGTCCTTGGCGTAGGCTTTCGAGCCTTCCAATTGCGCCGCCGCGGCGCTCGGGCCGAAGCAGCGCAATCCGCGCGCGCTGAATGCATCGACGACGCCAGCGACCAGCGGCGCTTCCGGCCCGATGATCGTCAAGTCAACGGCTTCGCGTTCGGCGAGCTCGACCAGCGCTGAAATATCGCCGGCCGCTACCGCGGCATTGCGTACGCGCGGCTCGCAGGCGGTGCCGGCATTGCCCGGCGCGACAATGACTGCGCGCACTCGCGCTGACTGGGCGCATTTCCACGCCAGCGCGTGTTCGCGCCCGCCGCCGCCCACGATCAGAATTCGCATGGCTCGGCTCGAGCTAATGGCGGAAATGACGCACGCCCGTGATCACCATAGCCATGCCGTGCTCATCGGCAGCGGCGATGACCTCCGCGTCGCGCTTGGATCCGCCCGGATGGATGACCGCGGCGAGCCCAAAGGAGGCAGCGACGTCGATGCCGTCGCGGAAGGGGAAAAAGGCATCCGAGGCCATGACCGCACCGCGCGGCTCGAGCTTCTCATCCGCGGCCTTCATGGCCGCCAGCCGCGTCGAATAGACGCGGCTCATCTGCCCGGCGCCGATGCCAATGCTGGCGCCGTCGCGTGCGAACACGATGGCGTTGGATTTGACGAACTGCACTACCGTCCAGGCAAACAGCAGGTCACTGAGCTCGCGCTGCGTGGGCCTGCGGCGGCTCACGACGCGCAGCTCGCTCGGATCGATACGCGCGAGATCGCGCTGTTGCAGCAGCACGCCGCCGCGCACGCTGCGCAGCTCGAGCTGCGCGCCGAGCTCATTGGCGGGGTCGCTCAAATCCCCGCTGACCAACACGCGCAGGTTCGGCTTGGCGGCAAAGGCGGCGATCGCAGCCGGGCTCAAGGTGGGTGCGACGATGAGCTCGGCGAATTGCGTCTCGATGATGGCCCGCGCAGTCGGCTCGTCGAGCTCGCGATTGAACGCGATGATGCCGCCGAAGGCGGAGGTGGGATCGGCGCGATAGGCGCGGCGGTACGCCTCGAGGCCATCGCCCGCGACGGCCACACCGCAAGGATTGGCGTGCTTGACGATCACGCAGGCGGTGTTGGCGAAGCAGCGCACACATTCGATGGCGGTATCGGCGTCGGCGATGTTGTTATAGGACAAATCCTTGCCCTGCAGCACGCGCGCGCTGCTGATCGAGCTGCCGCGCAGGCCCGGTTCGCGGTAGAAGGCGGCACGCTGGTGCGGATTTTCGCCGTAGCGCAGCTCCTGCTGCTTATCGAAATACAATGCGAGCTGATCCGGAAACTCTTCCTCGGCAAAATTCTGCCGCTGCTGCAGGTAACTGGCGACGATCGTGTCATAGCGCGCGGTGTGCGCGAATGCCTTGGCTGCGAGCCGCGAGCGCGTGTCGATCGAGGTGTCCCCGGAAGCGTCTATTTCCGCGAGCACGCCGGCATAGTCCTGCGGATCGACCAGCACCGTGACGTCGGCGTGGTTCTTGGCCGCAGCGCGCAGCATCGCCGGCCCGCCGATGTCGATGTTTTCGATCGCCTCGGCGTAGCTGCAGTCCCGCGCGATCATGGCCGCGAATGGATAGAGATTCACCACCAGTAGGTCGATGGCCTCGATGCCGTGGGCGCGCATGAGTTCATCGTCGATGCCGCGCCGACCGAGCAGCCCGCCGTGTACGCGCGGGTGCAGCGTCTTGAGTCGGCCGTCCAGAAGTTCGGGAAAGCCGGTGTAGTCGGCGACCTCGCGTACCGGCAGTCCATGATCCACCAGCACTCGGGCCGTGCCGCCGGTCGAGAGTAGCTCGATGCCGCGTCGGTGCAATTCGGCGCCCAGCGATGCCAGCCCGCTCTTGTCCGAAACCGACAACAGCGCACGTCGGATGGGCATGGATCTGTCGAAACTTGAGGATCGGCTGTCAGTCGGACAGGCCGAGCTCTCGCAGTTTTTTGCGCAAGGTGCCGCGATTGATGCCGAGAATCACGGCCGCGCGGCTTTGATTGCCGGCTGCATAGTCGAGTACGGCGCGGAACAGTGGTTCTTCGACCTCGCGCAGCACCATGTTGTACAGCCGTGCCGGGCGATGACCATTGAGACTCGCGAAATAATCATTCAATGCGCGTTCTGTGTGGCTGCGCAGTGGCAGCTCCCGGCCATTGGTCTTGGTGCCGTTGGTTCTGATCATATTCTGCCTGCTCGCTTTCCCCATGCCCGGGCCCCTCCGGCCCGCGAGTCACACCCGGTCCTCAGGCTGCTTCGAGCTGAGCCCAGTGCTCGAAGCCGCGCTTGGCTGCGGCAAACTGCGAAGCCGAATCTTCCGCTGCCATCAAGCTCGGCCGCAGTGCGATCGTTTCGGAATGTTGCCGGCAATACCAGCCGAGATGCTTTCGCCCCATCCGAACCCCGGTGTACTCGCCATAGAACTCATACAGGGACTCGAGGTGCTGAAGAATGATCTCTGTCTTGAACTCGCGCAAGAGCGGCGCGGCGAATTGATTGCTCAGGAACGCATTGACATCACGAAAGATCCATGGTGCACCCTGCGCCGCGCGGCCGAGCATTACTCCTTCTGCACCGGTGAAATCAAGTACCGCGCGCGCTTTCTGCGGCGAATCGATGTCACCATTCGCGATCAGTGGCATGTCGAGCGCACAGCGCGTGCGTCGGATCGTGTGATATTCCGCAGCGCCGCGA
This sequence comes from Steroidobacteraceae bacterium, assembly GCA_035605115.1. GTDB lineage: Bacteria > Pseudomonadota > Gammaproteobacteria > Steroidobacterales > Steroidobacteraceae > FEN-1191. Next base: position 15,682 of record DATNHF010000069.1, on the reverse strand, counting down.
AATAAATCGGCGCGCGTGCGGCCATGCACGCTCAGCGCCGCAACGCCGCACGCCTGCGCGATTGCAGCCACGCGCGGTGCGTTGCGATGCGCGCCATCCGTGCCAGTGCGGATCTTGAGTGTCACCGGCACCGATACCGCGCGTACCACTGCCGATAGGATGCGCTCGACGAGCGCCTCGTCGGCCAGCAGCGCCGAACCGGCATCGCGGCGACAGACTTTTTTTGCCGGACAACCCATGTTGATGTCAATGATTTCCGCTCCGAGCTCGACGTTGACGCGCGCTGCGCTCGCCAGCTCATCCGGCTCGGAACCGAGCAGCTGCACCACGCGCGGTTCGGGTTCGCCCTCGTGATCCATGCGCCGCCGCGACTTGGCGCTGTTCCACAAGCGCTGATCGGCGCTGAGCATCTCGGCCGGCGCCAAGGCCGCACCGAAGCGGCGGCACAGTTGGCGAAACGGGCGATCGGTTACCCCGGCCATTGGGGCCAGCACCGAGCGCGCCGTGAGTGTGTAGCGGCCAATGCGCATGCTCAGCGCGCTGACACTGCGGCCGTGGTTGCGCTCGATGGCACGTCGCCGGCGCAGCGCAGTGTGCCGTTGCTGGCGCGCAGACACACGTCGAGCTCGAAACTCGCGCTCATCGCGCTCGGATCGCGCACCGCGACCTCGCTGTCGACGCGCTCGTCGCGGGCCAGAAATGCGCGTGGCGGCACACCGCCCGGCCAATACTGCTCAGGGCTCAGATTGCTGGCCGCAACGCGCTTGCCATAGCGGTCCAGCAGCGTCAGTCGCAGCAGCGGCGCAGGCTGCGCGCGCGCCGAGCGGTTGGCGAGGCTCACGCGTACGCGAATGACCTGGCTGTCTTGAGGATCGACGACCGCGCCCTGCTGGCGCACGTCGTAGGCCTCCAGATCCCAATGCGGATCGAGCGGCAATCCGATCGCGGCATAGGTTGGGCTCAGCGCCGCGCGCCAGGCAGGTGAGGCCGCCAGAGAGTCGCGCCAGTGATGGATGGCTTGCAGGGCGAGCAGCAGCAGCAATGCGCTGCTGCCTGCAATCCAGAGCCAGCGCGGCCGTGGCTGCGCGTCCTCGCTCGCTGCCGTGGGTTGCTCCAGCCCGGCAGCTTCGAGCGCCTCGAGCTCAGTGAGCTCGCCGCCGTCCGTGGTGGCGAGTCTCTGTGGCGCCGTCGCCACGGGCTCTTGTGCGGCAATCGCCAAACGTTGCGTCAGCGCTGCGATCTCACTGTCGACCGATGCCTCGGGTACGAACTCTTCGGTCTGCGTGATGCCTTCGCCTTCGAGTACGATGGTTTCGAAAGTGCCAGTGCCCTCGGCGAAATTGGATTCGTTTTCGATCGCCCCGTCGCTTGATTGCTCGGTGGTCAGATGCATCTCGGGGCCCGCAGCCGGTTGCACGTCCGATGCGCTCTCGCCGGGCGTTGCGGGCTGTTCGGGCGCGGCATCGCGCAAGGCCGCGGCGATCTGCGAAGTGGAGGCGTGATCAGCCGGCGTCGGCTGCGGCGTTGCGCCGTCCTCACCGGCCGGTTCTTCGCTCAAGGTCAGCAGCGCGTTGAAAACGTTGGCGCAGCGCCCACAGCGCACGTAGCCCTGACCCATCCGCAGATCGTGGGCGGTGACCGCGAGCGTCAGCATGCACTTCGGGCAGACCGTGAACATGGCGATCAGGTGCCGATCATCGTCGCTGTCCCATGCTCGTGCTCATTGCGTCGGCCGTGCAGTGCTACCCAGCCGTCGCGCTGCGCATAGCGCTTCATATCAAACCACGCCGCATAGCGTGCCGCCACTGCCGCTTCCTGTGACAGCAGGATCCCGGCCAGCAGCGCCTCGCCGCGAGGCGCCACCAGCGAGGCGATGCCCGGAGCCAGGATGAGCAGAATTTCACTGAGAATGTTGGCGATGAGCACGTCGCAGCCGCGCGGCAGCTGCCACTCGTGCTCGCATAGCTGCAGACACGCGGCAACGCCGTTGTCGTCGGCGTTCTCGCGCGTGGCGAGCAGCGCCTGCGCATCGATGTCGAAGGCATAGGCGCGCTGCGCGCCGAGCTTGAGAGCCGCGATCGCGAGCACTCCCGAGCCGCTGCCATAGTCGATGAGATCGCGCCCTTCAAGAGTCGCGCCGTCGATCCATTCCAGACACAGCGCCGTGGAGGCATGCGTGCCGGTGCCGAATGCCAGGCCGGGATCGAGCCGCACCACCGCGGCGTCAGCGGCCGTCACCGTCTCGTGGCGCGGACACACCCAGAGACGGCGACCGAACCGCAGGGCATGAAAATCCCGCAGCCATTCGCGCTCCCAGACACGATCGGTTACCGCACGCGCTCGTAGCCGTGCCGGCTCGAGGCGCAGCGCCAACGCCAGCGTGGCGATCAGCCTCGCCTCGGCGAGCTCAGGCGCGAATAGTGCCTTCAGGCGCGTTCGCGACCACAGCCGCACCTCTCCCGGCAGCGGCTCGAATACGGCACCGGCCAGCGCCTCATGGCCCGCACTGCCCTGGAGCGCCGTCAGCTCCTCACGCTCGTCGCTATAAGTGACGCTCAGTGCACCGCAGTCGAAGCAGGCCGTCTCGGCCTGCTCCGGGTCGCGCGGCCCTAGCTCGAAACTCAGCTCCAGGTGCGGCATGGGCCGCCCCGGCATGGCCGCCGGCGGAGTCCGTGCCGACCCATCACTTGAGCCCCAGACGACGCTCGAGATAATGGATGTCGAGACCCCCGCCCTGAAAGGCCGCGTGCGCCAGGATTTCCTGATGCAACGCCGTGTTGGTCTTGATGCCCTCGACGACCAGTTCGGCGAGCGCATTGCGCATGCGCGCGATCGCCGTCTCGCGCGTATCGCCGTGCGCGATGAGCTTGCCGATCATCGAGTCATAGTGCGGTGGCACGCTGTAGCCTGAGTAGACGTGGCTGTCGACGCGGATGCCGGGGCCGCCGGGCGGGTGCCAGAGCTTGATCGGCCCGGGGGAGGGCATGAAGGTGCGCGCATCCTCGGCGTTGATGCGGCACTCGATGGCGTGACCGCGAAACTGCACGTCGGCCTGTGAGTAGGGCAGCTTCTCGCCGGCGGCGATCGTGAGCTGCGCCTTCACCAGATCGATACCGGTGGTGAACTCGGTCACCGGGTGCTCGACCTGGATGCGGGTATTCATCTCGATGAAGTAGAACTCGCCGTCCTGATACAGGAACTCCAGCGTGCCGGCACCGCGATAGCTGACCGCGCGGCACGCCTCCACGCACAGCTCACCCATCTGCCGCCGCTGCTTGGCGGTGATGCCCGGCGCTGGCGCCTCCTCGATGACCTTCTGATGGCGGCGCTGCATCGAGCAGTCGCGCTCGCCCAGGCTGATCACGTTGCCATAATGATCGCCGAGTACCTGGAACTCGATGTGTCGCGGCCGCTCGAGGAATTTTTCCATGTATACGGAGTCGTTGCCGAACGCGGCCAGTGCTTCGGACTTGGTGACAGCGATCGAGCTCAGCAATGCCCCCTCGGCGTGCACGACACGCATGCCGCGGCCGCCGCCGCCGCCGGACGCCTTGATGATGACCGGGTAGCCGAGGTCGCGCGCGATGCGCAAGTTGTCTTCCGACTTGTCGCTGAGAGCGCCGTCGGAACCTGGGACGCACGGCACCTTCTGGCGGCGCATGATGTTGATCGCCGATACCTTGTCGCCCATGAGACGGATGGTCTCGGCCTTCGGTCCGATGAATATGAAGCCGCTCTTCTCGACGCGCTCGGCGAAGTCCGCGTTCTCGGACAGAAAGCCGTAGCCGGGGTGGATCGCCACCGAATCGGTGACTTCGGCCGCGCTGATGATGGCGGGCATGTTCAGGTAACTCAAGGCCGACGGCGGTGGCCCGATGCAGACCGATTCATCGGCCAGCAGGACGTGTTTGAGACTGGCATCGGCGGTCGAATGCACCGCGACCGTCTTGATGCCGAGCTCCCGACAGGCTCGCAGAATGCGCAGCGCGATTTCGCCGCGATTGGCGATAACGATTTTTTCCAGCATGGAACCGAGCTATTGAATAATGAACAACGGCTGCCCGAACTCCACCGGCTCGCCGTTCTTGACGAGGATGGCTTGGACCGTTCCGGCCTTTTCCGCTTCGATCTGATTCATCATTTTCATCGCCTCGATGATGCACATGACCTGGCCGACTTCGACCTCATCACCGATCTCGACGAAATTCTTGGCACCCGGGGAAGGCGCGGAGTAGTACGTGCCGACCATGGGTGCGGTCACCGTGTGATCACCGGCCCCTGCCCGCGCGGCGGCCGGTGCGGGGACGGCCGCTGCTGCCCTCGGCTCAAGCACCGGCGCGGCGCTCGGCGCGATGGTCAGGGGCGGGGGCGGGAACTGTGCGTACTGTGGCGGTGGGGCTGGCACCGCCCGCGCGATCCGCAGCGTCTCTTCTCCCTCTCGGATCTCGATCTCGGCAATACCGGATTCCTCGAGCAGCTCGATCATTTTTTTGATTTTCCGAATATCCATGCAAGATGACCCCGGTTAGGTAGCTAGCGCTCGGCATCGGGTCGCCGGTGCTGGGCTCGAAATACCAGCTTGAAGCGCGGCCTTAAGTTAACTGCGATCTTCAAGCCGCTGATGACCGCGGCTCATGGTTAGGGTTGTAGGGTGCCGGTGACGGAAATTCTCCCCAGATCCGCGCCGAGAATGTACCCAATTTGCGTCGATTTGCCTAATTTCTGGCCGAAGTGTCGGGATCCTGCGCGGATCGTGCCAGAAGCCAGTTGCGGCTCCAGAGCGGCTCTGTTTGGGCTGGCAGCCACACTTTTGTTGTGCTCCAACCCGGGCTAACCGCTGTTTTGTTGCGCCTTCGCCCGGTCCACCGCGAGCTCCCGCAGGCGGCTGGCGATCTGCGAGCGCGCCTGCGCCATGTTGACCTGCCCCGCCGCGAGGGCGCGCATCTGCGTCAGGATGAAGTCCGCCTCGTCCCTGTGCAGCTCGCCGATTTTGAGCGCGACGATGCGCCCTTGGCCGTCGGCGAACACCGAGAACGGCAGCACCGTGTCCATGCCGAACTGCGCCGCCGCCTCCAGCCCCTGTTGCTCGCCGACCAGCACCGGATAGTCGATCGGTGTATGGCGCAGGTACTCCTGCACGGCCGAGCCGACATCCACGGCGATGCCCACGATCTCGAGCCGCTCGCCGCGATAGCGCTCGCGGAGCTCGCGCAGCAGCGGGATCTCGCGCCGGCACGGCGCGCACCACGTGGCCCAGAAATTAATGATGAGCGGACGGCCGCTGAACGAGCGCAGCGTGCGGGTCGCTCCCGTGAGATCGGGCAGCGCCAGGTCCGGTACCGTGCTCGGCACCGGCCGCGAAGGCGGCGCCGGCGCAGCGGCGCTGCCGGGCTCGGCATCGCTGCCCGGTAGGGCGATGCCCGAGGCGGCGGCCGGCGAGTCGAGCTCACCCGGGACTGGCGGCGAGTGCCGCTCGGATTGCAATCGATAGGACGCAAATCCTGCGGCGAGCCCGGCGCCCACCACCAGGGCGACGGCCACAGCACGTTGCAGCGATTTCAAGCGGGAAGGCGCTAGCTCGTTGCCAGCGCCTGGCGCAGCAGAGCCGCAAAATTCGCCGCCTTCATGTAGCCGACGACACGAAAACGCTGCTGCTCGTGGCCTTCGGGATCGTAGAAGGCGATGGTCGGTGGTCCGTAAATCTGAAACTCATGCAACAGCGCCTGGTCCTCGGAACTGTTGGCCGTGACGTTGGCCCGCAGCAGGCGCACCGACTGCAGCGCCTGTCGAACTTCCGGGTCGGTGAAGGTGTAGCGTTGCATTTCCTTGCACGACGTGCACCAGTCGGCGTCGATGTCGAGCATCACGGCCTGGTGCGCGGCCGCGGCGGCCTGCACCTCGCGCCGCAGGTCCGCCACCGTGCCGATGAGGTGGAACGGCAGCGTCTGCACCGTCGCGGCACTGCGCTGCAGCGGATGCCATAGGTCGCTGGCACCGCGTGCCGCGCCGAACAGCAGCGTAATTCCGTAGACGCCAGCGATCAGCGCCGCACCGCGCGCGAGCCAGCGGCGGCCATGCGCGCGTCGCGCGCGGGCGCCATGCGAGGTCCAGAAGACCCCTGCCGCGGCGAGCGCGGGCACCGCAAACAGCAACAGCGTGATGCGCGGCGGCACGATGCGCGCGAGCATCCAGGCGGCCATGCCCAGCATCAGCACGCCGAACAGCCGCTTGACGCTGTCCATCCAGGTGCCCGCGCGCGGCAGCCAGCGGCCGGCCGAGCTGCCGACCACCAGCAACGGCGCGCCCATGCCCAGACTCATGGCAAACAGTGCCGCCGCCCCGCGCGCCACAGCGCCGCTTTGACCGATGACTACCAGGGTCGCGACCAGCGCCGGAGCTACGCACGTGGTGACGATCAACGCCGAGAGCATGCCCATGACGGCGACACCCCCGAAGGTACCGGCGCGCTGTCGGTTACTGGTTTGTGCCAAGCGAGTCTGCAGAATGGCGGGCATCTGCACGCTGTACAGGCCGAACATTGCGCACGCCATGGCGACGAATAACGCCGCGAACAGCACGATGATCCAGGGCTGCTGGAATACGGCCTGAACCTGCTTGCCCGCGGCCGCAAACAGGGCACCGGTCGCGGTGTAAGTCACTGCCATGCCCAGCACGTAGGTCAGCGACAATGCGAAAGCTCGCGCGGTTGTGAGGCGCGGCCCCTGTCCGACGATCAGTCCCGAGAGTATCGGTACCATGGGTAGAACGCAGGGCGTGAAGGCCAGCAACAGGCCGACCCCGAAGAACGTTCCGAGCACACCGAGCAGGTTGCCCGAGCGGATCAGTGCCGCGAGCCGATCCTGCTCAGAGACGTAGCCGCTTTGGGTCGCACCGCCCGTGCCGCCCGCGCCCGCGGCGCCCGTCGGCCAGGCAATCTTGAGATTCTGCGTGATCGGTGGATAGCAAAGACCCGCCTCGGCGCAGCCCTGATAGGTCACCCGCAAGGCCATGACCGAGCCGGCGGCAAGCGGGCGAGTCAGCGGCACCGTCGCGATGAGCTCATCGTGATAGACCATCTGCTCACCAAAATTCTCGTCCGACTTGATCTGACCCGTAGGAAACTGAGTGGCGCCGATTGTGGCGGCATCGTCTGCGATCTTGATGCGATCTCGATACAAGTAATAGCCTGGAGCGATGATCCAGTCGAGCCGGATGCGCTGCGCGCCATCGGCGCTGGCGCTGAGGCGGAACGCCTGCTCCGGGGGTAGGAAATCCTCCGTGGCCTGCGCTTTGCGCGACTGAACGAGCACCGCATCGAGGTCGTCGCTGCCTGTGGCTCGCACAGTGCCTGCCGCCCAGGCGCGGTTCATGGGGGATGCGGCGGCCACCGCCACGATGATCAGGGCGGCCAGCGTAAGCAAGACACCCCGACGAGCCGGGGAGCGGTGTTGATAGCGCCGATCCATAAGCTCTTGACTCTGCTGGCTCACAGGAGTGCCCATCCTCTCAGAATTCGCGCGCCCCCGGCCTGGCTTGAAACACAGTTCTGGCAATACGCACTAATCGCTTGAAAATCAAGCCATTGATTCCATATCCAGCGCTACGACAAGGCTCTGAGCCCACAATCTTGGCCCGATGGGGCTTGAATTTCCAGTCTTCGTCCTTATGATTAGCAGCCAGCGAGGGAGAGTGCTAACAGACCTCGAAGGTAGGCGTCCGCACAGCGTCCGCCGCCTTTAGTGATCCATTTAACGCAACGCATAAAAGGAGTGGCATCCATGAAGATTCGTCCTCTTCATGACCGAGTGATCGTCAAGCGCATAGAGGAAGAGCGCACGTCGCCCGGCGGTATCGTGATTCCGGACACCGCGGCCGAGAAGCCCGTCCAGGGCAAGATCGTCGCGGTCGGCAAGGGCAAGATTCTCGAAGACGGGCAGGTGCGGCCGCTCGACGTAAAAGTCGGCGACAAGATCCTGTTCGGCAAATACAGCGGCACTGAAGTGAAAGTCGAAGGCGAAGACCTCGTGGTCATGCGCGAAGAAGACGTCATGGCCGTCATCGAAGGCAAGTAATTCCTGAGGACTACAGCAATGGCAGCCAAAGAAGTACGTTTCAGCGACGACGCCCGGCAACGCATGTTCCGGGGCGTCAACATCCTGGCGAACGCCGTCAAGGCGACGCTCGGCCCGAAAGGCCGCAATGCGGTGCTCGAGAAGAGCTTCGGCGCTCCGACCGTGACGAAGGACGGCGTTTCGGTGGCGAAGGAGATCGAGCTCAAGGACAAGTTCGAGAACATGGGCGCGCAGATGGTCAAGGAAGTCGCGTCCAACACCTCGGACGAGGCCGGTGACGGCACCACCACCGCGACCGTGCTCGCGCAGGCAATCATCCGCGAAGGCCTCAAGGCCGTGGCCTCGGGCCGCAACCCGATGGACATCAAGCGCGGAATCGACAAGGCGGTCATCGTGGTGACCGAAGAGCTCAAGAAGCTCAGCAAGCCCTGCAAGGACAGCAAGGCAATCGCGCAGGTCGGCACGATTTCGGCCAATTCCGATGAGAGCATCGGCAAGACCATTGCCGACGCGATGGAGAAGGTCGGCAAGGAAGGCGTCATCACGGTCGAAGAGGGTTCGGGTCTGGACAATGAGCTCGACGTGGTCGAGGGCATGCAGTTCGATCGCGGCTATCTCTCGCCGTATTTCATCAACAACCAGGCCAATCAGACCACCGAGCTGGAAAAGCCGTATGTGCTGCTGGTCGATAAGAAGATCAGCAACATTCGCGAGCTGCTGCCGGTGCTCGAGTCCGTGGCCAAAGGCGGTCGTCCGCTGCTCGTGGTGGCCGAGGACGTCGAAGGCGAAGCCCTCGCGACGCTGGTCGTGAACAACATCCGCGGCATTCTCAAAGTCGCGGCGGTGAAAGCCCCGGGCTTTGGTGATCGCCGCAAGGCCATGTTGGCCGATATTGCGGTGCTGACCGGTGGCACGGTGATCTCGGACGAGGTCGGGCTGTCGCTCGAGAAGGCCTCGCTGAACGATCTGGGTGAGGCCAAGAAGATCGTGGTGGAGAAGGAAAACACCACCCTCATCGACGGCGCCGGCAAGGCTTCCGACATCAAGGCTCGGGTGGAGTCGATCCGCCAGCAGATCGAGGAAGCGACTTCCGACTACGACAAGGAAAAGCTGCAGGAGCGCGTTGCCAAGCTCTCCGGCGGTGTCGCCGTGATCAAGGTCGGCGCTGCCACCGAGATCGAGATGAAGGAAAAGAAGGCCCGTGTCGAAGATGCGCTGCACGCCACGCGTGCCGCGGTCGAAGAAGGCGTGGTGCCTGGTGGCGGCGTGGCGCTGATCCGCGCGCTCAAGGTGCTCGAGAAGCTCGACGCTGCGAATGAGGACCAGGCGGTGGGCGTGCGCATCCTGGCGCGCTCGATCGAGGAGCCGCTGCGTCAGATCGTCGAGAATGCTGGTGAAGATGCCGCCGTGATCCTCAATAAGGTCAGGGACGGCAAGGGCAGCTACGGCTACAACGCTGCCACCGGTGAGTTCGGTGATTTGATCGAGGCCGGCATTCTGGATCCGACCAAGGTGACGCGTCTGGCGTTGCAGAACGCGGCATCGGTTGCGGGTCTGCTGCTGACCACCGAGGTCATGGTCGCCGAGGCTCCGAAGGAGGAGCCCGAGCACGGCCATGGGCCCCCGGGCGGCATGGGCGGCATGGACATGTAACGCGCACTGCGCGCGTCTACGGGCCTAGAAGCCGAAACAGGGCCGGACGCAAGTCCGGCCCTGTTGCTTTGTGCGGCAGGCGGGTCGTGCACTTAAGGCCGTGCGGCGTGGCGCGGGGCAACACGCCCCTGCGCGCCCCCGGCGCGGCCTGCTGCCGGGCCGGCAAATAAGCGCTGGCGTTCATATCAGCGCGTGCCCTGGGCAGCGCCGAAACGCCGAAATGGGTAATGTATATGTAACGAATGGTTAACTTTACAAACCAAAATTCTTCGGTATAGTGACTGCCAGGGTGAGGCGGACGCCAGTTCGCGGAGCCCTAAAAGTCGCGGAACAAGACCCCCCCGTTTCCGCGCAATACCTTGAAGCCCCGCAATGCGGGGCTTTTTTTTGCCCGCGCTGCAGCGCCGTTGCGGCATCATTAGCCGGCCGTGCGCTCCCTTTGCCGAGGCTCTGCCCATGTCGATTCACGTCGCGCTCAATCACCTCACTCATTACCGCTACGACCGCGCGGTACGATTGAGTGCGCAGCAGGTTCGCCTGCGGCCGGCGCCGCATTGTCGCACGCGCATCCTGTCGTATTCGCTGCGGGTCGAGCCCGCCAAGCACTTCATCAACTGGCAGCAGGATCCGCAGAGCAACTATCTCGCACGCCTGGTATTCCTGGAGCGTACGCGCGAGTTGCGTATCGAGGTGGATCTGATCGCCGAGATGGCGGTGCTCAACCCGTTCGATTTCTTCCTCGCGCCCTATGCCGAGTCGGTGCCGTTCGAGTACGAGCGCGCCGAAGCAATCGAGCTGGCCCCATTCCTGGTGCAGCTGCCCGCGTCGCCGGCATTCGCGCAGTATCTGACGCGCATCTCGCGTGCGAGGACCCGCACGATCGATTTTCTGGTGGCGCTGAATCAGCGGGTCGCCGGCGACGTGCGCTATGTTGTCCGCATGCAGCCCGGGGTGCAGACGCCCGAGGAAACGCTGCGCAGCGCCGAGGGCTCCTGTCGCGACTCCGCTTGGCTGCTGGTGCAGCTGCTGCGTCATCTCGGCCTCGCCGCGCGCTTCGTCTCGGGCTACCTGATACAGCTCACGAGCGACGTCAAAGCCCTGGATGGTCCATCCGGACCGTCGGCAGATTTCACCGATCTGCATGCCTGGTGCGAGGTCTATCTGCCCGGTGCGGGCTGGATTGGGCTCGATCCCACCTCGGGGCTGCTGGCCGGGGAAGGCCACCTGCCGCTCGCCTGTACCCCTGAACCCACATCGGCCGCGCCGGTCAGCGGTGAAGTGGATGATTGCGAGGTGCAGTTCGAGCATCGGATGTCGGTGGCGCGCGTTTGGGAAGCGCCGCGCGTCACCAAGCCCTACACCGAGGATCAATGGCGCGCGATCGAGCAGCTCGGCGTCGACATCGATGCGCAGTTCACGCGCAGCGATCTGCGGCTGACCATGGGCGGGGAGCCGACGTTTGTCTCGCTCGACGATCCGGACGGCGCCGAGTGGAACACCGCCGCCCTGGGACCGGACAAGCGGCGGCTGGCAGCCGAGCTGTTTCACCGCCTGCGCGATCATTATGCGCCCCATGGGCTGACCCACTTCGGTCAGGGCAAATGGTATCCCGGCGAACAGCTGCCACGCTGGTCGCTGAATTGCTTCTGGCGCCGCGACGGCGAGCCGCTGTGGACCGCCCGCGAGCTCATTGCCGACGAAACGCGCGATGACGGCGCGACTCCGGCGGCGGCTGAGCGCTTCCTGCGCGGCGTCGCCGAGCGCCTGGGGGTCGATGCGCATCATGTATTCGCGGCCTACGAGGACGTGTTCTATCACCTCTGGCGCGAGCGGCGGTTGCCGATCAACGTCGATCCGCTCGACTCGAAGCTGGAGGATCCACAGGAGCGGGCGCGCCTCGCGCGCGTGTTCGGCCAGGGACTCGAGCGCATCGCCGGCCATGTGCTGCCGCTCGTGCGCGATGAGCGCAGCCAGCGCTGGCAGAGTGGCGCCTGGTTTCTGCGCTTGAAACGCTGCTATCTGGTTCCGGGGGATTCGCCGCTGGGGTTGCGCCTGCCGCTGGAGTCACAACCGTGGGTTGCGAGCAGCGAATATCCCTACATCTTTGCGCCCGATCCGATGCAGAACCTGCAGCCGCTGCTGCCGTACGCACCGATGCGCCCGCAGCCGCGCGATGCCGCGGCGAGCGTGGCCGCGGCGCGCGTCCCGCGCGCACACGAGTCCGCACACTGGATCGCACGTACCGCGCTGTGCGCCGAGCCGCGCGGCGGCGTGCTCCATGTCTTCATGCCGCCAACGCATGCGCTCGAGGACTATCTGGATCTGGTGGCGGCGATCGAGGCCACGGCTAAAGACCTGGCTCAACCGGTGCAGCTCGAGGGCTACGAGCCGCCAGAGGATCCGCGACTGAACAGTTTCCGCGTGACGCCGGATCCGGGCGTCATCGAGGTCAATGTGCACCCCGCGCACGACTGGGACGAGCTGGTCGAACGCACGCAGTTCCTGTACGAGGCGGCGCGCGCCTCGCGGCTCGGCAGTGAGAAATTCATGCTCGACGGCCGCCACACCGGCACGGGCGGCGGCAATCACTTCGTGCTCGGCGGGGCGACGCCGTCGGACTCGCCGTTCCTGCGCCGGCCGGATCTGCTCGGCAGCCTCATCGCCTACTGGCACAATCATCCCTCGCTGTCGTACCTGTTTTCCGGTTTGTTCATCGGGCCGACTTCACAGGCGCCGCGCGTCGATGAGGCCCGCAACGATTCGCTGTACGAGCTCGAGCTGGCGCTGCAACAGCTGCCGCCGCCGCCGCTGCCCGGCACGGCGGCCGCGAGCGTGCCACCCTGGCTCACCGATCGATTGCTGCGCAACCTGCTGATCGATGTGACCGGCAATACGCATCGCGCTGAATTTTGCATCGATAAGCTCTATTCGCCGGACGGCCCCAGGGGCCGGCTGGGTCTGCTGGAATTGCGCGCCTTCGAAATGCCGCCGCACCCGCGCATGAGTCTCACGCAGCAGCTGCTGCTGCGCTCGCTGCTGGCCCGCTTCTGGCAGACGCCCTACCGGCCGCAGCGCCTGGCGCGCTGGGGTAGCGAGCTGCACGACCGCTTCATGCTGCCCTATTTCGTGCAGCGGGATTTCGCCGACGTACTCAGCGAGCAACGCGCGGCTGGTTTTGCGCTCGACCCGGCCTGGTTTGCGCCGCATTTCGAATTCCGCTTCCCCAAGCTCGGTGAGGCGTCGTTCAGCGGCACCCACCTCGAGCTGCGCCACGCGCTTGAGCCCTGGCATGTCATGGGCGAGGAGAGCACCGTCGGCGGCACGGTGCGCCACGTGGACTCTTCGGTCGAGCGGCTGCAGGTGCACGTCACGGGTTTGCCGCCGGATCGCTTTGCGCTCACGTGCAACGGCCGCATCGTGCCGTTGCGGCCGACCGGCGCAGTGGGAGAATTCGTGGCGGGAGTACGCTATCGTGCCTGGCAGCCGCCCTCGGCGCTGCATCCCAAGATAGGAGTGCATTCGCCCTTGACCTTCGATCTGTTCGATACCTGGATGCAGCGCTCGCTCGGCGGCTGCCAGTACCACGTCGCTCATCCCGGCGGACGCAGCTATAGCAGCTTTCCGGTCAACTCCTTCGAGGCCGAAAGCCGTCGCCTGGCGCGCTTTTTCCGCATGGGTCACACCCCTGGCGGGGCCGCCGCGCAGTGGCCAGCCGCAGCGCCGGCGCCGACGGCCGGCAGCCCCGAATTTCCATTCACGCTCGATCTGCGCCGCTCCGACTGAAGGGGCTGCCCGACGCGCCGCGCATGATGTCCGATTCCAAGCAGCTGCTCTACGCCGGCAGTTCACAGCGCTACGACGAATTGCTCGATCGCGACGGGTCGATCCGCGCCCACTGGCAGCCGCTGATCGAGCATATTGCCGACGGCGGGGCCGAAGCCGCGCGCCGCAGCGTCGAATTGACACGGCGGCTCATCGTCGAGAATGGCGTCACCTATAACGTCTATGCCGACCCGCAGGGGCGCGACCGGCCCTGGCAGCTCGATCCGCTGCCGTTGTTGATCGCCGCCGATGAATGGCGCGGCATCGAATCCGGCGTGCAGCAGCGCGCCCAGCTGCTCAACGCCCTGCTGGCCGACCTTTATGGCAAGCAGACCCTGATTGCGCAGGGGCTCGTGCCCGCGGAGCTGGCCTTCGGCCATCCGAATTTTCTCTGGGCCGCGCACGATACCCGTCCGGCCGCACAGACCTGGCTGCACCTGTATGCGGCCGACCTCGCACGCGCCCCGGATGGGTGTTGGTGGGTGCTCAGCGATCGCACGCAGACGCCCTCGGGCCCCGGCTACGCGCTCGAGAACCGCGCCATCGTCGCGCGCGTGCTTCCGGGTCTCATCAATGAGCTCACCGTGCGACCGTTGGCCGGCTTCTTCAACACGCTGCGCGAGAGTCTCATGGAGTTCGCTGCCGGCGGCGATGCGCCGCTGGTGGTGGTGCTCACGCCGGGACCGTTCAATGAGACCTTTTTCGAGCACGCCTATCTGGCGCGGCAACTCGGGCTGCCGCTGGTGCAAGGCCAGGACCTCACGGTGCGAGCCGACACGGTCTTCATGAAGACGCTGCTCGGGCTGCGTCGCGTGCACGCGATCCTGCGGCGCATGGACGATGACTACTGCGATCCGCTCGAGCTGCGGCCCGACTCGGCACTCGGGGTACCGGGCATGCTCGGGGCGGTGCGGGCCGGGCGCGTGGTGCTGGCGAATGCTTTGGGGAGCGGACTGCTCGAATCGGCCGCCTGGCAGGGGTTTCTGCCCGGCGCGGCCGAAGCGCTGCTCGGCGAGCCGTTGCGATTGCCATCGGTGGCGACCTGGTGGTGTGGTGAGCGGCCGGCGCTCGACTACGTGGTCACGCACCTGGAGCAGCTGGTCGTGAAAGGGACCTTTCCGAATCAGAAGTTCGAGCCGCTGTTCGGACGCGACCTTGGCCGCGAGGCGCGGGCCAGTCTGATCCGCCGCCTGCGCGGCCGGCCGTATGCGTACGTCGCGCAAGAGCGCGTGTCGCTGTCGCAGGCGCCCTCGTGGCGCGCGAGCGCGGCCCTGCGGCTCGCGCCGCGCACGCTGACGATGCGCGTCTATGCCGTGGCAACCCCGAGCGGCTATCAGGTCATGCCCGGCGGTCTGGCGCGCATCGCGGCCGAGGGTGTGGTCGACATCGTCTCGAGTCAGCGCGGCGGCGGCAGCAAGGACGTCTGGGTGCTGGCCGACAGGGACATGCGCGAGGCGGAGCCGCAGATACTGCCGCGACGCGTACGTCATGATGAGCTGCCTTCGCAGCTGGTCGAAAATCTCTACTGGCTGGGGCGCTACTCCGAACGCTGCGAAGACAAGGCCCGGCTGGTGCGCGCGACGCTGGCGATGCGCACCAACGCGACGGTGTGGCGTCGTGCGCGCGAGCAATGCATCGGCTACGGCGTGCTGCCGCGCGAGGGCGATCCGGCCAGAACCGTATTCGACGACGCGCACGAAGCCGGGCTCGCGGCCGATCTGGGTCGACTCGGCTGGTGCGCAACCCAGTCGCGCAGTCGATTGTCGGCCGAGCACTGGCGTTCGATCAGCCTCATGCAGCGTCAATTCCAGGAGGCCGGGGCGACACAGAACGATCCGCTCGACGCGCTCGATCGGCTGCTGGTCGCGCTGACGGCACTGAGTGGCTTCGCGCTCGACGACATGACGCAGGACGATGGCTGGCGGCTGTTGATGCTCGGGCGGCGCTTGGAGCGGGTGCAGTTTCTGGCGGCACTGCTCTCCGACCGGCTCGCCGCGCGCACGCCGCCGCTCCAGGGGGAGCTCGAATGGCTGCTCGATGTCGGCGGCCTCAGCATCACCTACCGTACGCGCTACGTGTCGACTCCGCAGCTCGCGCCGGCGCTGCAATTGCTGGTGTTCGAGCAGGGCAGTCCG
>DATNHF010000068.1:0-139102 GCA_035605115.1 Steroidobacteraceae bacterium | reverse complement strand
CCGGCCCTGCTGGCCCAGCAGGGCCGGGGCGGCGTTGGCGTGCTCAGCACGTGCTGTTTCGGGCTCGAAGCCGTCGAAGCCTCGGGCGCAATGAGGCGCCAGCTGCGCTCGGGGCGGTAATCGGCTTGCAGCTGCAGGGCCTGGATGCTGCTCTCGCCAAGCCGCGCGCGCAGGCGATCGAGCAGCCGCTGCAATTGCTGCAGGGGCTGCGCATCGCTGCCGAAGAGGTCCGTCTGCACGATGGCTGGCGAAGTGAATTCGAGCGCCTGCAGCCGCAATGCGTTCACGGGCGCGGGTAACAGCAGCGAATGCAGGCGCTCGCGCACCAGCGTCAGAAACTGAGCCGCATCGCGCCCTGCGGCGGACAGACCGATCGTCACGCGGCTGACGGGTTGACGGTAATGCTCGAACTCGAGCGTAAAGCGCTGCACCGAGCAATCACGGGCGCGCAGATAGCCCTGAAATTCCAGCAGCAGCCGTTGCAGAGGGAACAGCAGCGCGGTGCTCGTGCGCACCTCGCTGCCGAATTCGCAGCGCGCATGATAAGTCTCGGGTGGGCGCCAAGCCGGCCGCGGATCGTTGGCCTCGGCGCACAGCCGTTGCAGATAGAGCTGCATTTCTGGCCCGAACCGCCGCGCGATCGCGGCGGCGGGCAATTCGAGCAGCTGCCCGATGCGGCGCAATCCCGAGGCCTGCAATGCAGCCAGTGTCGGTGCCGGAAGATCCAGCAGCTGTAAGGCGAGGGGGTCGAGCCTCTCCCGCAGCTGTGCCTTGCTGAACACATGGCGCTGCGCGCTCGCGTGCGTCAACAGCGCGGCGGCGGCGGGCGAGGGTGCGAACGCGCAGACGTGGCTGTAGCCCAACTGCACGAGCTCGGCCTGGATTCTCGCAAGCAGCGCCTCGTGACCCTCGAACAGCGTGCTGCTTGCACCGAGCTCGAGCCAGAGCAGCGGCGCGCACGGCGCATAGCTGATCAGGCTGCTCCACTGATAAGCCCACGCGGCCAGGCGTTCGAGCGCTTCGCGCTGGAGAAGCAGGCCCTTTTCACCGAGCTCGCCCCCCACGCTGTGTTCGCCAGCCGATGCCCACCGGTCAGGCGCTGTGCGCTCGCCGGCCGATCCCTGATGATTCGCGACCGCTTCACGCGCGAGTTGCGGCAAACGGATACACAGCCACAGCCCGGTGTTCATGCGATCAGCGGCAGCTGCAAGCGCACGCCGGTGCGGCCGCCACGGCATTTGTGAATGTCCACGACGAGCCCATTGGCGGTGGCGCGCAGCCGCAGCCGCAAGGCCGCCGGCGAGTGTTCCCGTGCGGCCTCGGCTGGACGATAGAGAATACCGAGGCTGCCGCCGGCTTCGGCCGCGAGCTGCAGACGGCGGACATTTTTGTCGGCAATTTCGCATGGCCAGCTCAACACGGCGCCGAGCGCCGGGCAGCGCAATGCCTGCTCCGCAGCCCACAATGATTCCTGCAGGCTGCGGGTTTGAACAATCAATAGGTATTTGAGCGGCAGCTTCCACTGTATGAGTGCGGGCGCATAAGGCAGGTAAGGCGGCGCAATCCATGCGATGTACCGTCCCGCGTGTGCAAGCTCCGATAAGGCCGGCACTAATAAACTCAGCTCTCCAATCCCGGTCGTCTCCGGCATGAGCTCGGCGATGGCTCCCATCGGCCAGCCGCCTCCGGGCAGAGTGGCATCGAGCTCGGCAAAGCCCGAGGGCGCAGCCTGGTGAAGACTGCGGCGCCACTCGCCGTCGTGACACAGACGGGCGAGCTCATCGAGCGTCATGGCATGCGTCTTCATGCGGAAGCGAGTCGCGACAGATTGGTACGCAGGATGCCGACCACGATGCCCTCGATCTGCCACGGCTGCGTGCGCAGATCGATCTCGAGCGGCGCGAAATCGGGGTTGGCGGGCTCCAGCCGCAGCCAGGATCCCTCGCGGCGATAGAATTTGACCGTCGCCTCATCTTTTAAGCGCGCCACCACGATCTGGCCGTTTGTGGCCTGCGGCGTGCGGTGCACGGCCAGGATGTCGCGATGGAGGATGCCAGCATCGCGCATGCTCTCTCCATACACGCGCAATAGAAAATCGGCGCGCGGATGAAACAGCGCCCGATCGACCGCGATCTCCTCTTCGATATTGCCCGGCGCGAAGGTGGGAACGCCGGCGGCGATGCGTCCATAAAGCGGCAGCACTGCGCTGCGCGGCGAGAGCGTCGCTGCCGTGCCGGTAGTGGATTCGTCGTGCCGCAGGCGCAAGCCGCGCGCAATGCCGGGCTCGAGCTGCAGGTAACCCTTGCGCTCGAGCGCGCGCAGGTGCTGATCGATGCCCTGGCGATTGCGCAGGCCCATCAATCGCGCCAGATCGGCGCGCGTCGGGGGCCGGCCGTGCTGCGCAATGAACTCGGCGATCCGCTGCAGAATCTGCTGCTGGCGAGGGCTTAGGGGGAGGGGGAGGGTAGATACCATACATTCGTATGGTATCCGGTTTGGACGCCGATATCAGCTGGGCTGGGCTGGGGTTGCTGAACTCTGCGCGCGGCTGAACCAAAACGATGCTGCGGCGCGAGTCAGGTCTTGCGGTGCCGAGGCATACGGGAGCGCAGGCCTACCAGCGAGCGTTGCTCGTGCTTTTGCACCGTCGGCCGGCGTGTCGAAACGGTGCTAAATTGCCGCCTCGAAAGTCGCACAAGAAGGCGAACCAAAAGGGGATTTCAGATGGGCAAGTTGAACGGGCAGTATGCGCTGATCACCGGCGCCTCACGCGGCATCGGACGTGCCATCGCCAGCGCATTTGCCGCCGAAGGCGCCGGCATTGGCATCAACTACCGCTCCGGCGCCACCGAGGCCCAGGCGCTAGCCGATGAGCTGCAGCGGCTTGGGGTGAAGACGCTGCTGCTGCCGGGCGATGTGAGCCAACGCCCGATTTGGCAGGAAATGGTCCAGAAGATTCGCAGCGCCTGGGGTCGGCTCGACATCCTGGTCAACAACGCCGGCATCACGCGCGACAAGACCCTTCGCAAAATGACCGATGATGACTGGCTGCAGGTCATCAGCACCAACCTCAATGCCTGCTACTTCGGTGTCACCTCGGTCATGCCGCTGATGATCGAGCGCAACTACGGGCGCATCATCAACATCAGCTCATTCGTGGGGCAGGCGGGCAATTTCGGCCAGGCGAACTATTCGGCCAGCAAGGGCGGCATCATCGCGTTCACCAAGACGGTGGCGCTGGAGCTGGCTCGCAACAACATCACCGTCAATGCGCTGGCGCCCGGATTCACGCTGACGGACATGTTGGCCAAGGTGCCTGAGGAAGTGCAGGCGAAGATTCGCAGCCGCATTCCGCTGGGCCGCTTCGGCAAGCCCGAGGAAATCGCCAAAGCCGTGCTGTTTCTGGCCGCCGACGGTGACTACATCACCGGTCAGCAGATCAATGTCAATGGCGGTGTCTATATGTGAGCCAGCTCGAGATCAGCGACGGCACCTCCTGCTGCGCCCGCCGGCTCACGTACATGCCGATGTGGCCAAGATCGAGTTCACGCCCGGTGTAGTCACTGCTACCGATCAGATGTTCGAGCGCCGCGGACGAGGCCGGCGGTACCAGGTGGTCGCGCGCGCCGTAGAGATTGAGTACCGGCTGCCGCAGCGCTTTCAGGTTCACGTCGCGGCTGCCGATCTGCAACGAGCCGTGCACGAGTCGATTCTCCTGATAGAACCAGCGCACGAACTCCTGCAGCGCCGCGCCCGCCTGATCCGGGCTGTCGAATATCCAGCGCTCCATGCGCACGAACGTCTCGAGCTGCGTCGGCTCGGGTGTCGACAGCAGCAGTTGCACGTACTTCTGTTGCGTCAGACGGAACGGCATCAGCGCCAGAAAAATCTGATTGAGCGTCTCGCCGGAGATGTTGCCCTCGCCGAGCCAGCTCGCCAGATCGATGCCCTGGATCCATTTGGACAGCAGGTCCGCCGGAGTCTTGAAGTCGATGGGCGTCACCATCGTGATCAGATGCTTGATCGCTTCCGGGTGTAGTGCCGTATAGCACACGCTGAAGGTACCGCCCTGGCATACACCCAAGAGATTGAGCGCAGGCACGTTGGCAGAGCGCAGCACCGCGTTCACGCAGCTGTGCAGATAGTCCTCGAGGTAATCCGACAGGGTCGTGAAGCGATCGGCGCCGTCCGGATAGCCCCAATCAATGAGGTAGACATCGAGACCCGTACCGAGCAGGCCACGAATCAGCGAGCGCTGCGGCTCAAGATCCAGCATGTAGGGCCGGTTCACCAGCGCATAGACGATCAGCAGCGGCTCCACGGGCGCCGGACGCGCTATCGGCCGGTACCGATAGAGAGTCAGCTTGTCGCGCTGAAACACGACATCCTTGGCCGACAGTCCCACTTGCGCCTTGCGTGCAGCCGCCAGCGCAGTCAGCAGATCCGTGCTCATGGCCGCCGTTGTCTCGGGCGGCGACGATTCGGCGCCGCGCGCGACCGAGACTTCGGTTGCACAGCCGGCTCCCGCGTCGACTTAGGCGTCGGCGCCCGCTCGCTCGCTCGAACTTCGGCCAGTTCCGCGCGCAAGGATTTTACGGCGTGATGCAAGCGGTTGAGTTCGCTGCGGGTGGGCAAATCGAGCTGCTTGGCCCAGAGCTCCAGCGCAGCCTGCAGTTCCTTGCGCAGCGCGCCGAGTGAGTTGATCAGCTCGGCCTGTGCGCCGCAGAACGCCTCGCCGTGCGCCATGCGCGCATAGGCGTCTTCGGCGCACTCGATCCATTCATCGTACAGTGCCGCAGGGAGCGAGGCGGCACTCTGCGGCTGCAGGCAGCGAGCTGCAAAGGCCTGCGCCGCTTCGCGCAGCGCATCCGACCACAGCCGCGCGAGTCGGCCGCGCGCTTGCTCGGCGCGTTGCTGTGCTTCGAGCATGCGCTCCCAGCGCTGCTGATGCTCACGCATTGGCCCGATGGCGGCGAACGCCGACAGATCATTGAAGCGGGCGCGCAGAAAATCCGCCAGCTGCTGCATTGCCCGTACGTTGGCATCGGCTGAACCCTGAGCGCGCGTCTCTGCCGCAGCGCGCAGCGCTGCGCTGAAGGCATCGGCCATGCCCTCATAGGGGTTGCCGTCGCCCCCGGGCGCGCCGCTGCTGCGCGGGGCGAAGCCAAAGGCTGCGCTGCGGTTCCAGGCGGCGACCATCGATTGCCACTGATGCAGCCAGTCCTCCTGCAGCCCCATTACTCCCTCCGTATGCACTGCAAAAAGATTAGTGGTATCCTCTGCGGTGCGGACAGTCATATTGTAGTATAAACACTTGAAAAAATATGTATAAAGAGCCTCAAGTCGCCTCTTATAGTGCGCGTCGCACAATTTGTATGCAATGCACACATCTGAGCGCCGCACGGCCCAACCGCCGCTCCAGATGTTCGCCATGAGCCAAGAGCGCGTCATCCGAAAATACGCGAATCGGCGGCTCTATGACACGCAGGCCAGCCGGCATGTGACGCTCGCCGACTTGCGCGCGCTCATCACCGCTGGCGAGAACATCAAGGTGCTCGACGATAAGTCCGGCGAGGATCTCACGCGCTCGGTGTTGCTGCAGATTATCGCCGAGCAGGAGCAGTTCGGCGCCCCGGTGCTGAGCACGGAATTGCTGGAAATGATCATCCGTTATTACGCCAGTCCGATGCAGACGATGCTGAGCGAGTACCTCGAACAGGGTTTCGCCGCGCTCATGAAGCAACAGGATGCCATGCGAGTCGATATGAGCAAGGCGCTGACGGGCACTTCGCTGGCTCCGTTCGTGGACCTGGCGCGCGCCAACATGGAGGCGTTCGCAAAGATGCAGTCATCGTTCTTCGGTGTCGGCGATGCGCCGTCGCGGCCAGCGGCGGCGGAGCGAGCGCAGTCGGCTGGTGCACGGTCCTCGCGCGAGGCACCGGCAGCTGCCGGCGTTGGCGGGGAGCCCGGGGTGGACTCGGAGCGTTGCGCAGACATGGATCCTAAGGCCCCCGACTAGGAAGCGAGGTAGCGCGTGAATCTCACCCACAAAGTCGTTGCCATCACGGGGGCCGGCCGCGGCATTGGCCGCGCGATTGCGCTGCACTTCGCCAGCCGCGGTGCCCAATTGGCTCTGATCGATCTGAACATGGCGGACCTCGAGGAAACGCGCGTGCAGTGCACTGCCCAGTCGACGCCGGCGCGGGTGTACCGCGCGAATGTCGCTCAGGAGGCTGACGTCGTTGACGTCATGGGGCGTATCGCGGCGCAATTCGGGCGGCTCGATGGACTCATCAACAATGCCGGCATCGTGCGCGATGCGCTGCTGATCAAGGTCAAGGACGGTCAGATCGTCGATCGCATGTCGCTCGCACAGTGGAGCGCCGTGATCGACGTCAATCTGACAGGCGTGTTCTTGTGCGCGCGCGAGGCCGCGGCGCGCATGATCGAATTGGGCAACGGTGGTGTCATCGTCAACATTTCAAGCATTTCCCGCAGCGGTAACGCCGGGCAGAGCAACTATAGTGCTGCCAAGGCCGGGGTCGCCTCGATGGCGATGGTTTGGGCCAAGGAACTGGCCCGCTACGGCATTCGCGCCGGCGCAGTGGCGCCCGGATTCACCAATACCGACATCCTGACCGCCATGCGCCCGGAGACCCTGGCGAAGCTCACGGCACCGGTGCCATTGCGGCGCCTGGGCGAGCCGGAGGAGATCGCTGCCGCCGTGCGATTCATCTTCGAAAACGACTTTTTCACGGGGCGCTGCATCGAGGTCGATGGCGGTCTGGTGCTCTGAATAATGCGACGCATTAGTCGATGTCATTAACTGGATCTTCTGTTCCTAATTTATTTATGAATGTACATACTAATCAATTAGTTATTTATACGATTGGATCAGACACGATTTCTCTTGCACTGCATACAAATTAGACTATAATAGCTTCCGAGCTGTGATAAACCCGTTTTCAATTCAGGAGCCCCCATGCCAGACTTCAACTTTGATCCCAAAGCCGCGCTCGACAGCTATCGGGAGGCCTTAGCCCCGACGCTGCGCGCCCAGCAGGAAGCCCTTAAGACCATCGAGCGCTTCGGCCGCTATCACTACGCGGTAGCAGGCGATTACCTCGAGTGGGGCCTGGCCCAGGCCAAGGCGAGCCTCGCCTCGAGCACGCCAGCCGAGCTTGCCGGCAGTCAGACCACGCTCGCCACGCAATTCGGCGAGAAATTCAAGGCGCGCATTCAGGAGTTGGCGAGTTTGACCGCGGAAGCGCAGAGCTCGTTCAATCAACTGTTCGGCGAAGCGACCGCGAAGGCGGCCGACACCATCAAGGCCAAGGTAGCGGAGACGACTGCCAAGGTCTCGGAGACGACCAGCAAAATGGCCGACAGCGTCAAGAAAGCTTCTTGAGATCCGCATCGCGCGTCCACGGTCGTGTGCTCACGACCGTGGCGCGCAACCGGCTTGAGTCCGAGCCGCAGATTCGCCATCCATCAGAACGGCGGTGCTATGCGTGAGGCGAGCGGCAGCTGAAGGTTCGAACCACCCAATAATACAAAACGGAACCACGCCTATGTCCGCGAGTGCCGAGTCGCAGTCTGCCTCTGAGGCGCAATCTGACATGATTCGCCAAATGCGTCGGCAGCTGGCGGGCTTTACGGGTGGTTTGGCGCCGGATGTTTACGTGCTCGCCTGGCTGGACTGGTGCCTGAATCTCTCCACGCGTCCGGCAACTCAGCTCGAGCTGGCGAAGGATGCCGCCGTGAAGGCCATCGACAACTGGAGCTTCGCGGTACGCGCGCTCGAGGGAAAGCCGCTGGCGCCGGCCGAGGACGACCCGCGTTACGCGGCGGAGGCGTGGCAACATTGGCCCTTCAATGTGTATGCGCACGCACACCGCAATCTGACGGACTGGTGGCAGACGGCCTTGTCAGCGGTACCGGGCGTGGCGCCCGGCAATGTGCGCAATGTGGAATTCGTCGGCCGTAATGCGCTCGAAGCGGCCTCGCCGACCCATTATCTCGCGACCAATCCCGAGCTGCTCAAAACGACCTACGCCGAGTCCGGCCAGAACCTCGTGCGCGGCCTGCGGCACTGGTTGCTCGATCTCGATCAGGCCTTCGCCGGCGCCGGCAAAGCCGCACGGCGCAGCGATCACTATGTGGTCGGTCGCGACGTCGCAGTGACGCCCGGCAAGGTCGTGCTGCGCAATCCGCTGGTGGAGCTCATTCAATACGCTCCCGACACCCCGTCGGTCTACGCCGAGCCGATCCTCATCGTGCCGGCCTGGATCATGAAGTACTACATCCTGGATCTCTCGCCGAGCAATTCGCTGGTGCGCTACCTGGTCTCCCAGGGGCATACGGTCTTCATGGTCTCCTGGAAGAATCCGGGTCCGGACGAGCGCAACTTGGGTCTCGACGATTATCTGCAGCTCGGCATACGCGACGTACTCGATGCGGTCGCAGCGATAACACCCAAGGCGAAGTTGCATCTGGTCGGCTACTGCATCGGCGGCACGCTGCTGTCGATTGCCGCTGCCGCCATGGCTGCCGCAGCGGACCAGCGCATCGCCTCCCTGAGTCTATTGGCCGCTCAGACCGATTTCAGTGAGCCGGGCGAGTTGTCGCTGTTCATCAGTCCGAGCCAGATCGAGATGCTCGAGGCGGCGATGCAGCGCACGGGTGTGTTGACCGCGGAACAGATGGGAGCGGCCTTTAGCCTGCTGCGCTCGCGCGACTTGCTGTGGGTGCCCGCGGTCAATAAATACCTGCGCGGCCGTACCGAGAAGCCGAACGATCTGATGGCGTGGAACGCCGATGGCACGCGCATGCCCTGTCGGATGCACGCGGAGTATCTGCGCGAGCTGTATCTCAACAATGCGCTGGCGCGTGGCGCCTTCATCGCGCAGGGCAAGCCCGTGGATCTGGCCGCCATCAAGGCACCCATGTTCGTCGTGGGCACGGAGACTGACCACGTGGCGCCGTGGCGTTCGGTGTACAAGGCGCGCGCTCTGACCCGATCGAGCGACTACACGTTCCTGCTGACCTCGGGCGGCCACAATGCCGGCATCGTCAGCGGTCCGGAGCATCCGCGGCGGCGCCATCGCACGCTGACCTGGACCGATCCGTTGAGCAACCTGACCCCGGAGGTCTGGCACGAAACCGCAGCGCTCGCGCACGGCTCCTGGTGGCCGGTCTGGCAGCGCTGGCTGGCCGCGCACTCGAGCCCGCAGCAAGTGTCATCGCCGCCGCTGGGCAATGAGGCTGCCGGGTATCCGCTGATCGGCGATGCGCCGGGCACCTATGTGCTCGAACGCTAGCTGGCGCAAATGCGGGGACTTGGTAAAGTAACCTCAGGCACTCATATCACGTGTTAGTCTAAGTCTCTGTATTGACAACCTCGGATCAAGCATCCCATGTTGCATCCCGGTCAATCGCCTGGCGCATTCGCCGCACTGCTGGGTCTGCTCTGGCTCGGTGCGGCGGTGCCTTCCCAAGCGACAACGTATCCGCTCGCGAGTCCCACCGACGCGGTCGTAGGGGCCGACCAGACGGTTACCACCGCCTATGAGGACACGCTGTACGACCTGGCCCGTGCCTACAGTCTCGGGTCGGAGGAACTCATTCGCGTCAATCCGAGCGTCGACCCGTGGTTGCCCGGGGTCGGCAAGGTGATCACGATTCCCGGTCGGCACATTCTGCCGACCGGGCCGCGCGAGGGCATCGTCGTCAACCTGCCCGAACACCGGCTCTACTACTACCCGAAGCCGGCGCGCGGCAAGCCGCAGCAGGTCATCACCTATCCGGTCAGCATCGGCAAGATGGACTGGCATACGCCGATTGGCCTGACACAGGTGATCGCAAAGACCAAAAATCCGGCCTGGTATCCGCCTGAGTCAGTGCGCAAGGAGCACGCCGCGGCGGGTGATCCGCTGCCCGCGGTGGTGCCGCCAGGGCCCGACAATCCGCTTGGCGCATACGCCCTGCGGCTCGCGGCCGGTAACGGCACCTACATGATCCATGGGACCAACAATCCGATTGCAGTCGGGCTTGCGGTCACGCACGGCTGCATCCGCATGTATCCGGATGATGTGGCTACGCTGTTTCCGATGATTCCGGTGGGAACGCCGGTGCGCATCGTCAACGAGCCGGTCAAGGTCGCCTGGGTGGACGGCGAACTGCTGCTCGAGGCCCATCCGCCCGTGGATGCGGAAGGTCAGAGCTTCGAGCCCGACGTCGATCAGTTCTCGCAGCTGCTGCAGGCGGCGGTCGGGGACAATACGGTCGCGATCCATTGGGACTATGCTCGCGAAGTGCTGCAGAAAGCCGACGGCGTACTTGCCACCGTCGGGCTCGAAGCGGATCTGTCAGCACTCAATGCCAGCACCGGGCCAGCGGTCGCCCCTGGCGCGGCATCTCAGGCGCAGTCGAGCGTTTCCGATAGCAATCCGGACAAATAGCCCCAAAGTCAGTCCTGAACCCGTTTTGTGGCGGCGAGCGAGAGTTGAACCGCAGCGCAGATCAGCTATAGTTCGCTGCCGGAGGCGGGCCTATGCCCCATGTAACCTTCTGATTCCACGAATATTCTTCAGCGAAAACACGATGTCTGAACGCGAAAACGAGACCTTCGATCTGGACGAGGAATTCATCGTAGAGACCGAGGACAGCACCGACTACGACGGTTTGCTGGCTCGCGTGGATAAGCGCGTACGTGCCCAGGGCAAACGGGGCAAGGCGGCCTGGAGCCGGCTCGAAGAAGTGCTGGCGGACCGCAAGCTGGAGAAGGATCTGCGCGACGTTTTCGACGACGACGAGCTCTGAAGCCGTTGGCGGCGCATTGCAGCATCGACTGCAAGCTGCTCGCCGCTCGCCCCTACACACACGGATAGGCTATGGCTCCACGCGACCAGTCTTGCTGGGTCGTGCTCAAATTCGGCGGCACGAGCGTCTCCACTCTCCACAGCTGGCGCAACATTGCTGCGGTGGTGCGTGCGCGGCTCGCGGCCGGCTCGCGAGTACTCGTGGTGCATTCGGCCATCAGCGGCATCACCGATCGACTGGAAGCGCTGTTGGCGGCCTCGCTCGCCGGCACACCCGAAGCGAGCTTGGCTGCGATCGAGGAGCGGCACGCGCTGCTCGCCGAGGAACTCGGCGTCGGAGTCAGTGCCGAGCTCGAGCGCTATTTTTCGCAGCTGCGGCAAATGGCCGCCGGCATCGCGCTCATGGGCGAAGTCAGTGATCGCACGCGCGCACGCGTGCTCTCGAGCGGCGAACTCATGGCGACCGAGCTCGGGGCGCGTTATCTCGCCGCCTCCGGCATAGACGCGCAATGGTGGGATGCGCGCCGCGGCCTCAAGGCCGAGCAGCGCATGGGGGCCTCGACACGCGCCAATTTTCTCTCCGCGACCTGTGATTACGGCCCGGACGCGCTGCTGGCCGCGCAGCTCGATGCGCTCGCGGGCGTCGTGGTCACGCAGGGGTTCATCGCCAGCGATGCGGCTGGCGACACCGTGCTGCTCGGACGCGGCGGCTCGGACACCTCAGCGGCCTATTTCGCAGCCAAGCTGCTCGCGGCTCGGCTCGAGATCTGGACCGACGTGCCGGGTCTGTTCAGTGCCAACCCGCGTTCGACTCCGCAGGCACGGCTGCTGCGCTCACTGCATTACGACGAGGCGCAGGAGATCGCCTCCAGCGGCGCCAAGGTGCTGCACCCGCGCTGCATACTGCCGGTCAAATCGCAGCGCATTCCGATTGCCATCTACGCCACGCAGAGCCCGACGATCGAAGGCACGCACGTCAGCGCCGAGGGCGGCGATGGCGTGGCGCAGGTCAAGGCGGTGTGCATCAAGAAGGGCATCACGCTGGTCTCGCTCGAAAGCCCCGGCATGTGGCATGAGGTGGGCTTTCTGGCCGATGCCTTCCAGATCTTCAAACGTCACGGCCTGTCGGTCGATCTGGTGTCCACCTCCGAGACCAATGTCACGGTGTCGCTGGATCCGGCCGCCAATTCCATCGACCAGAGCCTGATCGAGGCGCTAATCGCCGAGCTCTCGCAGCTGTGCCGCGTACAGGTGCTCGGTCCGTGCGCGTCGGTGAGTCTGGTGGGGCGCAACATCCGCGGCATCCTGCATCAGCTCGGCGAAGCATTCGAATTATTCGCCGAGCAGCGTGTATATCTGCTGAGCCAGGCCGCCAATGATCTCAACTTCAGCTTCGTGGTCGATGAGGACCAGGGCGATCGCCTGGTCAATGAATTGCACGAGCGCCTCATCCGGCCGGTGCGCGCCGGCGCCATTCTTGGACCGACCTGGGAGCAGCTGTTTGCGCGACCGGAACAGCAGCCGGCGCCGCGCACAGAGTGGTGGCGCGAGCGACGCGCGCAGCTGCTCGCGCTCGGCTCGCAGCACGAATGCGCCTTCGTCTACGACCCGGAGGTGATCATCGCCAAGGCGAGGGCGCTCAAGAGCCTCAGGGCGGTCGAGCGCGTGCTGTATGCGATGAAGGCCAATCCCAACCGCGATATTCTGCAGCTGCTCGCGCTTGAAGACATCCGCTTCGAGTGCGTCTCGCGCGGCGAGGTCGAGCATCTGCTCGCCAACGTGGCGGGGCTCAGGCGCGATAGCATCCTGTTCACCCCTAATTTTGCCGGCCGCGACGAGTATCGCTGGGCGCTCGATGCGGGCATCACTTTGACGCTCGATAACCTGTATGTACTGCGCCATTGGGGTGAACTGTTTCGTGGCCGTGCGGTATTCATTCGTATCGATACCGGCACCGGGCGCGGTCATCACCACCATGTGCGCACCGCCGGTGCGCACGCCAAGTTTGGCGTGCCGCTGAGCGAGATCGAGGAGCTGCAGCGGCTGGTGGAGCAGCAGGGCGCGATCGTCACGGGACTGCATGCGCATGCAGGCAGCGGCATTTTCAGCGCCGAAAACTGGTCCGAAGTGGCAACCTGCCTGCTCGATCTGGTGCCCCGCTTTCCGCAGGTGCGCGTGGTCGATGTCGGCGGCGGTCTCGGCGTGCCCGACGGGCACGACCAGCCCGAGCTGGATCTGCGCCGCCTCGACACCGCGCTGCTGGCGGCCCGGCAGAGCCGCGCCGGCGTTGAGTTATGGATCGAACCGGGGCGCTATCTGGTCGCAGAGTCGGGAGTACTGCTGGCTCGCGTCACGCAGACCAAATCGAAAGATGACATCCGCTACATCGGCATCGCCACGGGCATGAACTCGCTGATTCGTCCGGCGCTCTACGGTGCCTGGCATGAGATCGTCAATCTCACGCGGCTCGATGAGCCCGCGAGCGAAATTGCCAACGTGGTCGGCCCGATCTGCGAGAGCGCGGATTTCCTGGGTCACGAGCGGTTGCTGCCGCCAGCGCGCGAGGGCGATGTCATGCTGATCGCCAACGTCGGCGCCTACGGCCGGGCGATGAGCTCGCGCTACAATTTGCGCGAGCCGGCTATCGACATCATGCTCTCGTGACGCGTGCGTAATGTGTCGACGACCTGCTCGAGTGTCAGAGAGCGCGCGCGCAGCAATACCAGCAGGTGATAGATCAGATCGGCGCATTCGCCGAGCACGGCATCATCGTCGTCGGTGCAGGCGGCCAAGGCTACTTCGAGGCCTTCCTCGCCGACCTTCTGGGCGATGCGGCGTACGCCGCTGCGGTACAGGCGCGCGGTATAGCTGGCCTCCGGGTTATCCGCCAGGCGCTGGGCGATGAGCTGCTGCAGTTGCGGCAGGAATCCCAAGCGCGTCGCGGCGGCGAGCGGCTCATCGCCGAAGCAGGTCGCGCTGCCGGTATGACACACGGGACCTGCCGGCAGCGCGCTCAGCAGCAATGTATCGGCGTCGCAGTCCAGGCGCGCAGCGCGCAGCTCGAGATAGTGGCCTGAAACTTCACCCTTCTGCCACAGGCGCTGCTTGGAGCGGCTGTAAAACACGACCCGGCCGCTCTCGAGCGTGGCAGTTAAGGCCTCGCGATTCATGTAGCCGAGCATCAGCACGCTGCCGCTGTCTGCATGCTGCACGATTGCAGGTACGAGCCCGGCGCCTTTGTCCCAGTCGATGCGCGCCAGATCCTCAACTTTAAGATTCACAACCGCACCTCCACTCCGCCGCGTCGCAGTTCGCGCTTGAGCTCGCCAATGGCGATGGCGCCGCTGTGAAACACGCTCGCTGCCAGCGCTGCGTCGACCGCGGCCTCTCGAAACGCGCGCTCGAAGTGCTGCATCGAGCCGGCACCGCCGGAAGCCACCAGCGGTACCTCGCACAGCGCCCGCACGTGCCTGAGCTGCTCGATGTCGTAGCCGTGGCGCGTGCCGTCGGCTGCCATGCAATTGAGCACAATCTCCCCGGCGCCTCGCTGCTGCACCTCGCGCACCCAGCTCAGGGTGTCGCGCCGGGTGTCGAGACTGCGCGATGGATCGCCGGTGAATTGATATACCCGATAGCCCTCGGCGGTGCTCTGACTGTCGATGCCGACCACGACGCACTGGGCACCGAAGCGCGCACTCAAGCGCTCGATGAGCGCCGGCTCGCTCAAGGCCGGGGAGTTCACCGAGATTTTTTCGGCGCCGGCATTGAGTACCTCTTCAGCATCCTGTACCGAGCGAATGCCGCCGGCGACGCAGAATGGGATGTCGAGCACGCGCGCCACGCGCGCCACCCAGGTGCGGTCGACCGAGCGGCCCTCGGGACTGGCGGTGATGTCGTAGAACACCAGTTCGTCGGCGCCTTCGTCGCGGTAGCGCGCCGCGAGTTCGAGTATGTCGCCGACCACGCGGTGATCGCGGAATCGTACGCCCTTGACCACCTGCCCCTGCTTGACGTCGAGGCAGGGGATTATGCGTTTGGCAAGAATAGTCGCAGCTCCTCACGTGATATGCGTTCTTCGAGCAATGCCTTGCCGCTGATCGCGGCAGCCACGCCCAGGGTGGCGAGCGCGCAGAGGTCGCTACCGCTGGCGATACCGCCCGAGGCCTGCCAATGGATATGCGGGAAACGCCGCAAGGCTTGCGTATAGAGCGCAAGGTTCGGTCCCGCGAGCATGCCGTCGCGATCGACGTCGGTGCACAGTACGTGCTTCAGAGCAGCATCGACAAAGTGCGCGAGCGCATCCCAGAGCGACAGCGTTGTCTGTTGCTGCCAGCCACGCGTCTTCAGCCGCGGCACGTCCTGCGCATCGAGGCGCACGTCGAAGGCGAGGCAGATACGTTCGCATCCATAGCGACGCAGCCAGCCGCCCACCTCCCCGGGTCGCTCGGCCGCGGCGCTGCCGACCACCACGCGCTCGACGCCGGCTTGCAACAGCGCATCGATGACCTCCATGCTGCGCACACCGCCACCGACCTGCAGATGCATGGCAGCCTGCGAGGCCAGCGCGCCGATCACGGCTGAATTGCCCAACTGGCCGTCACGGGCGCCGTCGAGGTCCACGACATGCAGCCAGCTGGCGCCGAGTGCGTGATATCGCTGCAGGAGCTGCTGCGGCTCGAGCGGGTAGCGCGTTTCGGCTGCGAAATCGCCCTTACGCAGGCGCACGCACTCGCCTGCGCGCAGATCGATCGAGGGGATCAGCAGCATGGCAGGGCGAGGAAATTGCTGAGGATGCGCGCGCCCGCGCTCGATGAGCGCTCGGGGTGAAACTGCACACCGCAAAAATTATCGCGCCGGACGCTGGCGCAGAACCGGGTGCCGTACTGCGTGGAGGCGAGCGTGTGCTCGCTGACGAGCGCGGCAAAGCTGTGCACGAAGTACACTCGATCGAGCGCATTGATGCCGGCGAGCAGCGGGTCGTCGCGCTCGATCTCGAGCGTATTCCAGCCCATGTGCGGCACCGGCAACGCCGGGGCGGCGCGCAGCCGTTCGATCTGACCGCCGAACACGCCGAGACACTCAGTATCACCTTCGGCCGAGTGCTCGAACAATAATTGCATACCGAGACAAATGCCGAGCAGCGGCACGCGCAGCCGTGGAATGATTTGATCCAGGCCGCTGGCGCGCAGCCGCGCCATTGCCTCGGGCGCGGCACCGACACCGGGCAGCAGCACGCGCGGCGCTGCGGTGATGACAGCGGTATCGGCACTGACGATCGAGCGCGCCCCGAGGCGATCGAGTGCGTAGCGCAGCGAGGCAATATTGGCACCGCCGCTGTCGATGATGGCCACATCGGCAGCCGAACTCACAGCAACCCTTTGGTACTCGGCAGATCATGGCCTTCGCGGCTCAGCGCGGGCCGCAAAGCTCGACCGACGCCCTTGAAGCAGGCTTCGATCATGTGGTGAGTGTTTTCGCCGCGCACCGATAGGTGCAGCGCCGCGCCGAGGGCGTCGCTGAGCGAGCGGAAGAAGTGCGGCACCAGTTCGCTCGGCAAGGCACCGACCTGCTCGCGGCCGAAGCGACCCTCGAACAGGAAAAAAGGACGTCCCGACAGATCGAGCGCCACCTGCGCTTCGCTCTCGTCCATCGCCAGCAGGAAGCCGTAGCGGCCGATGCCACGCTTGTCACCGAGCGCGTGCCGCAGGGCCTCGCCGAGCGCGAGCGCACAGTCCTCGACCGTATGATGCTCATCGATATGCAGATCGCCGCGGCAGCTCAGCTGCAGTTCGAAACCGCCGTGCTTGGCCAGCTGCTCGAGCATATGGTCAAAAAAGCCGATGCCCGTGTCGATGCGGCTCGCCGCGGCGCTGTCGAGCTCGACACGCACTTCGACCGCGGTCTCGCGCGTGGTGCGCTTGACCGTGGCATGGCGCGCCAGCAACGTGTGCGCGAGCTCCGGCCAGCCGTGCCGATCCGAATCGCCACCGACTTTGAGGCCGCGAATGCCGAGCTCGCGCGCAAATTCCAGATCGCTGTCGCGATCGCCGATCATGGCGCTGCGCTCGCGATCGAGCTCGACCCGGCGCAGATACTCATCGACCAGGCCGGTGCGCGGCTTGCGACAAGCACACTGCTGGTCTGCGAAATGAGGACAGATGAACACCGCGTCGAATTCGATGCCCTGCGAGCTGAACAGATGCAAGACGAACTCGTGCACGTGCTCGAAGTGCTCGCGCGGGAAGCGCTCGCTTCCCAGGCCGTCCTGATTGGTGACCATGACCAGACGATAGCCGGCGCGTTGCAGAGTCTGCAGTGCCGCGAATACGCCGGGCAGCAGGCGGACTTTGTCGAGCCGATCGACCTGCTCGTCGGGCGGCTCCTCGATCAGCGTGCCATCGCGGTCGAGGAATAATATCGGCGTTGCGCTCATGCCAGACTCGCCAGCAGCCGATCGTTCTGCTGCGGACTGCCGATGCTGATGCGAAGCGCTTCGCATGGGCGCAAGGCAGCGCGCAGATCCCGCACCAGCACACCGGCCGCATGCGTTGCCTGCAATGCTCTGAGCGCATCGTCGAATTCCACCAACAGGAAGTTGGCTTCGCTCGGCCACACGCGCCGCACCGCGCGGTGGGCGCTGAGGGCCGCGGCGAGCCGCGCGCGCTCGGCCAGGATGGTCGCGGCGTGGGCGCGCGCCTCGGCGAGCGCGCCGGGCTCGAGCGCTCTGAACACCGCCTCGATCGTCAGCTGCGTGACTGCGTAGGGCTGTATGACCTTGCGCAACAAGGCGACCACGTCGGCGTGCGCGATCAGGGCGCCGCAGCGGGCGCCGGCCAACCCGTGGGCCTTGGACAGCGTACGCAGCAGCACCAGACCGGGCAGCGCCTCGAGCTGCGCTGTCAGCGAGGGCGCGGCGGCGAATTCCACGTAGGCCTCATCGACCACGACCAAGGCCCGGCCCTGCAAGTCCTGCGCGAGCGCCACGATCGCCTCGCGCTCGAAGCGATTGCCGGTCGGATTGTTGGGCGAGCACAGGAACACGAGCTTGACTTGCTCGCTGCAGCGCGCGCGAATCGCCTCGAAGTCGCAGGCGAAGCCGGCCTCGCGCCGTAACGGCACTTCGATGACGCCGGCACCCTGCACGCGGGCGGCGACGGCATACATGCCGAAGGTCGGCGGGCAGACGATCACGGCGTCAACGCCGGCCCGACAGTAGCTGCGGATCAGCAGATCGATGGCCTCATCGCTGCCTCGAGTGGCCAGCAGCCGCGACGACTCGACGCCGTAGAAGCCGGCGAGCGCCGCGGTCAGCTGATGCGGGTGCGGCTCGGGATAGCGATTGAGTCCGGCCTGAGAGGTGTCGCTGCGGCTGCGCCAGGGCAGTTCATTGGCGTGCAAGCGAATCAGCCCCGGTTCCCACAGCGCGTGCTCGTACGCCTTGAGCGTGCGGATCTCGGGTCGAGCGAGCTCCGTGAGCCAGCTCATGCGGCACGCTCGCGCCGCAAGCTCTCGAGCCGCAGCTCGACAGCAGCGGCGTGTGCATCCAGGCCCTCGAGCCGCGCCAGCGTCGCCGCCGTGGGTCCCAAATCGCGCAAGCCCTGGGTGCTGAGCTCCTGCACGGTCATGCGGCGCGTGAAATCCAGCACCGAGAGCCCGCTGTAGGCTCGTGCATAGCCGTAGGTCGGCAACACATGATTAGTGCCGGAGCAGTAATCGCCCATCGGTTCGGGCGACCAGCTGCCGAGAAAAACCGAGCCGGCATGGTGGACCGCCTCGAGTAGCGCGCGCGGCGCACGCGTCTGGATGATGAGGTGCTCGGGCGCGTAGGCATCGCTAACGGCCACCGCGGTCTCGAGGTCGGGAACGACAAGCAAGCGCGCGGCCGCGATCGATTGCCGCAGAATCTCGAGCCGCGAGAGGGCCTGCATCTGCCGTTCGACCGCCGCGACTACCTGCTGCGCGAGTGTCCTGGAGGTGGTAACGAGCAAGGCTTGCGCCAAGGCGTCATGCTCGGCCTGCGCCAGCAGATCGGCGGCCACGAACTCGGCGCGTGCGCTGTCGTCGGCGATCACGAGCACCTCCGAGGGACCCGCGGGCATATCGAGCGCGGCGCCGGCCGGATCGGCCGCCACCAATTGTTTGGCCGCTGTCACCCAGGCATTGCCCGGACCAAAAATCTTGGCGACCTTCGGTACCGTCTGGGTACCGTAGGCGAGGGCGGCGATGGCCTGTGCGCCGCCTATCTTGAACACCTGTTCGACGCCGCACAGCTGTGCGGCCACGAGCACGGCGGCGCTGGCGAGCCCGTTGCGCTGCGGCGGCGTGCACAGCACCCGCTGCGGGCAGCCGGCGATTCCTGCCGGCACTGCCAGCATGATCACGGTCGAGGGCAGTGGGGCTGAGCCTGCGGGCACGTACAGTCCGACGGGATTCATGGGCCGCAGCAGCCGCTCGCAGCGCACTCCGGGCTGCACCTCGAGTGCGATCGGGGCCGGCAGCGCGGCGCGATGGAACGACTCGACGTTGGTGATCGCACGTTCGAGCGCCGCGATTTGCGCGCTCTCGAGTTGCCCGAGAGCCGCCTGGATCTCAGCGCGCGTGACTTCGAACCGCGCAAGCTCGACGCCGTCGAGCTCGTGCGTGTAGCGCTTGAGCGCCACATCGCCCTGGCTGCGCACCGCGTCAATGATGCTCTGCGCCTGCGCCAACGTCTGCGACTTGAGCCCGGCGGCTGGACGCGCGAGCGCCGTGTGGCGCTGCACCGAATCCAAGCTCTGCCAGTCGAGAATCTGCACGGCGCTGCGCTCCTAAGCCAGCATCTTCTCGACCGGCAGCACCAGCAGGGCGCTAGCACCGGCCTTTTTCAGGCTTTCGAGGGTCTCCCAGAACACGTTCTCGCGGCAGACCGCGTGCACCGCGACGCGCTCAGGCGTGCCTTCCAGCGGGATGATAGTCGGGGTTTCGCTGCCGGGCAGCAGCAGCCGGATGGCCGGCAGCGCCGAGCGCGGAGCGTGCAGCATGATGTATTTGCTCTCCTTGACCTGCTCCACGCCCTCGATGCGAAGCAGCAGCCGCTCGACCCACTCGTTCTTTTCGGGCGGCAGCGCGATTGGCGTGCGTATCAGCATGGCATGGCTCTCGAGCACGGTCTCCACTTCGCGCAGGTGATTGGCCTGCAGCGTCGAGCCGGTCGAGACCAGATCGCAGATCAAGTCCGCGCGTCCCAATCGCGGTGCAATCTCCACCGCACCCGAGAGGGTGACGATCTCGGCGGCGATGTGGCGCTGCTCGAGGTAGCGGCCCAGCAGGTGCGGGTAGGTCGTGGCAATGCGCTTGCCCTCGAGTGAGGACGGACCCTCGTAGTCGTCTTCGACCGGCACCGCAAGGGCCAGCCGGCAACGCCCGAAATCGAGTGTGCGCAGCGCCTGAAAACGCGCGGGCGTGCCGCGCGCGGCGAGTTGCAGGCGCTTCTCCTCGAGTACATTGCGGCCGACGAGGCCCAGATCGCAGACATCCTCCTGCACCAGGTCGGGAATGTCGTCATCGCGCACGAACAGCACATCGAGCGGCATGTTCTCGCCGAAGCCCATGAGTTGGTCCTTGCCGCGAGAGAGCTTCAAACCGCAGCGCGCGAGCAGGTCCAGCGACGGCTCGGTCAGGCGCCCGGATTTCTGCACCGCCAGCTTGAGGCGTGCCGGCCCGGGCCGTTCCAGGCCGGCACCGACCTTTCCACTCCTGTCCCGCGCGGGCTTATCCATGCTGTGCCCCATCGACGCGCTGTGCCGCGAGGGCGTAGCCGCCGTTGCCGGAGGCAAGATAGCGCGCGACACGGCCGATGGTGGTCACGCTGACGCCGGTCAGGCGATGCACCTCGCGGTAAGGCATGCCGTGGCGCAGGCACTCGACCACCGCCCAGCGGTCGGCCATGGCTTGCAATTCCGCGGGCGTGCACAGATCGCGCAGGAACGCGCGGCACTCCTCGACGCTGCGCAGCGTGAGTATGGCCGCGACCAGGTTGCGCTCGGCCAGCGCCTCCTGCCGCGCGGACAGCAGCCGGTGGGACTTCATATGTTGGCAGTCTAGTGTGTTAATGTGCTGTTACACTAGCGTATTATAACAGGAGAATCAAGTGGCTACTCGGCCAGCTCGCCAGGCAAGCCGCCGCGCCGCCGCCGCGCCGCAGCGCTTGACCGCTTGACGCGGGCACCCCTAGACTTTGCACACTCATCGAGACCGGCTGAGGGAAAGGCCCTTCGACGCCGGGGCAACCGTCGGAATTCCGACACGGTGCCAACTCCTGCGGTGCCGCAGCCTCGAGGCTGCGGGCCGATAGATGAGGGCCTGAGGATGCGCCGAACTGCCCTGCGATGGCGGAGAAGACTCATCCAAACGCCGATCCGCAGGAGTGCCCGGGATATGCACGACAGGCACTGCGGAGCACGGCTTGAATTTGGCTTCCAAACTTTCCGATCCCCCGGCACGGCACGGCATTGAAACGGTTCTGCCGGCCGAACAAGGGGTCTGGCAATCCCCGGACCGCTTGCCGCTGCATCACGGCGGCAGTCTCGAGCAGCCTTGTATCGGCTGGCGCTTGGACGGCGCGGCACAGGCCGGCGTAGTCGTAGCGCTCGGCGGCATATCCGCGCACCGTCGGGTGTTCGATACGCACGCACCGGGCGAGGGCTGGTGGTCGGCGCTTGTGGGCCCGGGCCGTGCGCTCGACAGCAGCCGGCTGCGTGTGCTCGGCATGGATTACCTGGGCGCGAGCGGTGAATCGACCGGACCGGTGCCCGGCGGCCAATTCCCCAGTCTCTCGAGCTACGATCAGGCCGAGGCGCTGCGCGGCCTCATGGATCATCTGCGGATCGAGCGGCTGACAGCCATCGTCGGAGCCTCCTACGGCGGCATGGTGGCGCTGGCCTTTGCCGAACGCTACCCGGAGCGGGTCGAGCAGCTGCTGGTGCTCAGCGCCGCGGATCGCAGCCACCCGATGGCCACGGCTTGGCGTAGCGTACAGCGCCGTATCGTGCGCTTTGCGCTGTCCGTTGGACGCCCCGCCGAGGGCCTGGCCTTGGCGCGCGCCCTGGCCATGGCGACCTACCGCAGTCCGCAGGAATTTGCCGCGCGATTTGGCTTCGGGCCGAGCGCCGGCGAGAGCGGTTTCGAGTTTCCGGTCGAGCAATACCTGATCGCGCGCGGGTGCGACTACGCGGCGCGGTATCTGCCGGAGTCCTTTCTATGCCTGTCCGAGTCGATCGATCTGCACGCGGTCGATGCCAGCCGCATCAGCGTTCTCACGACGCTGGTGGCCGTGCGCGAGGATCAGCTGGTTCCGCTCGGCGACATGCAGGCGCTTGCCGGCCGACTGGCGCACGGGAGGCTGCATGAGATTTCCTCGCCGTTCGGCCACGACAGCTTCCTCAAGGAGGCACAGCAGCTCGCGCCGATATTCCGCTGCCTGTACGGAGAGTCTTAAGTGAGCGAGCCCGCCGATCCGATCACGCGCGCAGTGCGCGCCGGCCTCGAGAGCGACGATACGACCGGTGCGGTCGTGCCGCCGATCCATCTGAGCGCCACCTACGCCTTTCGCGGCTACGCGGACAAGCGTGCCTATGACTATTCGCGCTCCGGCAATCCCACCCGCGATCTGCTGAGCGCCGCGCTGGCCGATCTCGAAGGCGGCGCCGGTGCCGTGATCACCGCTTCGGGCATGGGCGCGGTCACGCTGTGTTTGCAGGTCCTGCCGGCGCATGCGCGCGTGCTCGCGCCGCATGATTGCTACGGCGGCACCTATCGGCTGTTCGATGCGCTGCACCGGCGCGGCGATCTGCAGGCCGAGTTCGTGGATTTCGGCGACGAGTCGGCGCTGCGTGCCGCCCTGTCGAAGCCCGCAGCGATGCTCTGGATCGAAACGCCCAGCAATCCGCTGCTGCGGCTGACCGACATTGCCGCCGTGGCCCGACTCGGCAAGGCCGCCGGCGCGCTGGTCGTGGTCGACAATACTTTTCTGTCGCCGGCCTGGCAGCAGCCGCTGCGGCTGGGCGCGGACCTGGTGGTTCATTCGACCACCAAGTACATCAATGGCCACAGCGATGTGGTCGGAGGCGCGGTCATTGCCGCGGATGCCGAGCGGCACGAATCCCTGTGCTGGTGGGCCAACTGCCTCGGGCTCACCGGCTCGGCCTTCGATAGTTTCATGACCCTGCGCGGTTTGCGTACTCTGCATGCACGCCTGGCGGTGCATGGTCGCAACGCGCAGCAACTCGCCGAGTGGTTGGCGAGGCAGCCGCAGGTGGCGCGCGTGTTCTATCCGGGCCTGCCGTCGCATCCGGGTCATGAGCTGGCGCGGCGCCAACAGTCCGGATTCGGGGCGATCGTGACGTTCGAGCTCAAAGGCGCAATCCCGGCCGTCAAGGCATTCGTGGCGGACCTGCAGTACTTTTCCCTGGCCGAGTCGCTCGGAGGGGTCGAGAGCCTGGTGGCGCACCCGGCCTCGATGACCCACGCAGCCATGCGCGAGTCGGCGCGGCAAGCAGCCGGGCTGACCGACGGGTTGCTGCGCCTGTCGGTCGGGATCGAAGCGATCGATGATCTCCAAGCGGACCTGGCGGCGGCACTCGCGCGCGTGGGCGCCTAGGCGTCAACGTGCCGATCGCACAGCCGTTAACGGACCAGGCGCGTCGGGTGCGCGAAATCCGCGCAAGGAGTGTGTGCCATGGGGATGAGATTGCTGCCACTGGCGCTCGCATGGCTGGCATGGCTGGCCGGTTTCGGCCTCAGCTCGCTCGCATGGGCTGCGGAAGAGCCCGCGGGTGCCGCTGAGCCCGGCATCTGGCACGAGCACGCGCTGGAGCTCGACTACATGG
The DNA here is from genome assembly GCA_035605115.1 of Steroidobacteraceae bacterium. Taxonomy (GTDB): domain Bacteria; phylum Pseudomonadota; class Gammaproteobacteria; order Steroidobacterales; family Steroidobacteraceae; genus FEN-1191. Next base: position 115,416 of record DATNHF010000068.1, on the reverse strand, counting down.
GCTTTACGAGCACCTATTCCTGCGACGGCTTGCAGTCGAAGCTCGAGCTGCTGCTGCGCCAGCTCAAAGCGCGCGCCGACGCCAAGGTCGACACCTATGGCTGCGATCGCGGCTACGGCGTTCCGAGCCGATTCCCGCGCGCAAAGCTCACATTTGCCACGCTCAAGCCGGTCGACGCGGGGGCCGCGCCAAGCGCTACGGCCGCGGCCCCGGCAGCGGCGACGGTGCCCGGGAATTGGCAAGCGGTGGCGCTCGAGCCGCATCGACCGTTCGAGTTGCAGGACGGGGACTGCGAGCTCATGGAGCAGTTCCGTGACAAGGTGCTGCCGGCGTTTGCTACACGCGCGGCGCAGATCCGCACGCAGTGCGTGCCGTACCAGGACATGGGCGGGCCTTTCAGTGTGCGGCTGCAGGTGTTTGCGCCGTCTGCGCCGGCGGCGTCAAAGTAGCGGCCGCCGGAGTCGCCAGAATTGCGCGCGCAGTGTGAGCATGACTGAACCCGTGGATGCTGGTGCCCGCAGCGCACCGGGGGGATTGCTGCGTCTGGTCATCGGAGAGAACAATTCGGATCTGGCAATGACGATGACGATGCTGCTCGATGCAGAGCCGGATATTCGCTGCGTCGCCACCGCCGGATCGACCGCGGCGGTGCTCGATGCGATCGAGGCCCATTCCCCGAACGCTTTCGTGCTCGATCTGTCGCTGGATGACGGCTCGAGTCTGCCGCTGATCGCGACCTTGCGCTCGCGCCTGCCCAAGGCGGTCATCGTCGTGCACACCGGTTACAAGAGCGCAGTGATCGACCAGCAGTGCGTGAGCTGCGGCGCCGATGCCGTGGTGCTCAAGAGCGGCGATATCGATCTGCTCACGGCGGCGCTGCGGCAGGCCGCGCTGCGGCAAGCTCGGGCCTAACAACCTGGTCGAGGTCCGATTGCGCATGGCGGTTGAATTTCCTCGACCGCAGGCACTAGAATCGCGTCCGCCGGTGGACGGCGCAGGCCTCGGGGCCTGCGAGCCGTAAAGCTGCAGGAAGTGCAGCCAAGTGCTTGATATTGAAGCCCCACATGGGGCTTTTATTTTTTTCTGTGACAAATCCGGACATCAGGCACAGACGATGGCGGCGCCGTTACGCGAGAAGCTGATTGCGCTGAGCGAGCCTTTGCTCGCTCAGCTGGGGTACGAGCTCGTCGACTTGGAGTACGCGCCAGCGCGCGCACACGCGCTCCTGCGAGTGTTCATCGATCGGCCGCAGGGGGTCGGAATCGCTGACTGCGAGCACGTCAGCCACGAGCTCGCCGCGCTATTGGATGTCGAGGATCCAGTGCCGACGGGATACACACTGGAAGTGTCCTCGCCGGGCCTTGACCGCGTGCTGCGCACGCCGGCGCATTTTCAGCGCTTCGTTGGGGAACGCATCTGGCTCGAGCTGCGAGTCCCGCGCGAGGGCCGGCGGCGCTACACTGGCCGGCTCGACGCGGTGCGCCCCGAGGGCATTGAATTGGTGGTCGATGGCGCCGAGGTGTCGGTGAGATTCAGCGAGATTGGCCGTGCGCGGCTCGCGCCGCAGTGGTCGTGAGCGCAAGGAGCGGGTGATATGAACAAGGAAATTCTGATGGTCGTCGATGCCGTCTCGAACGAGAAAGGCGTCGATAAGGAGATCATCTTCGAGGCGCTCGAGGCAGCGCTGGCCTCGGCTACCCGTAAGAAGCACGGCGAAGACTGGGATGCGCGCGTCGCCATCAATCGCAAGACCGGCGATTACGAGACTTTTCGCCGTTGGAAGGTCTTCAGCGACGACTCCAAGGAGCTGGAGAATCCGTCGGCCGAGCTGCGCCTCGACGATGCGCGCGACGTCAACGCCGATGCCGAGCCCGGTGGCTTCGTCGAGGAACCGATGGAGTCGGTGGCCTTCGGCCGTATCGCTGCACAGCAGGCCAAGCAGGTCATCGTGCAGAAAGTGCGTGAGGCCGAACGCGCGCAGGTCGTGGATGCCTACAAGGATCGCGTCAATACGCTGGTCAATGGGGTCGTCAAGCGCATCGATCGCAACGGTATCTATGTCGATCTCGGCAGCAATGCCGAGGGTTTCGTGCCGCGCACGGAGATGATCCCGCGCGAGCAGCTCAAGCCGCAGGATCGCGTCAAGGCCTATCTGCGCGAAGTGCGCCCGGAGTTGCGCGGACCGCAGCTGTTCCTGACGCGCACGGCACCGGAATTTCTGATCGAGCTGTTCAAGCTCGAGGTGCCCGAGGTCGGTCAGGGCTTGATTCAGATTCTCGGGGCGGCGCGCGATCCGGGCGTGCGCGCCAAAATTGCGGTACGCAGCCAGGACCCGCGCATCGATCCGGTCGGTGCCTGCGTCGGCATGCGTGGCTCGCGCGTGCAGGCGGTCTCGAATGAGATCGCGGGCGAGCGCGTCGACATCATTCCGTATGACGACAATTCGGCGCAATTCGTCATCAACGCGATGTCGCCGGCGGAAGTGCAGTCGATCGTGGTCGATGAAGATTCGCACAGCATGGACATTGCCGTGGCGGAGGAAAAGCTGTCGCAAGCCATTGGGCGCGGCGGTCAGAACATCCGACTCGCCAGTCAACTCACCGGCTGGGAGCTGAACGTGATGACCGAGTCGGATGCCGAGGCCAAGAGTGACTCAGAGGCGCGCGCCCTGGTCGAGACGTTTATGAAACAGCTCGACGTCGATGAAAATGTGGCGAGCATCCTGGTGCAGGAGGGGTTCTCCACGGTCGAGGAGGTCGCTTACGTGCCGGCGGCCGAGCTCGCGGCCATCGAGGAGTTCGACGAGGACATCGTCAAGGAGTTGCGCAACCGCGCCCGCGACGTGCTGCTCACGCAGGCGATCGTGAGCGAGGAGTCGCTCGATCAGTCGATGCCCTCCGATGATCTGCTGACCCTCGACGGCATGCGACCGGATCTGGCGCTGGCGTTGGCGCGCCGCGGTGTGCGCACGCGCGATGAGCTGGCCGAACAGGCCATCGATGACATATCGGACATCGACGGGCTGTCGGCCGAAGAAGCCGGCGCCCTGATCATGAAGGCGCGCGCGCACTGGTTCGAGGCGCAGCACTGACACGCGCGCGGCGCAAGGTAAGCACAAATGGCTGATGTAACAATTGCACAATTCGCCGACGTTCTGAAGGTCTCGGTCGACCGTCTGATCGCGCAGCTCGATCAGGCGGGCATTGCCGTCGCGAGTCCCGAGGACATGATCAGCGAAGAGGCCAAGCTCGAGCTGCTGACGCATCTGCGCCGCAGTCACGGACACGGCAGCGAGGGTTCGGCGCCGAGCCGCATCACGCTCAAGCGCAAGACGCAGAGCGAACTGAAACTGGCCGGCAATCAGGGCCGTGCACGCACCGTGAATGTCGAAGTGCGGCGCAAACGCACCTACATCAAGCGCGACGTGCTCGAGGGCCAGGCGCGCGCGCAGCAGGAGCAGCTCGATGCGCAGAAGCGCGAGGCCGAGGAGGCCCAGCGCGCTCAGAGTGAGAAGGCGGAAGCCGAGCGGCGCGAGCGCGAGCGGCTCGAGGCCGAGAATCGCCGCCGCATCGAGGAGGAGCAGGCGCGCAAGAAGGCACAGGAAGAGGCGCGGCACCTGGCCGAGCAGCGTGCACTCGAGGAAGCCGAGCGCGAACGCGCGCGCCGTGCCGCCGAGCCCGCACGCGACGCGCACCCGCACCCGCCCCACCATGCGGTGCACGTCGCGCCCGCCGCGCGCGAGGAGACTGACGATAAGCAGCGTACCCGCTACGGCCGGGAGGAACTGCACATCACCGGCGACGTCAGCGCGCGGCATAAGAAAAAGAAGAAGCTGAAGACCCGCACGGTGACGGTCAGCAGCGAGGCCAAGCATGGCTTCGAGATGCCGACGGCCCCGGTCAAGCGTGAAGTGGCGCTGGGCGAGACCATTACGGTGGCCGAACTGGCGCAGCGCATGGCCATCAAGGCCACCGAGGTCATCAAGGTGCTCATGAATCTCGGCGTCATGGCCACGATCAACCAGCCAATCGAGCGCGATACCGCGGTGCTGGTGGTCGAGGAGCTGGGTCACAGCGCCAAGCTGCTCAAGGAAAATCAGATCGAGGAAGGCCTGCAGGGGGCCGAGGCCGGTGCCGAGCAGCTCGAGGTGCGCCCGCCGGTGGTGACCGTCATGGGTCACGTCGATCACGGCAAGACCTCGCTGCTCGATTACATCCGCCGTACCAAAGTCGCCGCCGGCGAAGCCGGTGGTATCACGCAGCACATCGGTGCCTATCAAGTCGAGACGCCGCGCGGCTCGATCACCTTTCTCGACACCCCGGGCCACGCGGCCTTCACCGCCATGCGCGCGCGCGGCGCACGCGCCACCGACGTGGTGGTGTTGGTAGTGGCGGCCGACGACGGCGTCATGCCGCAGACCATCGAGGCGATCCAGCATGCGCGCGCCGCCAACGTGCCGCTGGTGGTCGCGGTCAGCAAGATCGACAAATCCGATGCCGATCCGGATCGCGTGCGCACCGAGCTCGCCAAGCACGACGTCATTCCCGAGGAATGGGGCGGGCAGAACATGTTCGTACAGGTCTCGGCCCGCACGGGGCAGGGTATCGACGCGTTGCTCGAAGCGATTCTGCTGCAGGCCGAAGTGCTCGAGCTCAAGGCGCCGCGCACCGGTCTGGCTGCGGGCGTCGTAATCGAGGCCAGCATGGAAAAAGGCCGCGGCGCGGTCGTGACCGCGCTGGTCAAACGCGGCACTCTGAGGGCGGGGGATGCAATTCTCGCCGGCTCCGAATTCGGCCGGGTGCGCGCCATGTTCGATGAAAGTGGCCAGCCGATTGCCGAGGCGCCGCCATCGATGCCGGTGGTCGTGCTGGGTCTGTCCGGTGCGCCCAATGCCGGCGATGAGCTGCTTGCGGTCGAGAGCGAACGCAAGGCACGCGAGGTCGCGCTCTACCGCCAGGGCAAGTTCCGCGACGTCAAACTGGCGCGGGCGGCGACTCGGGCCGAGGACGTGTTCTCGCAAATGGGCGAGGTCAAGGCCGGCGTCATTGCGGTGCTCATCAAAACCGATGTCCAGGGCAGTGCCGAGGCGCTCAGCGATGCGCTCAACAAGCTCTCGACCGATGAGGTGCAGGTGCGCGTGATTGCGAGCGGCGTGGGCGGCATCACGGCCTCCGATGTGCAGCTCGCGGCGGCCTCGAAGGCCTTCGTGATCGGCTTCAACGTGCGTGCCGATGCCGCCGCGCGCGAGGCCATGAAGGAAACCGGAGTCGAGGTGCGCTACTACAGCATCATTTATGAAGCCATCGACGATGTGAAGCAGAAGATGAGCGGTCTGCTGGCGCCCGAAATCAAGGAGCAGATCGTCGGCGTCGCGCAGGTGCGCGAAGTGTTCCGTTCGAGCAAGTTCGGGGTGGTCGCCGGCTGCCTGGTTGCGGAAGGCGCCGTACGCCGCCACAACCCGATCCGCGTACTGCGTGACAACGTCGTGATCTTCGAGGGTGCGCTCGAATCGCTGCGGCGCTTCAAGGATGATGTCAACGAGGTGCGCGCAGGAACCGAGTGCGGCATTGGTGTGCGCAACTACCAGGACGTGCGTGTCGGGGATCAGATCGAATGCTATTCGCGCGTCGAAGTGTCGCGCTCGATCCAGTGATCGGAGCGCGCATCGCATGGCAGCCAGGACCAGTGCCCGCGCCGCGCGCATCGCGGCGCAAATGCAGCGCTCGCTGGCCGAGCTGCTGCGTCGAGGCGTCAAGGATCCGCGGGTCGGCAATGTGACCATCACGACGGTGGTGCTCGCCGGTGACTTGTCGTTGGCGCGTATTCAGTTTCTGCCGTTCGCGGCCGCGCACGCCGCCGATGAAGTGCTCGCCGGCCTGCGCAGCGCGGCCGGCTATCTGCGCAGCGAGCTCGCTCGAGAGCTCAAGCTGCGGCATGTGCCGCGACTCGAGTTTCAACTCGACACCGATCTCGAGCGCGCACAGCGGCTCACACATCTGATCGACAGCGCCGTCAAGGCCGACCGCCAGCGTGGCGCCGCGCCGCCCGCAGCCGACGAAGACGCTTGAGCGTCCCGCCGGTCGGCGTATTGCTGCTCGACAAGCCCACGGGACTGTCCTCGAACGCGGCCGTGCAGCGCGTGCGGCGCCTCGCACGCGGCCGCAAGGCGGGGCACTGCGGCAGTCTGGATCCGCTCGCCAGCGGCATGCTGCCGATCTGTCTGGGCGAGGCGACGCGACTGGCGGGCGAGCTGCTCGAGGGTCGCAAGGCCTATCGCTTCGGCCTGCTCCTCGGCGAGCGCTCCGCCACGGGCGATGCCGAAGGCGAAATCGTCGAACGCCGCCCCGTGCCGCCGTTGACGCCACAGGCCGTGCTCGAGGCGCTCGAGCGCTTTGCTGGATCGCAGTTGCAGGTGCCGCCCATGTACTCGGCGCTCAAGCGCGAGGGCGTTCCGCTGTACCGTCTGGCGCGCGCCGGATTAGAGGTGCCGCGCGCAGCGCGCCCGATCGTCATCGACGAGATCCAGTTGCTGCGGCTGGAGGGTGCACATCTCGAGCTGTCGGTGTTGTGCTCCAAGGGTACCTACGTGCGCGTGCTGGCCGAGGATATCGCGCGGGCGCTCGAGACCTGCGGCCGACTCGAAAGCCTGCGGCGCGAGTACGTCGAGCCCTTCGTCAATGAACCCATGGTGAGTCTCGAGCAGCTCGCCGAGGCGAGCGCGTGCGGCCATCCATGGCCGTTGCTGCGGCCCGATCGCGCCGTCTGGCACCTGCCGCCGTTGCGGCTGGATGCCTCGCAGGCGCGGCTGTTATGCTGCGGGCAGGTGATCGCACTGCCGCACGCGGCGGCGGCGCGCTGGCGCCTTTACGATGCCGACGGCCGCTTCCTCGGCCTCGGCGTGACCTCTGAGGGCGGACAGCTGCGCGTTCAGCGCCTCTTCAGCGTGCCGCTCGCGGTGTAACTCCCTGTTCCGCTTGAGGCTTGCGGGGTCTGCGGTTAGAATGCGCGGCCTTCAAAATGATGATCATTTCCAAGCGTTAATTGTTCAGAGGATTTGTACGCAATGGCTTTGTCCACGGAACAGAAAGGCGCTGTGTTGGCGCAATACCGCCGCGACTCCAAGGATACCGGGTCGCCGGAAGTCCAGATCGCGCTGCTCTCAGAACGCATCAACGGTCTGGGCGAGCACTTCGGTACGCACAAGCGCGATCACTCCTCGCGCCGCGGCCTGGTCAAACTGGTCAATCAACGCCGCAAGCTGCTGGACTATCTGAAATCCACGCGTCCAGCCAAATACCAAGAAGTGGTCGAGCGCCTGGGGCTCCGCCGCTGATTCCGCGGGCCGCGCACCTCCTGATCGGATGCGCGGCCTTTTGCATTCTGTACCGATCATTTCCGAGGATTGAAGCGTGACTGTCTTCAAGAAGACTTTTCCATATGGTCCCCACGCCGTAACGCTCGAAACGGGCGAATTCGCGCGCCAGGCGGACGGCGCCGTGGTCGCCTCCATGGGCCAGACGGTCGTGTTGGTCACGGCCTGCGCCCAGAAATCCGCGATACCGGGTCGCGATTTCTTTCCGCTCACGGTCAACTACGTGGAGAAAACCTATGCTGCCGGGCGCATCCCGGGGGGATTCTTCAAGCGTGAAGGGCGGCCGACCGAACGCGAAACGCTGACATCGCGTCTCATCGATCGTCCAATTCGCCCGCTGTTTCCCGACGGCTTCAACAACGAAGTGCAGGTCGTCGCTACCGTGATCTCGCTCGATCCCGACATCGATGCGGATATCCCGGCGCTGCTGGGTGCGTCAGCGGCACTGACGATCGCGGGCCTGCCGTTCAATGGACCCGTGGGCGCCGCGCGTGTGGGGTACCGCGACGGCAAATATCTGCTCAATCCGACGCGCACCGAGCAGGCGCAGTCCGCGCTGGACCTCGTGGTCGCCGGCACACAGCCGGCCGTGCTGATGGTCGAGTCCGAGGCCCAGGTGCTGTCGGAAGAGGTCATGCTCGGCGCCGTGGTGTTCGGCCACGAGCAGATGCAGATTGCCATCCGCACTATTCGCGAGCTGGCGGCGGCGGCCGGCAAGCCGCGCTGGGATTGGAAGGCGCCGGCATTCGAGGCGCTGCTGGCCGAGGCAGTCGCGGCGCGGACCGAGGGCGCCTTGTCCGCGGCCTACCGCATCACCGAGAAAACGCAGCGCACCGCCCGATTGGCTGAAATCAAGAAGGACGTGACGTCGGCCCTGAGCAGCGTCGAGAGCGCGCAATGGAAGCCCGATTCGATCGTCAACGAGCTGTTCAAGCTCGAAAGCCGCATCGTGCGCGAGCGCATCCTGGCCGGCGAGCCGCGCATCGACGGCCGCGACCTGCGTACCGTGCGTCCGATTACCGTGAAGGTCGGCGTGCTGCCGCGCACCCATGGCTCGGCGCTGTTCACGCGCGGCGAGACCCAGGCGCTCGTGACCACCACTCTCGGCACGACTCGGGATGCACAGATCATCGATGCGCTCGAAGGCGAGCACCGTGAGCCGTTCATGCTGCATTACAATTTCCCGCCGTTCTCGGTTGGCGAGACCGGCATGATGGGATCGCCCAAGCGGCGCGAGATTGGCCACGGCAATCTCGCGCGCCGCGGCGTGCATGCCGTGATGCCGGACATGACGACCTTCCCATACGTCATCCGGATCGTGTCGGAAATTCTGGAATCCAACGGCTCGAGCTCGATGGCGAGCGTCTGCGGCAGCAGTCTCGCGATGATGGATGCCGGCGTGCCCATCAAGGACGCCGTGGCCGGGGTGGCCATGGGACTGGTGCTCGAAGGCACGCGCTTCAAGGTGCTGACCGACATCCTCGGCGATGAGGATCATCTCGGCGACATGGATTTCAAGGTGGCCGGTACGCGCGCCGGCATCACGGCGCTGCAGATGGACATCAAGGTCGAGGGCATTACCTCTGAAATCATGCACATCGCCCTGGCGCAGGCCCGCGATGGACGACTGCACATCCTTGATGAGATGGCCAAGGTGCTGCGCGAGCCGCGCGCCAAGATGTCCGAATGGGCCCCGTCGATCATCACGCTCAAGATCGATCCAGAGAAGATCCGTGATGTCATCGGCAAGGGCGGCGCCGTGATCCGCCAGATCACCGAGGAGACCGGCACCACGATCGATATCGAGAACGACGGCACGGTCAAGATCGCTTCGGTCAACGGTACGGCCGGACGCGAAGCGCAGCGGCGCATCGAATTGATCACGGCGGACGTGGAAGTGGGGCGCATCTACGAGGGTCGCGTCGCAAAGCTCATGGATTTCGGCGCCTTCGTCACGATCTTGCCGGGCCGCGACGGCCTGGTGCACATCTCGCAGATCTCCGACGAGCGCGTGGAGCGCGTGTCGGACAAGCTCAAGGAAGGCGATCAGATCCGCGTGAAGGTGCTGGAAGTGGATCGACAGGGCCGCATCCGTCTGTCGATGCGTAATCTCGACGCCGCCTAGCCTAGGCCGGCCTCATACGGCCGGCCCGGCGCGACCCAGCCTTAAAGGCGCGGCCCCTGTGCCGGTATCCAGGCGCCACGGGTGTTGTTGCCGGTCAAAGCAGTCCGGCAAGGGTCGGCCGTCAAGTCAACCGTTTGCTGACCCGGCACTCCTGATCAGCGTGCGGAAGATTTCCTCCTGCGCGCTGTGCCAGCGCTGATGGTTTTGCGCTGCCAGCTGCGTGGCAGCGGCGGCTGGATCTCCGCCCGGCGGCTTCTCGGCCAGAAACAGCCTCAGGCTCTGCTCCAGGTAGGTGGACAGCACGCCCTCAAGCCCGGCGTTATGGCTGCGGATCAGATGCGCCAGGAAGTCCTGACTGAGCACGGTGCCGCTGCGCTGCTCGAGCTCCGCGATCACCTGCAACAGCACCGGCCGGGTGATGTCCTGCTGGCTGCGCTTGTCGATGACGTTGAAATCGACGCCGTCCAGCACCAGTCGGCGTACGTCGTCCAAGGTGATGTAGCGACTCTCCACGGTGTCGTAAAGCCGCCGATTCGGGTACTTCTTGATGACGCGAATCTCGCTCATGCTGAAGTCCTCTGTTGCGCAAGACGCTCAAGCCGTCTATTGCGGTACACCATAGTATAAGCCCACAGAGAACCCAAATCCTCGGTGAACTCCGAAGAGCGGCGGGGGGGAGCGGGGCGGCGGCGTCCTCAGCGGTAGCGGTCGTCCCGATCGCCGTACTGGCGCTCGCGGCGCTCGCGACGTTCCTGCGCCTCGATCGAGAGCGTGGCGACCGGGCGTGCCTCGAGTCGTTTGATTCCGATTTCTTCGCCGGTCTCGAGACAGTAGCCGTAGGTGCCGTCCTCGATCCGTTTGAGCGCTTCCTCGATCTTGCGGATGAGCTTGCGTTCGCGGTCCCGGGTGCGCAATTCCAGGCTGAATTCCTCCTCCTGGGTGGCCCGATCGTTCGGATCGGGGAAATTCGCCGCCTCGTCTTTCATGTGGGAGACGGTGCGGTCGACTTCCACCATGAGATCGCGCTTCCAGCTCAGCAGGATGTGCTGGAAGTGCGTGAGCTGCTGCTTGCTCATGTACTGCTCGCCACGCTTGGCGACATAGGGCTTTACGTTGCGCGGACCGGCGAGAAGACTGCTCGGATCCGAGCCGTCACCCTCATCGGCGTCCGGCACGGGCGCCATGCGCGCCGGATGCGCCGTCGCGGCAGTCAAGGTCCGGTCGAGGGCCAAGGGGCCGTTGGCGCTCGGCGCGCCGCTGGGCGCGGCGGGCCGCTGCGGCGGCTGGCTCTCGGGCTTCGCGGTAGCACCGGCCTTGTTGGACGCGGGTTTGACTGCGGGTTTGGCGGCGGTAGCGGCTACGGCCTTGCGGCTCGCAGCCGCCGACCGGCGCGATTCGGGGCGGCGTGCGGCGGCCTTCGGCGGCGCTGCCTTTTTGGGTTTGCTGATCTTGGATCCGGACTTCTTGCCGGGCATTGTCTCGCTCCTGACATGGTCGCCGGTCGTTTAAGAACGCGCGATTATACCGACGCAAGGAAGGCTGTACAGAGCGCACGAAATGTCGCTTCAGTAAACGTTCGCAGGCAGCTCGAGCCCGCTCGCCTCCATCCGGACGCGCTAGGGCAGCGTGACCGGATCGACAGCGCGCCAGCCCGGGGCGCGCCGCTCGGCAATGACACGGGTCGAAATGCCGCCGCGCACGTTGAAATGTGCCGTCAGGCGCATGAATCGCGGCGTCACGCTGCGGGCGAGATGCTCGAGGATCTCGTTGATTACGGCCTCGTGAAACGTGCCGCGGTCGCGGAACGACCAGATGTAGAGTTTGAGTGCCTTGAGCTCGATGCAGAGCCGGTCCGGGACGTACTCAAGCTCCAGGATCGCAAAATCCGGCTGTCCGGTGCGCGGACACAGGCACGTGAACTCCGGAATGCTCATCCGAATGGTGTAGTCGTGCTCGGGGGCGGGATTGGCGAACGTCTCGATGTGGCTCGACGGCTGGCTCGGCATGGCTGGATACTTTGTGCAACCGCATCGAAAGCGGCGTGCGGATAATCTACACTAGCGCCCTGGCGCCGCCATCACGGATTGCGTGCGCTGCGTATGGGAGCGGTCACTGTCAAAACGCTACACGCTACACCGGGACGGGATCAATGCGGCTCAATAAGGTCAAGCTCGCAGGTTTCAAGTCATTCGTCGATCCGACCTCGGTACAGCTGCCAGGCAATCTGATTGGAGTCGTCGGGCCCAACGGCGGCGGCAAGTCCAATATCATCGATGCGGTTCGCTGGGTCATGGGCGAGCTGTCGGCCCGGCATCTGCGCGGCGATTCGATGGCGGACGTGATTTTCAACGGCTCGAGCGCCCGCAAGCCCATCGGCGCCGCCTCGGTCGAACTGCTGTTCGACAACAGCGACGGCAAGATCGGCGGCGCCTATGCCAGCTATAACGAGATCTCGCTCAAGCGCACGGTCTCGCGCGATGGCAGCTCGGCCTACTTCATCAACGGCGGTCGATGCCGCCGCAAGGACATCACGCACCTGTTCCTCGGTACCGGTCTGGGCTCGCGCAGCTACGCCATCATCGAGCAGGGCATGATCTCGCGCGTCATCGAGGCGCGGCACGATGACATGCGGGCCTTCATCGAGGAAGCTGCAGGCATTTCCCTGTACAAGGAGCGGCGCCGCGAGACCGAATCGCGCATGGCCGATACGCGCGAGAATCTCTCGCGCCTGCAGGACCTACGCGATGAGGTCGACAAGCAGATCCGCCATCTGCAACGGCAGGCCAATGTCGCGCGCCGTCATCAGGAGCTCAAGGCACAGGAGCGCAATCTGACTGCCGAGCTGCTGGCGTTACGCCTGCGCGATCTCGACAGCGGTGCCGAGCTACAGGACGGCACGGTGCGCAGCTGCGAGCTCGTCATGCATCAGGCGCTGGCCGATCAGCGCGCGGCCGAGGCGGCCATCGAAAAGCAGCGCGAGTTCAACAGCGAGCTCAGCGACGCGGTCGCGCGCATACAAGGGCGTTATTACGAGCTCGGTGCCGAGGTCACGCGCGCCGAGGAGAGCATCCGCTTCAACCGCGAGCTGCGTGAGCGCGCGCGCAACGATCTGGTGCAGGTGAATGCCAGTCTGGGCACGAACACCCAGCAGATCGCGCGGGATGCGGAGCAGCTGGCGGCGCTGGCGGTGGAGCTGTCAGAACTGGAGCCGCTGGCCGCGGCGCGTACGCAGAGCGAGGCAGTCGCCGGCGCGGCATTGGCCGCGGCCGAGCAGCAGCTGTCGGGCTGGCAGGAGCGCTGGGAGAGTTTCAATCGCGAGCTCGGAGCTGCCGGTCAGAGCGCAGAGGTCGAGGCAGCCCGCATTGAGCAGCTCGAAAGCCAGAGTCACCGGCTGCAGGCACAGACCGATCGACTGAGCCTCGAATGCGAGGCCCTGACCGCGGCGCAAAGCGATTCCGCACTCGAGCAGCTCGGCGCGCAGGAGGCGCAGTCGCGCGGCGCCGCCGAGACGCTCGCCGGCGAGCTCAATCAGGCTCTGGCGCAAGTGCAGTCGCTGCGTGCCGGCGAGCAGCTGGCCGATGATCGGCTGCAGCGGGCGCGGCACGAGCGCGATCACATTCGTGCCGAGCTCATGTCGCTCGATGCATTGCAGAAGGCGGCGCTGCGCGAGAAGAACCCGCAAGCGGCGCGCTGGCTATCGGGGCTCGAGCGGGCCGCAGATGCGCCGCGACTGGCACAATTGCTCGAAGTCGACGAGGGCTGGGAACGCGCCGTCGAGACCGTGCTGGGGGATTATCTGGAGGCGGTGCGCGTGGACTCGCTCGAGCCGCTGGCCGCGTCGCTCGCTACGCTCGAGGGCGGCACGGTTGGATTCTTTGAGCCGACGGGCGCAAGCGAGCTGGCGCAGGCCAATACACTGGCCGCGCACGTGCGCGGGCTCGAAGGCGTGCGCGCGCTGCTCGCGCGGGTGCATACCAGTGATTCGTTGGCCGCGGCATTGCGACGGCGCTCGGCGCTTGCAGCCGGCGAGTCGCTGATCACCGCGGCTGGGGAATGGATTGGACGCGACTGGCTGCGCGTCAATCGCGGCGGCGATACCCATGCCGGCGTGCTCGAGCGCGAGCATCGCGCCAAGGGCCTGCGCGAGCGACTGGCGGCGTCCGAACTGGCAGTCGGTGCGCTCGAGCAGGATATCCTGGCGCTGCGTGCCCAAGTGGTCGCGGCCGAGACGGAGCGCGATGCCACCCAGGGCCGCATCCAAAACGCACACCATGAACATTCCGAGCTGCGCGGGCGGCTCGAGGCGCTGCGTGCGCGCTTCGAAGAGGCGACGCTGCGGCGCGCGCGCATCGAGGCCGAGCAGGCCGAAGTTGCGCTCGACGTCGCTCGCTCGCAGGAGAGTCTGCGACGCGCCCGCGGCGCGCATGAGTCGGCCGTCGCGGCGCTCGCGCGCCTCGATGACGCGCGTCTGGAGCTCGAGAGCGAACGCGAGCTGCGGCGCGAGCGGGCTGGCAGTGCGCGCGCACAGGCGCAGGCGACGCAGCTCGAGCTGCGCGACAGCCTGATCCGGCTCGAAAGCCGCCGCGCGGCGCGAACCTCCATGGACAGTGCACTTGCTCGACTGCACGAGCAGCGCTCGCAGCTCGAGGCGCAGCGCGAGCAGCTGACGGCGACGTTGGCGAAGGCCGACGCGCCGATCGCCGAGATCGAGCGGCGCCTGCAAGCTCATCTGGCGCGGCGCGTCGAAGTCGAGGCAGAGCTGACCGAGGCCCGGCGCGCTCTCGAGGATAGCGACGGCACATTGCGTGCGCTCGAGGAGCGACGCATCAATGCGCAGCAGCGCGTGTCGGCGGCACGGGAGGCCATGGAACAAGCGCGCCTCGCTGCGCAGGAATCGCGTGTACGCCGCGAGGCGTTACTGGAACAGTTCGCCGCGACCCAGTGTGAGTTCGACGCCGTGCTCGCGGCCCTCGACGTCCAGGCGCAGATCGAACCCTGGGAGCAACGGCTCGCGCAGCTGCGCGTCGAGATCGAGAAGCTCGGCCCGGTCAATCTGGCGGCCATCGATGAGCTCGCCGAGAACAGTGAGCGCAAGGTCTACCTCGACCGGCAGTTCAATGACGTCAGCGACGCGCTGGCGACGCTCGAGCAGGCTATGCGCAAGATGGACCGCGAAACGCGTGCGCGCTTCGACGACACATTCAATCGCATCAATGCCGGGCTGAAGGAGAAATTCCCGCGGCTGTTTGGCGGCGGGCATGCCTACCTGGAGCTGGTCGGGGACGACCCACTGGCGGCGGGCGTCGCGGTCATGGCCCGTCCGCCCGGCAAGCGCAACAGCACGATCTCGCAACTCTCGGGCGGCGAGAAGGCGCTGACCGCGGTCGCACTCGTGTTTTCGATCTTCGATCTGAACCCGGCGCCGTTCTGCCTGCTCGATGAGGTCGACGCGCCGCTCGATGAGCACAATGTGGGGCGCTTCTGCGACATCGTGCGCGAGATGTCCAGCCGCGTGCAGTTCATTTTCATCACCCACAATAAGGTGACGATGGAGTTGGCCTCGCAGCTCATCGGCGTAACCATGAACGAGCCGGGCGTGTCGCGCCTGGTAGCAGTCGATATCGACGAAGCCGTCAAGCTCGCGGCCGTGTGAGAGCGACATGGGGGAGCTGCGCTTCATTCTGCTGATCGCCGGCCTGGTGTTTCTGGTCGCGCTGACGGCCTGGGAGCTGCGCAGGCCGCGCCAGGCGCATCGGGATTCGCAGATGCGTGGACCGACGCGCAATGAACCGGAGCTCGGCTCGTTCGCGCAGGCCGCCGCCGACGCGCCCGCACTGCCGGCCGCGCGTGCTGGCGCAGCAGCCAGCCAGGGCGAGGGCCGTCGGCCTGTGATGTCGCTGCCGCCTCGCATCGATCTGCCGGCCATCGAGGCGATTCGCGATCAATCGATCATGGCCGAGGCCGACGCGCTGCATATGTTCGAGACGCAGGCGATGCTCGGTACGGCAACGCCGCAGATCGACGTCGCAGCTGCATCGACCGCGGCCAGCGATCTGTCGCCGCCGCCGGCACCCCTGCCCGCGCCGGGGTCTGCACCGATCGAGCATGGCGTGCCGCTCGCAGGCTCCGGATCCGGCAGCGCCGAGACGAGCGCGCAGGCGGCCGCTGATGGCTCGCCGCACTCGGCACCGATCATTGCGCGCGTGCCGCTGGTAGTCGAGTGGCCGCCGGAAGGGGAGCGCCACATTGTCGCGCTGCGAATTGTTGCGGCCTGCGATGAGCGGCTATCGGGGCGTGCGGTGCGCCTGGCCATCACGGGCTGCGGCTTCGTGCATGGCCGCTTCGGTATCTACCATCAGCCGGATGCGGATGGCCGCGCGCTGCTGAGCGTCGCGAGCCTGAGCAAACCCGGGATTCTCGATCCGGTCAACATGGATTTTCAGCGCCTGTCCGGCATCAGTCTGTTCAGCGTGCTGCCCGGCCCGCTGCCGCCGGCGGCGGCACTCGATCACCTGATCGACACCGCACGTGAGCTGTCGCAACGTCTGGCTGCCCGTGTCCAGGACGAGCACGGCCAGCCGCTCGATGCCGGTCGTCTCGAAGACCTGCGCGATAGCATGCAGAGCCTGTCGATGCAAACCCAGCCGCGGCCAGGGTTGCAGGCGGAGCCGGCGGCGTGACGGCAGCAACGCACCGGCGCATCGCCGAGCTGCGTGCACAGATAGCCCGACACGACTACCGCTACTACGTGCTCGACGATCCGGAGGTGCCGGATGCCGAGTACGATCGGCTCATGGGCGAGCTGCGCTCGCTCGAGGCGCAACATCCCGAGTGGCTAGTGCCCGATTCCCCGACACAGCGGGTCAGTGGGCAGGTCGCGGCGGAGTTCGCTGAAATCCGGCATGGCATGCCCATGCTCTCGCTCGAAAATGCCTTCAGCGATGCGGATATCGAGGCATTCGACCGCCGCATCCGTGCCCGCTTAGGGACCGAGCATGAGACGCTCGAATACTGCGCTGAACCCAAGCTCGACGGGCTGGCGGTCTCATTGACCTACTGCGCGGCAAAACTCGAGCTCGCGGCCACGCGTGGCGATGGCGCGACCGGCGAGGACATCACTGCCAACATCCGCACGATCCGCGCCGTTCCGCTGCAGCTGCGCTGCGAGTCCGGCCAACGGCCTGCGCCGCGCTTGCTGGAGGCGCGCGGCGAGGTGTTCATGCCGCTGGCGGGCTTTCGTCGCATGAACGCCGCCGCCGCGGCCGCGGGCGAGAAGCTGTTCGCCAACCCGCGCAACGCCGCGGCGGGCAGTCTGCGCCAGCTCGATGCCCGCGTGACGGCCCAGCGGCCGCTGGCGATATTTTTCTATGGTGTCGGTCAATGGCAGGATGGCGAGCCACCGCCCAGCCAAAGCACTTTGCTCGAACAGCTCAATGCTTGGGGTCTGCGCACCTGTCCGGAGATTCGCCTCGTAAGCGGAGTGGCGGGATGCCTCGATTACTACCGCGCGATCGGCGCACGGCGCAGCGAGCTTCCATACCAGATCGATGGCGTCGTCTACAAGGTGAATGCGCGCAGCGAACAGCAGGCGCTCGGCTACGTCTCGCGCGCACCTCGTTGGGCCATCGCGCACAAGTTTCCGGCCGATGAGGCGCTGACCGTGGTGCGCGACATCGAGTTCCAGGTCGGTCGCACCGGAGTGCTGACGCCGGTCGCGCGCCTCGATCCGGTGCAGGTGGCCGGCGTGACCGTCAGCAACGCGACGCTGCACAACATGGACGAAGTCGAGCGCAAGGACGTGCGGCGCGGCGACACCGTCATCGTGCGCCGCGCCGGCGATGTGATCCCTGAAGTGGTGCGCGTGCTGCCGGAGCGGCGAGCACAGAATGCGCGGCGGCCACATCTGCCTGCAACCTGTCCGGTGTGCGGTGCGCGGGTGGTACGCGTCGAGGGAGAAGCAGCCGCGCGCTGTACCGGCGCGTTCAACTGCGCTGCACAGCGCAAGGAGTCGCTGCGGCATTTCGCCAGCCGGCGTGCGCTGGATATCGAGGGGCTCGGCGATAAGCTCATCGAGCAGCTGGTCGATGCAGATCTGCTCAAGACGCCGAGCGATATTTATGCGCTCTCGGCTGCAACCCTGACGGCGCTACCGCGCATGGGCGAGAAGTCCGCCGCGAATCTGCTTGCGGCCATCGAGCACAGCAAGCACACCTCCTTGCCGCGACTGCTCAATGGGCTGGGTATGCCGGGTGTCGGGGAAAGTACCGCCAGGGCGTTGGCTGATCACTTCGGCTCGCTCGAGGCACTGCAGCGCGCCAGCGAGCAGCAGATTCTCGAAGTGGCCGACGTCGGCCCGGTGATCGCGGCGGACGTGCGCGGTTTTCTCGATGACGAGCGCCATCTGCGCGAACTCGCGCGCCTGCGCCATTTCGGCCTCAAGTGGCCCGAAGGGCCGGCTACGCCGGCGAAGAGCGCGCTGCACGGGCCGCTGGCCGGGCTGACGGTGGTGTTGACCGGCACGCTCGAGGGTATGACGCGTGAGCAGGCTGGCGAGCGCCTGGCGGCGCTCGGCGCCAAAGTGAGCGGCTCGGTATCGAAGAGAACCCGCTATCTCGTCGCCGGCTCGGAGGCGGGCTCGAAGCTGACTCGCGCCCGTGAGCTCGGGGTCAGAATTCTCGATGAGTCGGGCCTTGCGCAGCTGCTGCAGGGCAAACCGCCCCCCTAAGAAGCCGGCCCCCTAAGGAGCCGACCCCCTTGAAGGCGCCGAGCCCTTGATCGCGCTTTCAGAGGTTGCGCTCGATCTTGGCGCTCTTCATGAGCTCGTCCTGATAGGCCTTGAACTTCTTGTTCTGCACCAGCTGATCGACCCGATCCTTGACCGAATCGAGCGGCGGCAGCGGCGTCTCGCGGGTGTCGATGAGCTGTATCACGTGCCAGCCGTACTGCGACTGCACCGGCGTCTGCGTGATCTCGCCTTTCTTCAGGCCGGCCACGGCGTCGGCGAAGGGCTTGACCATGTTCGACGGCGAGAACCAGCCGAGGTCGCCGCCCTGATCCTTCGAGGAATCGATCGACTGCTTCTTGGCCAGATCCTCGAACTTGGCGCCCTTCTTGAGCTCGTCGATGGTTTTCTGGGCAGCCTCCTGACTCGTAAGCAGGATATGGCGCGCGTGGTATTGGGTCTTGGGCATGGCCGCGATTTGCGCGTCGTATTCGGTCTGCCGCTCCGCATCCGTCGGCTTCTTGTCTTTCAGATACTGCTCGGCATCGGCCTGCTCCAGGATCTGCAGCTGTGAAAACTGCAGCAGGGCGGCGGTGTCTGGATTCTTCTGCAATCCATCCTTCTCGGCCTGCTGGGCGATCACCTCGCCACGAATCAGGTTGTCGAGCAGCTGCGTGCGCTGATCAGCCGAGAGTTCCGAGGTCGCCTTCCCGGTCGCGTTCTTGACGTAGAAATTGAACATATCGCGGCTGATCGGCACGCCGTTGACGGTCGCAACAGGCTTTTCCGCCGGCTTGGTGCTCTCTGCGGGGGGTGCAGCCTTGTTGCAGCCGGCCAGCACGATGAGCACCAATAACGGCAGTTTATTCACAATTTTCATTAGCATTCTCAGGTAGTTATGCAGAGTTCTTAAAGAATTCATCAGGTGTCAGCGTTTCCATCGCCAGCGCGTGGATCTCGGTCGCAAACAATGGCGACAGAACCTCGTTGACGAGACGGTGGCGCTGCAGCGGCTTCAGTCCCGCGAAACACGTGGACACGATTCGCAGCTGAAAGTGCCCCTTGCCGCCGGCACTGGCGTGGCCCGCATGCGCCGCGCTGTCGTCTCGCACCTGCAGATGCGCGGGCTGCAGATGTTGCTGCAGCAGCCGCTCGATGCGCCCGGCGGTGGAGGCCGGAGCGCTCATGAAGGCTGCGCCTGCCGCACTTCGGGGCGTGAAGCGAGCCATGCCGCCTGCAGCATGGCGAACAACGCGAAGGCCGCGGTCAAGCCGAAGAACTTGAAGTTGACCCAAGCGCGCTCGCTGCGGTGATAGGCGATCCAAAGATTGACGGCGCCCAGCAGTGCATAGAAGCCGACCCAGATCCAGTTGAGCCTGAGCCACAGTGCAGGCGGTAGTGCCTCGCTGTGCGCGACGATCGGCTGCAGCAGGCGCTGCGCCAGCGGGCGATGAGTAAACCGGGCGCTCACGAGGGCCGCGACCGCGACCAGCCAGAGAAATATAGTCGGCTTCCATTTCAGAAAGCGCGCATCGCGCAAGATCAGAGTCGCGCCGCCGAGCAGGAACACCAGCACGGCACTGAGCCAGTGCATCGGCGGGATGCGGCCCAGGCGCAAGAGATCCACCAGCAGCAGCAGCAGCATGCAGACCATCAGCACCGCGGTTGCGACATAAATGCCAGCCGCGTAATAGGCCAGAAAAAAGGCCACCACTGGCGCGACATCGATCAGCGCTTGCATCCCGCTATGATAACGAAACTACCTCAGCATGTAGATCATGAGTCAGTACTTCGACCTGCATCGGCAAAACCCGCAGCTGCGGCTCATTCGCCGCGCCGCCGAGATCGTGCGTGCCGGTGGGGTCGTTGCCTACCCGACCGATTCCTGCTACGCGCTCGGATGCCACATCGGCGATGTCGAGGCGCTCGAGCGTCTGCGGCGCATCCGCGGGGCTGACCGTCACCACCACTTCACACTCGTGTGCCGCGATTTGCGCGAGATCGGGCACTACGCGCGCATTGATACCTGGCAGTTCCGGCTGCTCAAGGCCGCGACACCCGGACCGTTCACTTTTCTGCTGCCGGCGACCCGCGAGACACCGCGGCGGCTGCAGCATCCGAAGCGTCGCACCATCGGCATCCGTGTGCCCGATCACATCGTCCCGCGCATGCTGCTGACCGAGCTCGGTGAGCCGCTCATGAGCTCGACGCTGCTGCTGCCCGGCGATGAGTTACCGCTCACCGATGGCGAGCAGATTCGTGCCCGGCTCGAGCACCAGCTCGACGCAATTCTCGATGGCGGTCATTGCGGCATCGAGCCCACGACCGTGGTGGATCTTGCCGTCTCGCCTCCCGTGGTCGTGCGGCAGGGCAAGGGCAAGCTCGCCGGCGTCGAGTGGGAAGTTGTCGCGAACCCCGTATAATCAGCTCTGAATCGTCAGAGGCCCGTCACCCACGCGGGTTAATCGAGCAGGATGAGTGCTGTTCTCCCAGGCCAGCGCGTGCTGTCGGGCATGCGACCCACCGGCGCGCTGCATCTGGGCAACTATCACGGTGCTCTGCGTAACTGGATCGAGCTTCAGTATCAGTACGAGTGCTTTTTTTTCGTTGCCGACTGGCACGCGCTGACGACCGGGTACGAAGATACCGCGGGTCTGCAGGAAGCGATCCGCGAGGTCATGATCGACTGGCTCGCCGCTGGACTCAATCCGGGCGTGGCGACGCTGTTCGTGCAGTCGCACGTACCCGAGCACGCTGAGCTGCACCTGCTGCTGTCGATGATCACACCGCTCGCCTGGCTCGAGCGCGTGCCGACCTATAAGGATCAGCAGGAGCAACTCAAGGACAAGGATCTCGCGACCTACGGCTTTCTCGGTTACCCGCTGCTGCAGAGCGCCGATATCCTGTTGTACCGTTCGGCCTTCGTGCCCGTCGGCGAGGATCAGGTCGCGCACGTGGAGATCACGCGTGAGATCGCTCGACGCTTCAATCACCTCTATGGCCGCGAGCCGGATTTCGAGCAAAAGGCAGAGCGCGCCATCAAGGAGCTGGGCGGTCGCAACATCACGCTCTATCGGCAGCTGCGCCGCCGCTTCCAGGAGGCGGGCGATCCGGCGGCGCTCGAGCGGGCGCGGGCGTTGGTCTCGAGCAATACCCGCATCACGGTCGCCGACCGCGAACGTCTGCTCGGATACCTCGAGGGCTCCTCGGTCAGCATTCTGCCCGAGCCGCAGGTGTTGCTGACTGCCTCGCCCAAGGTGCCGGGTCTGGATGGCCGCAAGATGTCCAAATCCTATGGCAACACGATTTCGCTGCGCGAAGATCCCGATGTCGTGGCTGCCAAGCTCAAGAGCATGCAAACCGACCCGGCGCGCGTGCGACGCACCGACCCGGGCAATCCGGAAAAGTGTCCGGTGTGGGACCTGCATAAGCTTTACTCCGATGAGGCCACCCGCAAGTGGGTCGAAGAAGGCTGTCGCAGCGCCGGCATCGGCTGTCTGGATTGCAAGCGGCCGGTGATCGAGCGCATCGTCGAGGAGGTCACAGGCATGCGTAAGCGCGCGCAGGAGTATCAGGAGAATCCGGAACTGGTCACGAACCTCATCCATCAGGGCGGTGAGAAAGCGCGCGAGGCAGCTCGCGCCACGCTCGATGAGGTGAGGCGCGCAATGCACTTGCGTTTTTAAGGGGTTATACGATTATCATGAAGCCAGATCTCAAGATTGTCGTTTCCAATCCCGCGCCCGTCCATGAGCCGGAGTCGGCGCCGGAGCAGGCCGAGATGCCCTTCGCCGTGGTCAATGGCGAGCCGATTACTCAGCTGCCCCGGGATCTGTACATACCTCCGCAGGCGCTCGAGATTTTTCTCGAAGCCTTCGAAGGTCCGCTCGATCTGCTGCTGTATCTGATCCGGCGGCAGAACGTCGATATCCTCAATATTCCGATCGCGGAAATCACGCGTCAGTACACGCGCTACATCGAGCTGATGCAAGATCTGCAGCTCGAGTTGGCGGGCGAATACCTGGTCATGGCCGCCACGCTGGCCGAAATCAAATCGCGCATGCTGCTGCCGCGCCCGCCGGGCGCGGGCGATCTTGGCGAGGAGGACCCGCGGGCCGAGCTCGTGCGCCGCTTGCAGGAATACGAACGCTTCAAGCGGGCCGCGGCCGAGATCGACCAGCTGCCGCGTCTGGAGCGCGACGTCTGGCAGGCCAGCGCGGATTTGCGCGACCGGCCGATCGTGCGCGCAGTGCCGCAGGTCACGTTGCAGGAAATGCTGCTCGCCTTCAAAGATGTCGCGCAGCGCGCCGAGATGTTCGCCCACCACCACGTGCGGCGCGAGCCGCTGTCGGTGCGCGAGCGCATGAGCAACATCCTGGCCGCGCTCGAGCAGGGCAGCTTCATCGAGTTTTCGGCTCTGTTCAGCCCTGAGGAGGGACGCGCTGGTGTCACGGTCGCGTTTGTCGCGATTCTGGAGCTGGTGCGCGAGGGTCTCATCGAGATCATGCAGACCGAGCCGTATGCCCCGCTGCACGTGCGCAGCGCCTCGGCACACCGTACACTGCACCTGGTCGCGGGCAGCGGCGCGGTGACCGATGCCGTGGCAGGCGACGTCGTGGCGGCCGATACGGCGGCGGCACTAGCCGGTGCAGACGAGCACGACAATGGCAATGAGGATGCAGCCTCATGAGCAATGGCGAAACCAGAAACATCATCGAAGCAGCGCTGCTGGCGGCGGGAAAATCGCTGAGCCTGAGCGAGCTGTGCTCACTGTTCGATGAGACCCAGCGGCCCTCAACGGCGGCCGTGCGCGCCGCGATCGAGGCGCTGGCACTCGAGTACGCTCAACGCCCCATCGAGATCCAGGAAACCGGTGCGGGCTTTCGTATTCAAGTGCGGCGCCAGTACGCCGCGGCGGTCTCTCGGCTTTGGCCGGAGCGGCCGCAGCGTTACTCGCGGGCCTTGCTCGAAACCCTGGCGCTGATCGCCTACCGCCAGCCCATTACGCGCGCGGAAATTGAGGCCGTGCGCGGCGTCGCGGTGAATCCCAACATCGTCCGTACGCTGCTCGAGCGGCAGTGGATTCGAGTCGTGGGCCACCGGGATCTGCCTGGTCACCCGGAGTTGTTGGGCACCACGCGTGACTTTCTTGAGTACTTCGGCCTCAAGAGTCTGGATGACCTGCCGCCGCTCGCGCAGCTGCGCTCGCTCGGTGACATCGATCCGCAGTTCGAGCTGCCGGTCGATGGCGCGGATGAGGGCGCTGGCACGGTCGGGTACGAGACCGCGGCGTCCGAGAGCGCGGACGAGGAGTCCGCCGAAGCCGACTCGGCCGACAACGAGGAGGATGCGGCGGACACGCCGCGGCCATCGGGCCTCGTAGCCGCGCCGTCCGACGTTTCGGACTGAAGCCGCGATGGCCTCATCGCCGGCCTCGGGAACCGGCGGCGCGGAGCGGGTGCAGAAGGTGCTCGCGCAGCTGGGTCTGGCTTCGCGCCGTGAAGCCGAGAGCTGGATCCGCGCGGGCCGCTTGACGGTCAACGGCAAGCCAGCCGCCCTCGGTATGCGCGTGGTACCGCAGGATCAGCTCAAGCTCGATGGCCGGCTGATCCGGCGGCGCTTGCCCGATGCGGCGACCGTGCCGGTCTTCCTCTGTCATCGCTCGCCGGGCGAGCCGTTGCTGCCGGCCCGCAATGCGCTATCCGGCAGCGAGCTCGCCGCCGACTCAAGCAGTATGGCCGCGCGCTTGCCGCGCCGAGCGGGGCTGCGCTTCATCAGCGTGAGCCCATTGCCGAGGGTCGATGGAGGCCTCGAGCTGCTGACGGCCGATGGCACCCTGGCCTCGCGCCTGCAGCGAGCGATGCGCGGGCTGGAGATGGAATTTAGTCTGCGCATACGCGGCGAGCTCAGCGACGAACAGCAACGCGCCATCCGTCAGGGCATGCCGGATCGCGGTACGCCCGTGCGCGTGGTATTGCTCGAACCCAGTGGCGGGGAGGCGAGCAACCGCTGGTACCGCCTGATCGCAGTCGGCGCGAGCGGTAACGAGGTGCGCCAGCTCATCGAGCGGGCCGCGGCAACGCTGGTGCGCATGCTACGAACGCGCGTGGGGGCGTTGAGTCTGCCGCGCTCGCTGCCCCGCGGCCATTGGCGGCCGCTCTCGAGCGAGGAGCTCGCTAGCGTGTTTGGCAATCCAGACTCTGGCCGGTGACGCCGCGGCTCTGTGCGCTGAGCAGCCAGAGGTAGGGCCGCAGAACATCCTCCGGCCGCGCCAGGGTGCTGGGATCTTCGGCCGGATAGGCTTGGGCGCGCATGCGTGTGCGTACCGGTCCGGGATTGAGCACGTTGACACGAACCTCGCCCGCGGTTGCGAGCTCATCGGCGAGGGTGCGGCTGAGCGCTTCGAGGCCGCACTTCGACACCGCGTAGGCACCCCAATAAGCCTTGGGACGCCGGCCGACACCACTGCCCGTAAAAATGATCGAAGCGTCCTGCGAGGCGCGCAGCGACGGCAGCAGCACCTGTGTCATGGCAAATGCCGCAGTGAGATTCACATGCAGCACACGACACCAGGTCGGCACGTCGTAGTGCTCAATGGGCGCCAGCTTGCCGAGGATGCCGGCGTTGTGGACCAATCCGTGCAGCCGTCCGTAGCGGCTCTGCAGGGCTTGCGCCAGCAGATCGTAATCACGCGCCACGGCCCGTTCGAGATCGAGCGGCGCGATGCTGGCCTCGGCGCGCTTGAGCGCCGCAATGCGGCTGTGGACCTCTTCGAGCTTCGAGACCGTGCGCCCAATCAGAACCACTTCGGCGCCGTACGCCGCCGCACTGAGCGCCAATGCGCGACCGATGCCGTCGCCGGCACCGGTGATCGCGATAATACGGCCATGCAACGCATCGGCGGCCGGCTCGAAACGGCGGGGCTCGTCGGATCCGGGGCTGTTGTCTTCGCAACTTGTGCTGATCATCGGCTCGTGTAGCGACCTGTGGCCGCGCGACGCGCAACCCTCCAGGCCCGTATATTGTCGGCGAATGCGCGCAGCGGCGAATGGTTTTTCCTGGCCGCGGCGAGCGCCACCCAAACCAGCAGCGGCGCCAGCCTGGGCTGAAGCCCCGTGCCGAGCCGCTCCAGCGCGGCCTGCAGCTGGGGCGCCGATTGCTCAGGGTTCGCGCGCCGCGCAGCCAGCGCGGCGCGCTCGATTTGCCAGCTCAAGGTGCCCAGTGCGCTCAAAGCTTCGCGCAGCGCCGCGGACAAGGGCTCCGCGCCCAGCTGCTCGGCCGCGGCCGCGAACAGTGCGCCGCGCAGCCGCCCGCCCGCCTCCGGGCGCTGCAGTGCCTCGGCCAGATCGATCGCGGCAGCCTCCACCAGCGAGCGCAGATCGAAACGCCGCTCATCGCCGGCCGCAGCCGAGGCTGATTGCAGC
Organism: Steroidobacteraceae bacterium; assembly: GCA_035605115.1. GTDB lineage: Bacteria > Pseudomonadota > Gammaproteobacteria > Steroidobacterales > Steroidobacteraceae > FEN-1191. The sequence goes on along the minus strand of DATNHF010000068.1, from coordinate 89,773 downwards.
CAGGGATGCTGCGCGTGTCCCTCGGCGTAGCGCGCGGCCTCGAGCCGCCACCATTCGAGGCGTGCATGCGCCACCTCGTGATCGAGTCTGCGTGCGCCGCCAGCGCCGATCTCATCGGCCAGAGCGATCAATCGGGCCAGCGCCGAGCGGCGATCGGCCGGGGTGTAGAGCAGTGCGAAAAAACGCGCCGAGCCGGGCTCAGGCGCTGGCGGCTGCCAGCCGCGCGTGCCTGCTGTGCCGCTCGAGCTCATGCGCTGGCCGGCGGTTCGGCCTGCTCACTGCACGGCAGCGAGCGCACCGGTTGCTCGATCCTCTCCGGACCGGTGAGCGCCTCGCCCGTGGCTGCGCCGAGCTCGCTGAAACGCCGTGCGCCTGGCAGCACCTGCCGCTCCAGCGATCCGACGGCGCTGTTGTAGGCGTCCACCGCGCTGCCGAGCTGGCGGCCGGCGCGGCTGAAGTGCCCCAGAAAATTTCCGAGCCGTCGATGCAGCTCCTGTCCGAGATCGCGGATCTGCGCCGCATTCTGAGCTACCGCAGCCTGCCGCCAGCCATGCGCGACGGCCTTGAGCAGCGCGATGAGCGTCGACGGGGTCGCTACGATGACGCCCGTGCGCAGCGCGTCATCGAGCAGATCGGGTCGCTTGGCCAGGGCGCTGCTGAGGAACTGATCTCCAGGCAGGAACAGCACAGCAAACTCGGGACTGTGCTCGAACTGCGCCCAGTAGCTCTTCGCGGCCAGCTCGCGCACGCGCGCCTCGAGTTGCTGCGCGTGACGCTCGAGCGCCGCGGCGCGCAGCTCCTCGGTCGGCGCATCGATCGCCTGCAGATACGCCTCGAGCGGCGTCTTGGCATCGATCACGAGCTGTCGCCCTTCAGGCAAATGCACCACGAGATCCGGTCGCTGCACGCTGCCGGTCGCACCGAGGTCTGCCGTGCCAAGCGTCGGCTGCTCGGTGAAGTCGCAGTGCTCGGACAACCCGGCGAGCTCCACCACACGCCGCAACGTGAGCTCGCCCCAGCGGCCGCGCACTTCCGGGCGGCGCAATGCCGTCACGAGATTGCGCGTTTCCCGCTGCAGCGCCGATTGTCCTTGCGCCAGGCTCTCGATCTGCACCCGCAGCGTGCCGTAGGCATCGCGCCGCTCCCGCTCGAGCGCGGCCGCCTGCGCCTCGGTCCTTTCGAGCGCCGTGCGCAGCGGTTCGATCAGTGCGTTGAAGGCGAGTTCACGCTCGCGCCAGACGCCCTGGATGCCGGACTGTTCGCGTCCGAAGGACTCGCGCGCGAGCTTGAGAAACAAATCCGTGTTATCGCGCAACGCCGTGTTGGCCAGCCCCTGAAAGCCGGCGCGCAGTCTTGCTTCCGCATCGCCGAGCTCGCGCGCGTAGCGGCGCGCGAGCAGTCGCACGCTGATAGTGGCGACGATCAGCCCGAACAGCAGCGCTGCCAGGACCGCGTAGGCGATCGGCGTCGTGTCCACGTGCGCTTCAACTATCGGCGCCGGCGCCGGCCCCGGCCCCGGCGCAGCGCGGCCGCGCGGGTCGCGGTACTCCGACCCAATCGAGTAGCTCCAGCGGCGAATCGATCCAGGCCGTAACCGGCCACTCGGCGGTATTCTCCTGCGGGCCGATGTAGCCGTAGCGCGCGGCGAGGCCGACCATGTTGGCCGCGCGCGCCGCCTGCATGTCGCGCAGCGCATCGCCGGCGTACAGGCAGCGCTCGGGCGCCACGGCGATGCGTTGTGCTGCCGTCAGCAGCGGTAGCGGATCGGGTTTACGCACCGGCAGGCTGTCGCCCGAGAGCACGCAGCCGGCGCGCTGGTACAGCCCGAGTGCCTGCAGCAGCGGTTCGGTGAGCCAGCCGGGCTTGTTGGTGATCACGCCCCACGGGATGGCATGTGCCTCGAGTGCCGTCAACACCTGCTCGAAGCCGGCAAACAGCCGCGTCTCGACCACCAGATGCTCGCGGTAGAGTTCGAGGAATCGGTTCTGCAGGGCAGCGAGCCGAACGCCTTCCAGCCCCACAAACGCCGCGCGCAATACGGCCGCCGAGCCATGCGAGACATACGAACGCAGGTGCGCATACGGCTGTTGCGGCAGCCCCTCTTGCGCACGCAGCATATTGGCGATGCGCACCATGTCGGGTGCGGTATCGAGCAGCGTGCCGTCCAGATCCAGTAGCACTGCCGCCAGTGGAGTCGCCGAGGTCACGCGCTGCTCAGGCATCCCGATGGAAGTGCGCCAGATAGTTCACGCGCGCATCGGCGCTGAGGCGGGCGCTGCGGGCGAAGGGGTTGAACTCCACCCCGCTGAGGTCGCGCAATTCCAGTCCCTGCGCCCGCGCCAGGCGCGCGAGCTCGGCCGGGCGCACCAGGCGGGCATACTCGTGCGTGCCGCGTGGAATCAGATTCAGCAGGTACTCGGCGCCGACGATCGCCAGCAGGAATGAGCGCAGATTGCGATTGATGGTCGACAGGAACAGATCGCCGCCAGGCCGCAACAGAGCACCGATAGCCGCCAGCAGGGCCGCGGGGCTGTCGACATGCTCGATGAGCTCCATGCACGCGATCACGTCGAACGGTCCCGCACCGCTGCGCGCGAGCTCCTCGGCCGAACACAGCCGATAGTCGATGGGCATTTGATGCTCGTGCGCGTGCAGGCGCGCGACTTCGATCATGGCCGGCGCGAGATCGATACCGCACACCTGTGCGCCGTGACGCGCGAGCCCCTCGGCCAGCAGCCCGCCGCCGCAGCCGATATCCAGCACCCGTCGCTGCGACAGCGCCGTGCGCTGTGCGATGTATTCCAGCCGTACCGGATTGAGCGCGTGCAGTGGGTGGAATGCGCCGCGCGGATCCCAGAATTCGTGCGCAAGCGCATCGAATTTCTGGACCTCGGTGGACAAATGCGCGGCTGCTGTTGCCTGGCTCATGACGTGAGTATAGCGGTGCGCACTCGCCCTCGCGGCAGACTAGCGCCCAAAGCCAAAGGACACAGAGCCGCTGTGGTACAATTATCGGCTGAAATTCGATGCCACAGACCCCGATACCGACGAATCAGAGTGACTGAAATAGCCCGCGAAGTCGTGTCCGTCAGCCTCGAAGAGGAGATGCGGCAATCCTACCTTGACTATGCGATGAGCGTCATCGTCGGACGCGCATTGCCCGATGTCCGTGACGGTCTCAAGCCGGTGCACCGGCGCGTGCTGCACGCGATGCGTGAGCTCGGCAATGACTACAACCGGCCCTACAAGAAATCCGCCCGAGTCGTCGGCGATGTGATCGGCAAGTATCACCCGCACGGCGACGTCGCGGTCTACGACACGATCGTGCGCATGGCGCAGCCGTTCTCGCTGCGCTATCTGCTGATCGACGGGCAGGGCAATTTCGGCTCGGTCGACGGTGACCCGCCTGCGGCCATGCGTTACACCGAAGTGCGCATGTCGAAGCTCGCGCACGAGCTACTGGCCGATATCGACAAGGAGACGGTCGATTTCGTCCCGAACTACGACGAATCCGAGCACGAGCCGGCGATTCTGCCGACGCGCGTGCCGAACCTGCTCGTCAACGGTTCTTCGGGCATTGCGGTCGGCATGGCCACCAACATCCCGCCGCACAATCTCACCGAAATCATCAACGCCTGCCTGGCGCTGCTCGACGATCCGGCGCTCTCGCTTGCCGGTCTCATGCAGCACGTGCCGGGACCGGATTTTCCGACCGCCGGCATCATCAACGGCGCGCAGGAGATCGCGACCGCCTACAAGACCGGCCGCGGGCGGTTATCGATTCGAGCGCGCGCCGAGTTCGAAGAGCTCGACGATCGCGGCCGCCAGTCCATCATCGTCACGGAGCTGCCGTATCAGGTCAACAAGGCGCGGCTGCTCGAGCGCATCGCCGATCTGGTGCGCGACAAAGCCATCGACGGCATTTCCGAGCTACGCGATGAGTCCGACAAGGACGGGATGCGGGTGGTCATCGAGCTCAAGCGCGGCGAGGTGGCCGAGATCGTGCTGAACAACCTCTATGCGCAAACGCCCATGGAGACGGTGTTCGGCATCAACATGGTGGCGCTGCTCGACGGCCAACCGAAGCTGCTGTCGCTGCGCGACATGCTCGATGCGTTCCTGCGTCACCGGCGCGAGGTGGTCACGCGTCGCACGATCTTCGAGTTGCGCCGCGCGCGCGAGCGCGCGCACCTGCTCGAGGGATTGGCCGTGGCGCTCGCCAATATCGATGCCGTGATCGCGCTCATCAAGGCATCGCCGACGCCGGCCGAAGCGCGTTCGGCGATGCTCGCGCGCACCTGGCCTCCAGGCATAGTGCCGGAACTGCTGGCGCGCGCCGGCACCGTCTCGACCCGGCCGGCAAACCTCGGCTCGGAGGGTGGCATCGGTAAGGCGGGCTACCGCTTCAGCGAAGCGCAGGCGCAGGCCGTGCTCGACATGCGCCTCAACCGCCTGACCGGCCTCGAACAGGACAAGATCGTCGAGGAATTTCAGGGGCTGCTGCACGAGATCGTCGATCTGTCGGACATCCTGGCCCGTCCGGAGCGCCTGATCGAGGTGGTGCGGCACGAACTCATCGAAATCCGAGACAACTACGGCGATGCGCGGCGCACGCAGATCAGTCGCGACCATCTGAACCTCAGCACCGAGGACCTCATCGAGCCGCAGGACGTGGCCGTGACGCTCTCGCATGCCGGCTACGCCAAGGCGCAGCCGGTGTCGGACTATCAGGCGCAGCGCCGCGGCGGGCGCGGCAAATCTGCCACGGCGGTCAAGGATGAGGACTTTATCGAGAAGTTTTTCGTTGCGCACACGCACGATACGCTGCTGTGTTTTTCCAACCGTGGCAAAGTCTACTGGCTGCGTGTGTTCCAGCTGCCGCAGGCCGGACGCGGCTCGCGCGGCAAACCCATCGTGAACCTGCTGCCGCTCGAGCAAGGCGAGAAGATCAATGCCGTGCTGCCGGTCAAGCAGTTCGATGAGCAGCATTATGTGTTCATGGCTACCAGCAGCGGCACGGTCAAGAAGACGCCGCTGGCGGCGTTTTCTCGCCCGCGCGCCAGCGGCATCATCGGTTTGGAGCTGCGCGGCGACGACACCCTGGTCGGCGTCGCCCTGACGGACGGCAGCTGCGACATTCTGCTGTGCACCAGCGGCGGCAAGGCGATTCGTTTCCATGAAGACGAGGTGCGGCCGATGGGGCGCGAAGCCACGGGCGTGCGCGGTGTGAAGCTCGGATTGGGCCAGCGACTGATCGCGTTGCTGGTGCTGAGCGACGGGCATGTGCTCACGGCCTCGGAAAACGGCTACGGTAAGCTCACGCCGCTCGATGATTTTCCAAGCCACGGCCGCGGCGGACAGGGCGTGATCGCATTGCAGACCACGGAGCGCAACGGCGCCACCGTGGCGGCGCTGCAGGTGCGAGCCGGTCAGGAATTGATGCTCATCAGTTCGACCGGGACGCTGGTGCGCACTCCGGTCGCCGATATATCGGTCGTGGGCCGCAACACGCAGGGCGTGCGGCTGATCCGGTTGGCAGAGGGCGAGCGATTGACCGGCGTCGAGCGCGTCGAGGGACTCGAGGCCGGCGAAGAGGTCGCACAGCCGGACGATGCCGGGAGCGGCGACAGTGCGTCAGGGGAGCTCGGCCCGCCCTGACTGCGCCCGATGCCGCTCTTGCTAGAATGCGGCGCTACATTACTTACCGATTCAATGGAAGGTGATCGCGTGCGGGTATTCAATTTTGCGGCAGGGCCCGCGGCGCTGCCGCTCGAGGTGTTGCAGCAGGCGCGCGATGAGCTCCTCGATTGGCGCGGCAGCGGCATGTCGGTCATGGAGGTGAGCCACCGCAGCAAGGCATTTCTTGCGGTCGCACGCCAGTCGGAGGCGGACCTGCGGGTCCTGCTGTCGCTGCCGGATCATTACCGGGTGCTGTTTCTGCAGGGCGGCGCTACGGCTCAGTTCGCGGCCATCCCCATGAATCTGGCCGGCGCCGACAGCTGCGTCGACTACGTCAGTACCGGATCGTGGTCGAACAAGGCGATCGGCGAGGCGCGGCGCTACTGCCGCGTGCAGCTAGCGGCCGATGCGGTGGACAGCGGCTACCACAGCGTGCCGCCGCAGAGCCTTTGGAAGCTCACGGACGGTGCGGCCTATCTGCACTACACGAGCAATGAGACCATCGGCGGCGTCGAGTTTCCATTCGTGCCGCAGGTAGATGTACCGCTGGTGGCGGACATGTCCTCGACCATCCTCTCGCGGCCGATCGAAGTCGAGCGCTTCGGCTTGATCTACGCTGGTGCGCAGAAGAACATCGGCCCGGCGGGGCTGTGCGTCGTGATCGTGCGCGAGGATCTGATCGGACACGCCCGAGCGGGAACCCCGACGCTCTGGGACTACAAGGCCATGGCTGATGAGGGCTCCATGCTCAACACACCGCCGACCTTTGCCTGGTATTGCGCTGGACTGGTGTTCCAGTGGTTGCGCCGGCAGGGCGGCCTTGCCGTCATGGCGCAGCGCAATCGCGCCAAGGCCGAGCTGCTCTACCGGGCCATCGATGAGTCAGGGTTTTACCGCAATCCGGTTGAAAGCAGCTGCCGCTCGTGGATGAACGTGCCCTTCACGCTCGCCCAGCCGGAACTCGACCGCAGTTTCCTGGCCGAGGCCAATGCCGCCGGGCTCGCCAATCTGGAAGGCCACCGCTCGGTCGGCGGCATGCGCGCAAGCCTCTATAACGCCATGGCGCTCGACGGCGTGGTTGCGCTGACCGATTTCATGCGCGATTTCGCGCGCCGGCACGGCTAGGTCGCGGCAATGGGCTATCGCATCCTGACGTTGAATCATATCAGCGTGCGCGGGCTCGAGCGGCTGCCGCGCGAGCAGTACGAAGTGGCCTCGGAGATCGGGCACCCGCACGCCGTGATGCTGCGCTCGGCCGATATGCACAGCATGCAGATCCCCGACTCGGTGTTGGCCGTGGCACGTGCGGGAGCCGGTACCAACAACATACCGGTAGCGGCACTGGCCAAGCGCGGCGTGCCGGTATTCAACTCCCCGGGCGCCAACGCCAACGCCGTCAAAGAACTGGTGCTGGCGGGGCTGTTCCTGGCGGCGCGTAATATCTGTCAGGCCTGGGCCTACGCACGTGATCTGCCGGGCGACGATGCCACCATCGATGCCGCGGTGGAGAAAGGCAAGAAGCGCTTCGCGGGCTTCGAGCTGCCGGGCCGCACACTCGGCGTGATCGGATTGGGCGCGGTCGGCGTGCAGGTCGCCAACAGCGCCGAGGCTCTCGGCATGAAGGCGCTGGGCTACGACCCGCAGATCACCGTGCAGCGCGCCTGGCAGCTGTCCTCTTCGGTGCAGCAGGCGCTGTCGCTCGATGATCTGTTCGCCCGCGCCGATATCGTTTCGGTGCATGTGCCGCTGCTGCCGGCTACGCGCGCGCTGGTGAACGCCGCGCGGCTCAAGCTGCTGCGTCCGGGCGGAGTAATCCTGAATTTCGCGCGCGCGCCGATCGTCGAGGAGGCCGACGTCGTGGCGGCACTGGACAGCGGCCACCTGCACGCTTATATCTGCGACTTCCCGACCCAGGCGCTCAAGAACCATGCGCGCGCAATCACGCTGCCGCACCTGGGTGCATCGACGCTCGAAGCGGAGGACAACTGTGCCGTGATGGCTGCCGACACGCTGCGCGAGTTTCTCGAGCACGGCAATATCCGCAATTGCGTCAATTTTCCCGAGGCGGTATTGCCGCGCCAGCCCGGCTCGCGGCGCATCGCGATCGCCAACAGCAACATTCCGAACATGGTCGGCCAGATCTCGACCTGTCTGGCCGGCGCCGGCCTCAACATCGCCGAGCTGCTCAACCGTTCGCGCGGTGAATTTGCCTTCACGTTGATCGATGCCGAGGGCGATGCCGACGAGGCACTGATCGAGCGCCTGCGCCGGATCGATGGCGTGCTGTCGGCTCGCCTGGTGCTGGCTGCGGATTGAATCGATATCGAAATCGCTATGGAATCGCATTGAAACGACCGTGAGCCCGCGTCGAACCGCTCCGATCAAGCCGACCGCGGCGCGCCGCGCACGTGGCAATGCGGGTTCACCGAGGACCGCCGCCAGCGTGGGGGCCGTGGCCCTCGAGCAGCTGCGCGCGCAGATCGATGCGGTCGACGAGCAACTGCAGCAGCTGCTCAATCAGCGCGCACGGCTGGCGCAGCAGGCGGGCATTTCCAAGCATGGCGATGGCCACACGGTCGATTTCTACCGCCCCGAGCGCGAAGCGGAAGTGCTGCGCCACGCGCTCGAGCGCAATCACGGTCCGCTGCGCGATGAGGAAATCGTGCGGCTGTTTCGCGAAATCATGTCGGCCTGCCTCGCGCAGGAGGAGCCGCTCAAAGTGGCCTTTCTAGGGCCCGAGGGCACGTTCACCCAAACGGCCGTCCTGAAGCATTTCGGACATTCGGTGCGGGCGCTGGCGTTGTCGACGGTCGACGAGGTATTCCAGGAAGTGGAGGCGGGCAGCGCCGATTTCGGGGTAGTCGCGATCGAGAACTCCAGCGAAGGCACCATCACCAACACCCTCGATCGCTTTCTCGCGAGCGCGTTGCACATCTGCGGCGAAGTGGAGTTGCGCATTCATCACTGCCTCATGGGCAAGATGGATTCGCTCGAACGGGTGCTGCGCGTGTGCTCGCACAGTCAGGCGCTGGCGCAGTGTCGGGGCTGGCTCAACGAGCACTTGCCGGATTGCGAGCGTGTGCCGGTCGCGAGCAACGCCGAGGGCGCGCGCCGCGCGCGCGACGAGCAGGGAACCGCGGCCATAGCCGGGGAAACGGCAGCGCAGGTCTATGGCCTGAATCTGCTCGCGCGCGAAATCGAAGACCGCAGCGACAACACCACGCGCTTTCTGGTGCTGGGACGCAAACTGCTGCGCCCGAGCGGTGCCGACCGCACGACGCTGCTGCTGTCAGCGCGCGATACGCAGTCGCCAGGCGCCTTGCAGCGCCTGCTCGAGCCGCTCGCGCGCTGCGGAATCAGCATGAGCCGGATCGAGTCGCGACCGTCCCGACGTCGCAAGTGGGATTACGTGTTCTTCATCGACATCGAAGGTCACGCCGAGGACGCGCCGATACGCAAGGCCCTGGCGATACTCAGGACCCGCGCTTCGCTGTTCCGCGTGCTCGGCTCCTATCCGCGAGCGGTGCTCTAGCCACATGCAGGCGCGAGCGCACCCGGGTCGGCTGGCCGTGGCGGCGGTGCGCGCCCTGGCACCCTACGTGCCGGGCAAACCCGCATCGGCACTGGAGCGAGAGTTCGGCATGCGTGAGGTGGCGAAGCTGGCCTCGAACGAAAATCCGTACGGCCCGAGTCCGCGCTCGCTCGAGGCCATGCGCGCATCGCTCGAGCAGATCTGGCTTTATCCCGACGGCGAGAGCCACGATCTCAAACAGAGCCTCGCCGGTCACTTGAGCGTCGAGCCCGAGCAGCTGACGCTCGGCAACGGTTCGAACGATCTGCTGGTGTTGCTCGCGGAGGCTTTTCTGACGCCGGCGCACAGCGCGGTGTATTCGCAGTACGGCTTTGCGATCTACCGCATCGTCACACAGGCCACCGGCGCCCGCTGCATCGAAGTGCCGGCACTGCCTCGCAGCGCGGCGATGCCGCTCGGACATGATCTGGTGGCGATGAGGAATGCGATCGACGCTGACACGCGCGTGGTGTTCATCGCCAATCCCAACAATCCCACCGGAACGTGGGCGCCGCCGGCGGTCGTGGAGGCGCTGCTCGAGCGCGCGCCGCCTACAACGCTGGTACTGCTCGATGAGGCTTATCTGGAATACGGGCGCGAGCGCGGCACGCAGGACGGGCTGGCGTGGCTGCGCGAGCATCCCAACCTGGTCATAGTGCGTACCTTTTCCAAAGCGTACGGCCTGGCCGGCGCGCGAGTCGGCTATGCCGTCTCGCACCCGGAAGTCGCGGACGTGCTCAACCGCCTGCGGCCCGCATTCAACGTCAACTCGGTGGCGCAGGCGGGCGCAATTGCGGCGCTGGCCGATCAGCGCCACATGCGTGAGGCGGTCGGCGCCACGCTGCAGGAGCTGCGGCGCGTCGAAGCCGCGCTGCAGCGCCTGGGGCTGTGGTGCGCGCCCTCGGCCTGCAATTTTGTGCTGGTGCGCATCGGCACGCAGGCCGGCGAGGTGTACGAGCGTCTGTTGCGCGTCGGACTGATCGTGCGCCCGCTCGGCAGCTATGGGCTCGATGAGTATCTGCGGGTGTCGATCGGCTTGCCGCAGCAGAACGATCGCCTGCTGCGAGAGCTGCCCGCGCTGCTGCGATGAGCGGCGCGCCTGCCCATCGTTATGTGGTACGCCCGGTTGCGAGCGTACAGGGGCAGCTGCGCGTGCCGGGTGACAAGTCGATCTCGCATCGCGCCTTGATGCTCGGCGGCATCGCCGACGGTCGCACCGACATCAGCGGTTTTCTCGCGAGCGAGGATTGCCTCGCTACGCTCGCGGCGCTACGCGCGCTGGGTGTGCGCATCGAGCGCACGAGCGAATCGGCAGTGCAGGTCTACGGTGCAGGTCGCGAGGGACTATGCGCGCCGGCGGCCGCGCTCGATATGGGCAACGCCGGCACGGCCATACGGTTGTTCATGGGATTGCTGGCCGGCCAGCCGTTTGACAGCACGCTCATCGGCGATGCCTCGCTGATGCGCCGTCCGATGGAGCGCGTGGCGCAGCCATTGCGTCTCATGGGAGCGCAGCTGCAGACGCAGCAGGGCCGGCCGCCGGTCCAGATCCGCGGCGGCTCGCATCTGCACGCCATCGATTACACAATGCCGGTGGCGAGCGCGCAGGTGAAATCCGCGCTGCTGCTCGCCGCGCTGTACGCGCAAGGAAGCAGCAGCGTCACCGAAGTGGCGCCTACTCGTGATCACACCGAGCGCATGCTGCGCGGCTTCGGCGTCGAAGTGCTGCGTGAGGGCATGCGCGTGAGCCTCACGGGCGGTGCGCGGTTGTCGGGCTGCCCTATCGACGTCCCGGGCGATTTCTCATCGGCGGCTTTCTTCATCGTGGCAGGCTGCCTCGGGGCCGCCTCTGGTCTGACGATACGAGCGGTCGGCGTCAATCCCACGCGCACCGGGCTGCTCGAACTGCTGCGGCTCATGGGCGCGGACATCCGCATCGAGCCGCGCAGCGCCCATGCCGCCGAGCCGACCGCCGACATTCACGTGCGCGCGAGCGCCTTGCGGGGCATTCGCGTGCCCGAGGCCCTGGTGCCGCTCTCGATCGATGAGTTCCCGGTGTTCTTCGTTGCCGCGGCGGCGGCTCACGGTGAGACCGTCGTCACCGGTGCCGAGGAGCTGCGCGTCAAGGAGAGCGATCGACTCGCGGTCATGGCCGAAGGTCTCAAGGCCATCGGCATCGAGTGCGAGCTGCAGCCGGGCGGACTGCGCATTCAGGGCGGTGCCGTGCGCGGCGGGCGCATCGATAGTCACGGCGATCACCGCGTGGCGATGGCCTTCGCGATCGCGAGCCTCATTGCCCGCGGGACCATCGAGATCGAGGACGTCGCCAACGTCGCGACCTCCTTCCCCGGCTTCCCGGCCCTGGCACGCGCAGCCGGGCTGGCGCTGCAGGAGCAGGCATGAGCCTGCCGCCCGGCGAGGCCGCAGTCGTCGTGACCATCGACGGTCCAAGCGGCTCGGGCAAGGGCACGGTGAGCCGTCTGTTGGCCCGCCGCACCGGCTGGCAATTGCTCGACAGCGGCGCGCTCTATCGCCTGGTAGCCCTGGCCGGAAGCCTGGCGGGCGCTGGCAGCGATGACGTCGAGGCCCATGCTCGGCTGGCATCGAGCATGCGCATCGAGTTCGCAAGCGATGCGCAGGGCGCCGAGCGGATCCTGCTCGATGGCCGGGAGGTTGGCGCCGCTTTGCGCACCGAGTCGGCGGGGGCGGGGGCATCGCGCGTGGCCGCCTGGCCGCAGGTGCGTCAGGCGCTGCTCGAGCGCCAGCGCGCCTTCGCCCGCCCGCCCGGACTGATCTGCGATGGGCGCGACATGGGAACCGTGGTTTTTCCCGGCGCCGAGCTCAAAATATTCCTGACGGCCAGCAGCGAAGAACGTGCTCGACGTCGCTATAAGCAGTTGAAAGAAAAGGATTCTAGTGTTACGCTTTCCGCCCTTTCGCTCGACATCGCGGAGCGCGACCGGCGTGACATGACGCGGTCCGCCGCGCCGCTCGTGCCGGCTGCAGATGCGATCGTTCTGGACTCGACGGCACTCAATGCCGCCGAAGTAGCGGACGAGATCTATGCGCACGGCCGTTCCCGGCGGCTGTGGCCTTGAGGCGCGCGTCGGGTACGGAGGGGGGTGGATTCGGTGGTGCTGAAGGTCGGGGCCCAAGGATGCGGCTCCCTAGTCTGTCTTACCCGTGGGGCCGGAGGTTCCGCGGAGCGTTGAGCACGGCAACGTGCGAGAGAGTGTATGAACGAAAGTTTCAGTGAGATGTTCGAACAGAGCCTGGCGAATCAGCGAATTCGGCCGGGCATGATTCTGACGGGGCTCGTGATCGATGTCGGCCCCGATGTCGTGATCGTCAATGTTGGACTCAAGTCCGAAGCGGTCATCCCGCTCGATCAATTCAAGAACGAGCGCGGCGAAGTCGAAGTCCACGCCGGAGAGCAGGTCGAGGTGGCACTCGATTCCGTCGAGGACGGGACGGGCGAGACCCGTCTGTCGCGCGAGAAGGCCAAGCGAGCTCGTACCTGGACCCGGCTCGAGCAGGCATTCAATGCCGGCGAGATTGTGACCGGCATCATTTCGGGCCGCGTCAAGGGCGGTTTCACGGTCGAGATCGATCATGTGCGCGCTTTTCTGCCCGGTTCGCTCGTGGACGTGCGGCCGGTGCGCGACACCGCCTATCTCGAGGGTAAACCGCTCGAATTCAAGGTCATCAAGCTTGATCAGAAACGCAACAATGTCGTGGTCTCACGCCGCGCGGTCGTGGAGCAGGAGTTCTCTGCCGAGCGCAGTGCGCTCATGGACAACCTGCAGGAGGGAGCGGTGGTGCGTGGATCGGTCAAGAATCTGACCGACTACGGCGCCTTCGTCGATCTCGGCGGCATCGATGGACTGCTGCACATCACCGACATGGCCTGGAAGCGCGTCAAGCACCCGTCCGAAGTGGTCAAAGTCGGCGATGAGATCGATGTGCGCATTCTCAAATTCGATCGTGAGCGCTCGCGCGTGTCGCTCGGTCTCAAGCAGCTCGGCGCCGATCCCTGGGAGAACATTGCGCGCCGCTATCCGCCCAATACGCGTGTATTCGGCAAGGTCACGAACATTGCCGATTATGGCGCCTTCGTCGAGATCGAAGACGGCGTCGAGGGTCTGGTGCACGTCTCGGAGATGGATTGGACCAATAAGAACGTCAATCCCGCCAAAGTCGTGCATACCGGCCAGGAAGTCGAGGTGATGATTCTGGACGTCGACGAAGAGCGGCGTCGGATTTCGCTCGGTCTGAAGCAGTGCAAGGCCAATCCCTGGAAAGAATTCGCCGAGAACCACAATCGCGGCGATCGCGTCTCCGGGCAGATCAAATCCATCACCGACTTCGGCATTTTCATCGGCTTGCCGGGCAACATCGACGGTCTGGTGCATCTGTCGGATATTTCCTGGGATCTTACCGGCGAAGAGGCGGTGCGCAATTACCAGAAGGCGCAGCAGGTCGAGGCCATGGTGCTGTCGATCGATCCTGAGCGCGAGCGCATCTCGCTTGGCATCAAGCAGCTCGCCAAGGATCCGTTTTCAGCGTTCATCGCCGAGAATCCCAAGGGCAGCATCGTCAAGGGCAGCGTCAAGGAGGTCGATGTTCGCGGGGCGGTCATCGATCTGGGCAATGGCATCGAGGGACAGCTGCGCGCATCGGAGCTGGGCCGCGATCGCATCGACGATGCGCGCGCGGTGCTCAAGGTCGGAGATGAAGTCGAGTCTAAGTTCATCGGCGTCGATCGCAAGACGCGCACGATCTCACTGTCGATCAAGGCCAAGGAAGTGCACGAAGAAGCCGAGGCAGTACAGAGCTATCGCCTGGATGCGCCGACCACCGGCACGAGCCTGGGTGATTTACTCAAGGAACAGATCAACGCGCCTGAGCGTGGCTGAGGGCGTGGCGCCGGCGCATCACGCTGGCGCCACGCCGGTCGGTGTCAGCTAGGCATGGAATCCGGAAGCGCTATGACGAAATCGGAACTGATCGAGATCATCACGGCGAAGCAGAAGCATCTGCCGGCCAAGGACGTCGAGCTCGCGCTCAAGCAGATGCTGGAGATCATGAGCGATTCGCTGGCGCAAGGGGATCGCATCGAGATTCGCGGCTTCGGCAGCTTCTCGCTGCACTTTCGGCCGCCGCGGCAGGGACGCAACCCCAAGACCGGCGAGGCGGTGGCACTGGCCGGAAAGTATGTGCCGCACTTCAAGCCCGGCAAGGATCTGCGCGAGCGTGTCAACAGCGGCGCCGATCGTCCGATCCGCGACTGACGTCCTGACAGGGTCAACGCAGTGCCAGCCAAGCGCATTCGTACCGCAGTGTTCCCCGTGGCCGGGCGTGGCACGCGATTCCTGCCTGCCACCAAGGCGAGCCCGAAGGAAATGCTGCCGATCGTGGATAAGCCACTGATCCAGTACGCGGTCGAGGAGGCGATCGCCGCCGGCGCCGAGCGGCTGGTCTTCATCACGGGAGCCTCCAAACGCGCCATCGAAGACCATTTCGACTCCGACGAGGAACTCGAGAAGCTGCTGGAGGCGCAGGGCAAGTCCGAACTCGCGGATGTGGTTCGCAGCGTGCTGCCGAGCCGCGCCACGTGCATCTATATCCGTCAGCCCGCCCCCTTAGGGTTGGGTCATGCGGTGTTGTGCGCGCAGCCGGCGGTTGGCGATGAGCCGTTTTTCGTGCACCTGGCCGATGACCTCATCGAGGCGGAAGTGCCGTGTCTCAAACAGATGGCAGCGACCCATGCGGCGCGTGGCGGCAGTGTGCTCGGGGTCGAGGATGTGCCGCGCAGCGATACCGACAAGTACGGCATCGTCGAAGTCGAAGCCGGCTCCGGGCCGGTGAGCCGGATCAAGAGCATCGTCGAGAAGCCTAAGCCCGATGTCGCACCCTCGACGCTGGCGGTTGTCGGCCGCTACGTGCTGAGCCCCACGATCTTCGAGGAGCTCGAGCAGATCGGGCAGGGGGCCGGCGGAGAAATCCAATTGACCGATGGCATCGCGCGTCTGCTGCGGCGTGAGCCGGTGTATGCACACCGCTTTACGGGCCGGCGATTCGATTGCGGCAGCAAGCTCGGCTACCTGCAGGCCACGGTCGAATTCGGGCTGACACATGCGGCGCTCGGGGAAGACTTCCGTAAGTTCTTAAAAGGCCTCGCGCAACGGCTCTAGCGCGGGCGGGTGCGTGACTTCCGTCACATTAGGCGAAGCGCCGCGCGGCAGGCGCAAGTCACTGGATCCTCAGTAAAAAATAATCGCCTGGCCGATCAGCCGCGGCGGTGGCAGGGCTTCAAGAAACGCTCCCGGCGGCCGATAGCTCCAGTTGAACCGCTTCAACTGGCAGTAGCTGCGCATGTTATCGATCGTTGGCTCTATCATCGTTCTCGCAAGCGTGCTCGGCAGCTTCATGATGGAAGGCGGCAGCGTGCTGCTGCTCTGGCATCCGAGCGAATTCATCATCATTTTAGGCGCGGCACTGGGCGCGTTCATAACCAGCAATCCGCTCAAGGTTGTGAAGCACTCGTTTGCGTCCGCCATTGGTCTGCTCAAGGCGCCCCGCTATGGGCGCTCGGATTATCTGGATCTGCTCAAGCTGCTCTATGACATTCTGGTGAAAATCCGCAAATCCGGCATGCTCGCGATCGAGGCCGACATCGAGGCGCCGGCGAAGAGCAAGATGTTCAGCGAGTATCCGCGCATCTTGGCCGATCATCACATGATCGAGTTCATCACCGACTGTCTGCGGCTGATCGTCGGCGGCAATCTCGACCCGCATGAGCTCGAGAGCCTGCTCGAATACGAGCTCGAGACGCATCACAAGGAGGCCGCCGAACCCGGCCATGCGGTGCAGAAGGTGGCCGATGCGTTGCCCGGCTTCGGCATCGTTGCGGCGGTTCTGGGCATCGTCAATACGATGGCCGCCATCGACGGGGCCGACACCGGCACGATTGGCAAGAAGGTCGGCGCGGCGCTGGTCGGCACCTTCCTCG
Organism: Steroidobacteraceae bacterium; assembly: GCA_035605115.1. Classification (GTDB taxonomy): domain Bacteria; phylum Pseudomonadota; class Gammaproteobacteria; order Steroidobacterales; family Steroidobacteraceae; genus FEN-1191. Next base: position 73,511 of record DATNHF010000068.1, on the reverse strand, counting down.
GCATTTTGGCGGCATACGGTTTCGTCGGCCCGATCGCATCGGCGATCGAGAATCGCGTGCAGGATGAGGGCAAGGCCTTCGAGGTAGTGAAGATGGCACTGGTCGCGAGCGTGCGCGGTTACGCGCCGCCCGTGGCGGTGGAGTTCGCCCGCAAGCTGCTGTGGTCGGATGTGCGACCGAGCTTCGCCGACCTCGAAATTCATCTCAAGGGCAAGAAGAAGGAGCCCGCCAAAGAGGGTGTCGCGGCGTGAGCGCTCCGGGCGCAGGCGCCAAGGAGCCGCGGCCGATCATCGTCAAGAAGGTCAAGCGCACCGCGGCCGGCCATCACGGCGGCGCCTGGAAGGTCGCTTATGCCGACTTCGTGACCGCCATGATGGCCTTCTTCATGGTCATGTGGCTGATCGCCGCAGTCAGCAAGGAGCAACGCGCCGCGATCTTCGACTACTTCAAGAATCCGAGTATGGAGCAGGGCAAATCGGTCAAGCCTTCGAAGGGGCAGATGGGCCCGGGCGGCGCCAGCACCAGCGTGATCAATATGGGCGGCGGACTGGACGCGCGCCGTTCCTCGAGCCCGATGTCTACCGGCATCGGTACGCCGCGCAGTGCGGACACTACGGCGGAAGCCACCAAGGACAAGGCGGACGACAAGCAGCAGTCGCCGACCTCGGTCGAAGAGGCGCGCCGGCTCACCGAGGAGGCTGATCACAAGAAGCTCGAGTCGCTGTTGCAGGAATTGCGCAAAGCCATCGACATGAGCCAGGCGCTCAAACCTTTCAAGGATCAGCTGCTGCTCGACATCACGCCGGAGGGACTGCGGATTCAGATCGTCGATGCGCAGAACCGGCCCATGTTCGATCTGGGCAGCGCCAAGCTCAAGGACTACACGGCCACGATTCTGCGCGAGCTCGCGCCCTACCTGAACACCGTACCCAACCGCATCAGCCTGTCCGGGCATACCGACACCACGCCGTACATGGCGCAGAACGGCGCCACCAACTGGGATCTGTCCGCCGACCGCGCCAACGCGGCACGGCGGGCGCTCGAGGGCGGCGGCCTGTCCACCGACAAGATCGCGCGTATCGTCGGGCTGTCCTCCTCGGTGCTGTTCGACAAGAGCAATCCGCGCAACGCGATCAATCGCCGCATCAGCATCATCGTCATGACCAAGCAGGCCGAGGAGGCGGCACTCGCAACCGATACCGCGCCGCAGGTCCAGGCGGCCGATCTGCCGGCGGGGGTCTCGCCGGCTGGCGCATCCGAGCCGGCCACCGGGACCGCTGCCCCGGCGAGCGCGGTCGCACACTGACAGGCTTGCGCCTTACAATGACGCTGCGCGCGAACGGTGCGGCTGCGCGTGCGCTTCGGAGGTGCGGACGTGTCATATCCTGGTGGGACTCTGGCCATCGCGGTGCTGGGTGCTGTCGGCTGTGCCGCCAACAAAGCGCCCTCGAGTCCTGCGCCCGCGCCGCTTCCGGGCACGGAGGCGTGCGTCTTCAGCGTTAATCTGGATGATTGGGTGGTGCTCGACGATTCGACGCTGATCGTGTACGCGCCGCTGCGCAAGGACGCCTATTTGCTCAAGTTGTTCGCGCCGATCATCGACCTGCAGTTTCGGCAGCGGCTGGGGTTTGAAGATGTCGAGCACAACGGCCAGCTCTGCAAGGGCGACTATGTGGTGGCGCGGGGCGAGATCCCGCAACGGATGCCGATCACGGCGCTACGCGCCCTGACGAGCGCGCAGGCCAAGCAGCTGATCGCTGCATCCAAACAATCCGGCGCTGTGAAGCAGTGACACAAACCCCGTCGATGACGCGCGCGAGCGGCGTGCTCGCGATGATCGGCAATACGCCGCTGGTGGAACTGTCGCGCCTGCAGACGGGCCAATGCCGGCTGTTCGTCAAGCTCGAGAATCAGAATCCCACCGGCTCGATCAAGGATCGCATCGGCCTGTCGATGATCGAAGCCGCCGAGCGCGAGGGACATCTGCGCCCGGGCAGCGATCCGCGCTACACGATCATCGAAGCGACGGCGGGCAATACCGGTCTCGGGCTCGCGCTGGTGGCGGCGCAGAAGGGCTACGGGCTGCTGCTGGTCATTCCGGACAAGATGTCGCAGGAAAAGATCCTGCACCTGCGAGCACTCGGGGCGCAGATCCGATTGACGCGCAGCGATGTCGCCAAGGGTCATCCCGAGTATTACCAGGATCTGGCGGCGAAGCTGGCGCAGCAGACCCCCCACAGTTTTTACGTCAATCAGTTCGCAAATCCCGCCAATGCGCTGGCCCACGAGGCCACCACCGGTCCTGAGATCTGGGCCCAGAGCGGACAGATGCTCGATGCGGTGGTGGTGGGTGTCGGCAGCGGTGGCACCTTGACCGGTCTGTCGCGCTACTTCGCACGCGTGGCGCCGCACGTCGAGATGATTCTCGCCGATCCGAAGGGATCGATCCTGTGCGAACTGGTAAAAACCGGCAGCGTGCACCAGCCGGCCGGTTCCTGGCTCGTGGAAGGCATCGGTGAGGATTTCGTACCGCCGATCTGCGATCTGTCCAGGGTTCGAGATGCGTACGAGATCTCGGATAACGAAAGCTTCGCGACCGCGCGCGAAGTGCTGGCGCGCGAGGGCATCCTCGGCGGCTCGAGCACCGGCACGCTGATCGCCGCGGCACTGCGCTATTGCCGCGAACAGCAGCATCCGAAACGCGTGGTGACCTTGGTGTGCGACAGCGGCAATAAGTATCTCAACAAGCTTTATAACGACAATTGGCTGTTCGATCAGGGTCTGCTGTCGCGGCCTCGCGAGGGCAATCTGGTCGATCTGATCGTCCGGCGTTATCAGGAGGGTGGGGCCGTGACGCTTTCGCCCAGCGACAGTCTGCTGCAGGCTTACCGGCGCATGAAGCTCTATGACGTGTCGCAGATTCCGGTCATGGACGGCGAGCGCGTGATCGGTATCCTCGACGAATCCGATCTCGTACTGCACCTGCATACCGACCCGAAGCGCTTCCAGGACCCGGTCGGCACGGCCATGGTGCGCACGGTCGAGACCATCGCGCCGAATGCACCGATCGGCGATCTGCTGCCGGTCTTTCAGCGCGACCACGTCGCGATCGTCGCCGATCATGGCCGCTTCGTCGGCCTGATCACGCGCATCGATCTGCTCAATTATCTGCGTAAGCAGCTCAGCTAGAATGCGCCCATGAGCGAGCACTCCGGCAATGATCGGCGCAGCGCGGCCGGCGCGGCCGGCGCGCCCGGCGCGTCCGGCGCGTCCGGCGCCCGCGCAGGATTTGCGACCCGTGTGATTCACGCCGGGCAGACGCCGGATCCCAGCACCGGCGCCGTGATGCCGCCGATCTATGCGACCTCGACCTACGCGCAGCGCAGTCCGGGCGTGCACCAGGGCTATGAATACTCACGCACGCAGAATCCGACCCGCTTTGCCTACGAGCGTTGCGTCGCCGATCTCGAGGATGGTCGGCGCGGCTTGGCCTTCGCTTCGGGTCTGGCAGCCACTTCGACCTTGCTCGAATTGCTGGCCCCGGGGGATCACGTGGTGGCCTCGGATGATCTCTATGGCGGCAGCCGACGGCTGTTTACACGCGTGCGCAGCGTGTCGGCGGGCCTTGCCTTTACGTTCGTGGATCTGCGCGACCTCTGCGCGGTGGAGGCGGCGATCCGACCGACGACGCGCCTGCTCTGGGTCGAGACGCCGAGCAATCCCATGCTCAAGCTGGCCGATCTCGCGGCCATCGCCGCGCTCGCTCGGCGCCGCGGCGTGCTGACCGCCGCCGACAACACCTTCGCGACGCCCTACCTGCAGCGACCGCTCAGCGCCGGCTTCGACTTGGTCATGCATTCGGGCACCAAGTATCTGAGCGGTCACTCCGACGTCGTCAACGGCGTGCTGATTGCCGGTGACAACAACGAGCTGATCGAGCGATTGGAGTTTCTGCAGAATTCGGTCGGTGCGATCGCGGGGCCGTTCGATGCTTTCCTGGCATTGCGCGGCCTCAAGACGCTGGCACTGCGCATGCAGCGGCACTGTGACAATGCGCTCGAACTGGCCAGCTGGCTCGAGCGCCATCCGAAGGTGGCCCGCGTGCACTATCCGGGCCTGAAGTCCCATCCACAGCACGGCCTGGCGCGACTGCAGATGCGCGATCCGCAAGGGCAGAGCGCCTACGGCGGCATGATATCGATCGAGCTCACGGGCGGTATCGAGGAGTCACGGCGCTTTCTCGAGCGCTGCGAGCTGTTCACGCTGGCCGAGTCGCTCGGCGGCGTCGAGAGCCTCATCGAGCATCCGGCGATCATGACCCATGCCAGCGTGCCGAGCGAGGCGCGCGCCGCGCTGGGCATCAGCGACACGCTGTGTCGGCTGTCGATCGGCATCGAGGCGCTCGAGGATCTGCGCGCCGATCTGTCGCAGGCGCTCTCGTAGCTACCCCCAAGGTCACGGCGCGAAGCGGCGGCTTGCGGCGCCTCAGGCAGCGTGCGAGGGCAGCGGCAGATAGATTGCGATCTGCAACCCGCCCTGCGGATTGTTGCGCGCCTGTACGCTGCCGCCGTGCAGCATGACGACGCGCGCCGTAATGGCCAGTCCGATGCCATAGCCGCCGGAATCGCGATCGCGTGCCTTGGCGACGCAGAAGAAGGGCTCGAAGATGCGATCGAGCGACTCTGGCGGCACGCCTGGACCGCTATCGCTGATGCGCACCACGGCCTGATCGGCTGTGCGCTCGAGCGCGACTTCGACCGCGGCGCCGCTCGGGGAGAAGCGCACGGCGTTACGCAGCACGTTCTCGATGGCGCGAAACAGCAGCTCTCGATCTCCCACCACGAGCAACTCCGACCGGCTCGTGGTGCGCACCTGTATCGAGCGAAGATCGGCCTCGAGGCGTGCGTTTTCGATCAGGGTTTCGAGCAGCTCCTGCAGATCCACGGGCTCGACGCGCAGCGTACGGGCCGGATCATCCAGGCGCGAGAGACTCAGGATCTCGCCGATGAGCTCATCGAGCCGAGCGATTTCCTGATCGATGCGATCGAACTCTTGCTCGAGATTGGCCTGGGGCCGCCGCGCGAGACCGAGCGCGATCTGCAGCCGCGCCAACGGCGAGCGCAGCTCGTGCGAGACATCGCGCAGCAGTTCGCGCTGCGATTCGTGCAAGGCGCGCAAGCGCTCGGCCATGAGGTCGAAATCCGTCGCCAGCATGGCTAGCTCGTCGCGGCGAGATCCCATGAGGCTCGAGACCCGTACGCCAAGATCGCCTGCGGCAATCGAGCGTGTGGCGGCGCGCAGGTGGCGAATGGGATCGGACAGATAGCGCGCCAGCAGAAAGCAGACGATGGTGCTGACCATCAGCGTGGCGATCGCGGTGATGATCGGCGTCTCGGTGGGATTGAATATGCCGAGCGGGCCGCGCCGCAGCCGCAGCAGCGACAGGGCGTAGGGCTCATCGCCCGAGGCGATCAGCGGCGAGAGCCAGCGCACGTCGCGCGTGTCGGGCGGCAGATCGGGCATCTTGCCGGCGAGCGCACCGCGGCCGAAGCGCGCGCGCAGGAATTCCGGCACATGGCGGCCGAGCAGATCGTTGCCGTAGCGATCGAGCACGAACAGCCGATCGGGCGCGGCACGCAGGGATTCGTGCGTGAGCCAGTCGCGCAGACCCGGCACACCGCGCTCCGCCAGGATGCTCGAGGCCTCGAGCGCCAGCCGGTCCTGCCGGATCTGCTCGCGCGATGCCCGCTGATCGGCCAGCCACAGCGTCGCCATGGCGGTAAAGGTCAGCACCAGCACCATCGCGGTCCAGAAAGTCACGAAGATGCGTACATACAGATTGCGCATCGTCAGCGCCGGACCGGTGGCGTGTCGGGGAGCGTGAGAACGTAGCCAGTGCGGCGCACATTGACGATCGATACTTCATCCACCACTGGTGCGAGCTTGCGGCGGATATTGCTGATGTGTGTGTCGATGCTGCGATCGAAGGGCATGAGGCGCCGGCCGAGCACCTGGCGCGTGAGCTGCTCGCGCGAGACCACGACGCCGGTCTGCTGCATCAGTACCTCGAGAACGCGAAACTCGGCTCCGGTCAGAGCGATGCTGTGGCCGTGAGCGCTGGCGGTGCGGCTGGAGAACAGCAGGCTCAGCGGTCCGACATCGATGCGATCGCGTCGCCCGGCCTGCGGCTCGAGCAGCAGGCTGCGGCGCAGAATCGCACGCATGCGCGCCACCAGCTCGCGCGGATTGAAGGGCTTCGGCAGATAGTCGTCGGCGCCGAGCTCCAGACCGACGACGCGGTCGATATCCTCGCCACGCGCCGTCAGCATCAGGACCGGGGTGGTATTTTTCTGGCGTAGCAGCCGCAGCACGTCCAGCCCGCCGAGCCGCGGCAGCATGACATCGAGCACGATGAGGTCGAAGTGATGACGGCCGAGCGCGTACAGCGCCTCCTCGCCATCGCGTGCCGTTGTGAGTTTGAATCCCTCCGGAGTCAGATATTCCGTGAGCATGCGACAGAGCTCGCGATCGTCATCGACCAGCAGCACGGCGAGCGGTGCCGCGGTCGTGCCGGGCTCCGGCGCTGCGTCGGGGGTGTCTACGCTCGACTGCATGGCGGCATTGTCCGGGAGATCCCGCGGCCTTGCCCGCAGGCTTTACAATTCTTGGCAGCTTGGATTCTACGTCGGCCCGATGGCCTTATTGTCCGACGGCCGCGTGGCCGCGCGCGGAACGATCCTTGCGTGAGTGCAGTCATAGCGAACTCCAGTCCCGTGCGGCAGTCTGCATCCTGCTCAATTCCGACCGGCAATGGGTCGCTGCGGGCATACTAGCGCGCAGAGCCGCGGCACGATGCAGGAGAAGAACCTTTGAATTCGCAGCGCCGGCAGCGTTGGCGCGCACCGATGCGGCCGGGCCTATGGATGCTGGCTCTGGCTCTGTGGATTGCGGCGCGGGCGCAGGCCGCCGATCCCCAGCCTTATACGGTCACGATTCGCGGCACTGGCATCGCCGCGCTGGATTCCGAGCTGCGTGCCAGCTCGCAGCTCGAATCGCTGCGCAAGGGCGCTCCGGTGGGACCGTTCGCGCTGATCGGCCGCGCGCAGGACGATGGCGAGCGTCTCGGTACGGTGCTTGACAGCTTCGGCTATTACCGGCGCGCCCTTACGATCACGATCGAAGGCAAGCCGCTGGACGATCCTGGACTGGCCGATGTCATCGCCGCACTGCCCAAGGAGCACCCCGCCAAGGTCGATATCGTGATCGAGCTCGGAGCGTTGTTCCACCTGCGGCACATCACGATCGATGGCGAAATCAGTGCGGCCGCTCGCAGCGCGATGCAGCTCGAGAGCGGCGTGCCGGCGGTGGCCGCCGAGGTGCTCGCCGCGCGCGAGCGGCTGCTCAGCGCGCTGCAGGAAGAGGGCCACGCGCTGGCCGAAGTCGATGAGCCGGTCGCCTACGAAGATCAAAGCGAGCCGGTGCTCGATGTCACCTTCAAGGTGGAGGCGGGACCTGCGGTACGCATCGGCGCGATCGCGCTGACCGGACTGAAGCGCATGCGCGACTCGTTCGTGCGCCGCCGGCTGCTGCTGCATTCCGGTGAGCCCTACAGCCCGAGCCGCATCGAGCATGCGCGGCTCGACCTGCTCGCGCTCGGCGCATTCGCAGGTGTCACGGTTCAACTGGGCAAGGAGCTGGATGCACAGGGGCGGCTGCCGGTGAGCTTCGAACTCACCGAGCGCCGGCGCCATGCGGTAACCCTCAACGGCGCCTACTCGAGCGACCTGGGCGGCAGTGCCGGCGCCACTTGGACCGACCGCAATCTGTTCGGCCATGCCGAGCAGCTCAACCTGACTGCCAGCGCCATTAACCTGGGCGGCAACGCCACCACGGGCCTCGGTTACGACTTTGCGGCGCAGCTCATCAAGCCGGATTTTCTCGAGCGCGATCAGTCACTGCAGTTCAGCGCCGCCGCGCTCAAGCAGGATCTCATCGCCTACCAGCAGACCGCGACTACGGCCGGCGCGTCACTGAACAAGAAGCTCTCGCCCGTTTGGAGTATGAGCTTCGGACTGAATCTGGAGGAGGAGCATATCGAGCAGGAGGACGCCGGCTCGCAGGAGGTCGCCGGCTGCCTGCCGCCAACGCCGTTCATGACGCGCAATTGCAACAAGTACTCGCGCTATTACACGCTGATATCGCTGCCGATCAACGCCAAGTACGACAGCACCGGGATCAACAATCCACTCGAGGATCCGCTGCATGGCATTCGCGCCACGATGACCGTCACGCCGACCCAATCCCTCGGCGCGGGTCATGTGGGCGCAACGCCAGCCAATCCCGAGGGCACCGCCACCCCCAGTGCGACCTACCTGGTGCTGCAGAGCACCTTCTCGACCTACTTTGATCTCGAGCGGCTCGGCTGGAGCAAGCCCGGCCGCAGCGTGCTCGCGATGCGCGCACTCGGTGGGCTCGCCGTGGGCGCGAGCGAGTTCAGCCTGCCGCCCGATCAGCGCTTCTATGGCGGCGGCAGCCTGACCGTACGCGGCTATCCCTACCAGCTGGCCAGTCCGATCTTTTACGACCGCAACCCGGTCGGCGGCACGGCCATCGAGGCGGTGGGAGCGGAACTGCGTCAGCGCTTCGGCCAGAACTGGGGTAGCGTGTTCTTCGTCGATGCCGGGGAGGACACGGTCAGTACGCGGCCGTTTCAGGGTGGCTTCAGCGAGGTCAGCGTCGGCTACGGCACGGGCCTGCGCTACTACACGCCGATCGGCGCGATACGACTGGACGTCGGCCTAGTCGGTCCTCATCCCAAGGTTGCGTCCGGTTTCCCGGGCGGCGCGCCCGGCTATCCTTTCGTCGAGGTTTATGTGGGCCTGGGGCAGGTGTTCTGATGCAGCGCCGCTGGCTGCGGGTACTGCTCTGGGTCGCCGTGGCGCTGATCGGATTGCCTCTGCTGCTGTCCGGGCTCGTGTATGTGGCGGCCAACAGCGACGCCGGCCGCGTCTGGATCGAGCGCGTGACCGCTCGCCTGACCCACGGCGGTGTGCAGCTCACGGGTCTGGGCGGTCATTTCCCCTCGCAGCTGCGCCTCGAGCGGCTGGAGCTGCGCGATCCGCACGGGCTGTGGCTCGCAATAGACGACATCGAGCTGCGCTGGTCGCCGCTGCGGCTGACCGCATGGCAAGCGCAGGCGGCGCTGCTGCAGGCGGCGCGGGTGGACATGGAGCGCGCTCCGGCGTATCCGCGCAAGCCGCAGACGCCGCCCACGCGACTTCACTGGCCGGCGGTGCGTATCGAACGGTTGGCCGTGGACCGGTTCGAACTCGGCGCCCCGCTGACCGGCTCGCCCGTGGCGCTGCAGGTCGAAGGCAGCGGCTCGTGGGCCTCGCTCGAGCAGGCCGCGCTGCAACTCGACGCGCGCCGGCTCGATGCGGTGCCTTCGAGCTATCGGGTCTCGGCGCAGTTCGATGCCGCGCAGGTGCAGGCGCAGCTAGATCTGTCGGAGAATGCCGAAGGCCCACTGGCGCACCTGGTGCAGCTGCCGGACATCGGAGCAGTGTCGGTTCATCTGCGCCTGTCCGGTCCGCGCGAGGCGGTCGTGGCCACGCTGGCCCTGCAGGCGGGAGGCCTCACAGGCAATGCCAGCGGCGCGGTCAACCTGCGCACCGGCGCCTCGGCGCTGAAGCTCACGCTGGCTGCCGGTGCGATGGCGCCGCGGCCGGATCTGTCCTGGCAGAAGCTCAAGCTCGATGGCGAGTGGCGCGGCCCGCTGTCCGCGCCCGAGACCACGGCGCAGCTGCAGGCCGAGCAGGTCGCAGCTCCGGGTGTGAAATTCAGCGTGCTCGGCGCGCAACTGCAGGGTCACTCAGGCACCCTGGTGCTCGATGCCAGCTCCACTGGCCTCGTGCTGCCGGGCCGGCTCGGCACGCTGTTCGAGGGCGCACCGCTCACGGCGCATGCGCTCATGCATCTCGATCAGACCGGACGGCCGATTGAGTTCGCTCTATCGCACCCGCTGCTCGGAGCCGTCGGTCGCTGGAGCGGCGGCTCGAGCAACGGATCCGGCAGCCTCACGGCCAATGTCTCGGACTTGAAGCCGCTGGCCGCGCTCTACTCGGTGGATCTGGAGGGCCGCGGCAGCGTCGATGTCGAGGTGCACGCTGTCGATGGTGTCTGGCAGGCAGCGCTCGGCAGTGTGCTCGAAGTGAGCGGCGGTCGCTCCCCGCTCGTGGCGCTGCTGCGGCCCAAGAGCAGCGTAAGCGCGCAGCTGCGCTTCGATCAGCGTGGCCTGGTGCTCGATCGCGCGCAGCTCAGCGCGGCGCGCGCGCAGGGACTCGTGCACGGCAGTTACGCTCACGGCGCGCTCGATCTGGCGTGGACGCTGACGCTGCCCGATGTCGCGGCATTGGTGCCGCGCATGACCGGTGCGCTCAATGCGCAGGGGCAGCTGCAGGGCGAGGCGCCGCGGCTGGCGCTCAGCGCAGACGTTGCCGGTCAGGTGGCGCTCAACGGCGCGCCGAGCGGCGAGGTGCGCCTGAAGCTGCGTGCGCGCGACGTGCCGCAGCGGCCGCTCGGACAGCTCGAGTTCTCGGCCACGCTCGACGCGGCGCCGCTGGAGCTCGATGCCACGGTGCAGGCGCTGCCCGATGGCACGCTGGATGCGAAGATCGAGCGCGGCAGCTGGAAGAGCCTGAGCGCCGGCGGCGAGGTGCATGTGGCCGCGGGATCGAACGCGCCGCGGGGTCGGATGCAACTGACCGTGCAGCGGCTCGAGGATTTGGGGATCCTGATCGGTCAGCCGCTGCAGGGCAGCCTCGATGCTCGGCTCGAATTCGATGGCGCGGCTCCGGGTGGCAAGGCCAGCGTGCAGGTGAGCGCGAGGGACGCGGGCTTGCCGAGCCAACAGCTCGAGACCTTGCAGCTCTCGGGCGAGATCGACACGCTCATGACGCAGCCCACGCTGGCGCTGCAGCTCGCGGCGCAGACGCGCATCGCTGATGTGCCGGCTTCTCTGACGGCGCAACTGCACGGCCCGCTCGAGGCCGTGGCCATGAAGCTCAGCGCCGCCAGTCAGGGCGACGCCAACACGCGGGCGCAACTGAATGCCGACGCGAGGCTCGACTGTGTGCAGCGGGAGCTGCGCGTCAGTGCGCTGCAACTGGAATATCACGGCCAGAAGGCGCACCTGCTGCAACCCGCCACGCTGTCGTTCGCCGACGGCTTGGCGATCGATCGGCTGCGGCTCGGCGTGGGCGACAGCGTCTGGCAGGTGCAGGGGCGATTCACGCCGGCCATGGATCTGAGCGCATCGCTGCACGATCTGAGTCCCGATCTCATGCGACCCTGGCTGCCGCAGTTGCAGGCCGATGGCCGTATCAATGCCGATATCAGCTTGCAAGGGAGCTTGGCTGCACCGGTGGGCAGCGTGCAGATCGAGGCTCATGGCCTGCATGCGCGTGCCGGAGCTGCACGCGCCTTGCCCGCTGCGGACTTCTCGCTCAAAGCACAGCTGCAGGCACCGGTGGCGCAGCTCGAGATGCAGCTCAATGCCGGCCAGCGTCTGCAGTTGCACGCCACCGGCCAGGCACCGCTGAGCCGCACGGCGCCGATCTCACTCAAGATAGGCGGCTCGTTCGATCTTCTGCTGGTCGATCCAATCCTCGAAGCCAGCGGCCAGCGCCTGCAGGGCGAAGCCAAACTGGATGCGGATATCGCCGGCACGCTGGCCGCGCCGCAGGCGCGCGGTACGCTGCAGCTCACGCATGCGGATCTGCAGGACTATCCGCGCGGGCTGCGCCTGACGGAAATCGCCGCAACGCTCACGGCCGACGGCGACCATCTCGAGCTGCAGCAGCTCGAGGCGCACGCCGGCACGGGCACGCTGCGCGTGAGCGGCACGCTCGGGCTCGGTGGCGACATGCCGCTGTTGCTCAAGCTCGAAGGCCACAACGCGCGGCCGGTGAGCAGCGACCTGATCACGGCCAATGTGGACATGAACTTCACTCTCGCCGGCCCGCTGCGCGGGCCGCTCGGCGCGGCGGGCTCGCTGCACGTCATTCGTGCCGAGTTCAACATTCCCAATGCGCTGCCCTCGAGCGTCGCGGTGCTGGACGTGCGCCGGCCAGGTCAGACGGTGGTTCCGGAGCGATCGAGCACGTTCAATGTCAACCTCGATCTGGCGGTCGATGCGCCACGCGCCATCTTCGTGCGCGGCCACGGTCTCGACGCCGAGTTAGGCGGCTCGCTGCATGTCGGTGGAACCAGCAATGACCCGGATATCAGCGGCGGCTTTGACCTGCGCAGCGGCACGATCAATCTGGCGGGCTCGACGCTGACCTTCACCAGCGGTCGCCTGAGCTTCAACGGCAGCGGCGTCAAGAAGAAGATCGATCCAACGCTCGACTTCACGGCGACCAACATCGTGAGCAATGTGACTTCGACTCTGAATGTCGGCGGCTATGCCGATGCGCCCGTGATCACGTTGAGCAGCACGCCCGAGCAGCCGCAGGATCAGATTCTCGCGCGGCTGCTGTTCGGCGCGGACCCGGCGCAGCTTTCGACCTTGCAGATTGCGCAGATCGCCGCGGCGCTGGCCACCATGAGCGGCATTGGCGGTGGCGCATTCAATCCGCTCAATGCCGTGCAACGCAAGCTCCATCTCGATCGCCTGGCCGTGAGCGGCAACACCAGCAACGCTGCGACCGCGAGCGGCGGCCCGGCGCAGGGCACCAGCACCGGCGCGACCATCGAGGCCGGACGCTATGTCTCGAGCCGCGTGTATGTCGGCGCGAAACAATTCACGAGCGGCACCACGCAGGCTCAGGTGCAGGTTGATCTGATCAAAAATCTGAAAGTTCAGACCACGATCGGAACCGGCGGGGGCACGGTACAGGGCGAGACGCCGCAAAATGATCCGGGCAGCAGCATTGGTTTGAGCTATCAGTTCGAGTACTGAGCATCGGCGCCGTTGCTCGCCGAGCAGGGTCGCAGGGGCGACTCAGGCACGGTTCGGTGCCATACTGCGCAGCGTCGATTTGCAGTCACGGCCGTGCCGGCCAAGGGGCGTTCTATGCCAAGCAATCCGTTGAATCGTCTCGCGGCTCTGGGGCAGTCCGTCTGGCTCGACTATATCCACCGCGATTTGTTCCGCAGTGGTCAATTGCGCGGGTTGATCACGCAGGATTCCTTGACCGGCATGACTTCCAACCCGGCGATCTTCGAGAAGGCGATCGCGCACAGCGCGGCCTACGATGAGCAGATTTTCTCACTGAGCAGCGCCGGCCAGGATGCCGGTGCGGTCTATGAGCAGCTGAGCCTGCAGGACGTTCGACAGGCCGCCGATGAATTCCGCGGTGTCTTCGACGCCACGCATGCTCAGGACGGCTACGTCAGCCTGGAAGTCAATCCGCATCTGGCGCACGACGCCGCCGGCACTGTCAGCGAGGCGCGACGGCTCTGGGCGGCGCTCAATCGGCCCAATGTCTTCATTAAAGTCCCCGGCACGCGCGCCGGGCTGGTCGCAATTGAGCAGCTCATCGCCGCCGGCATCAGCATCAATGTGACGCTGCTGTTCTCGCTGCCGCGCTATCGCGCGGTCATCGATGCGTATCTGGCCGGTCTCGAGGCGCGAGTCGCGCAGGGCCTGCCGATCGAGCGCGTGGCTTCGGTGGCGAGTTTCTTCATCAGCCGCATCGATACGCTGATCGATCCCCTGCTCGATGCGCTCGCGGCCAAGGGCGACGCGCGGGCGCGTCAGGCCAAGGCGCTGCGCGGCGAGTCGGCGATTGCGTGTGCGAAGCTCGCCTATCAGATGCATCGGGACGTATTCGCGCACGAGCGGTTCATGACTCTCAAGGCGCGCGGTGCGCAGTTGCAGCGGCTGCTGTGGGCCAGCACCAGCACCAAGGATCCCTCGTACAGCGATATAAAATATGTCGAAGCGCTGATCGGTGCGAACACCGTCGACACCTTGCCGCTCGAGACGCTGCTCGCCTATCGCGATCATGGACAGCCGCAAGCCCGGTTGCTCGAGGGGCTCGATCACGCTCGCAGCGTTCTCGATGAGCTGCCGCAGCTCGGCGTGGATCTGGTAGCGGTGACGCAGCAGCTCGAGGACGAGGGGGTCGCAAAATTCGTGCAGCCGTTCGACAAGCTCATGCAGGCGGTGCAATCCAAACAGGCCCACATGCGCGCCGGCGGCACGGCGAGCGGCGCGCGGCTGTCGGTGCAGACTCGGCACTGAACCGATAGCGAGTACGAGCAGGGAGACGATGAGAGCGGCGAGGCTGTGGTCCGTCGGGCTGGTGGCATGGCTGTGGAGCGCAAGCGCTCTTGCCGCTCAACACAACATCGTGATCTTCGTCGCCGACGGGCTGCGGGCAGGGTCGGTCAGCGCCGAGGATACGCCCACCATGGCAGCGCTGCGCGAGGCGGGCGTGAGCTTCGTGAACAGCCATGCATTGTTTCCGACCTTTACCACGCCGAATGCATCGGCCATTGCGACCGGGCACTATCTGGGCGACACCGGCGACTTCAGCAATGCGGTGTATGCCGGATATCGATTGTTCGACACGGGCAATTTCCGACTGCCGCCAGCGAGCAGCACGCCGTTCATCGAGAGCGACCCGGTGCTCGGGGATCTGGACGATCATTTCGAAGGTAATTTCCTCGGTGAGGACAGCCTGCTGGCGCTCGCGCGCGAGCGCGGCTACAGCACGGCGGCGATCGGCAAGCTCGGTCCAGTGGCGATCCAGGACGTCACGCAGCTCTCACCGCGGCAGGGTCGATTCGCGACCCCGCAGACCATCATCATCGACGATGCCACCGGCGCTGGCGCCGCGGACGGGACGGACGGGAATGCGCCGCCACTCGACAGGGAAGTCGTGGCCGCACTCGAGAGCGCAGACCTGCCGTTGGTCACTCCGGCACGGCAGCAGCCGACGGGCACGAGCCGCTTGCCGGGGGTGCGCAATGCCAACTTTGTGCAGCAGAACTACTTCATCGCGGCCACCACGCGTGCGGTACTGCCGTTGCTCAAGCGGCGCGGCAAGCCGTTCGTGCTGCTGTACTGGTCGCGCGATCCGGACGGCACGCAGCACAATCAGGGCGACAGTCTCAATGCGCTGCGTCCCGGCATCAACGGTTCGAGCTCGCGTGCAGCCGTGCGCAACGCCGACGACAATCTGCGCCAGATCCTCGAATTCGTGCGCAGCGATGCACAGCTGGCGGCGAACACGGATATCTTCGTGACCTCCGATCACGGCTTTGCCACGATCAGCAAGCATGACATCGACGCCCAGGGACACGCGACCGCGAGTCCGGCCGCGCATACGCGCTATCCGGACGTGCCTGCAGGATTCCTGCCGCCTGGATTCCTGGCGATCGATCTGGCCCGCTTGCTGTACGAGCCGCTGTACGATTCGGACCGTATCGGCAATGACACGCGCGGCAATGCCGTCTACGAGCGCGTCAGCACGCACCCGGTGGTCGGCAATGCCGTCATCGGTGGTACGGGTGCGGCGCTCGATCGCACCGACGCCCAGGTCATCGTGGCCGCCAACGGCGGTTCGGATCTCATCTATCTGCCGAACGGCGAGCGCGCGCTGGCGCGGCGCATCGTGGCACTGATCGCCGCTCTGGACTACGTGGGAGCGCTGTTCGTTGACGATCAGTACGGGGCAATCCCCGGAGCGCTGCCGTTGTCGAGCATCGCGCTCGAAGGCGATGCGCGTCTGCCGCGCCCGGCCCTGGTGGTGGCATTCAAGACGTTCCTGCTCGAGCCGCTTGCAGCCGCACAAGCCTACAACCCGTTACAGCACGCGGTGCAGATCGCCGATACATCGCTGCAGCAGGGTCAAGGCATGCACGGCAGCTTTGGCCGTGACAATACCTATAATTTCATGGCGGCGATTGGGCCGGACTTCAAACAGCACTATACGGATGCGTTGCCGGTCAGCAACGCCGACATCGCACCGACTTTGATGCGCCTGCTCGATCTGCGAGCGCGCACGCGCGGCACCTTGCTCGGACGCGTGCTCGAGGAGAGCCTCGAGGGACGCACTGCAGCCGGTGGAGCGGCGCAACGTTGCCGCGCGCTCTCGAGCCCTGCGGCCGACGGTCGGCGAACGCTGCTGGAGTATCAGCGCCTGAACGCGCGGCTTTATCTCGATCAGGCGCAATTCCGGCGCGCGGCCGCGGGCGAGGTATCGGGCTGCGGGCCCTGAGCGAGGTGCAGCCCGTGGTCCAGCGCGGCTATGAGCAGTCCGCGCACGTCGATATCAGTGCTCGCCACCGTGCGGCGCACGCAGCGCCATGATCAGGCCACGGATGCCTGCGTCGATGAGCGCGATGACCTCGGTGAAATCGGCTGCTTTACCATAGTAGGGATCCGGCACGTCGCGCAGCGCCTGCCCAGGGGCGAAGTCCAGCAGTCGCACGAGCTGCGCGGGACTATCAGGATGTGCCAAGGCGAGCGCGTCGAGGCGATTGCGCTCATCCATGACCACGATCCAGTCGAAGCGCTCGAAATCCTCGGCGACGAGGCGACGTGCGCGCAGCTGCGACATGTCGATGCCGCGCCGCTGCGCGGCGCGCTGCGAGCGCACGTCCGGTGGCGAGCCCACGTGATAGTCGTGCGTGCCGGCCGAATCCACGTCGAATTGCATTTCCGGCGCCAGCATTGGTGCCAGAGCGCGAAAGAGCGCCTCGGCCGTGGGCGATCGGCAGATATTGCCCATGCAGACGAATAGGATTCTGAGTGATGGACTTAAGCTCATAAGTATTTGGCTTAGGCTAGCGCTCCGGGCATCGTAAAGCCATCGCTGGAATGCACAAGAATCAGGCGCCAGAGCGTCGCGCGGCTTGGA
Organism: Steroidobacteraceae bacterium; assembly: GCA_035605115.1. Taxonomy (GTDB): domain Bacteria; phylum Pseudomonadota; class Gammaproteobacteria; order Steroidobacterales; family Steroidobacteraceae; genus FEN-1191. Next base: position 56,640 of record DATNHF010000068.1, on the reverse strand, counting down.
ATGATCAGGTGACAGATCGTATCCTTCGTGGGCATCCTATGGCTACGCCGGCCGTCACGTCGTGTGTGCTGCCGTCCGTCATCACCCACCATGAGGACTGAGATGCCGAAGTTCCTGCTCGCGGCCGCGATGATGCTCTTTGCCACGATTGCTGCAGCGGATGAAACTCGTCCCTACACGGAGGGAGCGGTGACGCATGTCTCGTACGTCAAGGTCAAGCCGGGCATGTTCAATACCTACATGAAATGGCTTGCCACTGACTACAAGTCGCTGATGGAGGAATATAAGAAGCAAGGAATTATTCTCGACTACAAGGTTTACAATACGAACGAGGCCCATAATCCGAGCGAACCGGACCTCATGTTGACGGTCGTCTATAAGAACATGGCAGCATTGGATGGACTTGAGGAGCGTACGGACCCGCTGACCGCAAAGGTATTTGGCACGCGCCAGAAGCGGGACGAGGCTGCGATCAGTCGCGAGGCGATGCGAGAGCTTCTTGGCGACCGATTTATTCGCGAGTTGATTCTGAAGTAGATCTGACCGCCCTTGGGGTTTACGGGTCGGGTGGTTCTTGGCCGATGCACCCGCAGATCGTGGCGCTGCACGCGATCCTGTAGCCCTGGCGCTATGTTGGGCAGCGCACCGACGAACGAGCGTCGGCCGAGTAACATCCCGCCTCCGAGTCCTGGATCCGGGACCTTTCCGAATGTCCGGCGCATGAGCGTCGGATTCGGCGGATCAGAATTGGCCCGTCAGCGGTCATCCACCCCGACGGGTTTTTTTTCAGCCCGTCCGCCCTGCAGATGAACAGCAGCGCCCCTCGGCGCCCGGGCAGGGCGCGCTCGGCTCTGCAGTCACCTCACGCTGTAGCCGCGTGCCTCGAGGCACGCGGTCTGCGCGCGCAGATTGTCGCCGCGATTCGGCCCGTCGGCGCCGGCCTGCGCTGCGGCCCAGTCACGACACTCCTGCTTATCGCGCTGCTGCTGTTCGGCACTCTGCGCATTTTTGGGATAGGCGAATAGTTCAGCGCCACCCGGCGGCGATCCAGCCCCCGGCGGTGGTGCGGCCCCGGGCGGTGGTGCGGCCCCGGGCGGTGGTGCGGACTGATTCAGAACCTCGGGCGGAGGAGTCACGGCAACATAGCCAGCCGCGGCACCATCCCAAACATAGTAGTTATCGTAGGCGTAGTAATAGGGCACCCCGCCCCACCACAGGGTCGAGTAGTAGAGCGGCAAGGTGGCTAGGAACAGCCCGTAACCGGGCCAGCCCCACCAACCGTAGCAACAGTAGCCATAGCCGCGCCAGCCCCAACCGCCGCGGAAGCCGTAGCCGCCGTAGACTCCATGGTAGCCGCCGGCGCGGAAAGCACCGCCGACGTGCGCGCCACCGCCACCGTGCGCGCCACCGCCGCCGCCAAAATGACCGGCTGCGAACGCGCGGTTTGGCGACGATGCAAGCAGTAGACCTGCAATCAAGACGAGCCCCAGGGCTCGCAATCCGTGGAATATGGTTTTCGCGTTCATGAGTGCCTCGCGGGCGCTATGGGCATACCTCATGGTTAATTATACGCTTCCAAGATTAAATCAAGCTGAACGCTAGTATCGCTTCAGCCGCAGCCGCTCCTTATGTCAGACAGCGGCGGCAGTGGCTGGTTCACGGCTTCCGTCACCGTGCCTATCAGGCGCAGGGGATCACGAACAGCGCCGCCAGCAGCGGCGACTCGTGCCGGAATCGGCCGAGGCCGGCGATGCGGCTGGCCGCATCGCCGGCCGGCGAGCCCCGGAACGCTTCGAAGCTGCGCTGTGAGGCATCGAACCCAACGCGCATCTGCTGGAAATCGAGCATGACACGCTCGCGCGGGAAGATCGCCTTGTACACGGCCTCCTTGGCGATGAAGCACAGTTTTGCCTGATCGATGCCGAGCGCCGCGAATGCCTGCTGCTGCTCGCGCTCCTCCGGCCGACAGACGGCGCCGACCAGCGCTCGCTCCAGCGCCACATCCTCTTCAAGGTCCAGACCCATGGCCTGCATGAGGCGCGTGGGTGCGGCGATCGCCAGCGTGCAGCCTTCGCAGTGAGTGATCGAGCCCACGAAACCCGTCGGCCAGATCGGATCACGCTGCGGTCGCGCCAGGATCGGAACGGGTACGCAGCCGAGCTGCGCGAGCGCCTCGCGCGCAGCGGACCGCCCCGCGCGAAATTCGCGGCGTCGCCGCTGCACAGCGTGGTCGATGAGCTGCTCCTCGGCCGCGAAGCCGGCATCGGCGTGATCGCCGATCGGTCCGCCGCCGATCCCGCAGCCGACCGGCAAGCAGTGGCGCAGCCAGCTGAGGATCAATTCAATAGCGCGATCAGCGCGCTGCGGGCTCAGCGCTGCCAATGTGGGTTGCGTCTAGCCATTATTCCGTACCTCGCGATGTTCGATACGAAAGCTCAACGCGAATTAGGAATATTCGGTTGACAGAACGGTACGGCGATAATACCCGAACGACTGACCGGTACCAAAACGATGCCGAGCGTAAGCTAGCATCGTTCGCGCCTATCCGTGGAGAGATCAACATGCCCGCGCCAGCTCCGACTGCTGCAGATGCCGATCCCGAGGAGACACGGGAGTGGCTCGAGGCGCTGGAAGCAGTCGTCAAGCAGCACGGCAAGGCGCGCGGCGTTTATCTGCTCTCGCAGTTGGAGGAGCAGGCGCGGCAGCTCGATATTCTGACCCACGCGCTGCCTTACTCGTCCTACCGCAATACCATTTCACTCGAGCAACAAGCGGTGCACCCGGGTGATATTGCGTTGGAAGAGCGCATTACCGCCATTCTGCGCTGGAACGCGCTCGCCATGGTGGTGCGGGCCAACGAGGCGTACGGCGAGTTGGGCGGCCACGTCGCGAGCTATGCATCGGCGGCGGAAATTTTCGAAGTTGGTTTCAATCACTTCTTTCGTGGCGACCGCGAGGGCCACGACGGCGATCTGGTTTTCTTTCAGCCGCATTCAGCCCCCGGTGTGTACGCTCGGGCGCACCTCGAAGGCCGCTTGAGCGAGCAGCAGTTGGCGCACTTCCGCAGGGAAGTGGACGGTCACGGACTGTGCTCCTATCCGCACCCGTGGTTGATGCCAGAGTTCTGGCAGGTGCCGACCGGCTCGATGGGCATCGGACCCATCAACGCCATTTATCAGGCGCGATTCATGCGCTATCTGGAGCATCGCGGATTGGTCCCGGCCTCGGCGCGTCGAGTCTGGGGCGTGTTCGGCGACGGCGAGATGGATGAGCCCGAATCGATCGGCGCTCTGACGCTCGCCGCTCGCGAACAGCTCGATAATCTGACCTTCATCATCAACTGCAATCTGCAGCGCCTCGACGGACCGGTGCGCGGCAACGGTCAGATCATCCAGGAGCTCGAAGGGCTGTTCACGGGCGCGGGTTGGAACGTCATCAAGGTGCTGTGGGGCTCGGATTGGGATGCGCTGTTCGCGCGCGACACACATCACGCGCTGCTGCGCCGCTTCGCCGAGACGACCGACGGGCAATACCAGACGCTCGGCGCCAATGACGGCGCCTATAACCAGGCGCACTTCTTTCAGCTCGATCCCGAGTTGCGGGCGCTGGTGGCACATATGTCGCTGGCGGACATCGACGCCCTCAAGCGCGGTGGCCACGATATGCGCAAACTGTACGCGGCGTTCTCGGCAGCGCGCGCACATCGCGGCCAGCCGACGGTGATTCTCGCCAAGACCAAGAAGGGCTATGGCATGGGCGGCACCGGCGAATCGCGCATGACGTCGCACCAGCAGAAGAAACTCGATGTGGCGACGCTGCGCAGCTTCCGGGACCGCTTCGCGCTGCCGCTTACCGACGCGCAGATTGCGGATCTGAGTTTCATCAAGCCGCCGGAGGATAGCGCCGAGGTGCGCTACCTGCGCGCGCGGCGCGCCGAGCTCGGCGGCTATCTGCCTGCGCGCGGCGCCGAGGCGCCGGCCATCGCGCTGCCGCCGCTGCAGAATTACGCCGGCTTTGCGCTGCAGGCCGACGGCAAGGAAATGTCGACGACCATGGCGGCGGTGCGCCTTTTGACCAACCTGCTGCGGGACAAGAGCCTCGGGCCTCGCATCGTGCCGATCGTGGCCGATGAAGCGCGTACGTTCGGCATGGCCAATCTGTTCCGCCAGATCGGCATCTATTCTCCAAGCGGCCAGCTCTATGAGCCCGAGGACGCCGGCTCGCTGCTGTCCTATCGGGAAGCGCGCGACGGTCAATTGCTTGAGGAGGGCATTACGGAGGCCGGGGCGCTGTCCTCATGGGTGGCGGCGGCCACGGCCTATAGCGTGCACGGCCTGCGCCTGCTGCCGTTCTACATCTTCTACTCGATGTTCGGTTTCCAGCGGGTGGGGGATCTGATCTGGGCGGCCGCCGATCAGCGCTCGCGCGGCTTTCTGATCGGTGCGACCGCCGGCAAAACCACGCTGGGCGGGGAGGGTTTGCAGCACCAGGACGGCTCGAGCCACGTCGTGGCCGCCACCGTTCCCAATTGCCGCGCCTACGATCCCGCCTTTGCGGGCGAGCTGGCCGTAATCCTGGATCATGGCGCGCGCTCGATCATGCAGCGTTCCGAGGACGTGTTTTATTACATCACCGTGAGCAATGAAAACTATGCGCAGCCGTCACTGTCGGCGGAGCTCGCAGCGCAGGTGATTCAGGGGTTGTACCGCTATGCACAGGTGATAGCGCCGCAACCGGCCGGTGCCCTGCGCCTGCTCGGTTCCGGAGCAATCCTGCGGGAGGTCATCGCCGCCGCCGCGCTGCTCCAGAGCGACTGGAATGTCTCGTGCGAGGTCTGGAGCGCCACGAGCTTCAGCGAGCTCGCGCGCGAGGCGGCGCAGGTGGCGCGCTGGAATCGGCTGCATCCGTCACTCGAGCCCAAAGTCTCTCATCTGCAGCAATGCCTCGCAGGCGCGACGCCGGTTGTGGCAGCGAGCGACTACGTGCGCGCCTATCCGCAGCTGATCGCAGCGTATTTGAGCGCGGACTTTACCGCATTGGGCACCGACGGATTTGGCCGCAGCGATACGCGCGCGTCTTTGCGCCGCTTCTTCGAGGTCGACCGCAAGCACATCGTCATCGCCGCGCTCGATGCATTGGCGCGTCACGGAGCGCTCGAGCGCTCGCTCGTAGCCAGCGCACTCGCACGCTATGGCATCGACGCGGAGCTGCCTGCGCCGTGGACGCGCTGAGGCGAATCAGCGCCGCAGCGCCTTTTCCACCGCTTTGAACAGCTGATGCACCCCGAACGACACGTCCTGGATGATGCCATTGACGAAGAAAGTCGGCGTGCCGCGGGCGCCGCTGTTGCGAGCCGCTTGCGCATGCTCGCGAATGCGCTGCAGGTAGATGTGATCATCCAACTCGGCGGCATAGCGCGCCATGTCGAGCTCCAAGCGCTCGGCGTAGCCACGCAGCTGCGGGGCCTTGAGATGCAGCTGGTTGTCGAACAGCATGTTGTGCATGGCCCAGAATCGGCCCTGCGCGCCTGCCACCTCGGACACCTCCGCAGCTGGCAGCGCATGTGGATGCGCCGCCTCGGCCGGAAAGTGCCGATAGGCGAAGCGGATGCGGCCCGGAAATCGATCGAGCAATACTTGCACCGCAGGCGCCGCTTGCTTGCAGTTCGGGCATTCGAAATCGCCAAACTCGACCACGCTCACGGGCGCGTGCGGCTCACCGAGCACGTGGTCGGCTTCATCGATGGGGACCGTCAGCTCAAAACGAGAATGCGGGCTCACGGCGCGATTGTGCCACGAGCGCCATGTTTTGCGGACCCCGATCGCAAGTGATACGTTCGGGCAGAGGAGGCCGCCATGACCACGCGATGCAGACATTTGAGCGCCGTCAAGACGTCCCAACCTCGCACCGAGGGGTGCGAGGAATGTCTCAAGCTGGGGGATTCCTGGGTGCACCTGCGACTGTGCCGCACCTGCGGACACGTGGGCTGCTGTGACGATTCCAAGAACCGCCACGCGACCAAGCATTTCCACGCCACTTCGCATCCGATCATCACCTCGATCGAGCCGGGCGAGAGCTGGAGCTGGTGCTACCTCGACAACACCGTCATGGAGCTGCATTGAGCGAGGCGTTGGGCCCAGTTGTGGCCAACGAGCTGCTCGAGCGACGTCGCGAGCAGATGTTTCCGAAGCTGGCACCGGCGCAGATTGTGCGCCTGGAGGCGCTCGGGCGGCGCGTCGAGGCACATGCCGGCCAGGTCCTGCTCGAATCCGGCACTCGGCACTCACATGTCTTCATCGTGCTGTCCGGCAGCGTCGAGGTGTTGCTGCGCGACCGTTCCGAGCTGATGTATCTGCTCACGGCCGGTGACTTCAGCGGCGAGATGAGCACGCTGCGCGGCAGCGCGGCGCAGGCCTGTCTGCGCGTGCGGGAGGACGGCGCAGCGATTGCCCTCGAACCCGAGCAGATCCGCTCGCTCGTACAAACCGATGCGGAGCTCAGCGAGCTGCTGATGCGCGCGTTCATTCTGCGTCGCATGGCGCTCATAGGCAGCGGCGGGGGCGAGGTCCTGCTGCTCGGTTCGCGGCATTCGGCGGATTCGCTGCGCCTGCAGGCGTTCCTGACGCGCAATACGCAACCCTTTCACCACGTCGATGTCGAGAGCGATGCCGATGTGGCGGCGCTGTTCGAGCGCTTTCATGTCGGGCCGAATGACATTCCCGTGGTCGTCTGCCGCGGCGAGCACGTGTTCCGCAACCCAAGCAACCGCGACATCGCCGAATGCCTCGGCATCAATCCGCAGCTCGATGACAGCCGGCTCTATGATCTGGTAATCGTGGGCGCCGGTCCCGCCGGCCTGGCGGCCGCCGTCTATGCCGCCTCGGAAGGTCTACGGGTGCGCATCGTCGAGACGCTCGCGCCCGGCGGCCAGGCGGGGACCAGCTCGAAGATCGAAAATTACCTCGGATTTCCGACCGGCATCTCGGGGGCGGCGCTGGCCGGTCGAGCCTTGTCGCAGGCCCAGAAATTCGGCGCAGCCCTGAGCGTCGCCTGCGAGGCGACCGGCCTGAACTGCGCCCAGCGGCCCTATGCGGTCGAGCTGGCGCAGGGGGGCGCGCTGCGCGGACGCAGTGTGCTGATCGCCTCGGGCGCGCAATATCGAACGCTGGCCATCGACAACCTGGGGCGCTACCACGGCACCGGCGTGCACTATGCCGCCACGCATCTGGAATCAGTGCTGTGCCAGGGCGAGGAGATCATCATCGTCGGGGGCGGCAATTCGGCCGGTCAGGCCGCGGTATTTCTAGCCGGATCCTGCCAGCGCGTGCACCTGCTGGTCCGATCGCGGGGATTGGCCGCGAGCATGTCGAATTACCTGATCCGTCGAATCGAGCAGACGCCGAATATCGTGTTGCACACCAGCACGCAGATCACGGCCGTCGAGGGCACCGATCGTCTCGAACGAGTCAGCTGGCACTGCGGCGCCGACGGTCGCAGCGAGCAGCACGCGATCGGCCATGTGTTCGTCATGACCGGCGCGGTGCCGAACACGCCATGGCTGCAAAACTGTGTGGCCCTCGACTCGGATGGCTTCGTCAAAACCGGTCCCGAGCTCGATGCGCAGGATCTGGCGGCGGCCCGCTGGCCGCTGCGGCGTCCACCGCATTCGATGGAGACCAGTCTGCCGGGCGTATTCGCCGCGGGCGATGTGCGCTCGCGCAGCGTCAAACGCATTGCATCCGCCGTCGGCGAAGGCTCGATCTGCGTGCAGTACGTTCATCGCACGCTGCAGGAAATACCCAGCGCGGTCTGAGCGATCAGGTGCATGCGATAACCCTGCTGTCGGGTGAGGCATCGAGCGCTTGTCCCTGAGGCGGTCGGCGCAGACAACGCCCGCCAGCAGCAGTAGCGTGCCGCCACCGAAGCCGCCGCCGCCGCTATGGGACGCCGGTGCCGTTGCGACCACGCTCAAGGTGACGGTGCTGTGGGCGGAGCCGACCGCATTTGCGCAGGTCAGCGTATAACTGGCCGTGCCGATTGCCGACGGCGTCACATGCGCGCTGCCAGTGGTGGCCAGGGTGCCGCTCCAGTCACCGGTTGCCGTGCAGAGGCTGGAATTGATCGACGACCAGCTCAGTGTGGCCGACCCCCCCAGGACGACGGATGCGGTGTTGACGGCAAGGTTGGGTGCCGCGGGCGGCAGCTGCGCGAGGGCAGCATCGACCTGGACGAAACCGTAGCCGGATTCAAAGTTAGGCACGGGCGTGCTCATCGCCTGCGCGCTCGAGCGCAGTGCGCCGTAGATCTGGGCGGGCGCTAGTGCAGCGTTGGCCTGCAGCATCAAGGCCGCGGCGCCGGCGACGTGCGGCGTTGCGGCCGAAGTCCCGAAGAAACTGGGATAGTCGGCATCGTTCAGACATTGCGGTACGCTCGAAGGGTCGGAAATCCCTGCGCTCGCGAAGGTCCGGCCGAAAAAAGTCGTATTGACGCCGTCGGGGCCGACGATATCGGGCTTTTGCCGCGTGATCGGCGGGGAAAGGCGCGCGCCGGTGTTATCGAACAGAATCGGTGCGCCGCCTTGCGAGGAGTAACTCTCGAGCAGCGCCGGCGAAACACCACACCGCGGCGTCTCGGGGAAGAACGCGGCACCGACCGCCATCGCGCCGGCGGCGCCGGGGTGTCCCTGCAGCGTCGAGCTGTGGGTCGCCAACGCGCTGTCGAACGACAACGGTGCGCCGTCGGCCGCCAGCACCAGCTTGATGCGGCCGGGGATCGCAGTGCCGCCGGCGAGTCCGATCACCACGTTGATGGATTCGGCCGCCGAGTCGCCGCTTGCGTCGGCCGGATTGCCGATGATGAGCAGCTGCACCGGATCGGCACCGGTCGCATTAGGTCCGGTGCAGCTCACCGGATTGCCATCGAGGTCGGTGATGTGATCGGCGCTGGTGGAGCCCGTGACGCATAGATCGATACGGCTGCTGGCGCCCGGACTGCCGGCGGCGCCGGTCACGTACGGCTGATCCCATTCGACGATGACCGCCAGATATTCGCCCGGGAACAGTCCCGGGATGGTTACGGGGAATGCAGTCGTCATGGTGGTGCCCGAGACGTCAAAGTTCAGCAGATACTCCCCGCTATTGGAGCCGCTGGTGGCGAGCGTGCTGAAGCTCGGCGCGGTGTTTTCGTAGGAATACTGCGCGTTGTTGCCGGCGGCGGAGAAATACGCCACGCCCTGCGACTCAACCGTATCGACGGCCTGTGCCACGATGCCGTCCTGAAAGAACGGCTCATCGAAATAGCCGGTATCGTCGGCCTCGACCTTGGCGCCGGCGGCCGCCAGTGCGGTAATGCCATGGGCAAAATCGGCCTCGCTGTTTTCAGCGGTGTAAAAGGCGAGAGCCGCGCCGGGCGCCACGTCGTGCACGATCTGCAGCATCGCGCGGCCTTCATCGGTGAACGGCAGGAAGTCAGGTGCGCCGTAGCTCAGGCAGTCCGCCTCTTCAAGCACGGTCAGGCTCGTGGGTAGATCCCCGGAGGCCTGGTCCGTGGCTGCGTCGACCCGGAATCCATTGCGCGCATAACCGTTGAAGCCCGACGCCGGTATCCCGCTGCCCAGCTGCTCATACACCCCGTAGCAATTGAAGCTGTCGGACAGCACGCCAACGGTGACGCCGGCGCCCGTCAAATTCGTATAAGTCGAGCGCAGCGCGGCGCTGCCCTGAGCGAAGTCGCCCTGCGCGCTCACCGCGCCGGCGTAGGTGTGCGGCATGGCGGCGCGTAGCGAGTGCAGTTCGGGCTGCGCGGCGGCCGCCTCGAGTTGCGACAGCGGCAGCCAGCCGCCGACGTCGTTGCTGTAGAGCGCCGACCGCTGCAGTCCCAGTCGCTGCAATGCGGTCTTCAGCCGCCCGGCATCGCCCCGCGTCACCGCATCGACGAGCACCAGTGGCTCGGCCGCGCTTGGGGATTGCCTGAAGCGGGCGGCAGGATTGAGGGCACGTAGATCCTGCAGTGCGTGCCCGGGGCGCACGCGAGCGGCGTGACGCGCAAGATCTGCGAGCGCGCTGTCGAGTTTGCCGCTCGCAATGCCTTCCTGCGGCTGCACACCGCGGCTGCCGAAGGCGACCAGGTGAGAGCTTCCTGGCGGCGCCATGGCACGCGGCACCAGAGGCAGCACGGGTGAGGTGGCGCGCGATGCCGCCATGAGGGCCAGCAGCACCCCTATACCGAGCGCCGTTCGAGCTGATGACATCTGTGTCGAGCTTCAGGGGCCACTGTGCCCGGCAAGCCGCCCGCCCTGGTCGCAGGTCAGGTCAACCGGGCGTCATATTGCGATGAACGTGCTTAAAATTGTAGCCGTCGCCGATTGCTGGCAGCGACTCATCGATTGCTTTTGTGACCGGCAACTACAATTTACCCAGCCACCACCCTGAGGCGCCGATGAAATACCTGCATACCATGGTTCGTGCCAGCGATCTCAAGGCCTCGCTGGCCTTCTACTGCGATGCGCTCGGTCTGCGCGAACTGCACCGCATGGACAACGACAAGGGCCGATTCACGCTGGTATTCCTGGCGGCTCCGGGAGATGAGGCGGCACAGGTGGAATTGACCTGGAACTGGGATCCGGAGGCCTACACGGGCGGACGCAATTTCGGTCATCTTGCCTATGAGGTGGACGACCTCTACGCCACCTGCGAGCGACTCAGGAAGCACGGCGTCACGATCAGTCGCCCGCCGCGCGACGGTCATATGGCCTTCGTGCGCTCTCCGGATCAGATATCGATCGAGCTGCTGCAAAAGGGCTCGCGGCTGCCGCCCCGGGAACCCTGGAGCTCGATGCCGAACGTCGGCGCATGGTAGTGAAACCTTTTGCGGCTCGCAGACGAATAACTGTTACGAGGTAAGCCCGCTCGGCACGCGGCCGGGAAGCGGTGCCACAGCAGATTCGCGCAGGAGACGACCATGAACCCCATACAGCCATCGAATTTGATGCGCCGCACCGTGCTACTGCAGGGCCTGGCGGCGACATTGTCCGGCACTTTCCTTGGCAGGGTCGCGCTAGCGGGGGCCGCCGATCCCGGCAGCGTCAGCATCGAATTGTTCGCCGCTTCGGGCAAGAGCAGCGGCGTCGTGTCCGTGCCGAGAGTGCTCAAGAGCGACGCCGACTGGCGTCATCAGCTCTCCGCCGAGGCTTATCAGGTGACCCGCCATGCCGGCACCGAAGCGGCATTTTCGGGCCGCTACGTGAATAATCATGCCGACGGCCTCTACCGCTGCATCTGCTGCGACACGGCTCTGTACGATTCGAAGACCAAATTCGAGTCGGGCACGGGCTGGCCGAGCTTCTGGCAACCGATCTCGGCGCTGAATGTCGTGACATCAGCCGATCACAGCCTCGGCATGCGGCGCGATGCGATCTCGTGCCGCCGCTGCGAGGCGCATCTCGGGCATGTGTTCGACGACGGACCGAAGCCGACCGGCTTGCGTTACTGCATGAACTCGGTGGCGCTGAACTTCGAGGCGCGCGCCTGAAAGGCACGAGCGCACCCGCTGACTGGAGCACTGCCTATGGCCCGATCCCCAATGAAGCGCGCAGCGTTACAGGTCGCTGCGGCGCTGCTGCTGTGCGCCGGCGTGCTCGCGCCGTGGCACGCCCGTGCCGGCGAGAGCGCACTGGTCATTGCTGCGCCGATACTCGATGAGGTCAAAGCGCCGGGTCCGGCGCAGACCGTGGTGCTGTCCGGCGGCTGCTTCTGGGGCGTGCAGGGTATATTCGAGCACCTGCGCGGCGTGCAGCGCGTGGTGGCCGGCTATGCCGGCGGCGGCCGCAGCACCGCGCAGTACGAGGCGGTGAGCACCGGAAGCACCGGTCACGCGGAGTCCGTACAGATCAGCTACGACCCGGCGCAAGTCTCATTGGGCGAGATTCTGCAGGTCTTCTTTTCGGTCGTGCACGATCCGACGCAATTGAACCGGCAAGGACCGGATAGCGGCAGCCAGTACCGCTCGGAAATCTTCTACGGCAATGCCACGCAGCAGCGGATTGCCGCAGCGTACATCGCGCAGTTGAGTCAGTCACATGCGTTTGCCCGGCCGATCGTCACGCGGGTCGACAGCCTGCCGGGATTTTATCCGGCCGAGGACTATCATCAGGACTTTCTGATTCATCATCCGAACTATCCCTACATCGTCTACAACGATCTGCCCAAGATCGAGAACTTCAAGCGCGTGTTCCCCGCCTACTACGTGCGCGAGCCGGCCCTGGTCAGCAACGTTGCGCCACGCTAGCAGGCGGGCGGCCGCCGCCGCGATGCGTCTGCTACACTGGCATTGAGATCCCGCTGCTGACGCCCGCACTCCCTCACATGCCCGTGCTCGCCGCACCAGACGCACTGCGTGCCCAAGAGCGCGGACGGATCGAAACCAAACCATTAAGGATAAACCTATGAGTGTGGAACGGCGCAGCGAGCAGGCCTGCTTTGGCGGACGCATCGGCTTCTACACCCACCGCTCCGATGTCATACGCAGCGAGATGCGGTTCGCTGTCTATCTGCCGCCGCAGGCCGAGCGCGGCAAAGTGCCAGCGCTCTATTACCTGGCGGGCCTCACATGCACCGAAGAGACATTCATGATCAAGGCCGGCGCTCAGCGTCTGGCCGCGGAACACGGGCTGGCGCTCGTGGCCTGCGATACCAGCCCGCGTGGGCTGAATCTGCCGGGTGATTCGGATGCCTGGGACTTCGGCGTCGGAGCCGGTTTTTATCTCAACGCCACGGCGCCGCCGTGGTCGAGCAACTATCACATGGGCAGCTACGTCAACGAGGAACTGCCGGCCGTGGTCGAGAAGAACTTCCCGATCGCGAGCGATCGGCGCGGGATTTTTGGCCACTCGATGGGTGGGCATGGCGCGTTGGTCTCGGCGCTGCGCAATCCCTCGTTCTGGCGGTCGGTTTCGGCCTTCGCGCCAATCTCCAACCCGGTGGCGGTACCCTGGGGCAAGAAGGCGTTCGGCAACTATCTTGGAGCGGACAGCGCGCAATGGCAGGGGTGGGATGCATCAGTGTTGATGCGCAGAAAGCCCTTCCCTCACCCCATCCTGGTCGATCAGGGCAAGGCCGATCAGTTCCTGGCCGAACAGCTGCATCCCGATGCCCTGCAAGCCGCGGCCACCGCATCCGGGCAGGCGCTGACGCTGCGCCAGCACGACGGTTACGACCATTCGTATTGGTTCATTCAGACTTTCATGGCCGACCATCTCAAGCATCACGCCAAAAGCCTGCTCTAGCGATGCGCTCGAGCCAATGCACCAAAAAAGAAGCCCTGAACCGCAGCAAAAAAATGCGCCCCGAATGCTGGTCGGGCTCTGGCACAAACCGGCGTGTATGGATACCATAATGAGTACGAGGGGGTTGGGTCAAATCCGGCACACCGTTGTGGCGTCGCCGACCCGACGCCACCTTGATTGGCCGTCGGGGGTGCGGCGCGAGCTCTATAACGCAATGATAAATAGAGCCTTTCTTAGTTCTGTGGGACTGGCACGGCGAGTGCTTAGTCAAAGCTGATAATCCCCGCTAGGACTCCAAGTGCTGGCGGAACATAAAGACTTGAATGTGTTAGGAGGAGAACAGCGTATGGAATCCGTATGTAGGAGTAGGGTGGGGATATTTTGTGCCACTTTGGCACTCACCGCGATCTCCGGTGCGACGGTTGCGGATGAAGTCACGGACCGCGCCAAAGACGCAAATCTGTGGGCGGCGCCGGGCGGCGATCAGGAAAACTCGCGGCACAGCCGTCTGAAGGACATCAACACTACCAACGTCGGCAAGCTGCAGATGATCTGGTCGCAGTCGAGCGGCACTCTGCGCGGCCATGAGGGCCAGCCGTTGGTTGTGGTGGTCGATGGCAAACCGATGATGTACATGGAGAGCGGCTGGCCGAATATCGTGCAGGCGCTGGACCTGACCAATCCGGATCAACCGCAGCAGATCTGGCACTACACCAAGTCGACCGATCGTGACGAGTCGGCCGTGGCACGTGCGTGCTGCGACACCGTGAACCGTGGCCTGTCGTATGCCGATGGCAAGCTGGTGTTCGCGACTCTGGACGGCTTCGTGATCGCTCTGGACGCCAAGACCGGCAAGGAAGACTGGGTCGTCAAAGATGCCTGGCCGGACAAGGGCGAGACGATCACTCCGGCGCCGATCATTGCCAATGGCAAGGTCATCATCGGCTTCGGTGGCGATGAGTTCGCCGCCCGCGGCCGGCTCGATGCCTTCAATCTGGCCGACGGCAAGAAGGTCTGGGAGTGCTACAGCACTGGAAGCGACAAGGACGTGTGCCTGACCTCCAACTCCAACAAGGCGCATCCTGAATACGGCACGGCCGGCAAAGACCTCGGCATCAGCACCTATCCAGGTGATGAGTGGAAGCGGGGTGGCGGCGCTCAGTGGGGCTTCTACAGCTACGACCCGGAGCTCAAGCTCGTGTACACCTCGACCGGCAATCCTGGGCTCTGGAGCCCGTCTTATCGCTGCGGCGACAAGACTCAGCAGGAATGCAACAGCGGCAAGTGGGACAACAAGTGGTCGATGAGCATCTTCGCCCGCAACGTCGATACCGGTGAAGTCGCCTGGGTCTACCAGATGACACCGTTCGATCAGTGGGACTATGACGGCATCAACGAGCTTATGCTCGAAGACCTCACCGTCGACGGCAAGATGCACAAGGTGCTGATCCACTTTGACCGCAATGGGTTCGCCTACGTGTTGGATCGTGCCGATGGCACGCTGCTGCGTGCGAACAAGTTCGTCACCGTCAACTGGGCGGAAAAGATCGACATGAAGACCGGCCGACCGGTCAAAGTGTACGAGCACTCGCCGTTGCTGCCCAATGGCAACACGCAGGCCTGCCCGTCAGCGATGGGTGGCAAGGACCAGCAGCCGTGCGCGATCGATCCGACCGAGCCCGGCATGGCCTATTGCCCGACCAATAACTGGTGCATGGAGGACGAGCCGCAGCAGCGCTCGCACACCCAGCAGGGCACGGTGTATGTGTTTGCCAACGTGTACATGTATCCGGAAAAGCCTGGCGTCACCGGCAAGTTCAAGAAGTTCAATGTAGTGACCGGTGAGACCGTCTGGGAGATCCCGGACGCGTACCCGAACTGGGGTGGCGCGCTGGTCACCGACGGCGGTCTGGCCTTCTACGGCGATCTGCAGGGCAACTTCCGCGCCGTGGATCGCAAGAGCGGCAAGGTGCTGTGGGAGCGACGTCTGGGTTCCGGCATCATCGGCAATCCGATCACCTACAAGGTCGGCGGCAAGCAGTACGTGTCGGTGTGGAGCGGCATCGGAGGCTGGATCGGACTGCCGGTCACGGCGGGCCTCGATCTCAGCGACAAATTCGGTGCGATCGGCGCGACTGCGATGACGAAGGCAGCCAATCTGGACAAGATCCCGATGGGCGGCACGCTGTACACGTTCCGAGTCGAATAACCGAACGATTGGAACGTTTGAGCTGAAACTGGCGCCCGATGTCTGTAAGGACATCGGGCGCCTTCATGTGGGGGATGTGTTCCTGCGCAGCTTTGGCTGTCAGCCAAGTATTACGATGCAGTTCTTCAGGCGCTGATGGATTGAACCGTCGAGCGCGAGCGGTAGTCTTACAGGAACATAAGTACAGTATAGAGGGGCCGAATATATGATCCGCACCATGCGCTTGGGACTTGCCGTGTTACTGCTCGGTGTCACTGGCGCCGCGATGGCCGCCGCGCCGATGGCGGCGCTGCGCGTCTGTGCCGACCCCGGCAACATGCCGTTCTCCAATAATCGGGGCGAGGGGTTCGAGCAGAAGATTGCACAGGTGATCGCCGATTCGCTCGGTACCACCGTGCAGTATTACTATCGTCCCGGGATCGAGCGTGGCCTCACCCGCACGACGCTGGCCGCGGATCAGTGCGATCTCATGCTCGACCTGACGCGCGACGCGCAGGGGGTCTTGAGCACCTCGCCGCTCTATCGCACGACCTTCGTGCTCGCCACGCGCACCGATCGGAATCTCGACTTCAAGAGCTTGGACGATCCGAGGCTCAAGACGCTCACGGTCGGTGTATATCAGACCTCGGCGATTCGCGAGGCGCTCGAAGCGCACGACGTGCGCAGCAATACCGTCGTGCACTACCTCAGCCATGACGCCGACACGAATCCCGAGGACGAGCCGGTTTATCAGGTCAAGCAGGTGGTCGACGGCGAACTCGACGTCGCCGCAGTCTGGGGGCCGTTCGCGGGCTACTACAAGGCCATGAAGCACGCGCCGCTGACCATTCAGCCCGTGAATCTCATGGAAGATGAAGTGCCGATGGAATTCGACATGACGCTCGCGGTGCGAACGCAAAACCGCGACTTCCGCGACCAGATCGAAAATACGCTCAAGCAGCAGAAGGATAAGATTCGGACGATCCTCGTGGACTTTGGCGTACCGCTCGTGAAGTGTGATGACTGCATCATCGACGGTGATTTGCCCTCGCACGGACCGTATGCTGCGGTCAAGCAGCCGCAGTACCACGGGCCAGCGATTCAGAACGTTACGCTAGCGATGCTGGATGACTGGCTTGCTCACGGCGCCAAACTCAGTGTCGAGCTCAACAATGCGGTCCTCGCCGGCGATCCGGTGCGCGTGAGCTATCTGATAGAGAAGAAGCACGCCGACATCAATGCGCGCGATCCGCAGGGCTATACCCCGCTACTGAATGCGGTTCGGATCATGTCGGCCGACATGGTGACCTACCTGGTCGAGCACAACGCCGACGTCAGCCGGACCGACAACGATGGCTGGACCCCCATAATGACCGCGGCGTGGCTCGACGATGGCGAGCTGGTGCAATATCTCGCGGCTCACAAAGCCGACCCCAATGCCAGGAATCCGAGCGGCCTCACGCCGCTCGCGATCGCGTCCCAGTACGGCAAGGAGGTGGCCGTGGTGGCACTCGTCAAGGCGGGCTGCGACGTCAATCAGCGGATCGGCAGCGGCTACACGCCATTGATGCTGGCGGTCGCGGGCCGTTCGGATCGATCCGCGAGAGCGTTGCTCGATCATGGCGCGGACGTCAATGCCAAGAACAGTGGTGGCATTACCGCGCTGATGATCGCGGCCGCCGCCAACCAGGCGGATCTGGCGAGC
Organism: Steroidobacteraceae bacterium; assembly: GCA_035605115.1. Classification (GTDB taxonomy): domain Bacteria; phylum Pseudomonadota; class Gammaproteobacteria; order Steroidobacterales; family Steroidobacteraceae; genus FEN-1191. The sequence continues at coordinate 39,465 of DATNHF010000068.1, read as the reverse complement.
CTGCTGATTAAATCAGGCGCCGACCCGGCGGCCAAGAACGAGGAAGGCAAGACCGCGCTCGGCATCGCGCGCGACAAGGGCAGCGATGCGGTCATCAAGATATTGGAACCGCCGGCAGCCGCGTCGGGAATGAGTTCGAGCTAGCGGCCGGCGCCGCGCCGCCGGATCACGCGACTTCATCGGATTGCAGAGGAGAACGATGTGCCACGACAAGGATTGATCGCTGCGTTCGCAATGCTTGCCCTCGCGGCCAGCGCGTACGCGCAAACGCAGAGCGCCTCGGCCGCCACTCCCGCCGCCCCGGCGGCCAATGCTGCTCCGGCGGCGAGCCTCGACTTCAAGAGCATGACGCCCATACAGGCGGAAAGCGCCGCCCCCAAGGGCACCCTCAAGAACCCGTACCAGGACGATAATGCGGATATCGTGGAGCAGGGGCACAAGCTGTACTTCAACTTCAGCTGCAACGGCTGCCACGGCGGCAACGGCGGTGGCGGCATGTGCCCGCCCCTGATCAACGACATCTGGATCTACGGCGGCGACGACGACACGTTGTTTCGCCTTGTGACACTGGGAACCATTCCGCTGCAGGCCAAGGGCTATGTGCGCCGCGGCCGTGAGAATGTGGTGGCGCCGATGCCTTCGTTTGGAGCACTCGTGCCGACGGGGGACGATCTGTGGAAGATCCTGGCGTTCGTGCGCTCGGCTTACAAAGGCGATCCGAAGTACAAGTTCGGATCCCCGCCGCCGCCGCCACCACCGCCGGACGAATAAGCGTCACGACGCCAGGGGCATGACCGGTACCATGCCCGCGGGGCGGTACCGTGTCACAACTGTCCCAAAGCTGTAGCGCGCTCGACTCTCGGGCCCCGGCGTTGCCTTGAAGGTACCTGCGGTCAAAACAGTAACAGGCTGACTTCATTAGTCTTATTGGTGCCCTAAAAGATGGCACAGTGGCTGCAATCCGAGCCTTATCGGTCGCTCGCACCCACACGATAAGTCACGGAGGCACGACCATGAAGTCTAAGGCCGCGGTCGCATGGAGCGTTGGCAAACCGCTTTCGGTCGAGGAGGTCCGCGTCGAGGGACCCAAGGCCGGAGAAGCGCTGGTAAAGATCGTCGCCACCGGTGTTTGTCATACGGATGCGTTCACGCTCTCGGGCAAGGACCCCGAAGGGCTATTCCCGGTCATCCTCGGCCACGAAGGCGGCGGCATCGTGCAGGAGATTGGCGCCGGAGTGAAGAGCGTCAAGCCTGGCGACCACGTGATTCCGCTTTACACGCCGGAATGTGGCGAGTGCACGTTTTGCAAATCCGGCAAGACCAATCTGTGCCAGAAAATCCGCCTGACTCAGGGCAAGGGACTGATGCCGGACGGGACGACGCGCTTTTCACGCCACGGCAAGCCGGTGCTGCACTACATGGGAACCAGCACCTTCTGCGAATACACCGTGATGCCCGAAATTTCGCTGGCGAAGATCAATCCGGTCGCTCCGCTCGACAAAGTGTGTCTGCTCGGCTGCGGCATCACGACCGGTATCGGCGCGGTGCTCAATACCGCGAAGGTCACGCCGGGTTCCAGCGTGGCCGTGTTCGGTCTCGGCGGTATCGGGCTGTCGGTGGTTCAAGGCGCGGTCATGGCCAAGGCCGGGCGTATCATTGCCATCGACACGAATGCCGAAAAATTTTCAATGGCCAAGGCGCTCGGGGCCACCGAATGCGTCAATCCCAAGGATCACGACGTGCCAGTGCAGCAGGTCATCGTCGATATGACCGATGGCGGCGTCGATTATTCGTTCGAGTGCATCGGCAACGTCAACGTCATGCGTTCGGCGCTCGAATGTTGCCATAAGGGCTGGGGCGAATCGGTCATCATCGGCGTCGCTGGCGCGGGTGAAGAGATCCGCACGCGTCCGTTCCAATTGGTTACCGGACGCGTCTGGCGCGGCTGCGCATTCGGCGGCGTCAAAGGGCGCTCGCAGCTGCCCGGATACGTCGAGCGCTACCTGCACGGGGAGATCAAGATAGACGAAATGATCAGCGAAGTGCTGCCGCTGGAGGAGATCAACAAGGCCTTCGAGCTCATGCACGAGGGCAAGGTCATTCGCTCCGTGATCCGTTTTTGACTATGTTTAAGCGGCATTCGCACGCGCCATCCAAACAATGCGGTGCTACTATCGGCCGCTGTGGCCGTGCTGTAACATATCCTGCGGCATGGACGCCCAGCCCGGGCGGCCGGGCCCGATCGCTGGCTGCCTTTTCCCCGACGGGTCCTGTTCGCCGGGGGACATTCGTAATACCCTCCATGCTGGGCAGCGGAAGAACTGTTTCCCAGGGAAGCGGTCGTTCCGCGTCTGACGACAACAACAAAGCCGGAGTGCCTGCGGGCATCGGCGTGAACACGCTGTCGGAGGGGATAATGCGTTTGCGACTGGATAGTCAAGGCCACGCCCGATTGGTTGAAACCACGGTCAAGGGCTGCGCCGACGCCAGCGCGATCGGCCAGGTCGTGCGTCGATCGTGGAGCCGCTGCCTGTCGACCTATTCGCTCGATCCCTCCCAAGTCAAAAAACCGGTGATCGTCGAGCGCACCGAGCTCGAGGCCCGTTGCGATCGCATCGGCGCCATATTGCCGATCGCACGCATCGAGATGCTCGGCCTGTCGCGGCAGATGCTGCACACGCAGTACGGCATCATGCTCACCGACTACGATGGTGTGATCCTCAGCTACGTCGGCGATCCGGCATTTTCGATCACGGCGCGCCGCAGCGGCTTTTGCGAAGGCGCCGTCTGGAGCGAGCAGGAACTCGGCACCAACGGCATGGGCACCTGCCTCATGACGCGCCAGGCCATCGTGATACATCGCTCGGATCATTTTCTGGTGCAGAACACCGACCTCACCTGCTCGGCGGCGCCGATCTTTGACATGAATGGCCGCGTGCTGGCAGCGCTCGATATCTCCGGCTCTTCGACCGGAGCGCAGACCCACACGCTCGCGCTGGTCGAGATCGCCGCGCAGAACATCGAGAACCGGGCGCTGCTGCATGCCTGTAAGCCGTACTTCGCGCTGCGCTTTCATCGCTGCGCCGAGTTCGTCAGTACGCCCGGGGAGGGCGTATTGGCCTTCGATGAGCGCGGCACCATCATCGGCGCCAACCGCAGCGCGCTCGAAATGCTCGGCTACGTGGACCACAAGTCGCTTTGCGGGCACGCCATCGGCGCCGTGATCGATGTGCCGCTGGCGAGCCTGCTGCACCTGAGCATGCGCCACGGCTTCCGACCCGAAGCGCTGGCGACGCGCAACGGCCAGCGCGCTCTGTTTGCGCTGGTGCAACCGCCGGCGGATGAATTCCATCACGCACCCAAGTCCGTGATCGTGGGCACCAATCCTGCATCGGAAGTGCTCGACGTCATGGAGACGACCGATCCGGTGATGATGCGCAACGTGCAGACCGTGCGCCGCATCCTGAATCGGGACATCTCGGTGCTGCTGCTCGGTGAGACCGGCACCGGCAAGGGTTATCTTGCCAAGGCGATTCATCATGCCAGTCGTCGCGCCGACAAGCCGTTTATCGCTGTCAACTGCGCCGCGATCCCTGAACTGCTGATCGAGAGTGAACTGTTCGGCTACAAGGCGGGAGCATTCACCGGCGCGGCGCGCGAGGGCAGCATCGGGCGCATCCTGCAGGCCAACGGCGGCACGCTGTTTCTCGATGAAATCGGCGACATGCCGATGCCGTTGCAGGCCCGGCTGCTGACGGTCATCGAGGAGCGCGAAGTCCTGCCGCTCGGCGGCAGCAAGGCAGTCGCGGTCGACATCCGCGTGATCAGCGCCACCCATCGCATCCCTGCCGAGATGATCGCCAAGGGCCAGTTTCGCGATGATCTGTACTATCGGCTCAATGGCATCTCGCTCACGATCCCGCCGCTGCGCGAACGCAAGGACGCCGCCGACGTGGTGCGCTGCCTGCTGCGCATCGAAGCCGGCGAGCGCACGCCGGTGCAGATCGATGAGGCACTGGTGCAGCGCCTGGCGAGCTATGCGTGGCCCGGCAATCTTCGGCAGCTGCGCAACGTACTGTGCACCATGCTGGCACTGCGCGAGTCGGACTATCTGAGCCTCGAGGACTTTGATGAGAGTTGGCTCACCGGTGCGGCCAGCAAGCCGCCGGCTACGGGCGATTCGAGTCCGCTCGTCGAGGAGGATGACGGCGATGTGCTCAGCAGTGCCGAATGCGACGCGCTGCGCAGAACCCTCGAAGCCTGCAACTGGAATGTCAGCGCCGTCGCCGTGCGTTTGCATCTCAGTCGCAAGACCGTCTATCGCAAAATGCATCGTCACGGACTCGAGCGCCCGGAGATCGGCCGCGCGCTCGAGCAATGATGGGTCACACAGAGTGTTATGACGACGGCATGCCAGCCGTCACCAGAGATCGGAGGTAAAAAATATGGCAATTGCACTTCATCCGTCGATTGATAGCGGCATCAAGAAGGGTTCGCCGAATTTCCAGGGAGGCACACTCACCTGCAAATGCGCACAGAATCCCGTCAAGGTGTCGATCAAATCGCAGACGGCGCACAATCATGCCTGTGGCTGCTCCAAGTGCTGGAAGCCTCAGGGCGCAGTGTTTTCGGTCATCGCGGTCGTCGGCAAAGACAAAGTCAGCGTTACACAGAACGCCGACAAGCTCGCGGTGGTCGATCCGAAGGCGGCCATTCAACGCCACGCCTGCAAGGGCTGCGGTGTGCACATGTTCGGCCGCATCGAGAACACCGGACATCCGTTTTACGGACTGGACTTCGTCCACACCGAGCTATCCTCCGAGCAGGGCTGGTGCGAACCGCAGTTTGCGGCGTTCGTGTCCTCGATCATCGAGCAGGGTTTCGATCCGAAGCGCATGGGTGAGGTGCGCGCGCGCTTCAAAGAGCTGGGACTCGAGCCCTATGACTGCCTGAGCCCGCCGCTGATGGATGCCATCGCAACCCACATTGCGAAGGCCTCGGGAAAGCTCAAGAGCTGATCGCTACCGTCGGCTCAACACGGCGCCGGTAGCGTCCCGGGTGGGGCCTCTTGGGCCCCCCCGGGACCCGATGCCGCTCGCGGCTTGATGGCTTGCGCTAGAGCCGTTACGGGCCGAACGAGCGGCGTCCACTGGGCACCCATTTTCGTTCGCTGCTGCCACTGAGCTTTCCGCGCGCGTGCGCGAGGCGCCGGCGCTGCTGTGGCGCTTTCGTCCCAGGTTGTAGAGCCCCATGCGGCCGGTATGTCAAAAGCGCCTCATGTTGCTATAAAACAACACCAAAATCGTGCGGAATATAGAGGTCTTGTGCTTTAATCACACGCCTTGTCAGTTGGCATATGGCTTGCCTTTGTAACTGGCGGGTGCGGGGATACGCGGATATCGGGTCCGCGAAAACTGCGACGTGATTGAAAAATATACCTAAGGAAGGAGCAGCCGATGAACCATTTCCACAGAAAGTTGTACCCGCTCGCCTCGATTGCGGCGGGTATGTGTACATTGGCCGTCGCCTTGCCGGCTGCGGCAGTTGATCTCAAGACAGCGGATGGCGCCTGGACGTTTTCGATCGATGGCAACGTCAACGTCGATTACATCTACTCGAACTGCGAGTCGGCCTCGTCGGTCAAGCCGGTCGTGACGATCGGTGGCGCGTGCACCGGCACGGCCAGCGGCAGCAGCGTCTCCAGCGTCGCCAACGGCCTGCTGCCGGCGGCCTTCAGCTTCGGCGTCGCGACGACGCAGGCCGGCATCGATCTGGCGGCACATCTGGGGCTGTATCCGGGCATTGCCACCAATGACGGCGGTAGTCCCAATTTGCAGCAGACTGCGGGCGGTACGACCAACGTCGCGCTGGGCACCACGGGACTGGACGTGCGCCAGGTCTACATGACCTTCGGCAACAAGGACATCGGAACCTTTACCCTTGGCCGCAATTTCGGTCTGTTTGGTTTCGATGCGATCATCAGTGACATGACGCTGCTCGGCGTCGGCGTCGGGGGCGCCGCCTCGGGTCCTTCCCCGGCCAATACGACCTTGGGCTCGATCGGCTTCGGGTACATCTACACCGATACTCTGGGGCAGATGAATTACACGACGCCCGACTTCAACGGTGCCAACCTGACGCTCGGCATCTTCGAGCCGGTCAACTCGCTGACGGAGCCTGGGACCGCCGCCGGCAAGAAAGCACCAGGCTTCCACGGCAAGCTTGCTTGGAAGGGTACCTTCGGTGACGTGAAGGTGTCCTTGTCGGCCACGGGCATCGAGCAGCAGCAGGATTACGACCTGACGGCGACCACCTCGGGCAGTTTCCAGAGCGTCGGCGGCGACGTGTTTGCCAAGGTGGACATCGGCGGGCTGTCCTTGATGGCCTCGGGCTATGACGGCAAGGGCTTGGGCACGACCGGCCTGTTCTTCCTGGCCGATGACGGGCACGGCAATGGACGTCCGTCCAACGGCTTCCTCCTGCAGGCGACCTATACGGTCGATCAGGTGAAATTCGGTGTGAATTACGGCGTCAGCCGCCTGGCCTTTGCCAATCAGGCGGACCGACTCGCGACGCCGTTCCTGCTGTCGGAGAATGCCAAGGTGACCGGCGGAGTGTATTACAACCTCACCAAGAACCTGACGCTGCTCGGAGAAGTGAGCTGGGTGCAGACCACGGCCCACTTTGACAGCAGTCTCAACAACAACACCAGTGTCGATGGCAACATCGGCGCGTTCCTGGCGTTCTGAGCGAGCACCCGGTACAGCGATGCTCTCAAAGGGCCGGCGCCGCAGGGCGCCGGCTTTTTTTTGGTGGTGCGCCCGGCAGGGCACACTTTGGGATCAGGCCGGGCGCAGCCAGCGCGCCGCCAGCGGCGGTATCAGCAGCAGGCTCACGATGGTCGATGACACCAGGCCGCCGAGAATGACCACGGCCATGGGCCCCTCGATCTCGTGGCCCGGCTGATGCAGCTGCACGCCGACCGGTGCTAAGGCGAGGCCGGTCAGCAGCGCCGTGAGCAGCACCGGCGTGAGCCGCTCCTCGGCGCCACGCAGTGCGGTTTCGATGTTCCAGGTACACCCCTCGTTGCGCACCAGATGGTCGTAATGAGAGACCAGCAGAATCGTATTGCGCGCGGCCATGCCGAACAGCGCCACGAAGCCCACCATGGCGCCGAGCGATAATGTGCCGCCCGTGAGCGCCACGGCGGCGACGCCGCCGATCAGCGTGCTCGGGAGCGCGGTAATCACCAGCAGCACGTGTCGGGCGTGGCCGAAGGCCAGCGCCAGCAGCAGCACGATGAGCATGAGGGCGGCCGCTGAGTGCAGCAGCAACTCGCGCGCGGCACTGGCCTGCGCCTGCGCGGCGCCGCCGAATCGCAGATAGACACCCGCCGGCAGCGTGACCTGCGCCGCAATTGCGCGCCGCGCAGCCTCGGCGAAGCCTCTCTGGTCCGAAGTGCGCGGATTGACTTCGACCACCTGCCGCCGCAGGCCGTCTTCGTGGTCGATGAGGCTGCGTCCCGATACCAGCTGCAGGTCCGCCACGGCCGACACTGGCACGATCGCCCCGCCGCTGCCACGCAGTAGCAGCGAGGACACACCCTGGGGTGACTCGTCGGCATGCGCGATCCGCACCGTGACCGGGACGCTGCGATCGGCCTGGTTGAGCTGCGCGACTTCGGTGCCATGGTAGGCGGCGTTGATGGTCTGCAGCACATCGGCCGCCTGCAGCCCGTAGAGCGCCAGTTGCTGCGCACGCAGCTCCAGATGCAGCTCCGGCTGGCGCGGCGGCACCTTGAGGCGCACGCTGCCGCTACTGGGCACTGCTTCGAGGACCTTGGCGATTTGCGCGGCCACCTCATCGTCGGTATCCAGGTCCGAGCCGAATATGCTGACGAAGAAGGGCGCAGACTCGCCCGACAGCGTCTCGCCGATGCGCTCCACCAGCACCGAATAGATTTCCACGAGCTGGTTCGGAAATGCGTCGAAAGTCTCCCGGATGCGCTGCTCGATTTCGGTGGCGGTGTAGCCCTTGGCCGGATCGATCTGCACTTCGAATTCACTCTTGTTCGGTGCATCCGGATCCTGTCCGTTTTCTGAGCGGCCGATTTGCTCGGCGATGCTCTTGACGCCCGGGATGGCGGTCAGGCGCTGCGCAATGCGCGCGCCGACGCGCGCGGTTTCGGTCAGCGAGATGCCCGGCCGCAAGGAGGCGTGGGCGATCAGATAGTCCTCGCGAAAATCCGGCAGCAGTCGCGCGCCGAGCAGGGGCATCAGGACGATGCCCGCGACACCGCTGATCAGCAGCAGCAGCAGCACGGAGCGCGGATGCGCGTGCAGGCGCTTGATCACGCGTTGTTGTGCGCGCTTGCAGCGCAGCAGCAGGCTCGCCTCCTGGCGCGGCTCGTAGTGACTCATGACCAGTGCGCACAGCGCCGGCGTTGCGCTCATCGCCACCAGCAGCGAGATGCCAACCGCCAGCAGAAAGGCGATTGAGAGCGGCCGGAAGAAGGAGCCCTGCAGTCCGGAGAGCATCAGGATCGGCAGAAACGCCACGGCCACGGCCGCGGTGGCATAGAACACGGGCTGACGCACTTCGAGCGATGCCCCGACGAACAAACTGGGGATGTCCACCCCGCGCGCAGCACCGCGGCGACGGCGCGTGATGTTCTCGACATCGATGACCGCATCGTCAACGACCACGCCGAGCGCCACGACCAGACCGCCGAGGCTCATCGTATTGAGCGTGATGCCCAGGCTCGTGAGGATCCAGACCGTGGCGAGCAGCGACAGCGGAATCGCGCTGAACGAGACCAGCGCGCCGCGCCAGTCGCGCAGCGCCACCAGCAGCAGCGTCACGACCAGCACCGCCCCGATCAGCAGTGAATTGCGAAGTTTCGCAATGGCACTTTCAATGAAGCTCGCGGGCCGCAGCAATGCCGGATGGTACTGCACACCGTGCTGCGCCAATGCCGGCGCCAGGGCGTCCAGACGTTGCTCGAGCGCGCGCGTGACCTCCAGCGTATTGGCGCCGTACTGCGTCGAGGTTTCCATGAGGATACCGGGCCGGCCGCCGATCATGGCGTCGCCGAAGCGCGGCTCGCTGCCATCGCTGATCGAGGCGACATCGCCGAGACGCAGCGGCACGCCGTTACGCTCGGCGAGCACCGCCTGTGCGAGCGCCTGCGGCGTGGCGCCAGCAGGCTGGGCCTGCAACACGATGCGCTGGTTCGGCGTCTCGACATAGCCGCCGCCGATGAGCTCGGTGCCGCGGCGCGCGGCCGTGTAGACATCCTCGAGCGTGAGACCTGCCGTCGAGAGTTTGAACGGATCGACCAGCACCTGCCGCTCGCGCGATTCGCCGCCGAAGATCTGCGCCTGTGCGACGCCCGGTACTGCCAGGATCTGCGGTCGCAGCGTCCAACGCACCAAATCGCGCAGCTCGAGCGGCGAGAGCCGCTCGCTGGTGAAGCCGAAGTGCACCAGATATTCCATCGAGGAGCTCAAGGGTGAGAGCAGCGGCGGTCCGGTGCCGCTGGGCAGCAGGCCGCTCGATTCAGCCAGCCGCTCCGTTACGAGCTGGCGCTGGCGATAGGGATCGCCGCCGCGCGTAAACACCACCTGGATCGCGGACAGGCCCTGGCTCGAGGTGGATCGCACCGCCTCGACGTCGGCCGTGCCGGCCAGAAGGCCTTCCAAAGGCCGCGTAACCAGCGCCTCGACCTGCGCCGCATCGAGACCCGGCGCCTCGGCCTGCACCAGCACGTGAGGCGGTGCGAAATCGGGGAACACGTCGAATTGCGCGTTCAGCAGGGCGGCGGCGCCGAGCAACGCCACCAGGATCGACAACGCCGTAATGATCCTCGGGTGCGCCAGCGAAGCGCGGACGATGTAGGCAAGCATGGGCTAGTCGTGTTCCTGTTCCTCGGCGGAGAACGTGCCAAGCCCTTGCAGTGACCAGAGCACGCCCGCGCCGTTGCCGACGATGCGGTCGTCGGCGTCGATGCCCTGGACCAGCCAGGCGTTGCCAGCCGCCTGGATCAGCTTCACCGGTGCCGGCGCATATTGCTGTTTGCCGTCCTGGCCCGGGGAGTCGAGCAGACGATACACGTAGGCACCCTGATCGCCGTAGAGCAGCGCAGCGTTTGGGACCAGCACACCGTTGCTCACGCCGCCGAGCAATGTCACCAACACGCGCGCCCCTGCGCCCAGCCCGGTGGGCGCCTGATCGACCTGCAGCAGCAGCGCCACGCTCTGCGACTCACTGGCACTGCGTTGCAGCGTGCCGAGCACGCGGGCGGGAATCTGCGTGCCGTCGACCATCAATGTGGCCGATTTGGGCAGCGTGCCCAGCCGCAGCCGTCCGGGCAGGTCGGCGCGCAGCAACAGATTGCGACCGCGGGTCACCGAATCGATGAGCGCGGCGCGCTGCGCATCGGGGAGCTTGGCGAGCGGCCCCCACTGCAATGCGAAGCTGGAGCTCGCGATCTGTGCCTGCGTCTGCGCCTCGATCTGCGCGGCCTGCGCGCTCTCGACGGCGCGCAACGATGCGTCGGCCCCGCCGTCGTAGAGCCGCTGCAGGCGTTGAGCCTCCAGGCCCGCGGCGCGCGCGGCGGCGCGCGTGCTGATCAGATGCCCGGCGTCCGCAACCAATGATGCGGCGTCGAGCACTTCGCCGTAGCCTTCGAGCTGCTGCCCGGAGCTGGCCCGCAGCGGATGCAGGACCGTGATGCCGACTGCCTGCTGCTGCTCCACGCTCAGTTCGGGCCGTTCGCTATTCATCGCGGGCGGCGCCGGCGCGTCATCGTCCTCATCGGTCCAGGCAGGGCTGCCGATCAGCAGCGCAAGCGCGGCAATCAGCAGCGGCTTGATGGGTGGCATGAGGCTTACTCCGTGCGCCATTTCAATGGCAGCTCGCATTCCGGTCCTTCGAGCGGTCGACGATACGCGGCCTCGAGCGCGGCAAAGGCGAGCTGTGCCTCGTAGGCGGCCTGCAGGGTCAGCAACTGCGCCTCGAGCGCTTCGGTCGCGGCCAACAGCGCACTCGGCCGGTCGGAAGCGCCGGCCTTGAGTGCGTGCTGTTCCGCCTCGTTCTGGCGCTGCGCTAGAACGGCGGCGCTGGCGGCGCTTTCCCAGGCCGCGCGCGCGCGCGGCCAAGCGCGTTCGGCACGATCCATCTGTTCGAACAGCTCGGCCTGCACCGCCTCGAGGTGCTTGCCGGCGAGAGTACGCCGCGCCAATGCTTCGCCGATCGGGCCTTGGTTGCGATGGAACAGGGGCAGCTCCAGGCTCAAGCCCAACTCGTTGTCGTGCAGCGTCTCGTTGAGCTGATTCTCGTGCAGGCCGCCGCGGTCCCAGGCATAGCCGGGCTCGAGGTGAAACTCGGGCCAGCGGCGTGCGAGCTGCGAACGCAGCGCGTTTTCCGCCAGATCGTATTCGCGCAGCGTGCGCACCAGATCGGGACGCGCGATCAGCGCCTCTTCGTGCCACGAGCCCGACAGGCTCGGTGAGAGCGTGTCGATATCGGACCATTGCGGCCATTGCAGCGGCATCTCCTCGAGGGCCGCGGCCGGAACGCCCACGGCGGCGGCAAAACGCGCCCGGGCATCGAGGCCGCGTGCCTGCGCTTGATCGAGCCGCTGCTGCGCGGCCGCGCGCTCGAAACTCGCCGCCGGAATCGCGATCGCGCCGATCTCGCCGGCCTGGGCACGGGCCTTGGCCGAGCTCAGCAGCCCTTCGCGATCGGCCAGCAGGGCTCGCAGCAGCGCCGCTTCGTCCTCGGCATGCACGACATCGAGCAGCGCCTGGCGCAGCTGTGCGCGCACCTGCCAGATCGATTCGGCCAGATCCGATTGTGCCGCCTGCGTATCCAACGCGGCGCTGCGACGCGCGCGCGCGCGCTCACCGGGCCGCTGCAGCAGGAAATCGACCGAGAGACCATAAAGCCAGGCTGCACCGCCAGCGGCGGCCGTGACGTACTCATCGAACAGATTGAGCGTCGGGTTCGGGCGCTGCGCGGCCGTGCGCTCGGCGGCCGCCACCGCCGTGGCGCGCGCGCGGGCCTCCTCGAGCTGCGGATTGAGACGAAGCGCCGCATCGAGCCATTGGGCGCGATTCCAGCCCGTGGAGGGCCGCGGGGAGTCCGGCAGCGCACTCTCCAGGCGGCGCGCCTGGAAGGCACGTGCCGTGGCAGCGGGATCCGGTGGCGCCTGCGGCGGTGCCGTCGCGCAGCCGCTGGTAACCGCGGCCCATAGAGTCACGAGACTCCACGGTCGCACGATCGCTCGGGTCCGCGCCCGGTTCTGCGGCAGCGTGCTCGCCGTTACACGGCCCGGCATGTCTCCCCCATTCGTTGCCCGAGCGCGCGCCGCAGGTCAGCGGCACCGCAGCGGGCTACAGTCGCGTCCCCGTCGTTGTCGGGAAGCCATCCCTTGCCAGATTCCAAACCCGCATGCTGCATTCTGCGGCGCGCTAAGGCAATGGGCGCGGTGCGCGCCCGGCGCCAAAATCCATGTGCTGCGGGTACACTTCCCAACGTAAAAGAGGAGTTCGGCGCATGAAGGCGCGGGTCATTGGCGCGGCGGCGGGCGGGGGATTTCCTCAGTGGAACTCCAATGCGGTGGCCTGCAACCGAGCGCGGCGCGCAGATCCAGCCGCGCCCGCGCGCACGCAGGTGTCGCTGGCGGTGAGCGCCGACGGGGCGCATTGGTTCCTGCTCAACGCCTCGCCGGATTTGCGGCAGCAGATCGAGGCCACGCCGGCGCTGCAACCGCACCAGGGGCTGCGCTCCTCGCCGATCGCGGGCGTCGTGCTCACGGGCGCCGATGTCGATGCGATCGCCGGTCTGCTGACTCTGCGCGAGCGTCAGCCCTTGACCGTCTATGCGACCAGCAAAGTGCTGGCGGTGCTGGCCGCCAATCCGATCTTCGATGTGCTGGCCGCCGATGTCGTCAAGCGCGAAGCCCTTTGGCTCGACCGCCCGCAGGTTCTGCGGCTGCCCGACGGCACGCCCAGTGGCCTCACGGTCGAGAGTTTCGCCGTGCCCGGCAAAGTGCCGCTGTACCTCGAGAGGGCCGGGGAAGATCCGCCGATCGTGCTGGGTGAGGAGACGGTCGGGGTATCGATCGCGGACGCTCGCTCGCGGCTGTTCTTCATACCAGGCTGCGCGGCCATGACCGCGTCGCTGTCGCAGCGGCTCCAGGGCGCGGATCTGGTGCTGTTTGACGGCACTCTGTGGCGGGATGACGAGATGATTCGCGCCGGCCTCGGCAGCAAGAGCGGCCGACGCATGGGACACATGAGCCTGACGGGGCCCGAGGGCACCCTGGCGGCTTTCGACGCCCTGGCGGTCAAGCGCAAGATCCTCGTGCATATCAATAATTCCAACCCCGTGCTGCTGGCCGACTCCAGCGAGCGCGCCGAGCTGGAAGCCGCGGGTTGGGAAGTGGCATACGACGGCATGAGCCTATCGCTGTGAGTGGTCACTCATTGCCGTCCTGCCAGCCGCCGCCGAGCGCGCGATACAGGCTGACGAGATCTTCGCCGACGAGGGTCGTGCTCTGCGCCAGCGACAGCTCGTTCTGCTGCAGCGTGCGCTCGGCGTCGAGGATTTCGATGAAGCTGGCGACGCCGCTGGCATAGCGCTGACGGGCCAGATTCACCGCGTCGCGGTTCTGCTGTACGGTGGCGTCGAGCCAGACTCGGCGGTCCTGATCGGCCGCGAACGCGGCACGTGCGTTCTCCACTTCGTGCAGGGCATTGAGTACGGTGCTGGCGTACGACACCGCCGCTTCCCTCGCACGTGCCGATTGCAGCGAGATCATCTGCCAGCGGCCGCGGTCGAATACGGGCAGCTCCAGCGTCGGTCCGAACGAGAAAAAGCGGCTGGCCCACTCGCTGAGCTCACTGGCCGTCTCGGACTGCAGGCCGCCGGCGCCGGTCAGGCTCAGGCGCGGATACAGGTCGGCCACGGCGAGCCCGATCTCGGCGGTGGCCGCGTGCAGGCTGGCCTCGGCCCGGCGGATATCCGGACGGCGCCGCGCAAGCTGCGCGGGCAAGCCGATCGGCACGCTCGGGGGCAACGGCGGCGGCGATGCGGCGTCCTCGAGCTCCGTACGCAAAGCCTCGGGCTGCCGGCCGAGCAGGCGGCTGAGCTGATTGATGGCCTGCGTGATGGCCAGATCGAATGCGGGCAGCTGCGCCTGAGTGGCCGTGAGTTGTGCGGTGGCTTCCACTACATCGACGTCGCTGGTGAGTCCGGCCGCGCGGCGCTGTCGCGTGAGATCGAGCAGCTCACGGGTGGTGTCGATACTCTTCTGCGCGGTGGCCTCGCTCAGCTGTGCGCCGCGCAGGTCGATGAAGGCGCGCGCGACATCGCCGAGCAGGCTCACGAGCGCGGCGTGCTGATCTTCCACCGACTGCTCAACGTTTGCATCAGCGACCTCCACCGAGCGGCGCACGCGCCCGAACAGATCCGGCTCCCAGGAGACATCTGCGCCGAGCTGGTATTGGTTATAGGGGTTCGGAATGTTGATGCCCGATACGCCGGGAATCCTGACCGTGCTGAAGGTATCGAACAGCGCTCCGGTGGGAGTGGTCTCGCTGAGCCGTGTGCGCGTGAGCGAGCCGTTGACCCCGAGGCTCGGCCAGAGTGATGCCGCCGTGACACCGCGCTGCGCGCGCGCCTCTTCGATGCGCAACACGGCCACGCGCAGGTCCAGATTCGAGGCGACCGCTCGCTCGATGAGCGATGACAGGGTCGGATCGGCGAAGGCGCTCCACCAGCGGCGTAGCTCTGCCGTCTGCTCCGTCACCACGCTGTCGCGCGCGCGATCCTCGGGCCGGCTGCCCGCGCGCTCATCCGGCCAATGCGCCGGCGTCTGCGCAGTCGGGCGCACGAAATCCGGGCCGACGGTGCAGCCGACCAACACCGCCGCGCACAGCGGTGCGAGCAACCGCGGCGGGCGGTGACATCGAAAGCTGCGAGGGCGCAAACGCTTCATTGGCAGGCTTGAGTCATTGCATGCGGTGACTGAACACCCACGAAGCGGCGGCCAGTGTCAGGGCGGCCAACACCGCCAGTGGCCACAGATCGGGCCACAGCAGTGCCAGTCCGGCGCCCTCGAGATACACCCGCCGCGCGATATCGATCGCATAGCGCAGCGGATTGATGGCGGTGAAATACTGCAGTGCACGCGGCATGTTGGTCAGCGGGGTTGTGAGGCCGGAGAGCAGCGAGAACGGCATGATCAGCAGCATCGAATAGAGCATGGCCTGCTGCATGGTAGCGGCAAGCGAGGACAGCAGCAGTCCGATGCCAATCGCCGCCAGCAGGAAAAGCCACAGTCCGGCGTATAGCGTCAGATAGGAGCCGGCGAAGGGGATCCGAAACCATAGCTGCGCTACGAGCAGCACCCCCGTGGCCTGGATCGTTCCCACCAGCATCGACGGCAGCGCCTTGCCGGCCATGATTTCGTAGGGGCGGAACGGGGTCACCAGCAGCTGATCGAACGTGCCCTGCTCGCGCTCGCGTGCCACCGACATCGCCGTCAGCATCATGGTCTGAATCAGGGACAGGGTGCCGATCATGCCCGGAATCATGTTCCAGCGCGTCTCGAGATTGGGGTTGTACCACGCGCGCGCGACCACTTCGAGCGGCGCGCGCGGCAGCGCATGCGCATCACGCCAGCCAGCGTTGAACTGCTGGACGATATCGCTCAGATAACCGAGCGCAATCCCCGCGGTGTTCGAGTTGCGGCCATCGGCGATCACCTGCAGGTCGGCGCCGCTGCCCTGGTGCAGGCGCCGCTCGAAGTCCGCCGGAATCTGCAGCACGAGCAAGGCGCGCCGAGAATCGATGTACGCGCTCATATCGCTGATGCGCTGCAGATCGGCGATGCGCTCGAAAATTCCCGAGCCATCGAGTCCTGCGAGCAGCTGGCGCGAGCTTGTGCTGTGATCCTGGTCCAGCACCGCGTAAGGCACATGATTGAGGTCGTAGGTGGCGGCATAGCCGAAAATCAGCGACTGCACCACCGGTGGAATCAGCAGGCTCAGACGGCTGCGCTTGTCCTTGAGGACGGCCAGCAGCTCCTTGCGTGTCAGTGCCAGTATGCGCAGTACCGCAGCGATCATGGCGATTCAGATCAGCCGCTTGTTCATGACAGCACGGCTGCTCATGCCGAGCGCAGTCGCCATCACGGCGAGCACGAGCGTGTTGGGGACGATCACCGACCAGACGTCGCCTGCCAGGAACACCGACTGCAGCAGCGCGACGTAGTAGCGCGCCGGCAGCAGATAGGTGATGAAACGTACGATCAGCGGCATGCTGCGCAGATCGAACAGGAAGCCCGACAGCATGAAGGCCGGCATGAACGTCACCAGCATCGTGAGCTGACTGGCGACCAGCTGATTCTTGACCCACGAGGAGATCAACAGGCCGATTCCAAGCGCCACGAGCACGTACAGCATCGAGGCGCCGAGCAACACCCACAGGCTGCCGCGCAGCGGCACGCGGAACAGAAATTCTGCGGCGAACACGCACACGCCGAGACCCATGAGCCCGAGCAGGAAGTACGGCAGCGTCTTGCCGAGCAGAATCTCATCGCTGCGCACCGGGGTCACGAACAGCGCCTCGAGCGTGCCGCGCTCCCATTCGCGCGCCATGACCATCGAGGTCAGCAGTCCGCCGATCAGCGTCATGACCAGGACGATCAGGCCGGGAACGAGGAAGTAGCTGCTGTCGTTGGCCTCGTTGAACCACAGACGCGACTCGAGTGTCAGCGGCGGTGTATCGGCAGCATGCCCCTCGGCCACGCGCTGTGCGGACCAGACGCCGACCGCGCCCTGAACGTAGCTTTGGATGATGCGGGCACGGTTGGCATCCGCGCCGTGCACGATGAGCTGCAACGAGGCATCCCCCGCCGCCAGGCGGTGCGCGAAGTCGGACTGGATGCGCACGATGCCGTCGACTTTCTGCTCGAGCAGCAGCCGCTGCGCCAGCGGCATGGAGAGCACGCGCTGCGGCCGGAAATAGGGCGAGAGCTCGAAGGCGCCGGCAAGCTCGACGGCATCGCTCGAGCCGTCCTCCATGACGAGTGCGAGCGGCACATTCTTGACGTCGAGCGACAGGCCGTAGCCGAACAGCAGAATCAAGATCAGCGGCAGCACGATGCCGATGGCAATGCTGGAGGGATCGCGCATTACCTGATAGGTCTCCTTGCGCACCAGAGCGCGGATGCGGCGCAGCTTGAGCGCCCAGGCGCTGTCAGGCATGACAGGCCCGACCGTCATGCGATGGCCGCCGCCGGAGGATGCGTCGAGGCTGGGGTTACGCGCGAGCGCTCGACGATTGCTATGAAGGCATCTTCCATACTCGGCTCGGGCGCAGTGGCGGTGCGCTCGCCGGTGCGAATCTCGGTCGGGGAACCCTGTGCGAGCACCTTGCCCGAATCCATGATCGCGACGCGATCGCAATACTCCGCCTCCTGCATGAAGTGCGTGGTCACGATCACGGTCACGCCCTGCTCGGACAGCGCTGTGATCCCGCGCCAGAACACCCGTCGCGCGTGCGGATCCGCCCCGCTGGTCGGCTCATCCAGGAACAGGATTTCCGGTTCGTGCAGCAGGGCGGCCGCCATCGCCAGCCGCTGCTTGAAGCCTCCCGGCAGCTGCGCACTCGTGGAGCGCGCCTTTGACTCGAGTTCGAACTGCTGCAGCGCCCATTCGATGCGCGCGCGGCGGCGCACGCCGCGCAGCCCGTAGGCGCTGGCGAAGAACTCCAGGTTCTCGATCACGGACAGCGGGCCGTACAAGGAGAACTTCTGCGCGACATAGCCCAAGCGGGCGCGTGCTGCGGCCGGGGCGCGCCGCACATCGGTGCCCGCGATCTGCAGCTCTCCGCCGCTCGCGGCCAGAAGGCCACACAACATGCGAAAAGTCGTGGTCTTGCCGGCGCCGTTCGGACCGAGCAAGCCGAAGATCTCGCCGCGGTGTACGTCGAAGCCGATATGGTCGACAGCGACGAAGTCGCCGAATCGCTTGAGCAGGTCGCGCACTCTGACGGCGATTTGGGTCGCATCGCTCGACAGCGGACGGTCCACTGCAATCGCTCGCGCGTGCTCGGCCATGGCAGCGTCCCGTAGCAGCACCATGAAGCCGTCCTCGAAACTTGCGGGCGAGGGCGTCACCGTCAGCGCCTGCAGCAGGGCGTCGGTCGCGGCCTTCTCCCCACCCGTGGCGCGCACGAATCGCACGCGGCCGGCGTCGGGTACCGCATCGATGATGTCCGGTTGATCGAGCAGCCGCGCCTGCAGCGCGCGCGCGCCGTTCGGCACCGAGGGCTGCACACTGTAGCTCAAGCCGGCGGCATGGCGGGTGACGTCTGCGGGTGCACCACGCGCGAGCACCTGGCCGCGATCGAGCAGCACGATGCGGCTGCAGCGTTCGGCCTCATCGAGATAGGCGGTGCTGAGCAGCACCGTTAGCGCCTCATCGGCGACCAGATGGCGCACGATTTCCCAGAGCTCGCGCCGCGACAGTGGATCGACGCCGACGGTGGGCTCATCCAGCAGCAGCAGCTCCGGGGAGCGCACCAGGGTGCAGGCGAGTCCGAGCTTCTGCTTCATGCCGCCGGACAGGCGCCCGGCCAGCCGGCGCTTGAAAGGGCCAAGTGCGGTCATCTCGAGCAGCTGCGGATAGATCCGCGCGCGCTGGGCGGCGCTGATACCGTGCAGATCGGCGTACAGGTCGAGGTTCTCTGCAACGCTCAGATCCTCATACAACCCGAAGCGCTGCGGCATGTAGCTGATGCGATCCTGTACGCGCTGGGGATCGATCGAGGTGTCGATCCCCAACACCTCGAGCGCGCCGCTGTCGGGACGAAGCAGTCCGGCAGCGAGCCGCATGAGCGTGGTCTTGCCGGCGCCGTCCGGGCCGATCAGCGCCGTGAGTTCACCGTGACGTACCTCGAGCGAGACGTCCGAGAGTGCCTGCACCGGCGGCTCGTTCTTGCGGCGGAAGGCATAGTGCAAGCCGCGCGCGCTGAGCGCGAGCGCAACGGGCGGGGCGCCGGCTAAGCTCTCGCTCATGAGCCGTTGCGCTGCGGCTTGGCCGCGGCGCTGCTGGCGCCGGAGAGCGCCAGGTGCACCGTGGCTGGACTCCCAAGCCGCAGCTCGTCCTGCGTATCCTGCACAAAAACGCGGACCTCGTAGACGAGGCTCGAGCGCAATTCCGTGGTCTCGACCGATTTGGGGGTGAACTCGGCAGTCGGTGAGACAAAGCCGACCCAGCCAGCAAAGCTGCGGCCCGGAAATGCATCCACGGTCACGGTGGCCTTCAGACCCTCGCGCACCGCATCCAAATCGGTTTCCGATATATAGGCGCGCACCCATTTTGGATCGACGATCGCGAGCGTGAAGGCAGTCTTCTGCGGGGTCGCGATTTCCCCGGGCTCGATAGTTCGCGAACGAACCACCGCATCCAGCGGCGCGAACAGCTCGGCATCCTTGAACTGCTGGCGCACGAGCGCGAGCGCGGCCTGCAGCGCCTGCAATTGTGCCTCGGCTTGCGCGATATCCTCCTGACGCGGACCGGCCAGCTCGAGGACCAGCGCTTTCTGATTGGCAGTGAGTTTGGCGTTTGCGGCATCGAGCGCAGCCTGAGCCGTATCCAGATCCTGCCGGCTCACGGCACGGCCTGCAGAGCTGTCCGACAGGGTGCGCAGTCGCTCGTATTGTGCGCGTGCGTTGACGGCGTCGGCCTTGGTGGCATCGGCATTGGCGCGCGCCTGATCGATCTCCTCGGGCCGATTGCCGCGATGCATGCGGTTGACGATCTGCTGTTGGGCCGCGACGTCGGCCTCGGCCTTGGCGAGCTGCGGCGACAGCCGGCTCGTGTCCAGGCGCGCGAGCACCTGACCGCGTCTGACATGGTCGCCTTCCTGCACCAGCACCTCGGCGACGCGTTCGCTGTCGTTGAACGGCAGATCGACCTGGCGTAAATCGACGTTGCCATAGAGCGCGAGCTCGTGGGGGCGCTGGCGGTGTGTCACGCTCCATCCCCACAGGGCGAGCCCCAGTCCTATGGCGCCGACGATAATCAAGACGGCGCGAGCGTTGGTGTGCATGCGGGCTAACCCTACCGTGCCGCTGGCGCGATCGTCTACCACTTCCAGGTCGAATTCGGCCGGCTGACATCGGGATTCGTGTCCTTGCTGCAGCCAAAGAGCGTATAGAGGAGCGCCGAGCGGCACGTTTAATCCCTGGAGTGGAATGAAATTCAACGGCGCGCGAGCACAGGAGGCGATCGAATGAACGGTCCAGTGACGGCAGCCGCGTCCGGCAGCTTCAAGATTGGCGGCAAGCTGAGCGTCCATCGGCTCGGATTCGGTGCCATGCGTCTGACCGGCAGAGGAATTTGGGGCGAGCCCGCCGATCGGGCGGAGGCGCTGCGCACGCTGCAGCGACTGCCGGCGCTCGGTGTCAATTTCATCGACACGGCTGATTCATACGGGCCGGACGTGGCCGAAGAACTCATCCGCGAGGCATTGCATCCCTATCGCGATATGCTGGTGGCGACCAAGGCGGGGCTTGCGCGGACCGGGCCGGATCGTTGGACTGCACTCGGGCGGCCTGAGTATCTGATTCAGCAGGCTTACAAGAGCGCTCGGCAGCTCGGTGTCGAACAACTCGACCTCTGGCAGTTGCATCGCATCGACCCGAAGGTGCCGCGCGCCGAGCAGTTCGACGCCGTGAGGGAACTGCTGGATCGCGCTCTGATCCGCCATGCCGGCTTGAGCGAGGTGTCGGTGGCGGACATCGAAGCGGCATCAAAGGTCTTCAAAGTCTCGACCGTGCAAAACCGTTATAACCTCGTCGATCGCGGCAGCGAGGCGGTGCTCGAGTACTGTCAGCAGCACGGCATCGGCTTCATCCCCTGGTTTCCCCTGGCTGCAGGAGAATTGGCTAAGCCCGGCTCGCTATTGGACAGCATTGCCCAGCGTCATCGCGCCGTGCCCAGCCAGATCGCACTGGCCTGGGCTCTCAGGCGCAGTGCCGTGATGTTGCCCATTCCCGGTACTTCGAAAATGGCGCACCTCGAGGAAAACGTCGCGGCGGTCAACGTGCATCTGTCGGACGAGGAGTTTGTGGCTCTGGACGCCGAGGGAAAAGCGCATCGCTCCACTTGACAGCGGACAGTGTTCATGCCGACGTGCCGCTGTCAGGCTCGTCCGACCTGCACCGCCAGCATCGAAATCGATCCGCCGTCGACACCCTCGACGGGATAGCTGAGCTCATCGCCGGGGCTGGCGGTGCCCAGTACGTACAGCAGCGGCAGGTAATGGTCCGGAGTCGGTATCGAAAGCATCGCGTCCTGCCCGAGCCCCTCGTAGTCGATGAGCGGCGCGTAGTCGCCGAGGCGCATCAACGCCGTCGCCTTGCGCTCGAAGCGAGACGCCCAATCATACGCAGCGGCACTGTGGCGGCCCCAGGCGTAGGCATGAAGATTGTGCACCAGATTGCCGCTGCCCGCGATCAGGATACCCTGCGCGCGCAGGCTCGCCAGGCGCCGGCCGATCTCGAAATGAAATGACGCAGGCTTGGTCTCATGGATGCTGAGCTGCACGACCGGCACGTCGGCGTCGGGGTAAACATGCCGCAACACCGACCAAGTACCATGATCGAGTCCCCAAGAGTCATCGAGCGAAACCGGCAGCGGCGCGAGCAGCTGTTGAACCTCGCGCGCAAACTCCGGTGCGCCTGGAGCCGGATACTGCACCTGGTACAGCTCGCGCGCAAAGCCGCCGAAATCGTGAATGGTGCGCGGCGCCGCATCGTTCGTGACGGCAGTGAAAGGTACGAACCAATGCGCGGAAATCGACAGGACCGCACGTGGTTTTGGCAGGTTGGCGCCGATGCGCGCCCAGGCATCGGTGTAGGCGTTGCGCTGCAAAGCATTCATTGGATTGCCGTGTCCAAAGAAAATAGCGGGCATGATCGCGGCCATCAGTGAATACCTCGTATTGCGCGGGCAGTTTGGCAGATCCCGACTGCAGCTTCGATCGACGCCTCGCAAACCCCCGGTGAGATCTCGGTTGCGGACACGTCCTCTTTGCGCGCCAAGTGCCCCGGCGCCAGCGACGCGCAGGTTTGAATTCCAGCACGCAATGGCCGCACTAATCGAACGAAGCTCAAGCCTTGACAGCGGTGTGCGCGCATGAAATGGTTTTACTCAATTTTCAGGTTGCCTGACGACAGATGTAGACCGGATTACGGGCAAGGCGCAACCTCCAGCGCGATCGGCGATTTCAGACGGATCGAGGTCCTCGTCATACGGGAGCTGAAGTCTTGGGCATGTTCAACTTCGACGAAGCACGCTTCCTCGCCATTCAGGCAGGCGCGGTGACGCTGGCCAGCAGCATCGATCAGGCGGTCGGCGGCCTGCTCGTCGATGGCGCCGATAGCGTGTTCTTTCTGGGAACGGGTGGGGCAGGCATTCTGATGCAGCCCGCCCTGCAACTGTTGTCCCACCGCTCCGCCTTTGCGGCCTATTCGGGACTTCCGGCTGAAATCGTCATCACCGGCCATCCGCGGCTCGGTCGAAAATCGATCGCGGTAATCCCTTCGATTTCCGGTACAACCAAGGAAAGCGTCGCCGCTCTGGAGTTCTGCAAGCGCAGGGGCGCCAGGATCATAGCGCTCATCGGCCATGCCGATACGCCACTGGCAAGCGGTGCAGATTTCGCCTTGGTCAATTTCGCCGAAGATGACACTTCCTGCGAGTCATTTTACCTGCAGTCGCTGCTGATCGCGTTGTCAATCATGAAACATCGAGGCGAATGCCACAGCTATCCGCTGGTAGTCTCGGAGCTGCAGCGTCTTCCGGCGTTGCTGGTGGCGGTCAAGCGCGCGTTCGAGGCTCAGGCCGAGCGCTTCGCCGAGAGCATCAAGGCGGAGCCTTACCACATCCTCACCGGCGCCGGATCGACGTGGCCGGAGGCCTTCTACTACGGCATGTGCATCCTGGAAGAGATGCAATGGATCCGCACGCGCCCGGTGCATGCGGCGGATTTCTTCCACGGCACACTGGAGCTGCTGGACAAAGATGTCAGTCTGATTGTCTTCAAGGGAGAGGATGCCCTACGGCCGCTGGTGGACCGCGTTGAGGCTTTCGCGCTGAATCACACCAGAAAGCTCGCGGTATTTGACAGCGCGAACTTCGATCTGCCTGGGATCGGAACCGAGACGCGAGCACTGATATCTCCCGTTCTGCTGGCGAGCGTCATGGAGCGGGTCAGCGCCCACTTGGAGATCAAGCGCAGCCATCCGCTCACGACCCGCAGATACTACAAGCGGGTGCCCTACTGACAGGGAATGGGACCATGCGGGGGACTGTCGTTGGTCTACTGCTGGCGCTCGGCATCATCGTCGGCGGCGCGTTCGTGCCGGCCAGGGTACCTGACGTGCTCGGCTCGCAGCGTGAGCTCAAGGTGGCGACCAACAGCGGCTGGCTGCCACAAAGCTACCTGGACGAACACAACCAGCTGGTGGGATTCGACATCGACGTCGCCCGTGAAATCGGCAGGCGGCTCGGCATGAAGGTCAGCTTCGAGACGCCCGAGTTCAGCGCGATGACCGGCGGGCATTGGCACGGACGCTGGGATATGGCGGTCGGATCGGTGACACCCACCAAGGCGCGCTCGCAAGTGGTGGATTTCGCCGGCACCTATTACTACAGCCCGTACGTCTTCGCGGTGAACACGCGCAGTAGCGCCGGTAGATTCGAAGATCTTAACGGCAAGGCGATCGGCGTCGAGACCGGTACGACCTCGGAGGACTATATTCGCCGCCGGCTGCAGATCGATGCTGCCGACGCCCCTGCGGTCAGCTACGCGGTGACGCCGGGGCAGGTGCGAACCTATGCGGATTCGATGCTGCCGTTCGACGATCTGCGGCTGGGCGATGGGGTCCGCATCGACGCCGTGATCGCCCCGGAACAGACCGTGCTGCGCGCCATCGAGAACGGCTATCCCATCAAAATCCTGCCCGGCGGCTATGCCTTCCGGGAACCCCTTGCGGTGATCACCGACAAGGGAAACCCGCAGTGGACCGCCCGCATAGCCGGGATAATCGCGGCCATGAAAACCGACGGCACGCTGCGCAGCCTGACCATCAAATGGTACGGAAAGGATTACAGCCACTGACGTTCGTGGAAACTTATTACTCACGGGGAGCGAGCACCGACATCGAGCGGCCGCCCTTGACCGGCCGCCTCGAGGTCGATGTCTGTATTGTCGGCGGCGGGCTCGCCGGCCTCAGCGCGGCGCTGGAATTGGCGCGCCGCGGGCGCCAGGTTTGCGTTCTCGAAGCCGAGCGCGTCGCCTGGGGCGCATCGGGACGCAATGGCGGCTTCGTCAGCCCTGGCTATGCGGCAGCCTACAAAAGCATCGAGCGCAGGGTAGGGACGGAACACGCCAAGGCGCTTCACCGACTATCGATAGAGGGCGCCAAAGCGGTTGCGGAAAATCTCGTAAGTCTGCCTGTTCTTGATGCGAACCGTGTCGAGGGCATCCTCTCGCCCTCGCGCTACGAGGACAGCTCGAACCTCCAGGCCTATCGCGATTGGCTCGAACGCGAGTTCGACTATCGGCTGGAGTTCAGATCGAGGACACAGGTGCAAGAGGCGCTGGTTTCTGCGCGCTACTATCAGGGGCTCTACAATCCCAATGCCTTCCATATTCACCCGCTCAACTATGCTCGTGCGCTGGCGCGGGAATGCGAAAGGCTCGGCGGCCGTCTGTTTGAGCGCTCGCCGGCCTGCGCGCTGGTGCAGGACACGGCGGTTCGTAGCGTCTGCACACGAGGCGGCGAGGTGCGGGCCAAAGACATCGTGATCGCATGCGGAGGCTACACGGACTCGTTGGCGCCCCGGCTGCAGCGCAGCTACTTGCCGATCGCCACCTATGTCATGCTGACGCAGCCGAACCAGGCGCTGATCAGCACTGCCGTCCGGACCACGGCGGCGATCGGCGACGGCCGCCGGGCCGGGGACTACTACCGGCTGGTGGACGGCGGCGCGCGCCTCCTGTGGGGAGGCAGAATCACCACGCGCACGACGCAGCCACGCCGGCTCGCGCGCCTGCTGCACCAGAGCATGGTGGCCACTTATCCGCAGCTGACGGCCGTGCAGGTGGATATTGCCTGGTCGGGTCTGATGTCGTACGCGCGGCATCTGATGCCGCAGATCGGCCAGCTCAGCGACGGATTGTGGTATTGCACGGCATTCGGCGGCCACGGCCTCAACACCACGGCTATCGGCGCACGCGTGGTGGCCGAAGCGATTGCCGGAGACAGCGATCGCTACCGAATGTTCGAATCCTTCGGCCTACTCTGGAACGGTGGCTTCGCCGGCCGCGGTGCCGTCCAGGCCACCTATTGGAGCATGCGAGCAGTGGACTTCATACGCGAACGCCTACCTTAGTAATAGAACGCCTTTCCAATAAGCCGATCGGGACCAATCATGCATTTTGCGGACAACATCGACTATCCTCCGCTGCTGGCCCGCCCGGTGGTGTTCCTGCCGGGTCTCGCGCTGCTGTTCGAACTGCTGCGATGGTGGAACATCGGGGCGACTTCGATCGGGCGCGGTCTGTCGGATTTGCTCAGTCTCTCCACTCGCTCGCCGTCGACGGAAAACCTGATCGTTGCCGGCCTGGCAACATTGGTCGTTGGCCTGAATCTGGCCGTCGTGCTGCGACTGAACCTGCGTTGGCAAGTCTATATCGTTTGGCTGGAATTCGCCGCGCTGCTGCTCGTATTCTTCTATTCATTCAACCTCAGCTTTGAATTTATCGAACGCAAGATCGGGTTCCTTCTGCGCCAGGGATTGGTGATGACGCTCTACATATCGGTGGTGTCGATCACGATCGCCTCGGTACTCGCCCTGATCGGTGCCATAGCGAAGCTGTCGTCCAACGGCATCGCCCTCGGCATCGCGAATTTCTACACATCGCTGTTTCGGGGCATCCCTTTGTTGATGCAGATCTACATGATCTATCTGGGCCTGCCGCAGCTCGGCTATGTGGTGAACGCCGTGCCGGCCGGCATCGCGGCGCTGTCGCTGTGCTATGGCGCCTATATGACCGAGATCTTCCGGGCGGGCATCGAGAGTATCCCCAAGGGCCAGTGGGAAGCCTCGCGAGCGCTGGGCCTGAAGCCGAGCAGCACCACGCTGCGGATCATCCTTCCGCAGGCCATGCGCGTCATCATTCCGCCGACCGGCAACCAGTTCATCGCCATGCTCAAAGACAGCTCGCTGGTCTCTGTGGTGGGAGTCTGGGAGTTGATGTACCTGGCGCGCACGCAGGGCCAGACCGAATTCCGACACATCGAGATGATGGTCACCGCCTCGATGATCTACTGGCTCTTTTCCATCTTGCTCGAATTCCTCCAGGCCCGCATCGAGCGTTACTATGGCCGGGCGCATGCCCGCTGATGCACCGACAGATCCCGCGATGCTGAAGCTGAAGCGAACACCGTCCGGGGCGACTGCGCACTCGCCGAGCGGCACCCCGGCAGTTGATATCCGCGGCCTGTGCAAATGGTTCGGAGCCTTCAAGGCGCTCGACGGCATCGATCTGACGATCGCGCGCGGCGAAAGGCTGGTAATCTGTGGCCCATCCGGCTCGGGCAAGTCGACGCTCATCCGCACGATCAACGCCCTCGAGGGTTTCGAACAGGGGCAGATACGCGTCGATGGGATCTGGTTGACCCGCGAACCGAAGAGCGTCGAGGCCGTCCGCAGACGAGTCGGTATGGTGTTCCAGCAGTTCAATCTCTTTCCACATTTGACGGTGCTGGAGAACTGCGCGCTGCCGCTGCGCCTGGTGCGGGGCCTGGCGAGCGGTGAGGCGCGCGAGCAAGCGCTGCACTACCTGTCCAAGGTTTGTATTCCGGAACAGGCGGATAAATTCGCCTCCCAGCTCTCCGGCGGACAACAGCAACGCGTGGCAATCGCGCGCGCGCTGGCCATGGAGCCTGACATCATGCTGTTCGATGAGCCGACCTCGGCGCTGGATCCGGAAATGGTCAAGGAGGTGCTGGACACCATGGTGCAACTCGCCACCGAGGGCATGACAATGGTGGTGGTCACTCACGAAATGGGCTTTGCGCGGCAGGTTGCCGATCGGGTGATTTTCATGGATCGCGGCTGCATCATCGAGCAAGGCAAGCCGTCGGAATTCTTCGACAATCCGCAAAACGAACGCAGCAAGCTGTTCTTGAGTCAGATCCTGTACTAGCCGCTGCGGCAACAACCCGGCGATGCAAGTTTTGATCGTTGCGACGCCGGAAATGCCGCACGATCGTCACGATAGCGTCACCAAGTGGCCTCACGATGGGCTTAGCCCAAAGCAGCGAGATCGGTCTATGGCTATCGAACCTGTCGCAGCAGCGTCGCGTGCCGCGTCCCGTCCGGCCCCGCGCAACCCGGCCGACGAAACGCTCGGACCAAGCTCGACTCGAGCTGAGGCGCCGCTGCCGATTAAGACACAGTCGATTCCTGAGCATGATCCGACGCTGTTGGTTGCGGCCCTTGAAGATATCGAGTCCCGGCGGCTGGCAATCGAGTCGCTGCTGGACGCAGATCTACTGGGACGGTGTCTGGTCTAACGATATAGAGTTGCGCGGCCCAACAGGCCTACGATGTTGAGGCTCTTGAACGCCACATGCTCGACCGCGTCCAGGGCAACGCTCAATACCAAGGCTCGCGCGAATAACGCCGCAACGGGCCCACACCGGGTTCGTGGGGCAGGCCACCCCCCCAGCACGCGAAAACAGAACCGCGCCTCCAGAATTCGCCATACTTGACTTCATGAGGGGTCAATTTGGCATCAACCTGCGGGGCCGGCCGGGGATCGGGCCAGTGCGCTGAACGTGCTCCCGATGGCCGCCGGCACGGAGCATTCATTGGCTCCATCTCACGCCGGCAAGACTCCGGTGGCCCGAAAGGTATTTCAGGCGTCATGGCGCCAAGTCAGTGCTCATCTCGCGTTTCATTGCGATCTTTCCGCCTGCCGCAATCAACATATTGGCAGGGATGACCAAGATGCCATGGCGGGTTTTTCTTTTTTTTTACTTCACAGGTTCGGCGGCCTCCACGATTAGTTATATTCTGCTCGGATATTTCTTTGGGAGGAAGTGGCAACGATTTGAAGCGTTGCTGGGCTCCTTAGCGATCTACCTGATTCTCGCCGCGATTGCTCTCATGGTCGTGGGCGTCATGTTCAGGCGGTTGCTGATCTGCCCCAGACCGTTTGTGGGAAACCCTCGGGGAACTACGATGCCAGCCATTCGCCGCATTCTTGTTGCTGTCAGAGCGCTCGACGCAAAGTCACTGCCCGCGGTGCTAAAGGCCGCCCAAATTGCGCGGGCCTGCGCAGCGCAGATCGAACTCTATCACGGTCTGGATAGACCAGTGTATGCGGATCTGGACGGTCTTGAAGAGCGCAGTTTGCTCGAGTTGGAGCGGGAACTGAAGCAGCGCGCCGTGCGCCGCCTGGAGGACATTGCTGATCGGCTGCGCCAGCACAGTATCAAAGTCAGTGTGTGCGCGGACTGGGATTTTCCCGCCCATGAAGCCATCGTCCGCCGAGCGCTGAGTATTGAGGCGGATCTCATCGTCGCGGCAGGGCATGCCACTCGACACCGCTGGCCCTCGCTGATGCGCTTGACCGACTGGGAACTCGTGCGCTTGAGTCCGCTGCCCCTGCTATTGGCCAAGAATCCGCGCCCGTACCGCCATCCGGTAGTGCTCGCTGCGGTCGATCCCACGCACGCCTTCGCCAAGCCGCTGCAGTTGGACCAGCAGATCCTGCAGATGGGACGAGCCGTGAGCCTGGCGTTGCGGGGCAGTCTGCACGCCGTGCACGCGTACGCTCGAGTGCCCAGCGGCAGCGTGCCGGAAGCGGGATTCACGCCGGCGCTGATCAAGCGAATCGAAAAGGACGCGGAGCGTGCCGCGAGCCGCGGCTTCGATCGGGTACTGCGATCCTCGCGGATCACCCGCGCCCATCGCTACCTGATCGCGCGCGACCCCGTCAATGGCATTGCCGAGGCGGCTCGACGCAGCCGCAGCGCCATTGTGGTCATGGGTGCAGTATCGCGTTCGGGATTCAAGCGGTTGCTGATCGGCAACACCGCCGAGCGCATTCTGGACGAGTTGCGCTGCGATGTTCTGGTGCTGAAGCCACGCAAGTTTCGCAACCGAGTGCCGAGCGCGGCTCGTGGCCCGCGCCTGATGGGTTCGATGTCGACTGACTCGGTCGGCTTCTATTGAGCCGGGCGTAGTTCCCGCAGCGCGCTGACTGAGGTAGGAAAATACCCGTCAATGCAACCTCAATCCATGGGAGCATTGCGCCATCGGGTCTAAGGCGTACAGTGGTTGCGCGACATGGGGGCAGTTCGATGCAGCGCGAGGAGTACGCATTAAAATACCCAGAACACTGCAAGACTTGCGAGGGCTGGGGAATTGTGAAAGGTTTTAGCCCGATCTTTACGATAAGCGAGTGCGAATGCTTTAAGGAAAGAACCTGTCCGCGATGCGGAACCCCGCATGCTCTCGACGATTCAGTTCAGTGCGCAACGTGCGGCTGGAACGTGGATGACGAAGATCGCGGACTTCCCGGCTCCAACGTCGAATAAGTTTCAGGTAGTGCTCTGGCTATGCCGCCCTCTTGAGCGCCACCCGGCGCATGGCGTCAGCCTCTGCCTCCAAACGATACAAGGTCAACGAGAACAGAGCCGCGCTATGGCTATGAGGGGGCAGCGCATCCCGGGCGAGTTCAAGTGTGGCGATTTCCGCCAAAACGACATCCAAAGGGGTCATAGTGTTCGCCTTGCGTCGACGGCCGTCGCACGCATCGCAATAGCCGTCACGATCATAGTTTCGGAACAACCTCGGACGATCATGGGCCCGGAGGTCGAGTTGACGCAGCCGCCGCGCGCTGTGGAGCGCCCAGCGGATCGCTCAACGCAGTGCCACGAACCGCGTCACCCACAGTGCGCCATTCCGCAGGAAACACAAGCTATTCCGCAGCGGTCACAGCGAGCCATCGCGTGCCGACGGTTCGATTTAGTCCAAAAGCGGCCCTTCAGCCGGTCGAAATGCCCGCCCGGAAGCTGTCCTTCAGCGGCCCGGGGGCCGATAACTCACAGTCTTCTTGCAGGCCGCATCGACTTCCTCGGGCGTCATCAGCAGGACGCTGCTGATCTTGACCATACCGGACGCATTGACGGCGAGAGTCAGTGCCGCACCAGAGGTGGTGTCGGGTACGTCCACAATCACGTAGATATCGCTGTCGCCGAACGCGAAGTAAAATGCCTCCAGCTTGCCACCTAGGCCGCCTAGCATCTTTTCGACTGCCGCCTTGCGCTGAGAGCCTCCTTCCTTCGCCAACGCCTTCGCGCCGTCTGCTGTGTAGGAGCCCGTGATCAGGAACTTCACCATGATGGATCCTCCGTATTGGTGCGCTTCGAGTGTGCGCCTTTATCTTATATCTTTGTCCGCTGGCGGCCGATATACGTAGCCATCCCGGGCCACCCATTGCAGCGTATACCCTGAGGTTCTACTCGTCCGACCGACCCTGAGCCCACGCGCTGGCTCACCGTTAGTGCAATGCATCGCCGGGGTGCGGCGCCGTCAAGTCCTTAGATTCTGCTAGCTGCAGACGAGAAGTCATCAGTACCACAACATACGGATTCCAGGTCGATAGGAGGTAAAAGATGTCGAGCTCACGGTTATCTGCAGAGCGGCGGCGTACTCTCGTCCAGCGCTCGACCAGATACGGTGCGTAGTTTCCGCCGTGAACCGTTGCAGGTTGGTTTTGCGCCTTGCCGATGACCGGCCCGGCCAGGCCATCATCCGGTGAGATGCTCGGGTCGTGAATGAATTTTCCCAGCGCGCCGTCGCGCTGGGCATTGAATAGGACCTGCGGAGCACTCCACGGGCCCCAGGGGGTCGCCGCGTAGGAAAACAGGATGCCTGCCGCCGCCGGCGCACGGCTGTCGTAGGTCATCAGCCACAGCTGTAGTTCCGGGCACCAGATCACGGAAACATCACCGACCGTGCCGTTGCTCACGACGGGTGTTGCCGCCGATTCGTGTGGATCCCAGCGGGGAGTTCCGGTGGCGTCCAATCCGGTGAAATAGCGAGTGCCCTTGCCCGTTTCGAATTCCGCAGCCGGCACAATCGCAAGGTACACATCACTGTGCCGGAAGGGGCCCGTGCCCCACATCAGCACGAACGAGCCGTCATGCGGCAGCTCTGGGATCGGGCCGGGCTGCACCTGGAGTGTCATCTTGAGGAATCGGCCTTCCGGCCGCTGCGAAATCGTGCGCAGCGGCTTAAATCCAGTGGCAGTGATCGGCAGACTGACGCGGGTCAGCACGGCGCGGTCCGTCTGCCAGTCTTCTGAGTGGTTGGTATCGACGACCACATACATCTGGTTATTGACGCTGACCCCTGCGGTGGGCACCTCGAACGCACCCATCGAAAGCCCCGACGGCTGGACGGTCAGATACAGGCCAGGGCGCTGAGTCAGAAAGTCGAGCTGCACCCCTTGTTCGGGATCCACGGCGCCCGTCGCACTATCGACCACGGCGATTGAATCGAGCGCGTGGCCTTGAGCACCCACGGTATCGCCAAAGAGAAAGTAGATCTTTCCCTGATGCTCAAACGAGTAGCCGAGGTCCGTGCCCTGGAGCTGAAAACGTGCAACGGTGCGGCTCAAGGTCGGCTGGCGAGTCTGCTTATCTACATCCCCAATCAGCTGATTGATCTTTCGCGTCGATCCGTCCACGTAGCGAAGCACCGGCACCCCCACCGCCATGTGCCCCGAAAGCGCCGCATCGGGTGCAGCGAGGGTCGTCGACGTGCTCCTCGTCAACGGTGCCGTTTCGCTGCCCCTGCATGCCTGCGCCAACTGCGGGTCTACGTTTGGCAGCGGCCTGCTGCTGCCTGCGGGTTGCGCCGTCCCGCGGATGATCGGTTGCATGCAGTCCTGCTGCAGTCCGTTTCCGGACTGGGCCGCGCCATGCACAAAGCCTGCGTTCTCACACAGTTGCCGAATCATTGCACACGGGCCCTGCGCCGCGGACGCGGAAGCGGCATGCACTGAGCAGAGCAGAATGACAATTCGAGCGAGCGTGGCGCCTGGTCCGTCGATCCATCCGTAGCGTGGTGGTGAAATCACGGCCCGCCCGCCGGAGACAGGTATAGAGACACTGCGGTAGTACCATAGTGCGCGCGTTGCGTGTATCGGCCATTATGAAGCAGCGTCCGAGCTATGCTCAAGGCATGCATCCGCGACCCCGGAGCCCGAGTGACCGTCGCATGATCCACGTGCGAGAATCTGCAGATCATCCCACGTGGACGGCGCAATCGTGTGGGGAAACATCGTGCCGACGCTGCTGCTGATTGTGCTGACAGGCGTCGCGGTTTATGTGCTCCTGATCGCCTATGTCTATGTCTTCCAGGCGCGACTGATCTTCTTTCCGAATGTCCCGGGACGCACGCTGGCGGCGACGCCGAGCCAGATTGGTCTAAGGTTCGAGGAGGTCCGGATCACGACGGTCGACCGGGTCGCGCTGCACGCCTGGTACGTGCCGGCGCCAGCGGGCGCGCCGGCCGTACTACTATGTCACGGCAATGCCGGTAATATTGCGCACCGCCTGGATTGGCTCGAGATCTTCTGCGGCATGGGATTCGCCGTGCTCCTGTTCGACTACCGCGGCTTTGGACAAAGCAGTGGTAGGCCGACTGAGCAGGGCACCTACCTCGATGCTCAGGCCGCATGGGACTACTTGACCAACACGAAAGGGTTTCCGCCCAGAAGCATCGTCATCGTTGGTGAATCTCTTGGAGGTCCGATTGCAGCACACCTCGCGCAGGACGTGACTCCCGGTGCGCTGATCCTCGTCTCGACATTTACCTCGGTGCCTGATCTCGCCCGCACTTTCTACTGGTATCTGCCCGTGCGCCTGCTGGCGCGCTTTCAGTACCCAACCGCGGCGTACGTGGCGCGTGTGCGCGTACCAACACTCGTGATCCACAGTCGCGACGACGAGACGATACCATTCTTGCACGGCGAGGAGCTTCGTAGGCGCGCGAGCGGCCCGAAGCAGCTTCTCGAGATTTTCGGCGATCACAACGCGGCGTTCATGCTGAGCAGGCCGAAGCTCACGGAGGGCACCCGGAGCTTTCTCGAGGCGCATGGCATCTTGAAGGCGTCAGGCACGCCTGCTCGCTAGACGCCCGTTACGAACGGCAATGGCGGGAAGAAAATTTCGTGCACTTAGTTTCATATGATGCGGCTGCAGTTGAGGGTTCAGACGTCGAGAGTATGATGGCGTTCGTATGACTGCGATTGTAGGGCCAGAAATCGCGGAGCTCGCACGTAGGCTGGACCCGGGATCGCCGGTGGCCTAAGCCCCAAGAGGAAACATCGAAATAGGTTGGCGTCAGGATACGATCCTTCATCGGAGTTCGGCGACCGCAGTCGGAGCGCTCTGAGTGTTTTTGGGCATTGACATTGGAACATCGAGTGTCAAGACGGTGCTGGTCGATGAGCGCGAAGCGATAGTGGCACAAGCCTCCATGCCGCTCGTGGTCGCAAGGCCGCAACGGCTGTTCGTGGAACAGGATCCAGAGGCTTGGTGGCAGGCGACGGTAGGCGCCATACGCAGTCTGCCGATAGCGGCGCGCGAGGCAGTACGTGCTATTGGCCTGAGCGGACAGATGCACGGCGCGACGCTGCTGGATCAATTCGGGCAACCATTGCGCGCGGCGATTCTGTGGAACGATGGCCGTTCTGCGCGCGAATGCCTCGAGTTGGAACGCCGAGAGCCCCGTTCGCGCGCCATCACCGGTAACATCATGATGCCCGGCTTTACGGCACCGAAGTTGCTATGGATATCTCACCACGAGCCGGAGATCTTTGCTCGCACCGTGCGCGTCTTGCTGCCGAAAGACTACGTGCGACTGAGACTGACAGGTGAGGAAGTGAGCGACATGTCCGATGCGGCCGGAACCGGCTGGCTGGACGTAGGAAGACGTGACTGGTCCGACGAGATGCTTGTGGCGACGGGACTGAATCGCTCGCATATGCCACGGTTGGTTGAAGGGAATGCGCCTTCGGGAACCGTGACCGTTGCGGCGGCAGAGCAGTTGCAATTGCCGCCGGTGGTTGTCGCCGGCGGTGCAGGCGACAATGCTGCAAGTGCGGTGGGCATGGGTGTCATAGCGTCGGGCCAGTCATTTCTGTCGCTGGGCACATCGGGCGTGTTGTTCGTGGTGACGGACCGATTTCGCCCAAATCCGGACAAAGCAGCGCATGCCTTTTGCCATTGCTTGCCCAACCGCTGGCATCAGATGGCCGTGATGTTAAGCGCCGCCAGCGCACTGGAGTGGGTTGCACAATTAGCGCACGAGTCCGATCTGCGGCGTTTAATTGCTGCCGCACAAGCGCGACGTTTGCGTCGCACGGCCCCCTATTTCCTGCCTTATCTTTCCGGTGAACGCACCCCGCACAACGATCCGAATTGCCGTGGAGTGTTCTTAGGCCTTAACTCGGAGACCACGCACGCTGATCTTGCCCTGGCAGTGCTCGAGGGAGTAGCCCTGGCATTTGCGGACGGCATGGATGTACTGCTCGAGAATGGCGGCGTCATTGGGGAGATCAGCGTCACAGGTGGCGGCGCACGCTTCGCGTACTGGGGGGAGTTGCTCGCGGCGGCCCTCAATCGTGTCCTGACCTATCGGGCAGGCAGCGAGATCGGTGCAGCAATGGGTGCGGCGCGGTTGGCACATCTGGCTTTGACTGGCGAGTCGCCGCAGGCTGTATGCGCGATGCCGCCCATTGTGCACGTGATTGAACCGGACCCGGAGCTGGCCGCACTACTCGCCGATCGCCGCGGTATCTTTGTGCGGCTTTATCGGGACCTCAAAGATACGTTCGAGGAGTTTGCAAAATGAGTCTGTTTTCAGGCATTGAGCCAATCCGCTTCGAAGGCGCCGACTCAGCGAATGAGTTCGCCTATCGCGTATACGACCGCGGCCGAATCGTGCTCAACAAGCGCATGGAGGACTGGCTAAAGGTGGCAGTCTGCTATTGGCATTCGTTTAATTGGCCGGGTGGCGATATCTTCGGTGCCGGCACGTTACCGCGACCATGGCTCGGAACTCCGGTCACGCAGGCCATGGCGGAGCAAAAGCTCGATGCGGCCTTTGATTTCCTGTCGCGTTTGGGCGTGCGCTATTTTACGTTTCATGACGTCGATGCGATGGCTTCCGCGAATTCTGTGCGCGAACACGAAAAGCACCTGCGGCAGATCGAGGCGGCCATGGCTGAAAAAAGTGCCGCCACCGGTGTCAAGCTGCTATGGGGTACGGCGAACCTGTTCAGTCACCCACGGTATGCCGGCGGCGCAGCGACCAGCCCGGACCCCGAAGTCTTTGCCTGGGCGGCAGCGCAAGTTCGTTTCTGTCTGGAGACGACGCATCGGCTGGGGGGCGAGAACTACGTACTGTGGGGCGGGCGTGAGGGTTACGACTCTCTCTTGAACACCGATCTTAGTCGGGAACTTGACCAGTACGGCCGCTTTCTAGCCATGGTCGTCGAACACAAACACCGCATTGGCTTCAAGGGTGCAATTCTCATCGAACCCAAGCCGTTTGAACCCACCAAGCATCAATATGATCGCGATACCGCGGCTGTGTTCGCATTCCTGCAGCGCTACGGATTGACGAAGGAAGTCAAGGTCAACATCGAAGTTAATCACGCGACTCTGGCGGGCATGGATTTCGAGCACGAGATCGCCGTCGCGCGCGCCTACGGCATATTCGGCTCGATCGACATGAACCGCGGTGATCCGCGCAACGGATGGGACACCGATCAGTTTCCGAACAACGCGCAGGATCTGGTGCCGGCGGTTGTGCAGTTGATCGAGGACGATGGCTTCGCTACCGGCGGCTTTAATTTTGACGCCAAATTGCGGCGCCAGTCGGTTGACCCGGCGGATCTGTATCTGGCTCATATCGGCGGCGTGGATACGCTCGCGCGCGCACTGTTGGCGGCGGCCGATATTGTCCGCGAGGGCCAGCTGCGACGGCTGCGGCAAGAGCGTTATCAGGGATGGAGCAGCGAGCTCGGACGTCGCATCGACGGCGGCGAATTCAACTTGCGCGCGCTTGCCGATCATGCGGCCGAACAAGGCTTCGATCCAAAGCCGCGCTCCGGCCGTCAGGAACTCGCCGAGAGCATCATCGCCAGACACTGCAAGTACTGACAGTACGAAAACAAACGGCTACAGCCGATGAGCACGAAATCGTGCAAGGCGTCCAAAGATCCGTCTTTATTCGTGATGCGGAAAATCGACTGATGGGGCTAGGGCCGCGGGGTGGTAGCACGTCCGGTGGTGCCGTCGCGAGTGAACTCGAACCACAATAGCCACTCTCGAGAGTCCTGATTCTTTGCCGGAGCGAACTTCCATTTTCTGGCGGCTGTGCCTGCCAAGCGGGCAAAATATATGCTTGGGCCGGGATTTTCCAGGGTCTCGTCGACGACATTGCCTGAGCTATCGACGATCACGCGAACCGCGACGTTAAAATGACCGTGAATCGTGTCACGTGCGCTGCGCGGAACGTCGGGAATTTCTTCATGAAGCACGGATGGGGAAGCCTCCGCCAAGGGTTGTGCGGATCGATCCGAGGGACGAGAAACAGGGCGCGAGGGCGCCGCTTTGGACTCGACCGACTGCGCGCTGGACGAAGCAGCAGAGAGCTTGGGAGACGCGGATATAAACGTCGCCGAATTTTGCGAAGCGGTTGCGGGCGGAGCAGCTTGTTGCGAAGAGGTTTGCGAAGAACTTGCAGTGGGTTGCTGCGAGTTGGGGTTGCTGTGAAACAGGCGCAAGCCAGCCCAAACTACCACCAATATTATGAGGAGCACTGCGATAGCCGGGACGAACAAGCGCTGTTTGGGCGACTGCTGTGGAGGAGTGGCCCGGCCGGTTGCTTCGCGTACGACAGACTGAGGAATCGAAACCACGGGCGCCTGTGGCGCCCGGCTGATCTGGGCTTCGAGTTCGGTGACCGTGGGACGGTCGGCGGGGTTGCGACTCAAGCAGCGCCGTACGGTCTCCACGAATGTTGGCGGAAGACTCGCGGGCAGGGAGGCAGTCTCGGATCGTTCATCAGGCCAGGCAGGCGGGCACTGGGTGAGAGCCTCTACCAGGGTTATGCCGAGAGCCCAAATGTCGCCGGCGGCGGAAATCCTGCCGTCTTTGGCTTCTGGGGGATCGTACAAGGAAGACTGAGCGATGCTTGTCGTGGATTCTCCGGCGGGACGGATGGTGTCGCTCGCCAGTTTCACTTGATCATTGACGACCAGAACGTTTGGCGGCTTCAGCTGACCCTGCACCAGGTTCTTGCGGTGAAGGAAAGCCAAGGCGTCGAGAATCGGAAGCAGCATTTCCCGCACTTCCTCGGGAGTAAGGGGCCGATGGGGAAGGATCTGAGAGAGAGACTCTTCAGCATATTCCATCACGACAAAGAGAAATGGCTGACCTCCGAGCTCGCAACGACCGGCGTCGAGAAGGCGAATCAGGTGAGGATGGAAGAGGGTGGCAGCCGTCCGCCAGTGCGAGAGCTGTGCCTCTGTCAGTGCTGGATCAGCCGGGACGATCTTAATCGCGGCATTCGGCAAGTCTTGTGCCTTATATTCGGTAAGGAATACCCCGCTGTGGTCTGAGCCACTCAGAAAGCGGCGCAGGGGAAAGGTTCCGTTAATAACCTCACCCTCCCACTTCGTCCAGAGCTCGCTCATCGTTGCTCTTTTGCCTCCACACTCACGAAGGACGACACCCCGGGCTCAACTGGTCGTCGCAACGAAGACTCCGGTCACATCTTACTTCCAAAATCTTCATAGCAGTGCAGTCTGACGCGAATGCGTCAGAAGGCGGCGCTCGATGCGGAGCGAGAAGATGGTTGAGTCCGCCTTCGCAAGATATCATTGAGTGCTTCGGCTGGCGTTCGCCAGCCGAGAGTCTTTCGAGGTCTGCTATTAAGGGTGATTGCCACTGCGTCGAGCTCTCGCGCGGAGTACCTGCTGATGTCCGTACCTTTGGGAAAGTACTGCCGCAGCAGCCCGTTGGTGTTCTCGTTCGTTCCACGCTGCCACGGACTTTGTGGATCGCAGAAGTAAACTTCCAATCCGGTGTCGATGCGAAGCTGAGCATGTTGGGCCAGCTCTGCCCCTTGGTCCCAGGTCAACGATCGTCGCAGTTGTGCTGGCAGCATTTGGATCTTTTTGGCAATGGCGTCGCGGACGGCTTTGGCGCCGCGACCAGCCAGGGCCGGCCCATTCTTAACCCCGGCTCCCGGTACATGCCCCGCCATCCGTGGCAAATGCAGCAGCAGGGTGAATCGCGTGGTTCGTTCGACCAGCGTACCGATTGCCGAGCTGTCGAGGCCGATGATCATGTCGCCCTCCCAGTGACCTGGCACGGCGCGGTCCGCAGCTTCGGCCGGGCGCTGACTGATCATCACCTCCGGCGTGATAAACGACTTGCCCCGTTGCCGCGTTCTGGCGCGCGGTACCCGCAGCGCTCGACCAGTACGAAGACAGGCAGACAGCTCCCGTCGCAGTGCGCCTCGCCCTTGCACATAGAGCGCTTGGTAGATGGCTTCGTGGGAGATCCTCATGCGCGTATCATGCGGGAAGTCGATCGGCAATCGTCGGCTGATCTGCTGCGGGCTCCAGCACTTGCCCCACCGGCGGTCGGCTCGGCGGCCATGGCGCCGCCCTTTCCATGGCACGTGCGGTCCCTGAATCGGTATGCCGCGGGCGTCCGCAACAGCGCCGGCCAGTCGATCCTGCACATAGCGCCGCAACCGCACGTTCTGGGCAAGCTTGGCGGCTTTGGGTCGCGCGGCGGCGCGTTCCGCCTTCCACTGCGCGACCGTGGCCCGATATCGCAATACACCGCCACGGGTCTCAGCGTTGCGGCGTAGCTCGCGCGAAATCGTCGATGGTGATCGCTTCATCCGCCGGGAAATCTCGCGAACTCCCAAACCTTGCGCGTTCAATAGCGCAATCTCCTCGCGCTCACCGAACGACAAGAATCGTCCTGAGAGCGCATCCAAACTGATCGGCGCCATCCCACCGGCCTCACGGTACCAGCGCGTGCCAACCGGCTGCGACACGCCGCTCGCCAACGCCGCATCCTCACTTGCAGCTCCCACCGCAATGCGTGCCCAGAACGCCTGCTTGGCATCTCGCTGGTTGACGCCCGGTCGACCCGGCGACCGCATCGGTGCACGTCCTGTCCGCTCTGTAACCCAACCTTTTGGTCGTCCCATGCAACACCTCCAATGGCAAGATGTTGCGACGACCGCTGGAAATCACCCA
>DATNHF010000067.1:0-12142 GCA_035605115.1 Steroidobacteraceae bacterium | reverse complement strand
CGCTCGCGGCTGCCGCCGCATTGCTGCCGGTACCGGCCGATCCTGCGCTCAAGCCAGCGAAGGAATTCAAACTCATCGGCCGCTCGCTGCCGCGGCGCGACGTGCCCGACAAGACCAGCGGCCGCACCATATTCGGCATCGACGTGCGGCTGGAGGGACTGCGCGTGGCGATGATCGCGCAGTCCCCCGTGTCGGGTGGAACCGTCATCGAGCCGCTGCGCAGTGAGACGGCCATGGCCGTGCCAGGCGTGCGGCAGATCGTCGACGAGCACGATACCGTCGCGGTGGTTGCCGATAATACCTGGGCGGCCATCAAGGGACTGCAAGCCCTCGATCTGCGTTGGACCGACGGGCCGAACGGCGCTGTGCAGCAGCACATGCTGGTCGCCGAGCTCGAGTCAGCCGCGCGCGAGAACGGCGCTGTCGCCAATCGCACCGGCGACGTGGCGGCCGCCATGAGCCGCGCCGCCACGCACCACGAGGCCACCTATCATCAGCCGTTTCTGGCCCACGCCACCATGGAGCCGATGAATTGCACGGTTCACTGGCAAGCCGATGGCTGCGAGATCTGGGTCGGCACTCAGGCGCCGGATCGCGCTGTCGCCAAGCTCGCTGCGCTGGGACTCAAACCGGATAAGATCCAGATTCACAATCATCTGATCGGTGGGGGATTCGGGCGGCGCCTGGAAGTGGACGGCATCGTCCAGGCAGTGCGCATCGCGCG
Source organism: Steroidobacteraceae bacterium (assembly GCA_035605115.1). GTDB lineage: Bacteria > Pseudomonadota > Gammaproteobacteria > Steroidobacterales > Steroidobacteraceae > FEN-1191. The sequence goes on along the minus strand of DATNHF010000067.1, from coordinate 11,418 downwards.
CCATGTGACCGGACCGGTCAAGGTCTTGTGGCGGCGCGAGGAGGACATCCAGCACGATATGTACCGGCCTTACTATGTGGATCGTCTCGCGGCCGGACTGGATTCGCAGGGCATGCCGGTCGCATGGCGACACACGATCGCGGGCTCGGCAGTGAGCGCTCTGTGGTCCGGCGAGCCGCTCAAGAACGATGTCGATGACGATGCGGTGGAGTCGGCTGCGAATCCCGCCTACACGTTCGAGAACATGGAAGTGCGCTTCGTCCGCCACGATCCCCGTGGTGTGCCGACCTCATGGTGGCGCGGCGTCGGCCCGACGCGCAGTGTATTTGTGGTCGAGAGTTTCATCGATGAGCTGGCGGCGGCGGCCCGCCGCGATCCGCTGCAGTACCGCAGCGGCTTGCTCACCTCCCCGCGCCTGCGCGCGGTCATGCAGCTGGCAGCGGCCAAGGCCGGTTGGGATCGACCGCTCGCGCCGCCGCGCGGACGCGGCCTGTCCGTGCAGTCGGCTTTCGGCAGCTATCTGGCGCAGGTGGTCGAGGTCACGGTCGATGCCGGCGCGCAGCCGGGCGCACAGGTCAAGGTCGATCGGGTCGTGTGCGCGTTCGACTGCGGACAGACGGTCAATCCCGACACGATCCACGCGCAGCTCCAAGGCGGCGTGATATTCGGCCTGAGCGCGGCCCTGTTCGAAGAAATCACCATCGCCGATGGCCGGGTGCAGCAGAGCAACTTTCACGATTTTCAGATGCTGCGGCTGGCTCAGGCACCGCAGATCGAGGTCTACGTGGTGCCGAGCGGCGAGAACCCCGGCGGCGTCGGGGAGACCGGTACCGCATGTATTGCAGCCGCCCTTTGCAACGCGATCTATGCTGCCAGCGGCAAGCGCATACGCACCCTACCCGTGAGTCGCGGGTTTGCGGCCTAAGCCGGGCGCCTGTGCGCACCGTCGATGCGCGCGGCGGCGCACCGATGCAACGATACGACGCAACTAAGAACGCTATCACGGAGACGCCCATGCCATTGAAATCAGACCTCGGAGCCTGCGCGCAACGCACGGTCGCGGCCGCGCTCAAAAGGCGCGCCTTCGCGTTGCTCGTCTGCGTTCCGGCGGCGGGCTCGGTCGCAGCACAGACGGTCACCGACTCGGACACTGGCGAGTCGGTACTCGAGGAGGTCACCGTGACGGCCACGCGTCAGGAGGAGTCACTGAACCGCGTCCCGATCAGCGTCAGCGTGGAAACGCGCGATGCCATGGACGTCAAGGGCATCAAGGACTTCTCGGACGTCGCACGCTTTACCCCTGGCGTGGCGTTCGATGCCAATGAGACCAATCGCATCTCGATTCGGGGCATTTCCTCCTCGGGCGGCTCCGGCACGACCGGCATTTATATCGACGATGTGCCGGTGCAGATACGCTCGTTGGGCTTTAATGCCGACGACAGCTTGCTGAAAGTGTTTGATCTCGACCGTATCGAGATTCTGCGCGGGCCGCAGGGCACGTTGTTCGGCGCCGGCTCTGAAGGCGGCACGGTGCGCTACATCACCGCACAGCCCAATCTGAACAAGCCCGATCTTTACGCGCGCGCCGAGAGCTCCTTTACCGAAGGCGGATCCTTGAGCTACGAGGCCGGCGTCGCAGCCGGCACTCCGATCATCGACGGCACGCTGGCCGTTAGGGCGAGCGCCTACTACCGTCGGGATGGCGGCTGGATCGACCGCATCGATCCGACCACGCTGGCGGTCGTCGACCGCAACGCCAATCACGATGAGACCACTGCGTTGCGAGTGGCGGCGCTTTGGAAGCCCGTGGATGCCCTCAGCGTCACGCCGAGCTTCTTCTACCAAGATCGCCAGCGCAACGACGTCACGATCTACTGGCCGCTGTACTCCGACCCGAGCAGCAATCATTTCGTGAGCGCCAATCCCACCGCGAGCCCGGAGCCGGACTCCTTCTACCTGCCAGCACTCAACGTGCAAGTCGAGCTGGGACCCGTGCGCCTGATTTCGACCACTGCCTTTCTCCACCGCGACGATCAGAGTGAGTATGAGGGCACGCTGTACAATCTGAGCTTCTACCAGTCGCAAGGCGAAAATGGCCCCCCGGCGGGTCCGGGAAATCTGATTCCCGACTTTCCGCTGCTCGACGCCAACGGCGTGCATCTGCCCGCAGCGCTGGTGAACTACCGCTCTCCCACAACGGTCACCAACCAGCAACGCAACTTCACCGAGGAGCTGCGACTGCAGTCGACCGACAAGGACGCGCGGGTGAATTGGACCGTCGGAGCGTTCTTCTCGCTCAATCGCCAATTCAGCTGGGAGCAGATTCACGACCCGATGGCGGATGCGCTGTTCAACCAGGAGTTCGGCGCGCCTATCGCAGACTATTTCGGCACGGCCACCAACCCCGATGGCAGCTCGGTGCTGCCCTATGGGGATTCGTACTACAACCGGCTCACCAGTCATGACCGGCAGATCGCCGGCTTCGGCGAAGCCGACATCAACGTGACCGAGAAGCTCAAGCTGTTGGCCGGTGCCCGCGTCTCCTATACACAGTTCTCGATTCAGAGCCTGTCGGACGGGCCGCAGAACGGCGGTCCGCGGCCTGGCGCTGACTCGGCCAGCGAGACTCCGTTCACGCCGAAGCTCGGCGTGTCGTATCAGGCGGACCCGAACGATCTTTACTACGCCACTTACGCCAAAGGCTTTCGCGCCGGCGGCGGCAATCCGGCGGTACCGGGGGGCCAGGTGTGCGGCCAGGACTTCCAGAACTTCGGCATCACCGGAGCACCGATTGCCTACAAATCCGACACGGTGCAGAGTTTTGAGGTTGGCTCGAAGAATTTCGTCAACAACGCGGTGCGGCTGGCGAGCAGCATCTACTACATCAAGTGGAACGACATTCAACAGAATGTGGTGCCGCCGATCTGCCAGATCCAATGGACACAGAATCTCGGCGCAGCCGTGTCCAAGGGTTTCGATCTGCAGGCCGACTTCGACTTCGGCGCCGGCGTGAGCCTTGAAAGCTCAGTGGGATATACCGACGCGCAATACACGCAAAATGCGTTCGTCGGGGCCTCAACCGCGGGCGTACTGCCGGTGGTCGCCAAGGGCGACGCCGTGGTCGATGCGATCGTCGGGGAAAACAGTGTCGGTACGCCACCTTGGACCGCGACGATTAGCCCTCAGTACAAGTTCAATGTTTTTGCACATGAGTCATTTCTGCGGTTGGATTATGAGTACGGCAGCGGCGAGAAGTGGTTGGCGCCTTCGCGCGATTCGCGTACCTCGCAATATGATAACCGCAATCCCCTGGCGCCCTCATACACCTTGCCGCTGCTGGCCAGTCATTTCATGTCGTTGCGTCTCGGCACGCAGATCCAGCACTGGGCGCTGTCGCTGTTCGCGGACAACGTTTTCGACAGCCACACCATCACAAACTCCAACCATCAGGTGATCACCTACGATCCCACCGGCGCGACGCTGGCGAGCCCGCTGTATCGCGACATCACCTACAGGCCGCTGACGGTCGGCATCACGGCCGTGTTCAAGTACTGAGCCGCGCCCTCCGGGCTCACCAGACGGTGTCGCCACACGCCAAAAATCCGCCGCCGGACCGGCAGCTCGGCGAAGACCGACCGATCCCGCGGCGAGATTTCCTGCAGGGTGCGCTGGTCGGTGCCGCGAGCGCGTGGTCCGGAGCGCTGCTGCGTGCCTACGGCGCCGATGCACTGCCCGAGCGGCGGGCGGCGCAGGATCTGCCCGGCTACTACCCGCCGGCGATCACCGGCATGCGCGGCAGCCATCCGGGCTCGTTCGAGGCCGCGCATGCGCTGCGCGACGGCCACGCCGTCGGGCCGGAGACCGATACGCGCGAAATCTACGATCTGGTGGTGGTCGGGGCCGGCATCAGCGGCCTGGCCGCAGCGCATTTCTTCCGCGCCCGCAACGGCGCTGCCGCGCGGGTGCTGATTCTCGATAATCACGATGATTTCGGTGGTCACGCCAAGCGCAATGAGTTCGAACTCGGCGGCGCAGTGCAGCTCTCGAACGGCGGCACGCTCGAGATCGACAGTCCGCGACCTTATAGCGCGGTAGCGTCCGGGCTGTTGCGCGAGCTCGGCATCGATGTGGTCAGCTTGCGCCGCAAGATCGAGCATCCCCAGTTCTATCGCACGCTCGGCCTGCAGCAGGGCGCGTTCTTCGATCGCGAAACCTTCGGCGCCGACCAGCTCGTCGTCGGACTCGGCACCGCGCCGATGCGCCATGTGCTGGCGCAAGCGCCACTCTCGGCGCGGGCGCGGGCGGACATTGCGCGTATTGAGGAAGGCGCGGTCGATTACCTGCCGGGCGTGCCTTCCGCCGACAAGAAACTGCAGCTCTCGAAGATCAGCTATCGCGATTTTCTGCGCGGCCTGGCCAAAGTCGATCCGCAGGCGATCGCGTATTACCAGCCCCTGACCCACGACTGGTGGGCCGTGGGGATTGATGCGATCTCGGCACTCGACTGCTGGGCGTTCGGGCTACCGGGCTTCCGCGGCATGCACCTCGAGGGCGGCTCTATTGCACGCATGGGGTACACGCCCTCCGGGTACAAGGACACCGGCGGCTCGGCGACGCTGCATTTTCCGGATGGCAACGCCACGATCGCGCGGCTGCTGGTGCGCAGTCTGATCCCGGAGGCGGTGCCTGGCAGCAGCGCCGAGGACGTCGTGACCGCGCGGGTCGACTACGGACGGCTTGATCGAGCGGATTCAGCCATGCGGCTGCGGCTCAGCAGCAGCGTGATCGGCGCTGCGCACATCGGCGACCCGGCCCGCGCACGCGAAGTGCAGGTGCGCTACGTGCGCGAGGGTCAGGTCTATGGAGTGCGCGCTCGAGGCTGCGTGCTCGCGTGCTGGAACATGATGATTCCCTATCTCGTGCCTGAGTTGCCCGAGGCACAGAAAGCCGCCTTGCACAGCCTGGTCAAGGCGCCGCTGGTGTACAGCATCGTCGCGTTGCGCAACTGGCGCGCTTTCAGCAAGCTCGGCGTCGAGCAGATTTATGCGCCTGGCTCATACCATCCGCTCGTAAAATTAAACGCGAAGGTCGACGTCGGCAGCTACCGCAGTCCCTCGGCACCCGATGAGCCGATACTGCTGCGCATGGTGCGCGTACCGTGCAAGCCAGGGCTCTCAGAGCACGAGCAGAACAAAGCGGGCCGCGCCGAACTGCTGGCGACGCCGTTTGCAACCTTCGAGCACAATATCCGCGATCAGCTCTCGCGCATGCTTCGGGGCGGCGGCTTCGACCCCGCGACCGACATCGAGGCCATCACCGTCAACCGCTGGCCGCATGGCTATGCGCCGGAATACAACCCGCTGTGGGATCCGGAGGTGCCGCCGCAACAGCGCGCCAACGTGCTGGGCCGTGCGCCCTTTGGCCGCATGACCATCGCCAATTCGGATTCGGGAGCTGCGGCCTATACCGACTCGGCCATCGATCAGGCCGATCGAGCCGTCAATGAGCTGTTGCGACCTCAGGGCTAGTAGTCCAACCCCGGCGAGGCGCCGCTGGCGGCGAGCGAGCGCAGCACCTCGCGTCGTGTGGCCAGCACGGCTGCCAACGGCGAACGCCGCGAACGCGCGACCTCTTCGGCGGTAAACACGGGCAGGCCGCTCAAGAGCTCGTTCGCGTCGAATTGCGCGGCGACCCAGTTCAGTACTGCCGCCAATTGAGCATTCGAGAGCACCGAATTGGCCGCACCGGGTACGCGCAGCACATAGTCGCGTCCCGCCGGACTGCGCATATAGCGCGTCAATGCGTGCGCCAGCGGCGGAATCCTGCCCGGTACGCCCTGTGCCTCGGAGCCGTGGCAGCCCATGCAATTGAGCATGTAATCCTGGGCGGGACTGGCGAGCGCCGTGCCGGCCGCCATCGCAGCCACCGTGGCGAGCGTGAGGCGACTCGGCCAAAACATCTCAGCCCTCCCCGATCGACTCGAGCACTTTGGCGCGATGCTCACGCACCGCAGCGCCGTCCAAGGTTCGATTGCGCTCAGCGGCGATCTCCTCGCTGCTGATCGGCTTGATGGCATCGCCGGCATGAGCCAGGTCGAACACGACGAAATTCAATACCGTCGCGAGCGTGCGGTCGTCCAACTGTGAGAACTCCGGCATCTTGAAGTTGAAATGTTTCTGATCGACCGTAATGTCACCGAACATGCCATACAGCACCGTCAGCGCCAGCTGTCGGCGCCCTTCCGCGACGGCCGCATAGCGCGCCGGATTGACCCGCAGCGGCGGCGCCAGCGCCGGCTGTCCGGCGCCACTGCTGCCGTGGCAGACCGCGCAGTTGGCGGCAAACGTCGCGCCACCCTCGGCGTACGAGCCAGCGGCCTGCTCGGCGGCATGCCCCGGCATCGAAACCGTCATGACTGCCAGCAGACAGGCAATGCCGCCCGCGCCTGGTCTCATGGCTCGGCGACGCCCAGAATCACGGATACCGAGCAGTGATAATTCGAATCGGCGTTGGCCATGCACCAGTTGACGTCATTGTTGCGCGAGAGCCGGTACATGGGCTTTTCATGCTCGTTTCGATTGCACTCGCAATTGCCGCAACTGGTCTTACCGCAGCAGTCGTTGTAGGACACGATGTAATCGCGAGCGTCCGCTGGATTGTGGCAGGTTCCGATCCAGGTGATGGGCGAGGGCGCGGTGCCCGGGGGACAGGAATGGGACGATCCGCCGCAGCAAGAGCACAGGAAGCCATCGATCGCACAGTACTTCCAGTACTCGCAGCTCTGCGGATTGTCGAGCGCCGATGCGGCGGCCTCGGAGGCTGCGGCCCGGCTGGATCGATCGATCGGCAGCAGCGGCAGCAACGCAGCGCCCGTCAGCACGCGCCCCAGGGCCGCCAGGACACTGCGACGCGAAGTGCGCTGCGCTAGTGAGCGTGAGGATTGTTCGAAGACTCGATCGATGGAGCGCATGGTCATGCCTTCAGGGATTCAGAAAGAACCATGAGGTCTGTCCCAACTGCTTCTCGATATGCTTGAGCTGACCCGTCAGCGCGTCAAAGACCGCCACGTCCGACTTTTCCGTTGCGGCAAATACGATCGGCGCATCGTCCTGCGAGACCTGGATTGCAATGACGGCGGCGAGCTTGTGCGCCGACAGCGGCCAGCGCGCCAGGCGCTCATGCGTCTTCAGGTCGAAAACCCATATTTCTGTGCCGCCGCTCTTGTGCGATCCCTCGCCACCGCGATGCATCGGTACGTAGAGTCTGCCCAGTCCTCGATGCAGCGCCGCGACCGTCTGCCCGCCGGGGCGCCAATGCCCCTTCTCGGCGGAAGTCACGATCGACCATGGTGCACGAAAAACAGGCTGCGGAGCGCTGAAATCGACCTCATGGACCTGGCCCAGAAATGACAGGAACAGATAGCCATCCTTGCTCGCTACGCCCTGAACAAATACCGGATCGGTATCGGCATCGAAGAACGGCTCCGACAGCGCGCGCGAAGCTTCGTGGCCGTCCGCATCGAGTGTCACGGTCAGCATGCGGCCGCTTTCGCACAGCGAGGACACGCGATTGGGGCCGGAAGGGATGACCAGTACGCAGCCGGCGGTATCGATCTCGTCGAGCACGGTCTTTTTTGCCGGATCGAGTACGCCGAACGAGCTCGCGGGTGTCACGTAGGCAACGTACAGAAAATGGCTGTCGGCACTGTAGGCAAGATTGAAATAAGTCGGCAGCGTATTGGCGCGCTTGGGCGGCAGCACGATCTCGCCGGTCAATGACAGCGTGGAGTTGTCGGTGAATTCGACCACGTCGGTCCTGGCACCGTGGCCGCCGCGGGCAAAATAGGTGGTGGCAACTACGGTCGTGCTGCCGTCGGGCGACAGATTGACCCCCGGATTGAAACCGGCATCGATTTGACCGAGACGACGGTAGCTATCGCCGTCGAACAGGTCGACGCGCGCGTCGGTCTCGTTGAAGAAGGCTTCGTCGACGACGTAGACCCAATGCGCCTTTGCGGGGCCGAGCTTCTCGACCGTGAGATGCTCGGTCGGCAAAGGCGGCGCGGCGCGCACCAGCGGACAGCCGAGCAGACACAGCAGTGCTGCGCTGAGCAGTTCAGTTCGCATCGAGACTCCCCCGGCCGTCGCGCTCCAGCCTGCCACCGTGCACGCGAGTCTGGCATATCGATTCTGGAATCGAAAGTGCGCACCGAAGCCGGGTTTTACCGCCAGGGCGCACGGCCCTCAAATTTCCACGAGAGCTTCGTATCGGTTATCGATCAATGAACCCGGCAGGACCGGCCGTCGAGTCGGCACGAGCGCTTATGATAGGCACATGATGCTCGATCCGGTCCCGGGCGTACTGATCATTGCCTCGTTCGTGGTTCTGTTCGCGAGCGCCGCTGCCCACAAATTGCGCGACCTGAAGCGTTTCGACGCAGTGTTTGGCGCTTATGAGCTGCTGCCCCTGGCTGGTCGCATGCAGGTGTCGTGGCTCGTGCCCGTGCTCGAAGCCGCCGTCGCGATCGGTCTGCTCTGGAGCGGCTCGCGCCCCTACGCCGGTTGCACCGGCATGGTGTTGTTGCTGCTGTATGCCGGCGCCATGGCATTGAATCTGCGGCGCGGCCGGCGGGACATCGCCTGCGGCTGCGGCGGTCCCGACGAGCGACGAACCATTGCGGCCTGGATGGCCTGGCGCAATCTCGTGCTGGCCTTGCTGCTCGGCATCGGTCTATGGCCTTGGAGTGGTCGCGCCCTGCTGATGACCGATCGTCTGACCATCGGTTTCGGCCTCGCGAGCGCCATCGTGATCTATCTGTGCCTCGATCGACTCGGAACTTTGGCGCGTCAGGCCCGACTGCTGAAGGGACTGCAATGACCGCGCTCACCGTCTCGAACATCGCGCTATGGGCCGTCGTGTTGTCGCTGTCGCTGGTGGTGCTGGCGCTGCTGCGGCAGATCGGCGTACTGCACGAACGCATTGCACCGGCCGGCGCGCTGATGCTCAATCGCGGCCTCACCATCGGCGAGCGAGCACCCATGATCGACGCCGTTGATCTCGAGGGGCAGGAACTGCGAGTGGGCGCGCCTCGCAGCGATGGCCGCAGTACGCTGCTGGTGTTCATATCGCCGACCTGCCCGGTGTGCAAGACGCTGCTGCCCGTTCTCAAATCCGGTCGCCGGGATGAGAAACAGTGGCTCGAAGTCATACTGGCGAGCGATGGCGATCGCGAGGAGCATCGCCAATTCGCCGCCGACCATGGCCTCGGCGGCCTGCCCTACGTCGTATCCGCACCACTCGGGATCGCCTACCAGGTGAGTCGATTGCCGTTTGCGGCATTGCTGGATGCCGGCGGCGTACTGCGCGCGCGCGGACTCGTCAACTCACGCGAGCACCTGGAGAGTCTGTTCGAGGCACAGCGTCTCGGGGTCGCCTCCTTGCAAGAGTACTTCTCCAGTCACGGCTGACGGCCTCGACACGTCCGGCGCCGAGTCTTATTCGACGGCCGCCTTGGTGGTCGGCAGCAATGCCTCGACGCTCGCATCCGTGGCCGCCTCAGCATTGCCTGGCGCCGGTGAGTTCTCGAGTGCAGCGCCTTCCGCTTGGCTACGCGGCTGGTCAGCGGCTATGCCGACCCGGAAGCTGGGCCGCGCGGATCTTGTCGGCTTCTGCCTGGGTGGGGCCTTCTTGGCAGGCGTGCGCGCAGACGCTTTCGCGGGGGGCGCTTTACGGGCGGCCGGCTTAGGCGCGGCCGGCTTAGGCGCGGGCGCCTTGGACGCGGCGGCTTTTGCCGCGCTGGCTGCTCGCACGCGACGCCTGCGCGCAGACGCCTTCGCGGGGGCCGCTTTGCGGGCGGCAGTCTTGCGTACGGTCCGCTTGGGCGCGGCCACTCGAGCGGCGGCGGGTTTCGCTGCGGCCGCCGCCGCGCTCGGCGGCGTGCCGGCGCGTCGCTTGCGTCGCGCCTGCGCCCGCTGGGGCGCTAACCCAGCGCGCTCGTGTACTGCCAGCGCCTTGCGCAGTTGCTTACGCGCCTGTTTTGCGCTTTTCCGGGCCGATTTGAGCTGGTTCTTGAGAGCGCGCGCGCGTTTCTTGGCGCTGCGCGCCGCCTCGCGTAACCGTTTGAGTCCACGCTCGCTGCGCTGAAGCGCCGCGCGCGCTGCCGCTGTCGCTGTCGCTGTCGCCATATTCCCCCCTTTGCTGGTCGCAGTGTCCACGCTAGTTCGTGCCCTGCCGCGAACCCAGCGAATGACGAATCATCTTCGCGGGACGTCAGATACTCAGCCCGGACTCCCGCGCCGCATCGGGCAGGATCTATATCAGCAGCTCATGACCGCGAGCTGGCCGCCCGAGTTCGCTAGCTTCGCAGCCTTTTTTCTGTCCTTCAATCTCGCGTTCGCCGCGCTCTATGGACTGCACAGGGCACCGGCACCGCCAATCTCAATCCGCCGGGCTATTGGGAGCCTGCTTTTGTTCGGCGTCGAGACCCTGGCCACGTGGCCACGGCGGCGTAGAGGTGCCGACCTTGATCCCAAGATGTTGTGTAATCGCAACAAAAGGCCGTCCAAATGGCCTCAAAACCGGCTTTCAGTGCCTTTCACAGCGTTACTTCTTGCCGAGTAACGCAAGGTATTTTATAAGCTTCCCCAAGAGGGACGCGTTTGTAACAAGGCCTGCGGCTCGCACGCCACACGGAGATGGGCGGCCAGCCAAATTCTTGCAATAAGCCGGCCCACAGGCGAAGCGCGTACGGCGCGGGTGTAATGGCGGCGGGAAATTCGTCGTTGTGCGCCGTTTTATGCGATTCAACTATTGAATTATGGGGAGACCTACATGACGGTAAGTTCAACTAAGGCGCCGTACGCGACAACCGTGGCTGCAGCCGTGGCGCTCGCAATCGCAACATCGGCTGCGCATGCAGCGCAGACCGCAGCGGCTTCGGAGACGACCACGGAGACTTCGGAACTCCAGGAAGTCATCGTCACCGGCACGCGCCAGGCGGGCTTGGCGGCGGCAGAAAGCCCGGCGCCGGTGCAGATCCTGAGTGCCGAGGCACTGCAAGCGGCCGCCGGCAATCCAGACCTCATGAGCACCCTGGCGCAGATCGTGCCATCCCTGACGATGGAAGCCTTTGGCTTCGACATGGCGGGCCAGACTCTGCTGGCTAAACTGCGAGGCTTGAGCCCCAACCACGTGCTGGTGCTGATCAACGGCAAGCGCCGGCACACGACCTCCAACATCACGATCGATGCGGGCTCGACCTATCAGGGCGGCGCCGGCGTTGACCTGAACTTCATCCCCCTGGACGCGATCGATCACATCGAGGTGCTGACCGAAGGCGCAGCGGCGCAGTACGGCACGGACGCAATCGCCGGGGTCATCAACATCATCCTGAAAAAGAACTCCTCCGGCACCAAGCTC
>DATNHF010000066.1:0-42278 GCA_035605115.1 Steroidobacteraceae bacterium | reverse complement strand
TTGAGCTTCGCCAGCCGCTCGAGCGAGGCATCGGCGCGGACATTGTTGTCGCTTTTGAGATCGCGGAACGGCACCACGAGATCATCGTAGAAGCCATCACGCCAGGCAGCTGCGGCTTTGAGGTGACTGTTATGGGCGAGCTGATCCTGCTGCTCGCGGCTGACTTTCCAGGTCTTGACCATGAGCTCGCAGCTCTGGCCCATCGACAGACCCGTGCGCGGCTCGACCACGGCGGGCAGCACCGGCTTGAGATCCGCGGCTTTGATTCCCAACCAGGGTCGCACGCGCTGGCCGAAGCCGCGGCCGCGGAAGCTCTCGAGCAGCCGGCGCTGGTAGGATTTCGGGTACACCACGGGCGGATCGCTCAAGTCATCGACGCCCGCAGCAATGCCGGCATCGATCTGTCCCAGAGCAATCTTGTTGGCGATCAATATGGCCGCCTCGAGGCTGGTGCCGCAGGCGCGTTGCACGTCCAGGCCGGGGGTCTGCGGATGCAGCCCGGTCGACAGCAATGACTCACGCGTCAGATTGAAGTCTTTTGGATGCTTGATGACCGCCCCGGCGATCACGTCGCCGAGGCGCTGGCCCTGGAGATGAAAGCGTTCGACCAGCGCCCGCAGCGCCGCGGTCAGCAGGTCCTGATTTTCAGTGCCGGCATAGGCGGTATGGGAACGTGCGAATGGGGTGCGTATTCCGCCAAGGATGGCGACGCGGTGAGTAGTGCTTCCGATCAACATATGCGCCTCCAGCGACCCGCGCTCTCTTTTAGCAACCAGGCTGATAGGATGCCACGCCCGCAGGTAGAGGTGGAGACGGGATGGCCGCTTCTGGCATCGATCGCATGTTCGAGCGCCGGCTGGCTGCATTGAGCAACAGCCGCGAGCAGCAGCTGCTCGCGCATGGCCGGCGCGGCCTCGAGCGCGAATCGCTGCGCGTCACCCCGGCGGGACGCATCGCGCAGACACCGCATCCGCTGAGCCTCGGCTCGGCGCTGACCAATCCGCACATCACGACCGATTACTCCGAAGCGCTCGCCGAGCTGGTGACACCGACCTTTCCCGACAACGGTGCGCTGCTCGCTTACCTGTGCAATCTGCACCAGTTCGTCTACCGCCACATCGGCGATGAGCTGCTCTGGGCCACGTCGATGCCGTGCGAGCTGCGCGACGACGATGAGGTGCCGATCGCGCGCTATGGCAGCTCGAATCAGGCCCGGCTCAAGTACATCTACCGCCACGGACTGAAGATACGCTACGGCGGCGTCATGCAGGCCATCTCCGGCGTGCATTTCAACTACTCGTTGCCGGAGGCCTTCTGGCCGCTGTATGCCGAAATCTGCCTGAGCCGCGAAGCCGGCCAGAGTTTCCGCAGTGCGAGCTACTTCGACCTACTGCGCAACTATCGGCGCCACGGCTGGATCGTTTCATATCTGTTCGGCGTGTCGCCGGCGCTGTGCCGTTCGTTCCTGCAGGGCCGCAGTGACGCCGGTCTCGAGCCGCTCGGCGCCGATACACTCATTGGTCCCTATGCGACTTCGCTGCGCATGAGCGACATCGGCTATCGTAACCGCAACCCGGCCGCGGCGCAGATCTCGGTCAACAGTCTGGGGGAATACCTGCACGATCTGCGCCGCGCGATCAGGGCGCCGTATGCGCCGTTCCTGGCGCTCGGCGTCAAGCGCGATGGCGAGTATCAGCAGCTGTCCGGCAATGCGCTGCAGATCGAGAATGAGTACTACAGCTACGTGCGGCCCAAGCGCACGCTGCGTGCCGGGGAGCGTACCACCGCCGCTCTGGCGCGCGCCGGTGTGGAATACGTTGAAGTGCGCGCGCTCGACAACAGCGCCTTTGACGCGGTGGGGGTGAATTTACGCAAGCTGCACTTTCTCGAGGCGCTGCTGATCATGCTGCTGTTCAAGGCCAGCCCGCCGATCGACGGCGTCGAAGAAGAGGCGATCGAGCGCAATCACTTAGCGGTAGCGCGGCGCGGCCGTGAGCCGGCGCTCAACCTCGAGCGCGACGGGCGGCGCGTATCGATGCGCAGCTGGGGCGCCGAGCTGCTCGAGTCGATGCAGGGCATTTGCGAGCTGCTCGACGCCGCGCACCCGCAGCGCCCGTACGTGGCGGCTCTGCGCGAGCAACGCTTGAAGCTCGAAGAAGTCGAGCACACGCCCTCGGCGCGGCTGCTGCGCGAGCTGCGCGCGCAACCGGAGGGCTTTGCGGCGCTGGCATTGCGCGTCTCGCGCGAGCACAAGGAATATTGTCTGCATGGCGTGCCGTTTGCGGCCGAACCAGCCCGCGAATTCGAAGCCGAAGTGCAGCAATCGCTGCAGCAATATGCCGCCCTCGAGGCGGCGCCTCGCGGCAGCTTCGAGGACTATCTCGCCAGCTATCTCGCCGACTAGAATCAAAACGCCTGTCCCGACGAGGTCGCAAGCGTGCTGCATAGGATTCGCCGTCTGCTGATCGCCAACCGCGGCGAGATTGCGATTCGCGTCATGCGGGCGGCCAACGAGCTCGGCGTCAATACGGTTGCGATCTACTCGCAGGAGGACCGCTTTGGTCTGCATCGGACCAAAGCCGACGAGGCCTACCTGGTTGGAGAGGGCAAGGGGGCGGTCGAAGCCTATCTCGATATCGCCGATATCCTGCGTATCGCGCACGCAGCGCGCGTCGATGCCATTCACCCAGGCTACGGCTTCCTGTCGGAGAACCCCGAATTCGCGCAAGCATGCGTCGCGGCCGGACTCATCTTCGTAGGCCCGAGCGCCTCGAGCATGCGCCAGCTCGGCAACAAGGTTGCGGCGCGTGATCTGGCAGTCAGCGCCGGGGTCGCGGTGATGCCCGCCACGCCGCCGCTGCCGGCCGATCTGGCCGAATGCACGCGGCTCGCGCAAGCGGTTGGCTACCCGATGATGCTCAAGGCCAGCTGGGGCGGCGGCGGTCGCGGCATGCGCGCGATCGAGAGCGATGCGCAGCTCGCCGAGCTGCTGCCGGTGGCGCGCAGGGAGGCCATGGCGGCGTTCGGCAACGACGAGGTCTACCTGGAGAAGCTGCTGCGCCGCGCGCGCCATCTGGAGGTGCAGATCCTCGGCGATACCCACGGCAATCTGGTGCATCTATATGAACGCGACTGCACCGTGCAGCGGCGCAATCAGAAGGTGGTCGAGCGCGCGCCAGCGGTGTTCCTCAGCGATCCCGAGCGCGCCGCGCTGTGTGATGCGGCCCTCAAGATTGGCCGCGTCGCTCACTACTGCAATGCCGGCACGGTCGAGTTCCTGCAGGATGCCGACAGCGGCCAGTTCTTTTTCATCGAGGTCAATCCGCGCATCCAGGTCGAGCATACCGTGACCGAATGCGCGACCGGCATCGACCTGGTCAAAGCGCAGATCCGCGTCGCCGACGGCGAGCGCATCGGCGAGCCTGCCAGCGGCGTGCCGCCGCAGACCGACATCCATCTGGTCTCGCACGCGCTGCAATGCCGCGTGACGACCGAGGATCCGCACAACAACTTCGTGCCCGATTATGGCCGCATCGCCGCCTATCGCAGCCCGGCCGGTTTTGGTGTGCGGCTGGATGCCGGCACGGCGTACTCCGGGGCAATGATCACGCGCTTCTACGATTCGCTGCTGGTCAAAGTCACCACCTGGGCGGCCACGCCGGAGGAAACCATCGCGCGCATGCACCGCGCGCTGTGGGAATTCCGCGTGCGCGGCGTGGCGACCAATCTGCGTTTCCTGGACCAGATCATCACGCACCCGTGCTTCAAGCGTGGGCAGTACACCACGCGCTTCATCGATGAGACGCCGGAGCTGTTTGCGGCGCCGGCACGCCGCGACCGCGCCACGCGCATCCTGACCTATCTGGCGGAAACGGTGGTCAACGGCAACGCTGAAGTCGTCGGCCGGCCGATGCCGGAGCGGCTCACGCCGGTGCGGCCGCCGCGCCTGCCGCCGGGCGCGTCCGCGCCCGACACGGTACCCCCGGGCAGCAAACAGCGTCTTGAGGAACTCGGCCCGGAGCGCTTCGCGCAATGGATGAGCAGCCAGCAGCGGGTGCTGTTGACCGATACGACCATGCGCGATGCGCACCAGTCGCTGCTGGCCACGCGCGTGCGCACCGTCGACATGGCGGTCATCGCGCCGGCCTATGCCGTGCTGCTGCCGCAGCTGTTCTCGGTCGAGTGCTGGGGCGGCGCTACCTTCGATGTCGCCATGCGTTTCCTCAAGGAGGATCCGTGGGAGCGGCTGGCGGCGTTGCGCGAGGCGATGCCGAATCTGCTGCTGCAGATGCTGCTGCGCTCGGCCAATGCGGTCGGCTATACCAACTATCCCGACAACGTGGTGCGCTACTTCGTGCAGCAGTCCGCGGCCGCCGGCATCGATCTGTTCCGCGTGTTCGATTCGCTCAACTGGGTCGAGAACATGCGCGTGACCATCGATGCGGTGCGCGCGAGCGGACGGCTGTGCGAGGCGGCCATCTGCTATAGCGGCAACTTGAGCAGCCCGCATGAGCGCAAGTACACGCTCGATTACTACCGCAAGCTCGCGCTCGAGCTCAAGGCCGCCGGCACGCATATCCTGGGGGTCAAGGACATGGCCGGCCTGTGCCAGCCGCGCGCCGCCTACGATCTGGTCAAGGCGCTGAAGGATGAGACCGGGCTGCCGGTGCATTTCCATACACACGACACCAGCGGCATCGCCGCGGCGAGCGTGTTTGCGGCGATCGCCGCCGGCGCCGACGCGGTCGATGCCGCAATGGATTCGATGAGCGGCCTCACCTCGCAGCCGAATCTCGGCTCGATCGCCGAAGCGCTGCGCTACGGCCCGCGCGATCCGGGTCTGGATACCGAGCACATCCGCACGATTGCGCATTACTGGGGACAGGTGCGCAGCAGCTATGCCGCCTTCGAAAGCGACAATCGTGCCGGTACCTCCGAGGTCTACGTGCACGGCATGCCGGGCGGGCAGTACACCAATCTGCGTGAGCAGGCGCGCTCACTTGGAATCGACGAGACGCGTTGGCCCGAGTTGGCGCGCGCCTACGCCGAAGTCAACGACATGTTCGGCGACATCATCAAGGTCACGCCGACCTCGAAGGTAGTCGGCGACTTGGCGATACTCATGGTCACCAGCGGGCTCACGCGCGCCGCGGTGCTCGATCCGAACACTCAGATCGCCTTCCCGGAATCCGTCGTGCGGCTGTTTCATGGCGACGTCGGCCAGCCCTACGGCGGTTTCCCCGAAGCCCTGCAGCGCAAGGTGCTCAAGGGGGCAGCCCCGCGTCGGCGGCGGCCGGGCGAGGAGATGCCGCCGGCGGATCTGGTGCAGTTGCGTCTCGAGGCCGACGCCCGCGCTGCGCGCAGCGTGACCGACCAGCAATTCGCCTCCTATCTGATGTATCCGTCGGTTTTCACCGAGTATGCTGCCGACCGCCGGCGATTCAGCGACGTGGCGATACTGCCGACGCCGATTTTTTTCTACGGCATGCAGCCGGGCCAGGAGATCAGCGTCGATCTCGAGCGCGGCAAGACGCTCATCGTGCGCTACGTGACGCAGAGCGAACCGCACGAGGACGGCACGCGCACGGTATTCTTCGAGCTCAACGGCCAGCCGCGATCGGTTCGCGTGACCGACCGCCGCCAGAAGCCCAAGCGTCCGCCGCAGCGCAAGGTCGATGCCGGCAACCCGCACCAACTCGGCGCGCCGATGCCCGGCACGGTGGCGACCATCAACGTGGCGGTCGGCCAGCGCGTCGCACGCGGCGATGTCGTCACGACACTGGAGGCCATGAAAATGGAAATGGCGGTGCGCGCGGAAGTCGACGGCGAGGTGGCCGAAGTGCTGGTGCACCCGGGCATGGCGGTGGATGCCAAGGATCTGCTGATCGTGTTGCGCTGAGCCGAGCGCGCGGCCGAGGGCGGGTCGGCTCGCCGCCGCGGGCCGGCGAGGAGCCGCCACCGGGCAGACGCAAGGCGGGGTGGAGGGCGCAATCCGCGTTATAAACGAGCGCGGCACTCGTCAATTTGCTCTGAATTGGTGCTAGGGTAATGCCGTGCCAGCGCGCAGCGGCAGGCGCACGGCGCATTGGTAGGGGCAGGGCATGGCATGAAAGGTGCACCCTGTCCCGACGGGGAAGCAGCCGACCGAACAAGAATGGAGGCGAAAGTTCTCGCATGAAACTGGTTACGGCAATTATCAAACCTTTCAAACTCGATGATGTGCGTTCGGCCTTGTCCGAAATCGGGGTCTCGGGCATGACCGTCACCGAGGTCAAGGGTTTCGGCCGGCAACGCGGACACACCGAGCTCTATCGCGGCGCGGAGTACGTGGTCGATTTCGTGCCCAAGACGCGCGTGGAAGTCGCGGTGCGCACCGAGATGGTCGATCAGGTGGTCGAGGCCGTGCTCAAGGCCGCCAAGACCGGCAAGGTCGGCGACGGCAAGATCTTCATCACCGATATCACTCGGGCTGTTCGTATCCGCACCGGCGAGACCGACAACGCCGCGCTGTAGTGCGCCGTGCAAGCAGTCTGCACCAACGCCATCGTGTTTCATGAGCACGGCGGCGCCGAGGTCCTCAAGTGGGAGCGGCAGGAGCTCGCACCGCCGGCGCGCGGTGAAGTGCGCCTGCGCCATAGCGCGATCGGCGTCAATTTCATCGACGTCTATGATCGCAGTGGACTGTATGCGCGGCCGCTACCCGAGATACCCGGACGCGAGGCCGCGGGCGTCGTGGTGGCGTTGGGCCGCGGCGTGCGCACTGTTCGCATCGGACAGCGCGTGGCCTACGTCCAGGCAGCCAGCGGGGCGTACTGCGAGCAGCGCAATATCGCTGCGGCGCGACTGGTCAAATTGCCCGCCGCCATCAGTGACGAGCAGGGCGCGGCGCTGATGCTCAAGGGACTCACGGCCGAGTACCTGCTGCGTCGCACGTACCCCGTGCGTCGCGGTGACTACGTGCTGCTGCATGCCGCGGCCGGCGGCGTGGGCTCGCTGCTATCGCAGTGGGCGCACGCGCTCGGCGCGCGCGTCATGGGCATCGTTGGCAGCGAGGCCAAAGCCGCGATCGCACGCCGGCAGGGCTGTCACCGGGTATTCGTGGCCGGTCGCGACGACATCGTCGCCTCGGTACGCAGCTACACGCGCGGCAAGATGGCCGATGTGGTCTACGATTCGGTCGGCAAGGACACCTTCATGGACTCGCTCGACAGTCTGCGTCCGCGCGGCATGCTGGTGAGCTTCGGCAATGCCTCGGGACCGGTGCCCGCCATCGCGCCGCTGGAGCTTGCCCGCCGCGGCTCGCTGTTCCTGACGCGCCCTTCGCTGTTCGATTACATCGCCAAACACGAGGAGCTCGAGACCGCCGCGCGCGCACTGTTCGCGCTGGTGCGAGCCGGCACGGTGCGTGTTGCGATTGGTCAACGCTATGCGCTCAAGGAGGCAGCGCAGGCGCATCGCGATCTGGAAACCCGCCGCACGGTCGGCGCTTCGGTGCTGCTGCCGGACGCGGCCGACTAGCGGCGCCGCCGCGCCCCAGGGGGCCGTCTATTCCACGACGCGCAGCGTGCGCGCATTGCGGCTGATGCCGAGCGCGCCGCTGCGCACCACTTCGATCAATTCGCCGTGGGCCGCGAGATTACGCATGAAACCGTTGATCTCCGCCTCGCTGCCGAGCAGTTCGACGATAAAGCATTCGCTGGACGGATCGAGCACGCGCCCGCCGGTGCGGATGACATAACCACGCACGGTGTCGCGCCGCGCAGCATCGAGCCGCAGCTTGATAAGCACCAGCTCACGCTCGATGTGCTCGCCGCGCGTCATGTCCTCGACGCTGACCACGTCGATGAGTTTCTTGAGCTGATTGGCGATCTGTAGGATGACGGCCTCGGGGCCGCTGGTCACGAGCGTCAGGCGCGATACCGTCGGATCATCGGTCGTGGCCACGGCGAGCGACTCGATGTTGTAGCCGCGGCTGGAAAACATGCCGGCGACGCGCGTCAGAGCGCCGGACTCGTTCTGGAGCAGGATGGCGATAATGTGTCGCATGGCCTCAGAATAGCCAATCGCGGGCCGCGTCGGCCATAATCGCTTGATGACGGCGCCGATCACCCCGATGACCCATAGTGCAAAACCGGTGGGCGCGGAAGCCCCTGCCGGACCGCATCCGCTCGCCGGCAAGACGATGTCCGGCGCTCAGATGATCGTCCAGGTGATCGCCGATGAGGGCACCGGCGCAATTTTTGGCTATAGCGGCGGCGCCGTTTTGCCGACCTACGACGCCATCTTCACCTTCAACGAGGAGCAGAAGCGCGCCGCCGGTCGGCAGGTCGCGTTGATCGTGCCGGCCAACGAGCAGGGCGCAGGTTTCATGGCCGCGGGCTACGCACGCGCCAGCGGGCGCGTCGGCGTCTGCCTGGTCACCTCCGGACCGGGTGCGACCAACACCGTGACGCCGGTGCGCGACTGCATGGCCGACTCCGTGCCGATCGTCGTGATCTGCGGCCAGGTCGCGACCGCCTCGATCGGCACTGATGCCTTCCAGGAGGCGCCCGTGGCCTCGATGATGGGGTCGATCGCCAAGCACGTATTTCTGGTGACCGATCCGGCGCGACTGGAGGCCACCATGCGCACCGCCTTCGAGATCGCGCGCACGGGTCGCCCGGGTCCCGTGGTGGTCGATATTCCGAAGGACGTTCAGACTGCGGTCGGCGTATTCCGCGGCGAGGGCAAGCTTGCGATCCCGGGCTATCGGCAGCGCCTGCGCGAGCTGACCTCGAGCGTGCTGGACGGTGCGGCGGCGGCGGGCTTCTTCGAGCTGCTGGCACGGGCGCAGCGGCCGCTACTGTACGCGGGTGGCGGCATCATCAACGGCGGCGCGGCCGCGGCACTGGCCGAGTTCGCGCAGCAATTCGGCATTCCGACGGTGACGACGCTCATGGGAATCGGCGCCATCGACACGACCCATCCGTTGTCGATGCGCATGCTCGGGATGCACGGCGCGGCGTTCGCCAACTACGCCGTCGAGGATTGCGATTTTTTGATCGCGGTCGGTGCGCGTTTCGACGACCGCGTTGCCGGTGTCCCGGCTAAGTTCGCGCGCAACGCCCGGCGCATCGCGCATCTGGACGTCGATCCGGCCGAGATCAACAAAGTCAAGAATGCTCACTGGAGCCATGTGGGCTTGCTGCCCGAAGCGCTTCAGGCACTGAGCGCGTACGGCGCTCGTCTGCAGCCCAAGCCCGATTTCGCTCTCTGGCAGCGGCAATTGGCCGAGCTGCGGCGCGCGCATGCCATGAACTACGACCGCGGCAGCGAGCTCGTGCAGCCGCACTACGTGATCGAGGAGATCAACCGGCGTACGCGCGGCGAGGCCATCATCAGCACCGGCGTCGGCCAGCACCAGATGTGGGCTGCGCAGATGTTCGATTTCCGCTCACCACGGCTGTGGCTCACCTCGGGCAGCATGGGCACGATGGGTTTCGGTCTGCCGGCGGCCATTGGCGCGCAGGTGGCGCACCCGGGCCGCCTGGTCATCGATTTTGACGGCGATGCCAGCATCCGTATGAATATCGGCGAGCTCGAGACCGTCACGACCTACGATCTGCCGATCAAGATCGTGGTGTTGAACAATTTCGGCGATGGCATGGTCAAGCAGTGGCAGAAGCTGTTCTTCAAGGGGCGCCTGTCCGGTAGCGACAAGTCGCTGCACAAGAAGAACTTCGTGCGTGCGGCGAGCGCGGATGGCTTCCAATGGGCACGGCGGCTCGATCGCAAGCAGGACGTTGCAGCCGTCATCGAAGAGTTCCTGAGTTTCGAGGGACCGGCATTTCTCGAGGTCATCATCGATCCGGATGCCGGCGTGTACCCGATGGTCGGCCCGGGCCTCGGGTATGACGCCATGATCACCGGCGAATTCATTGCCGCGCGGCCGCAGGAGGCCGAGCCGGCGCAGATCGATCCGTCGGGCATGTTCTGATCATCAGCCGCAGCTGCCCCTGCGGCGCCTGGTCGGTCGGCGGATAGCGGCTCGAATAGCCGCGCTCCTGGGCCCAGTCGAGGTAGCACTGAAAGCCCCGCGGAAAGCCGCGTCGGTTGCCTTCATTGACTGAATAGCTCTCGCCGCTCGGCGGGATGCGCAGCTTCTCGGCGACGCGTACGAAGGCACCGGGCCACAGCGCCTGGCGGGAGCCTCTGGCCCTGCCTCTGCCGATGTTGCGGTGCGTCCATGGACCGCTCGCCCTCCCCCGGGGCGTCGTGTTATGTCATAAGGCGACGATCCAGACGCGCAGTCTGTCGCGGAAGTTGGGTAATGGGTCGCAGGGCGGGGCGGCGCGTTGAGGAATAATCCTCTCGTTCGTGGTCCACGCGGCGGCCGCTCGGGGAGTCCCGCATGCACAGGTCCACGGCAGACCTCAGCGCACAGCCTCAACGAGGTGTTTTACGTTTATGGCCAAAGCCCGCCGCGCCCCCGCTCCGCTGCAGACGGAGCCACGTCTGCGCCGCGCGTACTTCGATTGCCGTTATGGTCAGCTGCACGTGCGCTACGCGATCCCGGCCGGCGGTGGTTTCGATGAGGCCACGACGCTGCTGTGTCTGCCTGGCGCGCCGGGGTCGGGGCGATTTTTTGCGCCGCTGTTACTGCCGCTCGGGCGCGACCGGTCGGTGTATGCGCCGGATCTGCCGGGTTGTGGCGAGTCGGACGGCAATGCCGAAACCCTCTCGAGCGCGGATCGGGCCGCGGCCCTGGGCGACTTTCTCGATTCGATGCACGTGCGTCACGTCGATCTGCTGGCGCACGACAACGCCGTGGCGATCGCCATGGCACTGCTGCAGCAGCGACCCACACAGGTCGGCCGCGTCGTGCTGTCACCGGACACCGAGGCGGTGCGCGCCGAGGCGCGCACGCTGCGCCATCCCTCGCTCGTCATTGATCTGCGCGCCGCCGAAGAGTGCGGCCAGCCCCCGGGCGAGTTTGAGAAGCAGGCGGCGCAATTGCGCCAGTTCCTTGGGCTGGCTTGAACGGCGCTGACGCTTAAGGAAAATTGCCTTGTCCACCAAAACCAAAACGAATCCGCCAGCCCCGGTCGACCTGGAACAGACCGCCGAGTTGCCGCAGCTGTCACCGGCGGTAGCCGCGCCGATCGATCCACTCTCCTCCACCGACGCCTGGATCTCTCCGTCCGACGAGGCGGACAGCGCCTCGACGCAGAACCTGCCGACGCTCTCGCAGCGCGTGCGCGCGCCCCGTGTCGATGCCGAGCAGATCGAACGCAGCCAGCACGAGGCTGAAATTGGAGCGCTGCGCTCGGATCTCGCCTCGGTGAGCGAAAGCCGCGGTCAACTCGAACAAGATTTACAGAGCCTGGCCGGCAATCTGCGCGAGCTCGAGCAGCTGCTCAATCGCAAGAGCGAGCAGCTGACGGTCTACGAGCGCGAGGTCGGACAGCGCGACCGGCGCATTGCCGAGCTCGAAGCGCGCGTGGTGCAGCTCGCTGCCGATCTCGCGGCACGGCAGAGCGATTTTCAACAACAACTGTCCAGCTCGCAGGGGCGCTTCGACACCGAGCTTACCGCGGCCAACGCGCAGCGCGCGCAATTGCAGGATGCATTGAGCACCGCACGCGCCGAGGGCGCGGCCGCGCGGGTGCGCAACGAGTCGCAATCGAGCGAGCTGACGGCATTGAAGGCCGAGCGGCTGACGCTGCAGCAGCGCTACCAGAGCGCCGAAACTGACCTGACACAGTGGCGCGTGCGCGGCGAACGCTACCGCGAGAGCCTGCAGAGCCTCGAAGGGCGTCGTGAGCTCTACGACACGGTCATCGCTGAACGCGAGGCGCGCATTGCGACGCTGGAGCGCGATGCGGCCGAGCGCGAGCGCTTGGTCGGCGCGCGCGAAGAGGATCTGCGCATCGCGGTGCGCGGGCAGGAGGAGCGGGTACGGGAACTCGATGCGCAGCGCACGCGCGCCGATGCCGCCGCGGCCACCGCCCGCGACCGTATCGCCGCACTCGAGGCCGAGAGCCGCGTGCAGCAGGATACATACCGCGAATTGCGGGCGCAGACACTGCAGTGCGAGCAAGAGCTGAATTCGACGCTGCGCCAGGCACAGCAGCGCAATGCCGAGCTCGAGACTGCGCGTACCGCGTCCGATGCGGCACTCGCGAGCGCGCGCGAGCGCATCGCGGCGCTGGAGGGCGCAAGCCGCGAGCAGAGCGAGAGTCTCGCTACGCTGCGCGCGCAGACGCAGCTGCGCGAACAGGAAAGCAGCGCGGCGCTGCGCCAGGAACAGCAGCGCGCAGCCGAGCTGGAAACGGCGCGGGCCGAGGCCGCGACGGCCGCCGCCGCCGCCCGCGAGCGCATCGTCAGCCTCGAAGCGGACAACGAGAAGCAGGCTGACAGCCTGCACGAGCTGCGCGTGCAGCTCGGAGCCGTGCGCGATTCGCTGGCGCAGCGTAATGCAATGATCGAGCGTGTCGAGGCCGAGGCCGCCAGCAGCGTGGCGATGCTCGGCAACATTCAGCACAACCTCGAGCATCTCGGCAACGAAGAGCAGGCTCACCTGCTGACGCGCACCGACAAGGATACCGGCATCGTGCATCTGCTCGGACGCCGTACCACCATCGGTCGCACGCCCGACAACGACGTGCACATCGATGCGGAGTTCATCAGCCGCCATCACGCCGTGGCATTGCGCTCTGGCGCCAACACCGTCATCGAGGACCTCAACAGCACCAACGGCACCTACGTGAACGGCCAGCGCGTCAACCGTCGTACGCTCAAGGACGGTGACCTCGTGACTTTGGGCAAGACCGAGTTTCGCTACAGCATCAACAAGGCGGCAAGTCTCAACAAGCCGCCTGCCTGAAGGCAGCTGCGCGCGCGGCGGAATATCGCTTAAGCTTGACGCCTCCGCTTGCTGTGCCGATCAGCCGATGAGCGACGATTATCTGCAGCGCATACTCAAGGCGCGCGTCTACGACGTCGCGATCGAATCACCGCTCGAGGCGGCGCCGCGCCTGTCGCAGCGTCTGCGCAATCGCGTGCTGTTCAAACGCGAAGATCTGCAGCCGGTGTTTTCCTTCAAGCTGCGCGGTGCCTACAACAAGATCGCGCAGCTCTCGCCCGGGGTCGCGGCACGCGGGGTCATCTGCGCCTCGGCCGGCAATCACGCTCAGGGGGTAGCCCTGGCGGCGCGCCATCGAGGCATTCCTGCCGTGGTGGTGATGCCGCGCACGACGCCCGCGATCAAGCTGCAAGCCGTCTGCGAGCTCGGTGCCGAAATCGTGCTGCACGGCGATATCTATGATGCCGCCTATGAGCACGCGCTCGCGATCACCCGCGAACGCCATCTGGTGTTCGTGCACCCCTTTGATGACGTCGATGTGATCGCCGGGCAAGGTACGATCGGCATGGAGATCGTGCGTCAGACCGGCGGCGAGCTCGATGCCGTGTTCGTGCCGGTGGGCGGCGGCGGCCTGATCGCCGGCGTCGGCGCCTTCATCAAGCAGCTCTATCCGCACGTCAAGATCATCGGTGTGGAACCGGAGGATTCCGCGGCCATGTATGAATCCTTGCGCGCGGGCAAGCGGGTCACGCTGGAGCGCGTCGGCCTGTTCGCCGACGGCGTCGCGGTGCGCCGCGTCGGCGAGCAGAGCTTCGCGCTGGCGCAGCGTTACGTCGATGAAATCGTGCTGGTCAGTACTGACGAGATTTGCGCCGCGATCCAGGATATTTTCGAGGACACGCGCTCCATATCCGAGCCCGCCGGCGCGCTGGCCGTCGCCGGCATCAAGCAGCATCTGGCCCGCAGCGACTGGCGCGATCAGCGTCTGGTCGCGATCAACAGCGGCGCGAATCTGAATTTCGATCGTCTGCGCCATGTGGCCGAGCGCGCCGATATCGGTGCGGAGCGCGAGGCGCTGCTGGCGGTGGAGATTCCCGAGCAGCCGGGCAGTTTTCTGCAGTTTTGTGAGGCGGTCGGCCAGCGCAGCATCACCGAGTTCAACTATCGCGGCCAGGGCAGCGATCGAGCGCGGATCTTTGTCGGCTTCGGGCTGAGCGGCGGGCACGATGAGCGTCTGGCGGTGATCGCGCAGCTGCGCGCTGCCGGCTATGCGGTCACCGACATGAGCGGCAATGAAATTGCCAAGCTGCACATTCGCTACATGATCGGCGGCCACGCGCCACCGGGCAGCGAACACAGTCACGACGAGCTGCTGTACCGCTTCGAATTCCCCGAGCGCCCCGGGGCCCTGCTGCGCTTTCTGCAGGCGATCGGCACGAGCTGGAACATCAGTCTGTTTCATTACCGCAATCACGGCTCCGATTACGGCCGCGTACTGGCCGGCATCGAAGTACCGAAGGCCGAGCGCGCGGAATTTCTGCGGCATCTGAACGAGCTGCACTATCACTACACCGACGAGAGCGCGAACCCCGCCTATCGCATGTTCCTCGGCGCCTGATGACTGGCGCACGCCCCCGGCAGTCGCATCCAAGGACGTGGGTCGGCCGCTGCATGGGTTTGTGCCGCTCGCTGCGGCCAGGGGACCATTTACGCTCATACTGTATGGATGTACAGTTGCTGTATGAGCGACGCCAGCCCTCCACGCAGCCCTTACAGCGGCCGCGGCGCATTGAGCAATCCGCAGCCGCGATTTCTGCGGCGCGGCAGCGCCGCGCTGGACGACGGCTGGTATCAGCAGGAAGTGGCAGCGTCGATCGCGACGCAGGTGCGGCCCGAGCCGGCGCGCTCGATCATTACCCGCAACGACTCGCCCGACATTCCGTTCGAGCAGTCGATCAATCCCTATCGCGGCTGCGAGCACGGCTGCATCTATTGCCTGACAGGCGACACACCCATTCTGATGGCGGACGGTACGTCGCGGCCGCTCGCGCAGGTCCGCACCGGGGATAGCCTTTACGGCACGAGCCGCGAAGGCGGCTACCGTCGATACGTCAAGACGCGGGTCCTAGCCCACTGGAGCGTCATCAAGCCTGCGTACCGACTCACGCTGCGGGATGGCACGGTGCTGGTGGCCGGGGCGGATCACCGCTTTCTGACGCAACGCGGCTGGAAGTACCTGACCGGGACGCCATGCGGGGCTGACCGCAAGCCCCATCTGACCACCGGCAACAAGCTCATGGGCACGGGTGCTTTTGCCACGCCGCCCGAACACAACCAGGACTATCGAGGCGGCTACCTCTGCGGACTCATCCGGGGCGACGGGCTACTGGGGGAGTATTCATATTCGCGAGCAGGTCGAGTTCGGGACGGTCAGTACCCATTCCGACTGGACATCTGTGATACGCAGGCGCTAGAGCGCGCCAGGGAGTGGCTGCGGCGCGCGAGCATCGAGACCGAGCGCTTCGAAGTCTGCGCTGGCTCGGCGAACCGCAGGCCGATGCAGGCGATCGGTACGCACGCACGCGTGCAGGTGCAGCGGGTTCGCGAGCTGATTGCTTGGCCGGCCTTTGCCTCGCGATCCTGGTGCGCCGGATTTCTGGCCGGGATCCATGATGCCGAGGGCAGCTATAGCGACGGAATTCTGCGCATATCGAATACAGACTCCGAAATAATCCGCAGGATCGGCGAATCGCTGCGAAAATTCGCTTTCAAGTTCGTGATCGAGCACGTGCCGCGGGAAACGAGCAGGCCGATCGAGGTCGTGCGTGTACTGGGCGGGCTCAAGGAACACCTGCGGTTCTTCCACGGCGTCGATCCCGCGATTTCTCGTAAGCGCGACATCTCGGGGCAAGCGGTCCAGAGCGCAGCCCGGCTGGAAGTGGATTCGATCGAGCCTCTGGGGCGCGCGCTGCGCCTCTATGACATCTCAACCGGAACGGAGGATTTCATCGCCAATGGCGTGGTCAGTCACAACTGCTACGCCCGTCCCTCGCACGCCTATCTGGATCTCTCGCCCGGCATCGATTTTGAGACCAAGATTTTCTACAAGGCCGATGCGGCGCGGCGGCTTGAGCAGCAGCTCGGCAGCCGCTCCTACGTAGTCAAGCCGATCACCATCGGCGCCAACACCGATCCGTATCAGCCCGTCGAGCGCGAGCTGCGCGTGACACGGGGGCTGCTGGAAGTGCTCGAACGTACACGCCATCCGGTGAGCCTGATCACCAAGGGCACGATGATTCTGCGCGATCTGGATCTGCTATCGAGCTTGAGTCGCGACGCCTTGGTGAACGTCTTCATCAGCGTGACCACGCTCGATGTCGAGCTCAAGCGCTCGCTCGAGCCGCGGGCCGCCTCGCCCTCAGCGCGCCTGCGCGCGGTGCGTGAGCTCGCCGCGGCCGGCGTACCGACCGGGGTGTTCGTCGCACCCATCATTCCGGCGGTCAATGACTGCGAGCTCGAGCGCATCGTGGCAGCGGCGGCCGATGCGGGCGCCCACCAAGCCGGCTATGTTCTGTTGCGGCTGCCGCACGAGCTCAAAGAGCTATTCCGCCAGTGGCTACAGCAACACCTGCCGGAGCGCGCTGAGCACGTGATGTCGTTGATCCGAGGTGCGCGCGATGGCTTGGAAAACGACCCACGCTTCGGCAGCCGCATGCGCGGCAGTGGGCCTTGGGCGCAGCTGCTGCGGGATCGTTTTGCCCTGGCCTGCAAGCGCCACGGGCTCGCCTGTGGCCGCATGCGCGAATTGTCGTGCGCGCATTTCACCCCGCCCGGCCGGGGCGCACAGCTGAACCTGGAACTGTGAGCGCCGCAGACTGCGCCGTGCGCAGCAGGTCGCGTCAGGCGCTGCTAGGATTCGCGCCATGGCTCAGGAGACAGGGAAAACCGCTTTGGTGGCGGGCGGCAGCGGACTGGTGGGAGCACGGCTGCTGCCCTTGTTGCTCGAAACAAGCGATTACGTGCGGGTGCACGCGCTCTCGAGGCGCCCCCTGCCGCTCGATCACCCACGGCTGGCCAACCGCGTGCTGCGCTTCGATCAGAGCCTGCAGGCGCAAACCAAGGGACTGCAGTGCCAGGACGCCTTCTGCTGTCTCGGCACGACCATTCGCGACGCCGGCAGTCAGCAGGCATTCCGCGCCGTCGACCACGATCTGGTGCTGGAATTCGCGCGTCTGGCGCTCACGGCGGGCGCCGAGCGCCTGGTGCTCATCTCGGCGATTGGCGCCAGTGCCACGTCGCGCAATTTCTACCTGCGCGTCAAGGGAGAGACCGAACAGGCGCTCGCGGCGCTGCGCATACGCGCGCTGGACATCATGGCTCCCTCGGTGCTGCTCGGCACGCGCCGCACGCTGCGGCCGCTCGAGTGGCTGGTGCAAGGGGCGCTATGGACCATCAATCCGCTGCTGCTCGCCGGCTCAGCGCGCTATCGCGCCATTTCGGCCGATACCGTCGCCGCCGCCATGCTGGGCGCGGCACGCAGCGGCAGGCGCGGTGTGAATCGCTATAGTTACAACGATATGCGCGCTCTGGCCGCAAGCACTCGGCGCCAATCGGCGCGACTGTGACGTAGTCGACATTCCCGCCGCGAGCTTTTGATCGAATCTTGGCGTACGCACTCCAACGCTATGGCGTGCTGGCGTTAAATCCGAGGCAGAACGAGGAGGCGTAAAGCCACGGCCGTGCCGTGCACGGCAAGGAAATATGCAAGCAGGCGCAGTTTCTTTCGTATCGATGCGGCGACGCATCGTTCTGGTGGTCACGCTGGTCGTTCTGGCTGCGCTCACGGCAGCCAGCTGGATCGCTGTGCTCGTGATCGCCACCGATCGAGATGCCGATCTCGCCGATCGCGTCGGCGGGCTGGCGCCGGCATTCGCGCGCCAGCTGCTCTCCAGGCTCGAAATGGCCAATGCGCTCGTGCAGTATCTGGCGGCTGCCGATGCGGGCGACGAGGACTCGGCGCTACGGCAGCGCGTGCTGGCGAGCGACACTTTTGGCGGCGTGTTCTTTGTGCCCTGGCAGTCGACATTCAACGACGCCGACGCCGACGCCGAGCCCGACGCCGCCGCCACCGACAGCGAAGCCATCGCTGAGGCCAACCTGCCGAACTTCGGAGCGTCCGATCGCCTCACGCTCAGCGGCGGACAGAGCCTGCTGAAAGTGGTGCCCGCGGCCAACGGCGGCATGACGATCTTTCTGGCGCACATGGTCAACAGCGGCGGCATCCGGCAGATCGCCGTATTCGAGTTGGCGCGCAACTGGTTCTGGCAAGGCGCGCAAGGCGCGCCTGGGCAGAGTGCCATCGCGGTGGTCGATACGGCGGGCAGAATCATCTATCGTGGCGGCGAGCTGCCGCTGGATGAATTCCGTAAGTTCTCGCTGACCACGATCGATGAGCACGACCCGCTGCACCCGGTGCAGCGCGACTGGCTGCAGGGCGGGGAGAGCTGGCGCGGCGCGGTCGTCAGGCTGGATTTCACCAGCGCGGCCCATCTGCGGGCGATGCCCTGGAATGTCGTCTGTTACGTGCGCTTGACGGATGCACGGCCGATGCTGAACTCATTCCTGCTGCTGGTTCTACCGATGCTGCTGTTGGCAGCCGCGAGCGCCGGGCTGGCCAGTTACTTCCTCGGGCGGCGCTGGGAACCCGTGCTCACTCGCCTGCATGGGGCCCTGGGTGCCTTGCAGGAAGGCAGGTTCCAGCGCGTGGATACCGAGGGCGCGATCGATACGCCGCGCGCCGTGGCTCAAGCCTTCAATCTCGCGCTCGGCGCGGTCGAGCAGCGCGTCGGCGCGCAGGCACGGCTGGCGCAGATCGATCGGCTGCTGCTCGAGAGCATGGAACTCGAGCAGGCGCTCGACGCGATGCTGCCACGAGTCTGCGCCGTCACCGGCACCCACGTGGCCGCCGTACTGCTGATCGATCGCGATGCGCCGGGATTCGCGCGCGTGTTCGTCGGCGGTGCCGACGGCGGCGACTATCCGGTCAGCCGCATTACAGTCGATCCGGAGGTAGTCGCGAGCCTGGCGCACGCGACCGACGCCGTCCACGTGAGCGAGCCCGATGCCGAGCGTTTCGGCTTCCTGGCGCCGTTGCACGCGCTCGACGCCCAGCATTTCACGCTCTGGCCGATCGTCGTCGGGGAGCAGGTCGCTGCCATCCTGTCGGTCGGCTCGCGCAACCATGCGCAACTGCCGGCGCAGCAGGCGGCGTACGGCGCACAGTGCGCCGATCGGCTGCGCATCGCGCTGTCGAATCGTGCGCGCGATGAGCAGCTGTATCGCCAGGCCCATTTCGACTCGCTGACCACGCTGCCTAATCGGCTGTTGTTCCGTGACCGCCTGTCGCAGGAACTGGCCAGCACTGCAGCCGGCTCGCAGCGGGGCGCGGTGCTATACGTGGACCTCGATCACTTCAAGAAGGTGAACGACTCGGTCGGCCACATCGCCGGCGATCAGTTGCTGACCATCGTGGCGCAGCGCCTGCGCTCGTGCGTCAAGGACGGCGATACCGTGGCGCGGCTCGGGGGGGATGAATTCAGCGTGATCCTGCGCAGTCTGGCTTCGGTCGACACTGCCAGTGAGATCGCGCAACGCATCATAGACACCGTGCAGCGGCCCGTGAGCATCGCCGGTCGCGATCATTTCGTGCGTGCGAGCATCGGCATCACGCTGTTTCCCGACGATGGCAACAGCATCGAGGAGCTCATGCGCAACGCCGATCTGGCGATGTATCGGGCCAAGGACGGCGGCCGCTCCCGCGCCGTGTTCTTCGACCGCATGATGGCGTGCGCGCCGGTGCCGCTTGCCAAGAGCGGCCTGTTTCGGGCGCTGCGGCGGCGTGAGTTCTCGCTCTACTACCAGCCGCAGTATGCGTTGCGCAGCGGTGAATTGGTGGGGCTGGAGGGATTCCTGCGCTGGCAGAATCCGCGCGATGGCATGCGCCTGCCGAAGGATTTCGTCCCAGCGGCAGAGGAGAGCGGCCTGATCGTCGACATCGGTGCCTGGGCGCTCGAGAGCGCCTGCCAGCAGCTCGCCCTCTGGCGCGACATGGGCATCGCGCCGCCGCGGCTGGCGCTGAACGTCTCAGTGCAGCAGCTGCGCGTGCCGGATTTTGCCAGCCTCGTCGGCAGCACGCTGCAGCGATACACGTTGCCGCCGCCGCTGCTCGAGTTGGAAATCTGCGAGTCGGTATTTGCCGAAGAGGAGGCGCGGCTGTCGCTGCGTCAGCTCGCGGCACTCGGTGTGCGCCTGGCGCTGGATGATTTCGGCAGCGGCTATTCCTCGCTCAACTACCTGCGGCAGTATCCGGTGCACGCGATCAAGATCGATCACCAGTTCATGCAGGAAGTGCCCGAGAGTCTGCAGGCGGCCACGCTCGCCGCCACCATCATTCACATGGCGCATGCGCTCGACAAGCAGGTGATCGCCGAAGGTGTCGAGACGCTCGATCAACTGGATTTTCTGCGCGAGCGCGGCTGCGACATCGCGCAGGGCTACGTGCTCGCCCGGCCCGCAACGGTCGCGGAAGTGAGCGAACTGCTCGCGGCACGGCAGCCGGCGGAGCCCTGGCTGCAGAGCGCCGCGAGCTGACAGCGAAATCATTTGACAGAATCGTTACGCTGCACTGCACTTCGTGTGCCAGTGTGACGCCGCTCCGGAACTTTGAGCTTGACGCGCCGTCTCAAACTGGCACACTGCCTCGCGTGACTTAAAAGCAAACCTGTTGCAAAACAGGGACGCAAAGCCACCGGTCCCGGACTTGCGAAGGGATAGCGGGGTTGCCACAGGAGTAAAGACCGCGCGCACCCTCGTGCACGTGCTCGTTCCGGTGTCATCCTCGGCGCATGTCTGCGGACACCGCAGTTCCGATCGATTGACAGGGGAACAGCGCATGCAGCCGGCCATCACAGCCACGACAGCAAACGACTCGACCGCGAGCGGCGCCACCGTGCCGCCGCACACTTTGCACAACCAGTTCGTCATCAATCTTTGCGCCTCAACCACGCCGGTGGCGCTCACGCCGCCTGATCACGCCGGGCTCAAGCGCTTTACATTCTTCGTCTCGCGTCGGCGCGAGGAAGGCCGCGAGCGCTTTCGGCTGCACATGGGCTATTTCGAGACGCAGGAAGAGGCCGAGCGACTGCTCGACATCGTGCGCGAGATCTATCCGGGCGCTTGGGCGGGACTTGCGCCCGGCCAGCGACTGCGCGCGCAGGCACAAGCGGAAGCGCTGGCCCAGGCACAGGCTCAGGCGCAATCGGAGCTGGCCGCGGCCGTCGAGTCGGCGCCAGTGGCAGCGAGCGCGCCCACAAATCAAATCGCAGCGACAGCGCTGCCGGCGCCGCTCGCAGCGCCGTGCGCTGACGCAGCGCCGCGCGAGGAGCCGGCGCTGACGCTGCTTCCCGATGAGGGCCGCCGGATTTCCGAGCAGCCTGACGCCGCGCCGCAACACGGGTCTGCGCCAGCGCACGGGCAGGCTGCGCACGAAAACGAGGCCGCGACCAATGCGCTGCGCAATGTACGTGCGGCGATCGCTTCGCTTGACGATTCCACGACCATCGCGCCGACACTCTCGCCGCTGCCGGAGCTCAAGCCCGTCAACCCTGCCTCAGCAGCCCACGAGGCCGTGAGCGTGCTGAGCGCTTCTGCCGCGCTCAAAGTACTCGAGGGCCGGATCGATACGGCCTCGGCATCGACCGTGAGTCAGCCGCGATTGCCGCTGCCCGCCAGTCAGTCCGCGCCGGGGCAGACTGCCGCAGCCAACGCCTCGGCCACTGCGCGGCCGCGCGATGAGAAGACCGCCTATGCCGTGCAGCTGCTGTGGTCGGTGCAGCCGATCGACATCGCGCAGATACCCCAGCTCGCGATCTTCAGCGCCTATACGCTCTATGGCGCCGAGGGCAATCGCGATGGGCGCCGCTGGTACGGCGTGCGACTCGGCTTTTTCACCGATGCGGTCTCGGCAAAGCAGGTGGCGCACTACGTGCGCTCGGATTTCTCCACGGTTTCGGTAGTGCCGGTCACGGTGCGCGAGCGTGAGCGCGCCAAGCTGGCAGTCGCACGACCCGATGCAACGCCCCTCGCAGCGGCGAGCCCGGCCGCCGCGGCGCCGTCCGCGGCCCCGGTAGGCGAGACTAAGACTGGCCAGGCCGCCTTCCAGTTCATCGAGGACAAGCAGCCGGCGCCGACCGTCCGCGGCGGCACCCACGGCGATGCGCCCGGCGTACGTGCCTCGCGCGGTGCGCCGGGTAAGCGAGCCAAGCTGCGCACTGGCAAACAGGTCAATGCCCGTTCGAAGAGCAAGCCCATGACGCTCGAGGAAACCCTCGAGATCCTCGGCGCCGGTCACCTTCAGATGGACGACGGCCGCCGCGCCTTGATCAACGACGACACTGCGCGCGCGCCTGCGCGCGAGGCGGGCAAGGAAAAGTCGTCACGCTTTGGACGGCTGCTCGAGCGACTCTCCGAGCGACTCGGCAGCTGAGCGTCCCGCATTCAGGAGCGCGGACGTTCGAGCTGTCCGGGCACGGTGTGACTGCGGTCGTAGGACTGGATGTCCGGCGCATCGATATTCTCGGCTTTCCAGACCATCGCGCGATGGATGCGGTGCCAGCCGCTCGGATGGTCGAAGAAAATGAATTCCTCGACGGCGTTCGGTTGCAGCTTGCGATACTCGGACAGGTGTAATGCCGCCTGCGCAAAGCCATCGGGCTGGCGGGCAGCATTGAGTCCGAAGGCGTCCGCCTGCGCCTCCATGCTGCGCGTGAGGCTGTTCTGCACCGGCGTCAGCAGCAAGCCGAAAACGGTGAACAACGCAATCAGCAGCGGCAGACCGGCCTCATCGCTGCAATCGCTGATGCCCCAGCGCGGCCCGAAGCGCGATCGCATGCGGTTGTAGACCCAAGCCACCAGCGCAAAACCGATGAAAGTCAGCAGCGCCAGGTAGAGCAGGCCCTCGTACAGGTGGTTCATTACGTAGTGACCCATCTCGTGGCCGAGGACGGCCTCGATTTCCTCGGGCGAACCGCGGCGCATGAGATTGTCGTTGAGGCTGATCTGGGCCGTACCGAGCAAACCGCTCACATGCGCGCTCATCTTCAAGGTTTGCTTGGACGCATCGAACTCATACACCTGGGTCGCGGGAATGGCGTTGGCGCGTGCGAGCGACAGCAGCCGCTGCTTGAGCGGGCTGTCGGGCAAGGCATAGAAGTGGTTGAATACCGGCTCGAGATAGCTCGGGCTGATGGTCGCCCCGAACACCTCGAACACGACCAGCACGCCTGCGCCCCAGATCCACCAGCGACGAGGCGCTCGGCGCATGACGGCATAGACGGCCACGATCGCTGCGGTGCCAAACAGCAGCAGGATCAGCATCGCCTTGAGCTGATCGCTCAACCAACCGGCCAGGCTCTGATTGGACAGGCCGTAGTGGTGCTCGCGGAAGTAGCCTTCGTAGGCCGCCCACGGCAGCATCGCGAGCGCCGCGACCACGATGTACTCCAGCGCGTACAGCGCGCTCTGCAAGGCGCGCGCGCGTACGCAGCGCTGCGCGATCAGGCGCATGCGCAGCGACAGCCTCGTGGCCAGCAGCAGCCACGCCAGCAGCGATGCGATGACGCAGTCCCAGAGTACGAGCCAGTAGCCGCCTTCGAAGTAGGCGTCGGATCGTGCCCGGGCTTGAGGCGAAAGCGTCGCCATGTAGGCCGTCGTGGCTGCGTCGGCTTCGAAGTGTGTGCGCGGCGCGGCGGCCGGCGCGCTCGCACCGGTCGGTGCCTGCGCATCGGCCATGGCGGCGGCGAGCAGACATAACAGCGCCAGCGCCAGCGCGATCGGTGCAAGGCGCCTCATGGGTTACTGAGCGCGAGCAGCGTGGCCACCGTGGCGAGGGCTGATGGCATCGGGTCCTCCGCGCAAGTCGATGCGGCCCTGAGGGCCTCGTCGTCAAACGATCAGATCACCCGCGAGAACAGCCAGTACAGCGAACCGGCCAGCACGATCGCCGCGGGCAGCGTCAGGACCCAGGCCAGCAGCAAGTTGCGCACGGTCGACATCTGCAGGCCCGATCCGTTGGCCGCCATGGTACCGGCAACCCCGGAAGACAGCACATGGGTCGTCGAGACCGGCAGGCCGAAGCTGTCGGCGGCACCAATCGTAAGCATCGCGACCACCTTGGCGCAGGCCCCCTGCGCATAGGTCAGGTGGGTCTTGCCAATCTTTTCACCGACCGTAACGACGATGCGCTTCCAGCCCACCATCGTGCCGAGGCCGAGAGCGATCGCGACGGCTACCTTCACCCACAGCGGAATGAATTTGGTCGCGGCATCGATTTCCGACTTGAACGTCTTGAGATTCTTGGCCGCCACGGCATCGAGCGAGGCTTGCTTGTCCGTTAGCAACAGTCGAATGGTTTCCGAGGCGAGGTACATGTCGTTGCGCACGTTCGGTACCGCCACGGCCGGCATCTGCGCCCGAAATTGAACAGGCCAGACCACAGTACGGCCACGTGTGGTGACAGGGAATGGGGCAGCGCCGGCCACCGGCGCGGTGCAGGCGTCAAAGTGCCGCGCCGGCGTTAAAGGTGTCGCAATTCTCGAGGCGCCCACTCTCGAAGCCGCGTCGGAACCAGCGTACCCGCTGCGCGGAAGTCCCATGGGTGAAGCTGTCGGGCACCACCGTGCCCTGCATGCGCTTCTGCAGCGTGTCATCGCCGACTGCCGAGGCGGCCTGCAGTCCCTGCTGCAGATCCCCGGGCTCGAGGATCTTGCGGGCCTGGTTGGCCTCATCGGCCCAGACCCCGGCGTAGCAATCCGCCTGCAGCTCGACTTCGACCGAGACATGATTGGCCCCGATCTGGCCGGTGCGCTGTTCAGCGCGCTCGGCGGCGCCTGAAATGCCGCGCAGGTTCTGCACGTGATGGCCCACTTCGTGAGCGATCACATAGGCGCGCGCAAAATCCCCCGGCGCGCCGAACTGATTCGACAGCTGCTGGAAAAAGGTCAGATCCAGATAAACCTTCTGATCGCCCGGGCAGTAAAAGGGGCCGGCAGCGGCATGGGCCAGTCCGCAGGCGGATGCGATCGAACCGCTGAAGAGCACCAGCTTCGGGGCCGTGTAGGTCTGGCCGCGCTGCTGGAAGTAGGCCGTCCAGACCTCTTCCGTCTCCCTGAGTACCTCACGCACGAACAGCACCTGCTTATCGGACGATGGCTCGGTCACGGCCGAGTTGGCCGGTGCTGATGGACTGGCATCGGGCGCGCCATTGAGCAGGCTCAGCAGGGTCTGCGGATTGACACCGAGGAAATAGCCGACAACCAGCACCACCAGTGTTCCGCCGATGCCCAGATGCAGGCCGTAGCCACCAGAGCTCGATCCGCGTCGGTCTTCAACGTTATCGCTGAGGCGGCTGTCATCGAGTTTCACGGCGCTACTCCTTGCGGCCAGGGCAGTCCATCATACCGGGCGCGCGCTCGGGGGTACCATATCGCCCCGCGCAGGAGGGGCGATGGACCGGCGTGCGCAGTCGGACGATCTGGCGTCAGAGCTCATCGAGCGCGCGCTGAGCCCTTCGACAACGTGCGCAAGCTCATTCACCTGCGTCGGCAGGATAGCGCGCCCCTGCCTGGCGATACGGCGCCGGATTTCTTCGAGGCCTGGCTGCGCTACGGCACCGGCGGCACCTGCTGGGCCGGCAACGGCGCCCTTCAGTCGCTGCTGCTCGATGAAACCGCGGCGAGTGCCATCGAGCATCCGCGCAGAGCTTCCACGAGGCGCATGCAGGCACGCGGGCCTGGAGTCCGTTCAACTATGCTCTGTACGCGCGATCAAGTCGCGGCGATGCCGTGTTCGGTACCGCATTCGGTCAGCGAGTGGAGGTGGCTGGCGACGGCAGCGTGCGGCGCTCGGCGCTGCCGCCGCCACCATCGCGGCCGCGGTGAATCACAGCGGGCGCGCATGGCGCGCGCCTCAGCTCTTCTTGCCGAACAATTGCTCCAGTTCCCGCCGTGCCCGTTCCGCCGCGCTGGTATCGGGTGCGACGTAGGCGCCGGGACGTGGGGCGAAGAAATCACAGAAGTTCGCGCGCGTCTTGTCGCTGACTTCTTCGGCGGTGGGTTCGCGGCAATATTTGGCCACGCTGGTGTCGTAATCGGCGCACATGCGGCAGACATGCAATTCGGCGCGGCAGCGCGGACACTCATCGCGACGTGACAGCGGCAGAGTCAGTAGCGCCAGATCGGCGCCGCATTTCCAGCAGACCAGGTTGTGTGCCATGGGTGAAGCGCTCAAGGGGCCGTACGTTTGGCGAGGAATCGCGCCAGCGCTTTGCCAGTATGCGAGCCGGCGCGGCGCGCGACAATGGCCGCCGGCGGCCCGGTCGCGACGATGCGCCCTCCGGCATCGCCGGCCTCGGGGCCCATGTCGATGATCCAGTCGGCTTCCGCCATGACGTCGAGATTGTGCTCGATCACCACCACCGAATGTCCGGCATCGACCAGTCGGTGCAGCACCGCAACGAGCTTTTCGACATCGGCCATGTGTAGCCCGACCGTGGGTTCATCGAGCACATACAGCGTGTGGCCGGGACGCGCGCGCGCTGATTCGGTCAGTCGGGCAAGCTCGGTGACCAGCTTGATGCGCTGCGCCTCGCCGCCCGAGAGCGTCGGGCTCGGCTGCCCGAGGGTCAGATAGCCCAGACCGACGTCCGCGAGCAGCGCCAGGGGCCGGCGGATGCGCGGATGCGCGCTGAAGAACTGCGCGGCATCCTCGACATTCATCGCCAGCAGCTCGCCGACCGAGCGGCCGCGCCACTGGATCTCGAGCGTCTCGCGGTCGAAGCGGCTGCCGCCGCAGCGATCGCACAGCACCTTCACATCGGGCAGGAAATTCATCTCGATGGTCCGCTGACCCGCGCCATCGCATTGCGGGCAACGGCCGCCGCTGGTGTTGAAAGAGAATCTGCTGGCATCGTAACCGCGCACGCGCGCCTCGCTGGTGCCGGCGAACACCCGACGGATATCGTCCCAGAATCCGACATAGGTGGCTGGACAGGAGCGTGGCGTACGGCCGATCGGGGTCTGATCGACTTCGAGCACGCGCCCGATCTGCTCGACGCCGCGCAGGGCGCGAGCGCCGATCAGTGCCGAGCGGGAGCGGACATTGATCAGCGCCCGCAAGTTCGCGTACAGCACGTCGCACGCCAGCGAGGACTTGCCCGAGCCGGATACCCCGGTGACGACCACGAATCTGCCGAGAGGAATGCGTACGTCGAGGTTGCGCAGATTATGCAAATGCGCCGAATCGATCTCGATCGCGGCGCTGCGCTCGGTCGTGACACGGCGCGGCATCTTCGGATGCAGCAGCGGTCGGGACAGGTAGCGGCCGGTGACCGACTCGGGCTGCGCCTGAAGTTGCTGTGCTGTGCCGGATGCCACGACGCGTCCGCCGCGTACGCCCGCGCCCGGACCCAGATCGATGATGTGATCGGCGCGCCTGATCGTGTCCTCATCGTGTTCGACCACAACCAGCGTATTGCCGGCCGCAGTCAGAGTCGCGAGCGTATCGAGCAGCACGGCGTTGTCGCGCGGGTGCAGGCCGATCGTGGGCTCATCGAGCACGTAGCACACGCCCTTGAGATTCGAGCCGAGCTGCGCGGCCAGCCGGATGCGCTGTGCCTCTCCGCCCGAGAGGCTCGGCGCGGCGCGATCGAGCGCGATGTAACCCAAGCCGACGCGCTCGAGAAACCTCAGACGCGTGTGAATCTCTGCCAGGGCATCGCGCGCGATGGCCGCTGCGCGCGCCGGTAGCCGCAGGCCGGCGAACAACGCCCGCAAGGCCTTCACGGGCAATGCCGTGAGCTCGGCGATCGAGCGATCGCGAAAGCGCAGATGCAAGGCCGTGGAATTGAGGCGAGCGCCGTGGCAGCTCGCACACGCCGCTGCAGTCTCATCGTCCTCGGCGCTGCGCTCGAGCCACTGCGATTCCTCGCCGGTCTGCTGCGCCTCGAACTGCGCCACGCGCATGCCGGTGCCGAAGCACTCGGGACACCAACCCTGGCTCGAGTTGAAGGACAGCAGCCGCGGATCGGGCTCAGCAAAGCCGCGCCCGCAGTCCGGACAGGCGCGCCGGGTGCTGAAGATTTGCGCCGCGCCGTGCGGCGGCAGCACATGCACCACGCCCTTACCGTGATCGAGCCCCTGCTCGACCGCCGCACGCAACGTGCTCTCCTCGCGCGCCGTGCACCGCGCTGCAGCGATGGGTAGCTCGATGTCGTGTTCGACGAAGCGCTTGAGGCTCGGGAATGGATCGGTGGCGACCCAGGCTCCATCCACGCGCAGACGCTGCGCGCCGTGCGCGGCGGCCCAGCGCGCGAGCTCGCGATAGTGACCCTTGCGATGCGCGATCAACGGCGCGAGCACCTGCACGCTTTGGCCGCGGAAACTGCGCAGCACGCCGGCCACGATCGCCTCCACGCTCTGCGGCGCGATGGCGACCTCGCAGTCGGGGCAGTATTGCGTGCCGAGTCGCACGTAGATCAGACGCAGAAAGTGGTAGATCTCGGTAAGCGTCGCGACCGTGCTCTTGAGGCCGCCGCGGCTGGCGCGCTGCTCGATCGCCACCGTGGGCGGAATCCCATAGATGGCATCGAGGTCGGGCCGCGCGGCCGGCTGCACGAACTGACGCGCGTAGGCATTGAGCGACTCCAGGTAGCGGCGCTGACCTTCGTTGAACAGGATGTCGAAGGCCAGGGTCGATTTGCCCGAACCCGACACGCCCGTGACGACCGTAAAGCGCTCGCGCGGCACCTCCACATCCACGTCCTTGAGGTTGTGCTCGCGCGCACCGCGTACCACGATCTGGCCGCGATCGGCGAGGCTCGGGGCGGCGTCCGCAGTGGCGTAGGTAGCGCGCGCCGATGGTTCAGCCACGGCCGCCGCGCTGGCGGCGCCGGCCAACGCCTGGGCGTACTCGAGCAGCGCCCGGCCGGTGTGCGAGCCGCTGCGCTGCGAGCGAGCCTGCTGCATGAGCGATTCGGGTGTGCCTGCAATCGTGAGCTCGCCGCCGTGCTCGCCGCCCTCAGGGCCGAGATCGATGATCCAATCGGCCGCGCGAATCACATCCAGATTGTGCTCGATCACGAGCAGCGAGT
Organism: Steroidobacteraceae bacterium; assembly: GCA_035605115.1. Classification (GTDB taxonomy): domain Bacteria; phylum Pseudomonadota; class Gammaproteobacteria; order Steroidobacterales; family Steroidobacteraceae; genus FEN-1191. Next base: position 13,230 of record DATNHF010000066.1, on the reverse strand, counting down.
GGCCGCTCTTGAGCAGCAGGCCGAAGGCACGCACCAGGCGCGCGATGTCCTCGAAATGCAGGCCCGTGGTGGGCTCATCGAAGATGAGCAGTTTGCCGCCGCCGTGCGCCGCCGGAGCCTCGGCTCGCTTGGCGCGCGCGCGCGGCGCCGCGCCGAGTGCGGCCTCGGCGAGATGGCCCGCTAGCTTGAGCCGTTGCGCTTCGCCGCCGCTCAGGGTCGGTACCGGCTGACCCAGGCGCACGTAGTCGAGCCCGACGTCCACGAGCGGCTGCAGGCGCGCGCACACGGCCGGCGCATCGGCGAAGAACTTGAGCGCCTCGGTCGCGGTCATGGCGAGCACTTCGGCGATGTTGGCCCGCTGCCCCGAGGCTGCGCTCACACGAATCTGCAGCGTCTCGGGGCGGTAGCGACGGCCGTCACATTCGCCGCAGCGCAGGTACACATCCGACAGAAATTGCATCTCGATGTGCTCGAAGCCATTGCCGCCGCACGCCGGGCAGCGGCCGGTGCCGGTGTTAAAGCTGAAGGTACCGGCCGTGTAGCGGCGCAGCCGCGATTCCGGGTCGGCCGCAAAGCGCGCGCGTATCTCATCGAAGGCGCCCACGTAGCTGGCCGGGTTCGAGCGCGTGGTGCGGCCGATCGGCGTCTGATCGATGAGCACTGCGGCTTCGATGAGCTCGGCCCCCTCGAGCCGTGTGAATGTGCCGGGCGCATCGCTCGGCTTGCCATGGGCCTTCTGCAGCGCCGGGTACAGCACGTGCTGCACCAGCGTCGATTTGCCCGAGCCCGAAACGCCGGTTACGCACACCAGGCGATGCAGCGGAATCTGGATATCGATGTGCCTGAGGTTGTGTTCGGCCGCGCCATACAGCGCCAGGTACTGCGCTGCATCGGCCGGCACGCTGCCGCTGGCTTCGCTGGCGCGCAAGGGCGGCAGCCTGCGGCGGCCTGCGAGCCACGCCCCCGTGGCAGAGTCCGGATGCGCCATGACTTCGCCCGGCGTGCCGTAACAGACGATGCGGCCGCCGTGCTCGCCGGCGCCCGGACCCAAATCGAGGATACGATCGGCTGCGAGCATGATCTGTGGATCGTGCTCGACCACCAGCAGCGTGTTGCCCGCATCGCGCAGTCGCTTCATGACCGTGATCACGCGCTGCATGTCGCGCGCGTGCAGCCCGATCGAGGGCTCATCGAGCACGAACAGCGTGTTGACCAGTGAGGTGCCGAGCGCGGTGGTGAGATTGATGCGCTGGACTTCGCCGCCCGATAGCGTGCGCGACTGGCGATCGAGCGTCAGATAGCCGAGGCCGACATCGCACAGGAACTTGAGCCGCGTGCGCAGCTCCCTGAGCAGCAGATCCGCCGCCTGATCGAGCGGCGGCGGCAGAACCAGCTGATCGAAGAATGCGCGGGCGCGCTCGATCGGCAGCTGCATGAGCGCGTCGATGGGCAGACCAGGAGCCACGAGCGAGGGCAGCTCGAGCTGCCCGGGTGCGGCGCTCGAGCCCAAGCGCCACAGTAGCGCATCGGGTTTGAGGCGCGCCCCCTGGCAGCCCGGACAGAGCGTGTAACTGCGGTACTTCGACAGCAGCACGCGGATGTGCATCTTATAGGCGCGCGTCTCGAGCCAGTCGAAGAAGCGCTTCGCGCCGTACCAGACTTTTTTGTTCCACGGCCCTTCCCCTTCGATGACCCACTGGCGCTGCGCGTTCGAGAGCTCGCGCCAGGGAATGTCGATGGGGATGTCGCGCTTTTTTGCGAATCGCAGCAGATCGTCCTGACATTCCTTGTACGAGGGCGTCTGCCAGGGCCGCACCGCGCCGCCGGCCAGCGATTTGCCGGCATCGGGCACCACGAGGCCATAGTCGATGCCGATGACGCGGCCGAAGCCGCGACAGGTGCTACAGGCGCCGACCGGGGAGTTGAACGAAAACAGCCCCTGGGACGCATCCTGATAGTGCAGATCGCACTCGGCGCAGTGCAGGTCGCTCGAGTAGCGCAGCACCCGCTGCTCGCCCCCGGCGGCGTCCAGAGCGTACACACTTAACCGGCCGTGGCCCGAGCGCAGCGCCGCCTCCAGTGCCTCGATGAGCCGGCTGCGATCGCCGGATTCGAGCCGCAACCGGTCCTGAATCACGGTCAGCAATTGGCGCTCTTCGCGATGGATGCGCACGTAGCCGAGCTTTTCGAGCTCGGCGCGCAGCTGCGTGAGTGTCATCTTCGGCGGCAGCGGTACGGGAAAGCAGATCAGCAGCAGCGCCTGCTCGAGTCCCGCGAGCGCCGCGCCGAGCGCATCGGCGATGCTCTGCGCATGGTCGCGTTGCACCGCTCGGCCGCAGCGGCGGCAGTAGAGGCGCGCGGCGCGCGCATACAGCAGCTTCAAATGATCATTGAGCTCGCTCATCGTGCCCACGGTCGAGCGTGAGGTGCGCACCGGGTTGATCTGATCGATGGCGATGGCCGGCGGAATGTGCTCGATACGATCGACCTGGGGCTTGTCCATGCGATCGAGAAACTGGCGCGCATAGGGCGAGAAAGTCTCGACATAACGCCGCTGCCCCTCGGCATACAGCGTGTCGAAGACCAGCGAGGACTTGCCCGAGCCGGACACGCCGGTGACCACCACCAGCTCGTTGAGCGGCAGGTCGAGGTCGAGATTGCGGAGGTTGTTCTGACGCGCGCCGCGCACGACGATCGCGTCATGCGCGCTGCGGCTCATGATCGGTGAGATTTTAAGTGATTTCGCCGCCGCCGGCAGGCGGTTGACAGCACCTCTATAATGGGGAGCCATGCTGTCGAACCCTGATCTAAACCCCCGCCCCGCGGCGCCGTTTCTACCGATGTCGCGCGCCGAAATGCACGCGCTCGGCTGGCAGCAGTGCGATGTCATCATCGTGACCGGCGATGCCTACGTGGATCATCCGAGCTTCGGCATGGCCATCGTGGGCCGGGTGCTCGAGGCGCAGGGGTTGCGCGTGGGCATCATCGCCCAGCCGGATTGGCGCAGCGCCGAGCCGTTGCGCGCATTGGGGCCACCGCGGCTGTTCTTCGGCATCACCGCCGGCAATATGGACTCGATGGTCAACCGCTACACCGCCGACAAGCGCGTGCGCAGCGACGACGCCTATACCCCCGGTGGCCAGGGCGGGCGACGGCCGGATCGATCCGTGATCGTCTATGCGCAACGCGCGCGCGAGGCCTACCGTTCGGTGCCGATCGTGATCGGCGGCATCGAAGCTTCGCTGCGCCGCATCGCTCATTTTGACTATTGGTCTGAGAAGGTACGGCGCTCGATCCTGCTCGACGCCAAGGCCGACCTGCTGGTGTTTGGCAATGGCGAGCGGCAGATCTGCGAGATTGCCCGGCGTCTGCGCGCCGGTGAGCCGATTGAGTCGCTGCGTGACATTCGTGGCACGGCATTCGCGCACGGCAGGCCTCAAGGCGATTGGATCGAGATCGATTCGACGCACCTGGATGCGCCCGGACCATTGAATGCACCGGCCGATCCGTACGCGGCGATGACCACTCACGGCGAGCCCGCGCCGGCCGCAACGCCTGGTTCGGCTGCGGTGCCGGGGGCGGCCGCGGCGCCGGCCGAGCGGGTGGTACGCTTCGTGCGCCGCGTGCGCAATGCCGATCGCGAGCGCAGCGTGATCCGCCTGCCCGACTATGAGCAGGTGGCGCACGATCCGGTGCTCTACGCGCACGCCTCGCGCATCCTGCACCTCGAGTCCAATCCGGGCAACGCACGCGCGCTCGTGCAGCGCCACGGAGTCCAGCAGGTCTGGCTCAATCCGCCGCCGCTGCCGCTGCGCACCGAAGAGATGGATTGGATCTACGGGCTCCCTTATCAGCGCCGTCCCCATCCGCTGTACGGCGATGCCGCAATTCCCGCCCACAAGATGATTCGTTTTTCGGTGTCGATACAGCGCGGCTGCTTTGGCGGCTGCAGCTTCTGCTCCATTACCGAGCACGAAGGCCGCATCATCCAGAGCCGCTCGGAACAATCGGTGCTGGCGGAAATCGAGCAGATTCGCGACCGCGTGCCGGGATTCACCGGTGTGATCTCCGACCTCGGCGGACCGACCGCAAACATGTATCGTCTGGCCTGCCGCAGCCGCGAGATCGAGAGCGCCTGCCGCCGCCCGTCGTGCGTTTATCCGGCGATCTGTCCCAATCTCGATACCGACCATGCGCCGCTGATCGAGCTCTACAGAAAGGCGCGTGCACTGCCCGGCATCAAGAAAGTGCTGATCGCCTCAGGCGTGCGCTATGACCTCGCGATCGAATCGCCCGAGTACGTGCGCGAGCTCGCGCAGCATCACGTCGGCGGTTATCTGAAGATCGCGCCCGAACATCTGCGCGAGGGACCGCTGTCGAAGATGATGAAGCCGGGCCTTGCGACCTATGATCGCTTTAAGGAGCTGTTCGAACGATATTCGAAGGAGGCAGGCAAGCAGCAGTATCTGATCCCGTATTTCATCGCGGCTCATCCGGGCACCAGCGATGAAGACATGCTCGAACTCGCGCTCTGGCTCAAGCGCAATGGCTTGCGCGCCGATCAGGTCCAGGCGTTCCTGCCCTCGCCGATGGCGAGCGCGACCGCGATGTACCACAGTGGCAAGAACCCTCTCAAACGCGTCACGCGCACGAGCGAGGAGGTTAGAATTCCCAAGGGCTTGCGTGTACGCCGGCTCCACAAGGCCTTTCTGCGCTACCACGATCCGAACAACTGGCCGCTGCTGCGCGAGGCGCTGCGCCGCATGGGTCGCAGCGATCTGATCGGTAACGGCCGCCAGCAGTTGCTGCCGGCCTATCAGCCTGCGGGAACGGGCGAGCGGCGTGAGGGACGGTGCACGCCGTTTCGCACTCAGCACACCGGACTGCCGCGCGCCCCGGCTCGCGGCAGAGCTGCGCGCGGCCAGCATTGAAGCCGATGAACTCGGCGTCGCGCCGCTTCTGTATGCTCGCAGCGCTGCTGCTCGCGCTGGCCACCGTGATCGGCGCCGTAGGCGCGCACGCACTCAAACCGAGCCTGTCGGCCGATCGGTTCGAGGTGCTGCAGACCGCCGTGCACTATCAGTTCTTTCACGCGCTGGGGCTGTTGGGCCTGGGACTGTTGTCCGAGCGCGTGCCGCGAGCGTTGCTGCATTGGGCCGGTTGGCTGGTATTCGCCGGAGTCGTGCTGTTTTCGGGCAGCCTGTATCTACTCGTCGCCGGCGCGCCGCGCCTGTTCGGCGTGCTGACGCCGATCGGCGGACTCGCGCTCATCGCCGGCTGGAGCGCCGCTGCACTGGCATTGGCCCCGGGGCGCGAGCCTTGAGCGTGCGCTAGGCCGATGGATAGTGCGCAAACCGGCCAGGATCTGCGGGAGCTGTGGCGGCGCTGGCTGCTGCCCGGCCTCACGCTGCTGATCTTCGTGCTGGTGGGCTTCGGCCTGCGGCGCGAGCTCGCTGAATTCCACTTCTCGCACGTGCTCGCCTCGCTGCGCTCGATTCCGCGCAGCGCCTTGCTCGGCGCGGCGCTGTGCACCGCGGCGAGCTATGGACTGCTCGGCTTCTACGATGTGCTGGCCTTGCGCTACCTCGGCAAAGCCGTCTCCTACGGCCGCACGCTGTTCACGAGCTTCATCGCCTATGCCTTCGGCCACAACTTCGGCATCGCCGCTCTGACCGGCGGCGCGGTGCGCTATCGACTGTATTCCTCGACCGGCCTGAGTGCGGCCGATGTCGCCACGGTGTCGGCCTTTTGCGGCGTCACTACGGCGATCGGTCTGGGCGTGCTCGCCGGCGTGTCCTTCATCGTCGCGCCGGATCAGGGCGCGCACGCGGTGCACATGAATCACACCATCGTCTTCACGCTCGGTGTGGTGCTGCTTTTCCTCGTCGGTCTGTACGCGGCCTGGTCGCTGTTTGGTCCATCGCAGGTGGAAGTGTTCGGCTGGGCATTGCGCGCGCCGGCGCCATCGATCGCACTGCCGCAGATCGCGCTGGCGGTCGTGGATCTGGCGATCTCGGCGATGGTGCTGTGGCTGGTGATGCCGGCAGAAGCGCCGGTCAGTTTGCTGGCCTTTGCCGGCGCCTATGCGACCGCAATGACCGCCGCGGTGGTCAGTCATGTCCCCGGTGGGCTCGGCGTGTTCGAATCGCTGCTGGTGCTGGCGCTGCCCGAGGTGCCGGCCGATCAACTGGTCGGCTCGCTGCTGGCCTGGCGTGCGGTGTACTACCTGCTGCCGCTGCTGTTTGCCGCGGTGCTGTTCGCCGGACAGGAGCTGCGGGCGCAGCGCTCGACCCTGGCGCGCATCGAGCAGCTCGCGGCGGCCTATATCTCCCCGATCGTGCCGCAGGTCACCGGCGCACTGGTATTCATCGCGGGTTTCTCGCTGCTGGTCACGGGAGCCACGCCCTCGATCGATCGGCGTCTCACGGTGCTGCGCGACGTGCTGCCGCTGGCGGTGCTCGAGGCATCGCACCTGGCCTCGAGCGTCATCGGTCTGGCGTTGCTGATCTTGGCGAGGGCTCTGTTTCGCCGCCTCGCGGCCGCCTACCAGATCACGGTCTGGCTGCTCGTGGCGGGCATGGTCGCCGCGTTGCTGCGCGGACTGGAGTTCGAGCAGGCGCTGATACTGGGGTTGGTGCTCGCGGTGCTCTGGCTCGGGCGCCGCGCCTTCTATCGGCCCGCCGAGATCATGGCGCAGCGTTTCACTCCGGCCTGGATCGTGAGCCTGGCGATCATGATCTCGACGGCGCTATGGATCGGATTCTTTGCTTACCGGCGCGTCGAGTATTCGCATGCGTTGTGGTGGACGTTTGCATTCGAAGCCGATGCGCCGCGCATGCTGCGCGCCTCGCTGGTTGTGGTGCTGCTGGCGGCGGCGTTTCTGACAGCGAATCTGCTACGGCCCGCACGCCCCGAACCGGGGGTCGCCTCGAGCGAGGATCTCTGCCGCGCGCGCAAGATCATCGGCGGCTGCTCGCAGGCGCTGGCGAACGCGGCACTCAGCGGTGACAAGCGACTGCTGTTCAGCGCCGCGGGCGATGCTTTCCTGATGTATCAGATCAATGGCCGCAGCTGGGTAGTGCTCGGCGATCCGGTGGGCGAGCGCGCGGGCCAGGAAGAGCTCGTGTGGCGCTTTCGCGAGCTCTCGGATCACCACGGCGGCTGGACCGTGTTCTATCAGATCAGTGCCGAGCAACTGCCGCTCTACATCGATCTTGGGCTCGCGGTGATGAAACTCGGCGAAGAAGCGCGCGTACGGCTCACGGATTTCTCGCTCGAGGGCAGTGCGCGCGCGGAGCTGCGCACGCAGCGACGGCGCGCCGAGCGCGACGGCGCGAGCTTTCAAGTGCTGAGCCCGGAGCAATTGCCATCGCTGCTGCCCAAGCTGCGTGCGATCTCGGATAGCTGGCTCGAGGAAAAGGCGGTGGCGGAAAAGTGCTTCTCCGTCGGCGCGTTCGACGAATCCTATATCTGTCAATTTCCGATCGCGGTGGTCATTTGTGCCAGTGAGCCGGTGGCCTTTGCGAGCCTCTGGGTGTCTGGCAACGGCGAGGAAATCGCAGTGGATCTGATGCGCTTTGGCGCAGATGCGCCGCGCGGCGCGATGGATTTTCTGTTCGTGGAGCTCATGCTCTGGGGCCGTGCCCAGGGGCACCGCTGGCTCAATCTCGGCATGGCCCCGCTCGCCGGTCTGGAGCGTCACCCGCTCGCGCCCGCCTGGCACCGTGTCGGTAATTTCGTGTTCCGCTACGGCGAGCATTTTTACAATTTCGATGGACTGCGGCGCTACAAGGCGAAGTTCAATCCCACCTGGGAGTCGAAATATCTGGCCTCTCCGGGTGGTTTGGCGCTGCCGCGCGTGCTGCTCGACATTTCGGTACTGATCTCCGGCGGGGTGAAGGAGCTGTTTGCCAAGTGACCAGCAGCGAAGCGCTGCGCGAGCATCCGTTAGCGCTCGCCGTTGGCGCTGCGCTCTCGCGCCATCACGATGTGGTGCTGCAGGCGCCGACAGGGGCGGGCAAGAGCACGCTCGTGCCGCTGGCACTGCTCGCGCAGGACTGGCTCGCTGAGCGCAAGATTCTGATGCTCGAGCCGCGACGGCTGGCCGCGCGCGCGGTCGCGGCGCGCATGGCCGCATTGCTCGATCAGAGCGTCGGCCAGACCGTGGGCTATCGCATGCGGCTCGATACGCGAGTCTCGCGCGCGACGCGCATCGAGGTCGTGACCGAGGGAGTCCTGACGCGGCTGTTGCAGGAAGATCCAGCGCTCGAGGGGGTGGGCTGCGTGATCTTCGATGAGTTTCACGAGCGCAGCCTGCAGGCCGACCTCGGCCTCGCGCTGTATCTGGACGCACGCCGAGAGCTCAGGCTGAGCAGCCGGCTCATGATCATGTCGGCCACGCTCGAGGGGGAACGCGTCGTGCAGTGGCTGCGCGACGCGGCGCTCGTGCAGCTGCCGGGACGTAGCTTTGCGGTGGCGGTGCATTACCTTGGCCGCGGCGCTCCGCTGCTGCCGAGCGGCGGCGCGCAGGCAGCCAGCGAGGCGCAGCTGCTCGTGCAGGCCACCGTGCGCGCAGTGCGGCGTGCGCTCGAGGACACCACCGGCGATGTGCTGGCATTTCTGCCGGGCGTTGGGGAAATCCGCCGCGTGGCATCGGCACTGACGCCGCCGGCGCTGCCAGCGGAGGTCCAGGTTTTGCCGCTCTTTGGGCAGATGAGCGGCGCGGCCCAGGATGCGGTACTCGCGCCGGGCGCGCCAGGCCAGCGCAAGGTGGTGCTCGCGACCAACGTTGCCGAAACCAGTCTGACGATTCCAGGCGTCACCGCGGTGGTCGACTCCGGCCTGGTGCGCCGCTCGCACTTCGATCCGGTCACGGGCATGAGCCGCCTCACGCTCGAGCGCATCTCGCGCTCGGCGAGCGAGCAGCGCCGCGGTCGCGCCGGGCGCGTTGCCCCCGGAGAGTGCTACCGGTTGTGGAGCGAGGGGGCGCAGTCGGCCCTGCCGGCGCAGACCGCACCCGAGATTCTCGAGACCGATCTGGCATCGCTGGCGCTCGAGCTGGCGCGATGGGGCGTGAGCGATGCGAGCGCGCTCGACTGGCTCGATGCCCCACCGGCCCCGATGCTGCAGCAGGCGAGAGACTTGCTCACGCGCCTGGGCGCACTCGACGGTGCAGCGCGCCTCACCGTTCTCGGTCGCCAGATGTCCCGCGTGCCGGTACATCCGCGGCTGGCAGCCATGCTGCTCGCTGCGCGCGAGCTCGGTGCCGTGCCGGTGGCTGCGCAGCTCGCGGCGCTGCTCTCCGAGCGGGATCTGTTGCGGTCCGAGGCGGCCTCGAGCGATCCGGATTTGAGTGCCCGGCTGGAGCTGCTGCGCGGCTCGGTGCGGCATGCGTCGGTGAACCGCGCCGCGATCGAGCGCGTGCAGCGCACCGCGCATGCACTGATCGACGCCGTGCAGCGCCTGCCGGCGCACACCGTGACCCGCGAGCTGGCGGCCGGCGCCCCGATAACGGCTGCGAGCGGCGCTGCGGCGATTGGCGCGCTGCTGGCCTTTGCGTTTCCAGACCGCATCGGGCAGCGTCGTGAAGGTGCGAGCGGACGCTATCTGCTGAGCAGCGGTCGAGGCGCGGCGTTCGCCCATCCATGCTCGCTCGCACGTGCGCCCTTCATCGTCGCGGCTGCGCTCGATGATCGCGAGCGCGAGGCGCGCATCGATCTGGCGGCCGAGCTACCGCGCGAGGCGCTCGAGCGGCTGTTCGCAGGGCGCATCGCGACACAGGAGTCCTTCGGCTGGGACGCGCGCGAGGGCGCCGTGCTGCGGCGGCGCGTGCGACGGCTCGACGCGCTGCTGCTCGAGGAACAGACTCGACCGGCGAGCGATGGCGTGCAAACCGTCGCGGCAATGCTCGAAGGCCTGCGCGAGCTCGGCCTGGCCGCGCTGCCGTGGAGCCGGGAGGCGCGCATGCTGCAGGCGCGCATGGAGTTCGTGCGCAAGCTATCCCGACCGGATCTGCCCGACTGGCCGGCGAGCGACGATACGGCGCTGCTCGAGAGCCTGGAGCAATGGCTGCCCGCCTGGCTCGCAGGCATCTCGCGCCGGGAGCACTTGAGCCGCCTGCCGCTATCGCAGGCACTGCGCGAGCGGCTGCTGCCCGCGCAGCGCCGCGCGCTCGAGACACTGGCACCGGCCGAGCTCGTGACGCCCTCGGGTTCGTCCATCGGCATTGATTATCTCGACGACAACGCGCCCTGCGTGGCCGTGCGGTTGCAGGCAGTATTCGGTCTGGAGGCCACGCCGCGCATTGGCGGCGGTGTCATACCCGTGACTTTCAAGCTGCTCTCACCGGCGCAGCGGCCGGTGCAAATCACGCGCGATCTCGCGGGCTTCTGGCGCAGCAGCTATGCCGCGGTGCGTAAGGACATGCGCGGCCGCTATCCCAAGCATGCGTGGCCCGAGAATCCGCTCGAGGCGACCCCGACGCGGGGCGCCGCGCGTCGCGGCTCGAAGCGAGGCGCGCCCTAGGCCGCCTCTGCCTTGAGCACGGTCTGAACGGTGGGGCGGGATTTGACGCGCTCGTAGAAGGCTTTGAGATTCAGGTACTCCCCGAGCTCGATCTGCACGTACTCGAGCCAGCTCAAAACCGTGAACAGGTAGGCGTCAGCGACCGTAAAGTGCTCGCCGACCAGGTACTGGCGGTTGGCGAGGGCCCGTTCGACGAACTGCAGGCGGCTCCTGAACGCCTCGAGCTGCGGGCCGCGCATGGCTTCGGGTGTCTGCGGCCTGAATAACGGGCCCACCGTCGCGTGCAGCTCGGTGCCGATGTAGGCCAGCCATTCGCGCACGCGATAGTTCTCGAGCGTGCCGGGCGCAGCAATTAATTGCCGGGTCGGTTGCAGCTCGCCGAGGTAGGCCAGCAACGCCGTGACCTCCGTGAGCACCTCGCCATTGGTGAGCTTCAGGGCGGGCACGTAACCCTTGGGGTTGATGGCGTTGAAGTCCACGCCATCGCTGGTTTTTTTGTCGCGCAGATCGACACGTACCGCCTGATACTGCAGGCCGGACTCCTGGAGGGCAATGTGGGAGGCGAGCGAGCAGGCGCCCGGGGAGTAGTACAACAGCATTGAAGACTCCGGTGTTGTCAGCCGCCAAGGGTGATGAACGTTGCCGGCATTTTATCCTGTCCTTGACGCAGCCGCGGCGGTTGTGGAGGCTGTGTTCATGTATCGACGACTCGTCTGCCTGGGCCTGCTGCTCGCTCTGGGCAGCTGTCACAAAGCGCAGCCTCTACAGGCGACCCATGCTAGCCACGCCAATGAGCCGCCCGACATCGCCTGGTTCGACGGCAGCCTAGACGGCGCGTTCATCGTTGCCAAGCGCGAAAACCGCCCGGTGCTGATCTATTGGGGCGCGGAATGGTGCCCGTTCTGCCACACGTTGAAATCCACGGTGTTCTCACGGGCGGATTTCATCGCCAAGAGCAAGTTGTTTCTGCCGGTTTACCTGGACGGCGATGATGAGGGCGCGCAGAAATGGGGCGAGAGCTTCCATATCCAGGGCTATCCGACGCTGATCGTGTTGGACCCGGATCGGCACGAGATCATCCGCCTCGGTGCCGGCCGTGACGTGGCGCAGTACGCCGCCGCACTCGATGTGGCGCTGGAGAGCATCCAGCCGGTCGATGCCCTGCTGCAGGCCACCGCCGCCGGCAAGGCGCTCAGCATCGAGGAATGCCGCCGTCTGGCCTACAACGCCTGGGAGCTCGACACGCTCGAGACCGCGAGCTTCGCCAGCCAGGCGGGCGCGCTCAAAGCCGCCGCGGCCAACTGCCCCGCGGAGGCGCAGCTCGAGCACGCCAACCTGACCATTTACGCGGCCTACTACGCATCGAATGCTGAAAGCGAGGCACTCGATGCGCCCAAGGCTCGAGCCTCCCCAATGCTCGCAGGGCTGGTGGATCAGGTGGCCGAGGTGCTCTCGCAGCCTGCGCTCGCGGTCAGCAGCGCCGAAGCGCTCGCGATTCTGGATGACAGTTTCTTCAAGGCGGTGCGCCTGCATGGGGGACCGCTGCCGGCGTCGGTGCGTGATCGCTACGTTGCCACGATGGTCGCGGCAGCGAACGACAAGCGATATGTGCTGGCCGATCAGCTCGGCTTCATCGATGCGCAGCTGCGCTCGCTCAAGGATCTCGGTGCGCCGAAGGCACCGTTGCCGCAGCAGGCCGTGGCAGGCGCGCACCAGCGCATCGATGCCGCTCTCGCGTCCGAGCAGAATCCATTCGTACGCTCAGGGCTCGTGAACGCCTCGCTCGACATCCTGGAAGACATCGGCGATTACCCGGATGCGTACACCATCGCGCATGCCGAGATCGCGCGCGCCAGCGCGCCGTACTACTACAAGGCCGATCTGGCCGCGATCGCCGAGAAGCTCGGACGCAAGGACGAAGCACTGACCCTGCTCGATGAGGCCTATCGCGAGTCGCAGGGCGCGGCGACGCGCTTTCAGTGGGGACAGCTCTACGTCAGCGGATTGTTGCGCATGGCGCCCAAGGACAGCCAGCGCATCGAAGATGCCGGCAGCGCGGTGCTCGGCGAGCTCGACGGTCCTGACCGCATCTACCGGCGCGCACGCGTGCGGCTCGAGCGGCTCGACCAGGAGCTGCGTGCCTGGAACGATGAGGCCAAGGGCGCGCACGCTGATGTGCTCAAGGGGCTGCGCACACGCATGCAGCAGATCTGCGTCAAGATTCCGGCAACGGACGACGCACGCCGCAGCTGCGATGACTTCCTGAAGACTGCGGCATGAGACGCCGAAGCGATCCGATGAGCAAACTTGCCTTGATCACCGGCGCCAACAAGGGCATCGGGCGCGAGACCGCACGGCAACTCGGCAAGCTCGGCATCGAAGTGCTGATCGGCGCGCGCGGCCGCAGGGCCGGTGTACCAGCGTTGCACTCGCGACCCTGAGCGAGGACGGGCCCAGCGGCAGCTTCGTACATCTGGGCAAATCCCTGCCATGGTAACGGCGGGACATCGGCGCAGTGGCGGCAGTGCCGGCAGCGCTGCCGGCGCCGCGGCCGCCGATCGCGCCTCGGGTCGATGAGTTAAACTTCGCCCCGCTGTCGACGGGCCTGTAGCACAGCGGTTAGTGCAGGGGACTCATAATCCCTTGGTCGTAGGTTCGAATCCTACCGGGCCCATGAGTCTTATCAATGACTTCCGCGCTCGGCGC
>DATNHF010000065.1:0-23005 GCA_035605115.1 Steroidobacteraceae bacterium | reverse complement strand
TACTGCTGGTGATAGTCCTCGGCGTAGAAGAACGGCGGCGCCTCGCGGATCTCGGTCGTGATGGTACCGCGGTGAGCCGCGCTCAGCGCGCGCTGGAATAGACGCTTGGACTGCTCTGCGCTTTGGCGCTGCGCATCATTGAACACAAAAATAGCCGATCGATACTGCGGACCCATGTCATTGCCCTGGCGCATGCCCTGCGTCGGATCGTGAGACTCCCAAAACACCTTGAGCAGATCCCCGTACTCGATGTGCCTGGGATCGAACACGACCAGGACGGTTTCGGCATGACCGGTCAGACCGCCGCAGACCTGCCTGTAGGTCGGGTCAGGCGCGTGTCCACCGGCATAGCCCACGGCCGTGGAGTAGACGCCTGGAAGCTCCCAGAAGGTCTTTTCAGCGCCCCAAAAGCAGCCCAGGGCAAACATCGCCCGCTCAAGCCCGTCCGGGAACGGCGGCTGCATGCGATGACCGTTCACAAAGTGCATCTCGGGAACCTGCATAGTCGACTCCTCGTGCCGGGCGTTTGAGACAGGCTACAATGGTGACGTCCGCAGCAAACTCAAGCCGTCCAGCCGATCAAATATGCCTGCAATCTGCCAGCCTCACAATTTGCGCCGGCCTTTTGGCCAGGGGCCCAAACCTTATGGCGTGCGCGTCAGTCTTTCCCCCGGCGACCCTTTTCGCAAGATCATGGGCGCGGAGTGGCACCGCGTGCATTGGTTTGCGACTGTGGCGGAACGCGATGTGGCGCTCGCCGACATGAGCCGCAGGCACGAGTACTCGCGAGTTGGCGACAGGCCGGCGCTGCTGTTCGAGAAAGTGGAAAACCTCGCCGCTAGCCGCGGGCTCTGAGCCAGGGCAATGCCCAAGCCGCAGCCTGGGAGGTCCTGGTCGGCAACTCCAAGCGAACCCAACGATCAGCTTTACGGCGACCGGCACGGCGCCGTCAAGGATCCCGGCGGCAACACCTGGTGGATAGCCACCCATATCGAGGATGTCAGCGAGCAGGAGCTCGCCCGGCGCATGGCGGCGGCACGATAAACCTGCGCCGCCGGCTGCAGCCGGCACGCCTGGCTCAAAAGCTCCGTCCGAGGAAGATCGTAAACACGACCGATCCGCTGTCGTCGTAACCAATCGCGAAATAGGCCGGACCGATGTAGGTGTCGGCGCCGAAGAACACTGACGCATCCTTGCGGGTGTTGGCGAAGCTGATCTGGCTGCGGCTGCTCCAGACGTTGCCATCCTCGAGCGATATGCCGACGTAGGCCGGAACGTCGAGAATCCCCTCGCCGCCGTTGCCGACCTTGCGCAGATAAATCAACCGCCCGATGGCGTATTGCGGTCCCGCCAAGGTTTCCGACCGCACTCCGGATAGATTCAAAAAGCCGCCGAGAGGAAAGAAGGTGCGGACATTGGTCTCGCTGCCGCCGATCGTATTACCGCTCGAGAACCAGGCGACGATGGTATTGCGGGCCCAGGAATGCGCCCCGCGCCAATCGATCGTGAATTGATTGGTACCCTGCTCGCCGCCACCATTGCCCTCGAGCGTCAGCTGCGTCGTCAGCGCCTGTCCCGAATGCGGGAAGTTCGGGCTGTCGAGCGTGTCGTAGCCGAAGCGCGTGAAATATTGCACCACGTTGAAATCGGACGGCGGCACGCTGAAATCGCCGAAGCTCACGCGCGAACTGCCGCGCGTTTCGAGCACGCCGAACCGCAGCTCGCCCCAATTGCTGAGCTCGCGGCCGAAGTCGATGCCGCTATCAATGCTGTTGACGCGATACAGGCCGACCTGGCGGCCATCCTCGACCTGCGGGACGTCGTGCGCCTCGACCTGGGCGTGCGGGGCTACGAAGTAGCGCGTGACGCTCGACAGCGGCAAATACAGCTCCGTGCCCAGCAAGGGATCCGTGCCGAGCTGCACGTCCCAGCGCGATTCGGCGCCCAGGGAATTGAGCTCGGTGAAATCCAGGCGGCCGGCGGCATTGAAGATCGTGTAGCCGTGAAAGTCATCCTGCAACAGCACGCCGAAGCGTAGATAGTTGGGTCCCCAGGAGTTGCGCTCGGCTTTGAAATCCAGGCCGTTTTGACCGGCGCCGTCCTCGACCAGCCGATAGTCGAGCAGCTCGAGGTCACCGCGGCCATAGAGTTTATCGGTTTCCGCCTTGAGCGCGGCCGGATCCACGGTACTGCCGATAAACTTCCCGTACATGTCCTCGATCTGGCGCTGGTACAGCTTCGAGTCGTCATCGACGTGGATGAAGGCGAGCTTCGGCAGTCCGACACGCGTGTTGTTGCGAGCCTCGAGGTAACGCGCATAGTCCTCATCCGGCAACGCCAGGCTGCCGAGCCGATCCGCCATCGCATCGGCGGCCCGCTCTCCGGCATTGACGATCTGCAACGTGTCGAGGAAGTCGTAGGAGGAAAAATCGCCCAGCTGCGGGCTGACGATGATGTCCGACGGTGAGAGCGTCTGCAATTGCCGCTGCGAGTCGCGCTGCAGCAGAATGGCCAGCACCTGATTGGTGATGCTCGGCAGGGATACCAGATCCTTGCGCGGCTGCAGAGGAAAGCCTGCGTCGACCACGATCAGCACGTCGACGCCCATGGCGCGCGCGACATCGATCGGCAGATTCTCGGCCAGACCGCCATCGACCAAGAGCTGGCCCCGATATTCCACCGGCGCGAACACACCCGGCGCCGACATGCTGGCGCGCATTGCCGTCGTCAGATCCCCATCCGCCATGACCACGGCTTCGCCGGTCTCCAGATTGGTCGCGACCGCGCGAAATGGCGTCGGCAAACGAGCGAAATCGGTGATGGGCGCGACCGGCAGCGTCAGCAGCCGCAGCGTCTCGGTCAATTTCTCGCCCTGCACGAGCCCTTCGGGAATGACGAGCTTCTTGCCGTGCAGTCCGAGCGGCAAATTGACCAGAAAATCTCGATCCTCTTCCTTGCGGCGATAGCCGAGCTCCGTGCGCCGCAGGCGATCGCGAAATGCGGACTGCCAATCGACCGAGGCCATGGCCTGCTCGATCTCCCGGCCGGACATGCCGCTGGCGTAGAGCCCCCCGACCACGGCGCCCATGCTGGTGCCGGCGATCGCATCGATCGGCACGTGCAGACGATCGAGCATCTTGAGCACACCGATGTGCGCGGCACCGCGCGCGCCGCCGCCCGAAAGCACGAGGCCGATACGCGGTCGCGGGTGGATATCCTGACCGGTCGGCGATTGAGCTCCGGCCACGGCGCAGCAGAGCAGCGACGCCGTCAGTAGGAATATTCTCGCTGTGTGCATGCACTGGCCGCGACGACTGCGCCGCCCGGGCATCTTAGCACGCATGCTGCGCCGGCCAGCTGCGCTATCGCGCTGCGCCCCGAGCCATTAAGCTTCGCGGCATGAGTTCAGCGTTCATCATCTCGCTGGTGATCCAGGTGCTGCTGATCGTTCATTGCATCCGCAGCGGCCGCAATACCTTGTGGATCTGGGCCATCGCGCTGCTGCCGCTGGCCGGCCCGATCGCCTATGTGCTGGTGGAGATTCTGCCGGGATTGTTCCACGGCAGCGGCACGCGCCGCGCGGTCCGCGGGGTGCGCAAGGCTCTGGATCCGGAGCAGGATTTGCGCCGCTTCGAGACCGAAGCGCGCATGAGCGGCGATGTGGCCAGCCGCCAGCGTTACGCCGCGGAGCTGACTCGCCAAGGCAGGGCGAGCGAAGCCGTCGCCGTCTACCAGCAGGCTTTGAGCGGTCTATATGAGTCCGATCCAAATCTGCTGCTGGGTCTGGCGCAGGCGCAATATGCCGCAGGCTCATTTGCCGAGGCGCGCGCAACGCTCGACTCCCTGATCGCACGCAATCCGGATTTCCGTTCCGCGGACGGACATCTTTTGTACGCGCGCGCGCTCGAAGGTGAAGGCAATCGCGACAAGGCGCTCGCAGAGTATGTGGAGCTCACCAAGTACTATACCGGCGCCGAGGCACCGCTGCGTTATGCGCAGCTGCTGCGCGCCTGCGGCAAGAGCGAGCAGGCACGGCGCGTACTGCGGGAGCTGCTCGAGCACGCCCGCCTCGCGCCGCGCCACTACCGCAAGATGCAGCAGGAATGGCTGTCGATTGCCGAGCGCGAGATTGCGAGCCTGTGAGCGTTAGCGCGCGGCCCGCGGCGCGCGCCGCGCCGGCTGCTGCTGCGTAATGCAATGGATATTGCCGCCGCCGAGCAGAATCTCGCGGGCCGCTACCCCGACGATCCGGCGGCGCGGAAAAATATCTCGCAAGACGCGCCGCGCGCCGCCGTCAGTGCGCCCATCGATGAGCGGCAGGATCAGCGCATCATTGGCCAGGTAGAAATTGACATAGCTGCCTGCCAGTCGCTGGCCGGCGGCCAGTCGTCTTATGCCGCGCTTGCGCGCGATACCCGCCGACTCGCGCCGCGTCATGAAGAGCGGTGCTGGCGCGGGCAGTTTGTGCACCTCGAGACGCCGCCCGCGCGCATCGCGCGCCGCCATGAGCCGCTCGAACGCATCCAGTGACACCCGGCGCTGCGGATCGCGCGGATCGGTGCACCACGTAAGGCATACCTCTCCGGGACGGGCGAAGCAGGCGAGATTATCGATATGACCCGAGGTCTCATCGGCGATCACGCCCTCGCCGAGCCAGATCACGCAGCGTGCACCGAGGTAGTCACGCAGCAGTCGCTCGATCTGTGTGCGATTGAGCGTCGGGTTGCGGTTGCGATTGAGCAGGCACTGTTCGGTGACGAGCACCGTGCCCTGCCCATCGGTGTGAATCGCACCGCCCTCGTTGACGAACGGCGCGCGATAGCGCGGCGCGCGCTCGATTTCGAGCACCTTCTGCGCGACCGCGTCATCGAGCTCGTGCCGACGGTATAGACCCCCCCAGGCATTGAATCGCCAATCGACGCCGCGCAGCTCACCGCCCGAGTTGACCACAAACGTCGGACCCACATCGCGCATCCAGGCATCGTTACTCGACAGCTCGACGACGCGCACGAGCGCAGGCAAATGCTCGCGCGCGCGCCCGAATTGGGCCGCCGAGGCACCGACGGTCACCGGCTCGAAGCGCGCAATCGCGCTCGCGACCGCCGCAAAGGCGCGCTGTGCCGGCGCTGCGCGCGCGCGCCAGTTGTCGGGCCGCTCGGGCCAAAGCATCCAACAGCCCGCATGGGGCTCGAATTCCGCTGGCATCCGGAAGCCATCGGCGGCGGGTGTCGAGGCCAGAGTGCGGCACATAGGCGCATGATTCTAGCAATGCATCGTGCCTGCCGCGCTGTGCTAGCATGCGGCGAAATGAGCCATCCAAGCCCGACTTTCGCCCGCCCGGCAGCGCCGTCCGGCGGCGCGAAGATTAGCGTTCAGAACGGCAAACTCAGCGTACCTGATCAGCCCATCATTCCCTTCATCGAAGGTGACGGCACCGGACGGGATATCTGGCGCGCGAGCGTGCGCGTGCTCGATGCCGCAGTCAGCAAGGCCTACGGCGGCCGGCGGCGTATTCAGTGGATGGAGGTGTACGCGGGGGAGAAGGCATTCAACGCTTACAAGAGCTGGCTCCCGGACGAAACGGTCGAGGCCTGCCGCGAATACCTGGTTTCGATCAAGGGACCGCTCACTACCCCGGTGGGCGGCGGCATTCGCTCGCTGAACGTCGCGCTGCGTCAACTGCTGGATCTATACGTCTGCCTGCGCCCCGTACGCTGGTTCAAGGGCGTGCCCTCGCCGGTAAAGGCGCCGGAAAAGGTCAACATGGTGATCTTTCGCGAGAACACCGAGGACCTGTACTCCGGCATCGAGTTCGAGCAGGGCACCGAGGACAACCGCAAATTCCTCGACCTGCTCAAGAGCAACTTTCCGCGTCACTACGCCAAAATCCGCTTTCCAAATACCAGCGGCCTGGGTCTCAAGAACGTGTCCATCGAGGGCACGGAGCGGCTGTTCCGCTCGGCCGTCGAGTACGCCATTGCGAACCGGCGCAAGAGCGTCACGATCGTGCACAAGGGCAATATCCTGAAGTTCACCGAGGGCTCGTTTCGCAGCTGGTGCTACGCGCTGGCCGAGCGCGAGTTCAGCGATCGGGTCTACACCTGGCTGCAATGGGAACGGACCAAGGCGGCGGCCGGCGAGAAGGCAGCGAATGAGGAACAGGCAATGGCACTCAAAGCCGGCAAGGTGCTCATCAAGGACGCCATTGCCGACATCACACTGCAACAGGTGCTTACGCGAGCCGATGAATTCGACGTCGTCGCCACCTTGAACCTCAACGGCGATTACCTGTCCGATGCCCTGGCGGCCCAGGTCGGTGGCATCGGCATCGCGCCCGGCGCCAACATCAACTACCTGACCGGGCATGCGGTATTCGAAGCGACGCATGGCACCGCGCCAAAGTACGCCGATCTCGACCAGGTCAATCCCGGCTCGCTGATCCTGTCGGGCGAAATGATGCTGCGTTACCTGGGGTGGATCGAGGCGGCCGATGCCATCATCGGCGCGATGGATAGGACCATCGGCCAGAAGGTCGTAACCTACGATTTTGCGCGCCTCATGGACGGAGCCACCAAGGTCAAGTGCAGCGAATTCGGCGATGCGCTGATTCGCAATCTCTGATCAGGCAAACCTGCCGGCCTCTTCGGCAAAGAAGGCCGCATCGACGCCGGCATTGTCGAAGCCGGACATGGGTCCGGTATCGAGCCCGAGCGCTCGTGCTGCCAGGATCAGATAGGCGCCCTGCAGACTGCCATTGCGAAACGCGGTGGACGCGCTAAGCGCCGCGTTCTGCAGTCGGTCGCTCATCGGTTGGCTCCGGTCGGTACGGCCCGCGCCTGTCAAAAGCGTCGCTGGTCCGGCGGCGGGGGCGTGTACTGGTAAATCCAGGTCTCGGTGAGGGGCTGGCCGTTCAAGGCCAGAAACAATCTCAGATTGATGGGCTCGAGGCTGTCGTCGGTGAGTTTCAAGTCGAACATGGCGCGCCAACCCTTGATCTCGTGCTGCGGTCGCGCCGAGGTGATCTCGATCGTGCCGCGCGAAGCAGTGATGACCGGCTCGATGCGCGCCTCCTCGCCGAGCAGAGCGAAATCGCCGCCCACGAAATCGATTACGAATCGCCAGGAAAAGTAGCTGCGCTTCTGGCCGACAATGCCGCCGATGCCGTCGCGCGTAGCAACGACTTGGGCCAGCGGACAGACCACGGGGTTATACCGGCACCAGTACAGCCGATAGCCGAACAGCAGTTCCTGGCCGCGTTGCGGCTTGTCGGACGGATTCCAGAACGCGACGATGTTGTCGAAGGTCTCGTCCGTGGCCGGGATCTCGACCAGCATGACGGCACCGCGCCCCCAGTTGGCCTTGGGTTCCACCCAGACACTGGGCCGCCGATTATAAAATACGCCGTCGTCCTGATAATCGGCGAAGTCGCGATCGCGCTGCATGAGCCCGAAGCCGCGCGGCGCCTCATCCGCAAAAGAATTCACGCGCACGGTGGGCGAATTGACCAGCGGCCGCCAGAGCCATTCGCCGGCGCCGGTGCGCAGCTGCAGACCGTCGGAATCGTGGATTGCGGGGCGCCAGTCCGTATTGACGCGCCGGTCGTTCGGTCCACACAGAAACATGCTGGTCCCGGGCGCAATCCCAAGCCGCTCGATGCTCTTGCGTGGGTAAAGCGCCGCGTCGATATCCATGAGGATCGTATCCGCGACGTCGATTACGAACCGATAGGCGCCGGTGACGCTGGGCGAATCGAGCAGGCCGTAAACCGTGAGTTGACTGGAATCCTTTGGCGGACGCTCGAGATAGTAGGCGACGAAATCCGGAAATTCCTCGGGACGCGACAAGCCGGTATCGATCGCAAGGCCGCGTTGCGACATGCCATACTGCAGTTCGACATCGACGGCCCGGAAGTACGAGGCGCCCTGAAACGCTGCAATGTCGCGCTTCCAGTCACCGTGAAACAGCAGCCGAAAGCCGGCGAAACCCAGAGTGGGTGGAAGCTTGCGGCTGTCGACGCCGCTCCTGCTGTAATCAAACAGCGCCGGATCGAAGCTCAATTCCTGCGACTGGCCATTCTCGATACTGAATATTCTGACTGGCTTTTTGATCGTGAAGCCCAGATGGAACAGCTGTACCCGGAAACGCAGGCCATCGCCGAACCACAGCGAGTGATCGTCGCGAAAACGGATCGCCTGCCATTGGTCCCAGCTGAGTTTGCCGATACTGGGCGGCAGTTGCGCCGCCGGCCCCTGATAGGCCAGGCCCGCCATCGCACGCGCCTGCCCCTTGAGCCGTGCATAGTCGAGGGGCGTCGGGGTTCCGAGGCGCTTCAGTGAGGCCGGGTGCGCACTCTCCGCGGCCAGCACCTGCGGCCAGTGAATCGCGGCGGTCGCCAGAGCCGCACCAGTTTGCAGAAATCGACGTCGGAACATGGCTGCATTCACGGCAAGCATGGCGCCGCCACCTGACGGCGCGCACATTGTACAGGGGCGAGGGCGTCGCAGCCGCGGATCGTCCCGCTACGCCTGAGTGTCCTCTGACGCGGCCAACGCCTGCGCGATGTCCGCCAGCAAGTCGCCGCAGTCCTCAAGGCCGATAGAAAGACGCACGGTGCCGGCGCCGACGCCGCCGATGCGTTGCTGCTCCTCATCGAGGTCGCGGGCCGCAAGCATCTGCGGCGGCATTACCAGCGAGTCGGTCGCCCCGACACTGGCCGCCATTGAGAACAGCTTGAGCGCATCGGTAAACCTGCTGGCGGCATCGGCACCGCCCCGCAATCGGAAGCTGACGACTGCACCGAAATCGCTCATTTGCGCGCGCGCCAGCGCATGGCCAGGATCGCTCGGCAGACCCGGATAATGCGTGCGCTCGACCGCCACGTGGGCCGCCAGGAACTCGGCCACCCGCTGGGCACTGTCGCATTGGGCTCGATAGCGCACGAAATAAGTCTTCAGGCCTCGCTGCAGCAGGAAGGCGGCATGCGGATCGAGCGTGCCGCCGAGCACGGTGAAATCCGTGCGCAGGCCGCGAATCAGACGCTCCTGCCCCATGACGCCACCTCCCATCACATCACCATGACCGGAGACGAACTTTGTGAGACTGTGCAGATACAGATCCACATCGAACTGTGCGTGCTGATGCACACCGGCAAAGGTGTTATCGAGCAGCGTGAGAGCCCCGTGCGCGTGCGCCAGGCGCGTGAGCGCGGCGATGTCGGCTATCTTGTTGACCGGGTTCGTGGGGCTCTCGAATATCAGCAAGCGCGTGGGCCGCGCCGCCAGCACGCGCTCCACGCCTGCCAGATCCTCGATCGACAACAGCGTGTGCGAGACTGCGAATTTAGCGAGCGTGCGGCGTAGCAGGTGCCGCGTCGGCCCATAGCTCTCAACGAAGCCCAGCACGTGATCACCCGCTCGCGTGAGCGACAGCAGCGTCTGCGCGATGACGCCAATACCCGAGGCGCACACCACACAGTCCTCGCGCCCCTGCAGCTGCGCCAGCGTCAGTTCCAGCTGCCGCGTCGTCGGGTTGGAGGTACGCAGGTACGAGAATCCGGGCCGCTCGCCGCGTTGCGCGCGCAGCGCCTCCTCGACGGATTCAAATTCGAATTTGACCGTCTGGTAGATCGGAGCGACCACGGGACGATTGTCGGGCGGCACCGCTACGTCCGGGGGATGGTTCACCCGCGTGCTGTTCTTCATGGCGCCGCCGCTGGCGCGAGCGCAGCGCGACCGGCGCGGCTTCGCAGGTAACTCACGAGCCGCGACGCCCCCTCGGTCAAGGTCTCGTCACGCTTGGCAACACACAGCCGCAACAGTGTCATCGGCGGCGGATGATCGTAGAACACCGACAGCGGGATCGTTGCCACCCGCGCCCGTGTCAACAATTCCTCGGCGAATTCCAGATCGTGCGCGCCGCTGATCTCACCATAATCAATGAGCTGGAAAAACGAGCCTTCGGCGCGCGGCAGTACCAGACCACTGCCGGCGAGACCAGCGCTGAGGAGCTGACGCTTGGCCGAGAAGAAGGCGCCCAGATCCTCGCCGCACTGCGGATGCTCCTGCAGATAGCAGGCGATTGCCTGTTGCAGCGCCGTGGCAATCGTGAAGGTGTTGAACTGATGCACCTTGCGCAACTCGCTGGTCAGCGCCGCCGGCGCGACCGCATAGCCGACCCGCAGACCCGTGGCATGCAGCGTCTTGCCGAAGGAGAACACCGCGACGCTGCGAGCGCGCAGCTCCGGATAGGCCAGGACGCTATGATGCGTCAGGCCGTCGTAGACGATGTGCTCGTAGACTTCATCCGAGAGTAGACGGATGTCGCGCCCGCGCAGCAGCGATGCCAGCGCATCCAGATCGGCGCCTGAGAGACACGTGCAGCCCGGATTGAGCGGGGAATTGATGATGATCAGCCGCGTACGCTCGGTCAGTGCCGCACCGATCCGCTGCCAGTCGTAGCGAAAATACGGCGGCTGCAGCGGCACATGCACGCAGTCGGCACCGGCCAGCCGCACCGCGACATCGTAGGAATCATAAGCGGGATCGAACACGATGACTTCATCGCCCACACCGACCAGGGCCAAAACGCTCGAGAATATGGCCTCAGTTGCGCCCAGCGTGACCGTGATCTCGAGTTCGGTATCGACTGTTATGCCAAAGCGACGCTCGAGCTTCGCCGCGATTGCCTCGCGCAGCCGCGGCAGCCCGGGCATCGGGGCATACTGGTTGTAGCCCTGCCGCATGGCCTGTGCCACCAGCTCACCGAGACGCGGATCGATGTCGTAGTCGGGAAATCCCTGCCCGAGATTGACCGCACCGAGTTCGCTGGCGCGTCGCGACATCACGGTGAAGATGGTGGTGCCGACCTGTGGCAACTTGCTGCGCAGGCTCATGGGCTCACGTCCCCGCCGCTGCGGCCAGTTGCGCGTCACGCGCGCGCTGCCGCTCGCGCCGCTGCAGATACCACGCCGAACCGACCACGCCGGCCGCGACCACCAGAACCATGAGCGTCGCCAGCGCATTGACATCCGGACTCACGCCGAGTCGCACCTTGGAAAAGATCACCATCGGTAGTGTGCTCGAACCCGGTCCGGCCACGAATTGCGAAATCACGACATCATCCCACGACAGCGTGAACGATAACAGCCAACCCGACAACAGCGCCGGTGCGATCAGCGGCAGCGTGATGCGCGCGAACACGATCACGGGTCTGGCGCCCAGGTCCAGCGCCGCTTCCACTAGCGAATCGTCGAAACCGGATAGCCGCGACTGCACGATCACGGCCACATACGACAGCGAAAAGCTGATGTGCGCGATCGTAATGGTCGTGACGCCGCGGCCCGCGGGCCAGCCGATCAGCTGCTCCAGGGCGACGAACAGCAGCAGCAGCGACAGCCCGGTGATGATTTCCGGCAGCACCAGCGGCGCGGTGCTCAGCGCCGCGAGCAATGCCCGGCCGCGGAAGCGGCCAAAGCGCGCAAGCGCGAAGCCGGCGAGAGTGCCCAGGATCACGGCTCCAGTGGCGTTCATGGCGGCGATCTTCAGCGACAGCAAGGCGGCATCCATGATCTGTGCATTGCCGAACAGCTCGTCGTACCACTTGAGCGTCGGTGAATGCGCGGCGTCCCACACGGTTACCAGCCGGGAGGCATTGAACGAGTAGACGATCATGGAGAGGATCGGCACGTACAGGAACGCAAAGCCGAACGCCAGCATGGTCGGCAGCAGCAGCGAGCGCCGGATCTTCATGGTGCGGCCTCGAGCTCTCGGCTGCGGTAACGCTGGAAGACGATGATGGGTCCGAGCAGAATGATCAGGATCACGATCGCCACGGCGCTGGCGACCGGCCAGTCGCGATTCTCGAAGAATTCATCCGACAATACCCGCCCGATCATGAGCTGACTTGAAGGGCCCAGCAGCGATGGAATCACGTATTCGCCGACCGCGGGTATGAACACCAGCAATGCCCCGGCCACCACGCCCGGCAACGACAGCGGCCAGGTGACTCGCCAGAAGGCCCTCGATGGCGGCGCGCCCAGATCCGCAGCGGCTTCGAGCAGCGAGCGATCATGCTTTTCCAGGTTGGAGTAAAGCGGCAGGATCATGAAAGGCAAATACGAGTAGACGATGCCGACGTACACGGCCACGCGGCTGGCGACCATCGGAATCGGCTGTCCGATCAGATGTAGGCTCATGAGCAGGTTGTTGATCAGGCCGTCGTCCTTGAGCAGCCCGATCCAGGCATAGACGCGCAGCAAGAAGGACGTCCAGAAGGGGAGGATCACGAGCATCAGCAGCAGATTGCGCCGCGCCGGCGCGGCGCGCGCGATGCTCAAAGCCATGGGATAGCCTATTAGCAGGCACAAGATGGTGGATACGGCTGCCACCTTCAAGGAATAGAGGAACGAGTCCAGGTACAACGCGTCGCTGAACAGAAAGTGATAGTTGGCGAGATGCAGCTGAATCGAAAGCACGCGCTCGTGTGTCCACGACAACAGCGGCGCATAGGGCGGCATGGCAAGCAGTGCTTCGGAAAACGATATCTTCAGCACGATCAGGAAGGGAATAAGGAAGAACAGCAGCAGCCACGCGAGCGGCACGGCACTGACCGCCGTACGCGCGAAGTTGCGCGGGCGCAGGAGCTGCCGGAAGCTGCGCAATCGCGCCATCATGTCAGGTCGGCATCTCAGGTACTGCCGATGACCGGGCTGGAAGCGTCCCACGACAGGTACACCGGCAGGTCGCGGCTGAAGCTCTCCTCGGGCTTGCGCGAGCTGTTGGCAACCGTGGCGCGCACGTCCAGGCCGGACTCCAGACGCACCAGAAACACCGACAGCTCTCCCAGATATGCGATCTCGCGGATCACGCCACGCGCCCAATTATCCGCGGCCTGCGGCGGCTCGCGCGACAGCGTGATCTTCTCCGGCCGCACGGCCACCCACATCGGCGCATCCGGCGGCGCGCTGATGCCGTGATCGATCAGCACCGCCGCAGGTAAATCGCTGCATTGCACGCGCACATAATCGGGCTCATCCTCGATAAGGCGGCCCTCGAATAGATTGACCGAGCCGATGAAGTCGGCGACGAAGCGGGTCGCCGGAAACTCGTAGATCTGCCGCGGCGTTCCGATCTGCACGATCCGGCCATGATTCATGACACCAATGCGCGTCGCGAGTGTCATGGCCTCCTCCTGATCGTGCGTCACCACCATGAAGGTGACTCCGAGCTGCTGCTGGATGTTGATGAGCTCGAACTGGGTATGTTCGCGCAGCTTGCGGTCCAGGGCGCCGAGCGGCTCATCGAGCAGCAGCAGCTTGGGGCGTTTGACCAGGGCGCGCGCGAGCGCGACCCGCTGGCGCTGGCCGCCCGAGAGCTGATGCGGTTTGCGCTTCAGATAGGGGCCCATGCGGACGATCTCGAGAATCTCGCCGACGCGGCGGCGGATCTCGGCCTTGCCCAGATGCTCCTGCTCGAGACCGAAGGCTACATTGCGCTCGACCGACATATGCGGAAACAGCGCGAAGGACTGGAACATCATGTTGACCAGCCGCTCGTAGGGCGGCACGGCCGCGAGGTCCTGGCCGTCGATCAGCAGGCGGCCGGCGCTCGGAGTCTCGAAGCCCGCCAGCAGCCGCAGCAGCGTGGTCTTGCCGCAGCCCGAGGCGCCGAGCAGGCAGAAGATCTCGCCACGTTCGATCTGCAGCGAGACCTCATCGACCGCCACGAAGTCGCCGAAGCGCTTGCTGACCCGTTCGATCTCGACATAGGCGGCCATCACTGTCCGGTCTTGAAGCGCGTCCAGCTGCGGTTGAGCTCGCGCGTATAGGCCAGACTGTGTGCCGCATTCGGGTAGAGGTGCGCCTTTTGCTCATCGCTCGGATAGACGCCGCGATCGTTGTAAACCGCCGGGTCGATGCGGCCGTAGGCGGCGGCATTGCTGGTGGCGTAGTGCATGAGGGCCGAGTTCTTCGCGGCGATTTCGGGTCGCAGCAGGTAATTGATGAACAGATGGGCGTTCTTCGGATGGGGCGCGTCCGCCGGTATCGCCAGCATGTCGAAGAACATGATGGCGCCTTCGCGCGGGATGTTGTACTTGATCTGCACGCCCTTGCCATTGTCGCGGGCCCGGGCCCGGGCCTGGCCGACATCGCCGCTCCAGCCCAGCGCGAGGCAAAGATCGCCGTTGGCAAGATCCTCGATGTAGCGCGAGGAATTGACGTAGCGGATGTAGGGTCGGATCGAGAGCAGCACCTGCTCGGCCGCCTTGAGATCCTCGGGCGCTTCGCTATTGGCATTGCGGCCCAGATAGATGAGTACCGTACCCACCACTTCGTCCGGCGCGTCGAGGATCGAGACCCCGCAATCCGTGAAGTTCTTGACCACCTTGGGATCGTAGAGCATGGCCAGACTGTCGACCGGCGCATTCGGCATGGCCTTGAGGATCTTGGCCTCGCTGTAGCCGATTCCGGATGTACCCCAGAGATAATTGACGCTGTACTGATTGCCGGGATCGTGCACTTCGATGATGTGCGTGATCATCGGGTCGAGATTCTTGAGGTTGGGCAGCAGCGACTTGTCGAGCTTCTGAAACACCCCGGCCTGAATCTGTCGCTGCATGAACGAGGCCGAAGGCACCACCACGTCGTAGCCGGTATGACCGGCGAGCAGCTTGGTCTCCACGACCTCGTTGGAGTCGAACACATCGTAGTTGACCTTGATGCCGTACTCCTGCTCGAACGCCGGAACCACGCTCGGGTCGATGTAGTCCGACCAGTTGTAGACGTTCAGGATCCTCTGATCATCCATGGGGACGCTGCCAGACGCGGCCGCGCTCGGCGCCGATGCGGCCGGCCCCGCAGGAGCCTGGGAGATCGGCGCAGTCTGCCGTCCACAGGCGGCCAGCAGCAATAACAGCCAGAGCGGAGCAGCAGCGCGCCATGCGCAGCGATTCATCGGCGGGCCTCGTGGGTCCCAGTGAGGTCGGGGCGCGCTATTATCGGTGGCATCGCCTGCCACCGAAAGGCCCCCTGCCCCGTCGCGCCGATCTGCGCCCGTCGGCCCTCAGACGTTGAGCAGCAGATGCTCGCGCTCCCACGAGCTGATCACCTGCAGGAACACCTCGTGCTCGGCTTGCTTCACGATCGTATAGGCGGCCACGAACGGCTCGCCGAGGATCTGCAGCAGCGGCTCACAGGCGCGCAGTCGCGCGAGCGCCTCATCGAGCGATCGGGGCAAGGAATAAGGCAGTTCATGCGCGCTGCCCGAGATGGGCTCGGTCGGTTGCAGACCCTCGATCATGCCGAGGTAGCCGCACGCCAGGGATGCCGCTATGGCGATGTACGGATTGGCATCGGCACCGCCGACGCGATTCTCGATGCGGCGCGCCTCGACGTTCGACATCGGCACCCGTAGGCCTGCGGTGCGATTATCGTAGCCCCACTGCACGTTGATCGGCGCCGACAGATAGCGCGTCATGCGACGGTAGGAATTGACGTTCGAGGCGAACAGTGACATCGCCGCCGGCACATAGCGCTGCAATCCGGCGATGTGGGAGAAGAACAGCGCCGAGGGTGTGCCATCGGCATTGCTGAAGACGTTCTTGCGTGTCTTCTTGTCGATCACGCTCTGGTGAATGTGCATGGAGCTGCCGGGCTCCTTAGCGTGGGGCTTCGCCATGAAGGTGGCATACATCTTGTGGCGCAGTGCCGCCTCACGCGCGGTGCGCTTGAACAGGAAGGCCTGGTCGGCCAGATCCAGCGCCTCGCCGTGCAGCAGATTGATTTCCATTTGCGCCGGACCGTCCTCGTGGATCAGCGTATCGATCTCGATGTCCTGCGCCTCGCAGAATGCATAGATATCGTCGAACAGCGGATCAAACTCATTGACGGCCGCAATGCTGTAGGACTGCCGACCGGGCTCGGCGCGACCCGAGCGCCCGACCGGCGGTTTGAGCGGGTAGTCGGCATCGATGTTCGGCTCGATGAGGTAGAACTCGAGCTCGGGGGCAATGACGGGCTCCCAGCCGCGCTGCGCATACAGCTCGAGCACATGACGCAGCACGTGCCGCGGCGCCATCATCACGCGCCGGCCATCGGAATAAAAACAATCGTGAATCACCTGCGCAGTCGGCTCGGCCGCCCACGGCACCACGCGCACGGTCTTCGGGTCGGCGCGCAGCACGATGTCGATCTCCGCCGGACTCATGGCCTCGGAAGTATCGGGCGGATAATCGCCGGTGACGGTCTGCAGGAATATGCTCTCGGGCAACCGCATGCCCTCGTCCTCTGCGAACTTCTCCGCCGGCATGATCTTCCCGCGCGCGATGCCGGCCATATCCGGAATGATCGCCTCGACTTCGGAGATACCGTGGTCGCGGAAGAATTGTTGTATTTCATTGGCCATAAATCACCTATCGTTTGGCTCGGCAGGCCGCGCCAAATTCGGCAAACAGCGCGCGCGAGAACGGATTGCTGCCTACGCGCCACTCGGGATGCCATTGCACCGCGAGCGCAAAGCGGGACGCACTTTCGACGCGAAAGGCCTCGATGACGCCATCGGGCGCACGCGCCTCAACCGCCAGCCCCCGCCCGAGTTCGCGCACACCCTGACCGTGCAGCGAATTCACGCGGATCCGGTCGGTATCTGCGAGCCGCCGCAGTTGTCCGGTCGGCTCCAGGATGACCTCGTGGGCGAGTTCGTACTGCTGCTCGTTCGGCAGCTGCGCGTTCTCGCGGTGGTCCATGTGACCGGGTACTTCGTGCAGCTTCTGCCAAAGCGAGCCACCGAAGGCGACATTGATCTCCTGAAAGCCGCGACAGATGCCGAGCAACGGCACACCGGCGGCCACCGCCCGGGGGATCAGGGGCAGTGTGGTCTCGTCACGATGCGGATCGTGCAGCGTGCCGTCGGCGCTCGGCTCGCCACGGTAATGACGCGGATCGACGTTGGAGGGACTGCCCATGAACAGCAGCCCATCGAGCGTGTCGAGCAGTTCCTCGAGTTGGATCTCGCGGCCGATGGCTGGGATGATCAGCGGCACGCCGCCGGCGCCATCGAGTACAGCCGTGAGGTACTTCTCCCCGACCAGATGGTACGGCTGGTGACCGAGCATGCGCCGGTCCGCCGGAATGCCGATGATTGGACGCCTGGCAGCCATGAATGTGTGTTGCGCCAGGCGTTGATACTGTATGGAAATACAGCCACACCCGCGCTTCCCTCGCTTGAATGAGGCTTATTAGACCATAGGCGCCGCGCCAAAGTCCCGGAACCGGACCGATAAAACGTTGCCGCCAGCCATGGGGCTCAGATGTCAAGCGATTGATTCGACGGCTTATTTCTGGCAAGACGGTACTATGTTCAACGCTTCGCTGCCCGGTTATGTCAATAGCTACTACCTGGCTTCGGCCGCCATCCCGGCGGTGTCGGAGCCGCTCCAGGGCGAGGTTCGCGCCGACGTCTGCGTGCTCGGAGGCGGCATCGCCGGCTGCTCCACCGCACTTTCGCTCGCCGAGCGCGGCTACCGGGTGGTGCTGCTCGAAGCCCAGCGCTTGGGCTGGGGCGCCTCGGGTCGATCCGGCGGCCAGGTCATTTATGGTGTGGCCGCCGAGCAGCCTGCCCTCGAGACGCTGGTGGGTCGAGAGGACGCACGCCGGATTTGGGACACGTCGCTGGCCGGCATAGCACTGCTGAAACAGCGCATCGCTCGCCACGAGATCGCCTGCGACTGGGTCGATGGCCAGATGCTGTGCGCGATCAAGCCACGCCAATGGCGCGCGCTTCAGGACTGGCACGCCGAGCTCGAGGGGTCCTACGGCTATCACAGCACGCGCTTGATCGAGCGCGAAGCGCTGCGCGCTCTGGTGCGCAGCGAGCGCTACATCGGCGCGCTGTACGATAGCAATGGCGGCCATCTGCATCCCCTGCGATACACGCTCGGACTGGCGCAGGCGGCGGCACTCGCTGGCGTGCAGATCCACGAGGGCAGTCCGGTGCTCGACTGGCGTCACGCCGCGGGCCGACTACGCGTGCGCACGGCGGCGGGCACGGTCGATTGCGGGCAGCTGGTGCTCGCGGGCAATGCCTGGCTCGGGCAGACCGCGCCGCAGTTGCAGGGCAAGCTCATGACCGTAGGCACCTATATCATCGCCACAGAGCCGCTCGGCGAGCAGCGAGCGCGCGGGCTGATCGCGAACAATGCGGCCGTCTGCGACACCAATTGGATACTCGATTACTTTCGCCGCTCGAGCGATCACCGGCTGCTGTTCGGCGGCCGGGTCAATTATTCGGGGGTCGACCTGCGGGCGGTCGGCCCGGCCACCGCGCAGCGAATGCTCAACGTATTTCCGCAGCTTGCCGGCGCGCGTATCGATTACGCCTGGGGCTGCTTGCTCGACATTACGCTCAATCGCGCGCCGCATTTCGGGCGCTTGAGTCCCGAGGTTTATTTCCTGCAGGGCTTCTCGGGACACGGCATTGCCCTGGCCGGCATGGCCGGCGAGCTGGCCGCCGAAGCCATCGCCGGCACCAACGAGCGCTTCGACCTGTTCGCCCGTCTGCCGCATCGTGAGTTTCCGGGTGGAATGGCGTTGCGCCGCCCGACCCTCGCGCTCGCCATGCTCTGGTATCGGCTACGCGATATGCTGTGATTACGGGCAAGCGATTCCTGCAGTGCACAGCGGGTAGGCTTGGATCTGGCGCGTAAAACTGTTAACTCTCGCCAGCCATCGATTTCGGGATCCGCTTTAGGATGCGCTCATGAACGGTGCCTTTTCCGGCGTAGCGGTGGTAGTAGTGGCCTGCGGTGTGCTCGCAGGTTGCGGCCTGGCAGGCACCGCGAGCACGGCGGCCACCGGCGCGGCTGCCGAGGTGCAGCAGGCACGCGAGGCCAAGCGAACGGAAGCGCAGGTCGAGCAGCAGTTGCAGCAGGCGCAACAGGCCGCTGCGGCGCAGCGCGAGTCAGCGGAAAAGGACGCCCAATAGCCTTCATTCCGGGCGTTGCCTGATCTCGAAGCAGCGATGGATGCGTGGATTGCGCGCAAAATCGAACGGCAGCGTCTCGGCCGACACATCGCGCAGCCACCAGCGTTGCTCGACCTGCGCATCGAGGCGGAAGCGCTGCGCGTTGCAGGCGAATAGCAGCAGGCCGCCGGCCGTAAGCCGCTGCATGCATTGTCCGATCAGCTCGACATGATCGCGTTGGATGTCGAGCACGCCCTGCATGCGCTTGGAGTTTGAGAATGTCGGCGGATCGAGAAAAATCAGCTCGAACGGCTCCAGACTCGCGCTGCGCAGCCACTCGCGGCAGTCCGCACGCTCGAGGCGATGGCGCGCACGGTCGAGGCCATTGAGCCGAAAATTCTGCTCGGCCCATTCCAGATAGCGATTGGACAGATCGATGCTGAGACTGCTGAGCGCGTTGCCGGCGGCGGCATATACGCTGGCAGTCGCGGTGTAGCAGAAGAGGTTCAAAAAGCGCGCGCCCTGGGCACGCTCACGCAGCCGTGCGCGCGTCAATCGATGATCGAGAAACAGACCGGTGTCGAGATAACTGTCGAGGTCGACGCGAAACTTAAGACCCCCTTCCTCGACCGTAAACGCGCTGCCGGCTGCCGCACCATCACCCTCCGGCATCGGCTGGTACTGCGCCGCACCGCGCTGGCGTGTGCGCAATCGCAAATGGATGCGCTCGGGGGATACCGAAAACAGCCGTGGCAGGGTCGAGAGCGCTTCGCGCCGCCGGCGCCGCACGTCTTCGATACCGATCTGCTTGGGCGCAGCGTACTCTTGTACGTGCAGATGCAGCGCTGCGGTAGTCGCCTCGACATAGCGATCGATGGCGAAGGCATACTCGGGCATATCCGCGTCGTAGACGCGATAGCAGGCGACCGCCGCTCGCTGCGCCTGCCTGCCGAGTCGCTTGAGATTCTTCTCCAGCCGATTGGCGAACATCTGCGCTCCGGCACTCTCCAATGCCGCGGCCTCGCGCTCGCGGTGCGCGGCTTCGGCGTCAACGCTGCCGGGAGCGCCCAGATCGATGCGCAGCAACCGACAGGCGATGGCGCCGTTCCAGAGCTCATGGGTGCGGTAGCTGCGCAGTCGCAACGCGCGCGCCGCCTCGCCATCGGCCGTCAGGATCGCTGCGTCCCAGCCTGCGAAATGCTCACGCAGCACATGTCCCAACGCGGCATGCAATAGCGCGGCTTGGCGCGTGTCACCCAGACGCTCGCCATAGGGAGGATTGGTACAGATCAATCCTGGCAGTGCGCCCAGCGGACGCACGTCGTCAATTGACCGCTGCTCGAAACGCACCAGCCCCTGCACGCCGGCGCGCAGCGCATTCCCCACACTGGCTGCCAGCGCGCGCGGGTCCACGTCGCTGCCGCGCACCGCGCTCTCGAGCACGCTGCGGCCGCGCGCGCGCGCTTGCGACTGCAGGCGCAGCCACAGCGCTGCATCATGCCGCCGCCAGCCGAGGAATCCGAAGTAGTCGCGCAATAGTCCGGGCGCGCAATCCGCAGCGATCATGGCCGCTTCGATCACAAGCGTGCCCGAGCCGCACAACGGGTCGAGGAATTCGGCGCCGCGTGCCGCGGCCTCGTCCCAACGCGCCCGCAGCAGAATGCCGGCCGCAAGATTTTCGCGCAGCGGGGCCTCGCCGGCCTCGGTACGGTAGCCTCGCCGATGCAGTCCTTCGCCCGCCAGGTCGAGCGAGAGGGTAATGCGATGAGCCTGGGCATGCGCAAACACGCGCACCGCGGGGCGCGCGAGCTCGATATCGGGCCGCGAGCCTGTCTCGGCGCGCAGGCGATCGCAGATGCCATCCTTGAGTCGCAATGCGCCGTAATGACTATGCGTGATCGTGGGATGAGAGCCGGTGAATTCGCAGGCAATCGTGCGCGCCGGATCGATATGCACGGCCCAGTCGCAGGCGGTCACGGCGCGATAGAACGCCGCCTCGTCCGGCGCCTCGAATTCGGCGAGCTCGAGCAATATGCGGCTCGCCACGCGTGACCACAGACAGGCACGGTAGCCTGTCTCTATCGAGCCGCGAAAGCCTACCCCGCCGCGGCGCTCTCGCAGCTCGCCGGCCCCCAGCGCGCAGAGCTCACGCGCCAGCAGATCGGACAGACCGCGCGGCGCGGTGGCAAAGAACTGCTGATCGTCGAGCGCAGTCACGCGCGCTCAGCTCAAGTCGATCCAGGTGGTCTTGAGCTCGGTGTACTTGTCGAAGGCATGCAGGGACTTGTCGCGCCCGAAGCCGGATTGCTTGTAGCCGCCGAAGGGCACGGTGATGTCGTCGGCATCGTAGCAATTCACGTAGACGACCCCGGCGCGCAACGCGCGCGCTGCGCGGTGCGCAACTTTAAGATCGCGTGTCCAGATCGCAGCGGCAAGTCCGTAGCTGACGTCATTGGCGATCCGCAGCGCGTCCTCCAGCTTGCGAAAGCTTAAGGTCGCGAGCACGGGACCGAAGATTTCCTCACGCGCAATGCGCATGCGCGGCGTCACGGCATCGAAAACTGTCGGCTCGATATAGCAGCCGCCGCTCTCGGCGCGCACGCGGCTGCCGCCGAGCGCGAGATGCGCACCCTCACTACTGCCGGACTCGATGTACTCCAGCACGCGCCGCGTCTGCGTCTCATCGACCATGGCACCGAGCGTGGTGGCCGGGTCAAGCGGGTCGCCGGGCGCCATCTCGCTCGCGATGCGTGCGATGTTTTCCAGCATCCGCTCACGAATGGACTCCTGTACCAACAGCCTTGAGCCTGCCGAGCACATCTCGCCCTGATTGAAGAAGATCGCATAGGCGCAAGCGCGCGCCGCGCGTTCGAGATCCTCGAAATCGGCCATGATGATGTTGGGTGACTTGCCGCCGCATTCAAGCGAGACGCGCTTGAGGTTCGACTGCGCGGCCGCCTGCATCACCGCCTTGCCGGTCGCGGTCGAACCGGTGAAGGCGATGCAGTCGACGTCCCTGTGGGCGGCCAGCGCAGCGCCGGCCGTTTGTCCGAAACCCGGCAGCACCTGAAATGAGCCGGGCGGCACGCCCGCCTCGAGCGCCAACTCGCCGAGCCGCAGCGCACTGAGCGGCGATTTCTCGGACGGTTTGAGCACCAGCGAATTGCCTGCGGCCAGTACCGGCGCAATCTTCCAGGCCGCCATGAGCATCGGAAAGTTCCACGGCACGATGGCACCGACCACACCGACCGGCTCGCGCGTCACGAGCGCCAGCGTGTCGGCGCCGGTCGGCGCCACCTCGTCGTAGCGCTTATCGATGGCTTCGGCGTACCAGCGCAGGCAGCGCACTGTCGCCGGCACGTCGACGCTGAGACTGTCGCGGATCGGTTTGCCGACATCGAGCGTCTCGAGCAGAGCCAGCTCCGCGGTTGCGGCCTCGATCAGCTCGGCGAAGCGCAGCAATACACGCTTGCGCGCTGCCGGGGGCTGGTCCGCCCATTCGCGGCGCTCGAAACTCTCGCGTGCCGCCGCCACCGCCAGATCGACGTCTGCCGCATCGCAGGCGGCCACCGTCGCGAGCCTGCGGCCGTCGATCGGGCTCATGCAGTCGAAGGACGCGCCGGATCGAGCCGGCCTGAATGCACCATTGATGAGCGCCAGGCCAGCCGGGCGCAGCTGCCGCGCGCGCGCGTGCCAGCTCTCCACGTTGGCGTCATCGATTCCGCTGTTCATCGGTTCATCTCGCTATTCTGGGGCAGACCTCAACAGTGTGCACCATTACGGGCTGACGTCACGGATGCACGGCGTATGGGCCGACCGGGAGCAAACTGTCTTATATTTCAAGTATATAGTCCAACTTGGCAGGCCATTGCCGGATTCATCCATCGCCGGTCGGCGCGTGGACTGGCGCTTGCATGAACTGCACTTTTTCTTTGCGGATTCTTAACAACTCGTTGGATAGTCTTTCTCCCAGCTAGGGGTCGAGGGCGCAAGGTCTGAATTGAACGCGAATCTGAAGAACGCGACGTCCGAGTGCGACAGGGCTGATA
>DATNHF010000064.1:0-5021 GCA_035605115.1 Steroidobacteraceae bacterium | reverse complement strand
TCACGAGTTACGCGCTGCTGCCTGCGCGTGCACCGGGTCCGCGCATGGCGCTGATCATTGATCCTGGCGATGACTATGCGCGCAAGGGCAACGCCCAAGCAACATCCGACGCCGTTGCCGAGGCCGCCAAGGAGCCGGCCATGCAATTGCGGCAGCCGTCGCAACCCCTGCGCAAAGTGACGGGCGCCGAACTCGAAGAGCTGAGCAGAAAAAACCAGTGCGTCAGCTGCCACAGTGTGACTGAGCCGCGGATCGGCCCACCCTTTAACGTCGTCGCGATTCGCTACTCGCAGCAGCCGCGCGCGGTGAGTGTTGAAGTGCTCGCCGCAAAAATCCTGAACGGCGGTGCAGGTAACTGGGGTTCCTTCCCCATGATTGCGCGGGAACGCCTGCTGAGTCCAGATGAAGCGCGCGCGCTCGCCGCCGCCATCCTCGATCTGCAAGTCACTCCATGACGAGCCGTTCGACGGCTGCGTGCTCTGCGGCCTCGATTTGGGCCAGCCTTTCGAGGCGCGCTTGCGGACCAGTGACGAAGTCGAGCTCCCGCACTCGCCGGGGATCGACGCGTTCGACTGCCTGCAGCCACTCGTCGTCTATGGGTGGACTTTCCGGCACATCGCCGTCGACCAGAACGGGAAAACCTGTGCGCTCCCGAATCTGCTCAACGGCCACACCGGCGTGCCGCTCGAGCAGGCGCCAGCCCTGGCGCTGTGAACACCAATGCAGTACACCGAGTTCGGTGAACAGCCACGGCGGCACGGCCCTATTGCTCGCAGCCGTGGACACGAAATCCACTCGACTCACGAGCGCCCGCGACGCATGCAACGGCATGACGAAATGGATTTCGGTCGCATCGGGCAAACCGCGGGTCCCACCCAATGCGACTTTCGGTGCGCCCCAGTCGCCGCCGATGACTGAAAGATTGGCCTGGGCGGCACCGTCCACCTGCGCCGGCGTGGCGAGCAGCCGCGTGCCTCGCGAGACGCATCCGAGCACCGCCGGCAAGTCGAGGCGCGCACGCGGCGCGCAGTTGAATAAGCCGGCGCGCTCGAACAATGCCACCTCTCCGCGAGGATCGTAGGCCCCGCCGTGGCCCCACAGACGCACCCTTGCACCCCTTAATTCCTGGGCAGCCCGTAAACCGGCCAGGGCCGCTGCGGATGCCGCAAACGTTGTCATTCGCGGCAGCGTCGCAGCCCAACGCGCGATCGTGCACGCCAACAGATCTCCCTGGCTGATCACGACCGTACCTGCGCCAGATAGGCCACAACTGCGGCAGAATTCACACCATATAGGGGCAGGCAACTGCCTGGATTTGCGCCACCGGGCGCGTGCACCACATGATCGACCACGCTGTCGATGATTTGCACTTCTCGCCATCGCTTTTCGAGCTCTCCGTCATCGATCAAGCGCTCGGCGCACACGACGGTGAGGGCAGCCGCGCGCGCGAGCAACCCATCGGCATATTCGTCCCCGGCGTTGATGACCCACCCATCGGGATGAGCGGCTTCGGCGTGCAGCAATGCCACATCAACCTTCGGTGCCTTCACCACGGTCGCCTCCCCACCCGTGAAAGGGCACCGCAAGCGACCGAGGCAGGGATTCACCCGAAACAGCTCGGTCGCCGGATCGAGCGCAACGGTTGCGAAGCTCACGCGCTCGGCCGCTGCGCGCCATGCCACCAGCATTGACCACTCGGACCATTCCTCGGCCTCGATGCGGGCTGCTTCTCGCGCCTTGCGGAATGCCGGCGCGAGCCCGAACTGGTCCAATCCCACATGGCTGAATGCGATGCGCTGGACGGCGTTGGCGCTCACCAGGCGCTCGACGTCGAGGCCTCCGGCATAGACCAGCAGGTTGAGATCCCGTACACCGCCTTCAATCACGCCATCGATCAGTGTCATCGGCTTGCGATCGAGCCCGAAGCCGCCGACGCCGACGCTCATCCCGTTTCTGATCAGAGCGCACGCGTCGCTCCGCGCAAGCAACGTCATCTGAACTCTCCAACGCGGCGCAAGCCCGATCCGGGGATGTGCCTGATCAATGGCCGATCGCCTCGCACGTCGCGGCGAATCGTCCAAAATGGCACTCGCGATTGCCGAACAGCGTGCCGAGCACCATGAGCCGGCGATAGTAGTGGCTTACATCGAGCTCGTCGCTGACGCCGATGCCGCCGTGCATCTGCACGGCTTCAGCCGCTATTCTGCGCGCCGCGCTGCAGGTGAACGCGCGCGCGCCGCTGATGATCCTGGTGCGTCCAACCTCTAGCTCGGACAAAGCCCGCTGCGCTGCCAACGTCAACGCGCGAACCTCCTGCTCCAGCAAGTGCATCTCGACCATGCGGTGCTGCAGCGCTTGATTGGCACCGATTGGTCGCCCGAATTGCTTGCGGCTCTTCAAGTATTGATTCGTGGCCGCATTGAGTGCCCTGATCGCGCCGAGCGCTTCGCTGCACGAGGCCACTATCGCCTCCTCCAACGCGGCAGCAATTGCCGCTTGATCGGCGTCGATCGCACCTGACGCGTTCAGGGGTTCGGCTTCGACCCCATCGAATGACAGGTTGGCCGCCCCTCGACCGTCAAGCAGGCGAAAGCGTTGCCGCCGCAATCCGCGCGCGACCGCGTCCACTATATACAGCGAGACGGTGCCACCAACGTCGCGCTTCCTGGCAGAGACAATCAGGCGGTTGGCGCAATCGGCATGCAGCACCGCAACCTTGCTGCCGTGAACAGCGCCGCCGCGATATTCGCTCGAGATAGCATCTTCGCTGAACGCATTCAATGTCTCCTGATGCGCGAACGCCACCTTCAGCGTGCCGTCTGCGAGTTTTGGCAGCAGCTGCGCCTTCTGATCGGCACTTGCCCTGCGCAATATCAGGCCGGTGCCGACGATCGCGCTGGCCAGGATCGGCTCGAGCAACAGCCGCGCACCCACGGCTTCCATCAGCGGTGCGGTAGTGCGAACGCCCGCGGCCACGCCGCCGGATTCCTGCGGCAATCGCAGCGCCAGCCAGCCAAAGTGCCCGTAGTCGGACCAAGCCTGCTCACTGTAGGCCCGCGGGCTCTTGAGCGCAGCCCATCGGCCCTCAAAAGTGTAGTGCTCGGCAGTATAGCGCTCGATACTCTGGCGCAGCATTGCAATGAGCTCGTCGTCATCAGCGCCCTCAGCAACAGTCACGGCTGCAGTCCCAATG
The DNA here is from genome assembly GCA_035605115.1 of Steroidobacteraceae bacterium. Lineage (GTDB taxonomy): Bacteria > Pseudomonadota > Gammaproteobacteria > Steroidobacterales > Steroidobacteraceae > FEN-1191. Next base: position 1,828 of record DATNHF010000064.1, on the reverse strand, counting down.
CCGATTTGGCGATGATGTTGCGCTGAATCTCGCTCGAGCCACCGTAAATCGTCGCCGCGCGGTTGTAGAGGTGGTAGCGCAGAATGCCACCAGCGTCGTCGGGACCCAGAGGAGGTGGGCCCTCGCCGTGCAGCGTGCCGGGGTCGTAGGCAATCCCGGCGTAACCGAGGGCATCGACCGTGGTCTCGATCAGATCCTGGTATACCTCTGACGCCCGCAATTTGAGCATGGAGGCCTCCGCGCTGCTTTCTGCGCCCGACATCATGTCGGCCAGTGCCTGGTACGACAGCGCTTCGAGTGCCACTACACGCAGCTCGAGCTCGTCAATGCGGCGATGGAAGCCCGAGTTACTAATGAGTCGCGCGCCGCCGCAGGACATATCGGCCGCCAATGTCTTGAGCCGCGCGAGCGCGAACCACGCCTCGCCGACACCCGCGCCGTAGGTGCGCTCGTTGGCCAGCAGGAACTTCGCCAGCTTCCATCCGGCCCCCTCCTCACCAACGCGGTTCTCGACCGGCACACGCACGTTGTCGAGCCAGACTTCGTTGACATGATGGCACAGGTCCATGGTGCGGACAGGCCTAATGGTGACACCGGGGCTGCGCAGATCGATGAGCAGAAAGGAGATGCCATTTTGAACCCGCTCATCACGCGCCGTGCGCACCAGGCAGAACATCCAATCGGCCCATTGCGCGTAGGTCGTCCAGCACTTCTGACCGTTGACAATATAGTGATCGCCGTGCAGCTCGGCGGCCGTGCGCAAGGCCGCCAGATCGGAACCGGCGCCGGGCTCGGAATAACCTTGCGCCCACCACTGATCCGTGGCTGCGATCGGCGGCAGGAAACGTCGCTTCTGCGGCTCGGTGCCGAAGGTGTAGATCACAGGTCCTACATACTTCACGCCGAACGGAATGACCCAGGGACAACCGGCACGGGCGAGCTCATCCTCGAACACGAAGCGTTCGAGCGCGGACCAATCCAGCCCGCCATGTTCTCGAGGCCAGTGGCCTACCGCCCAGCCACGGCTCTGCAGGGCGCGCATCCAGCGCACGTATTCATCCTTGTTGAGCATCAGGTGACGAGAACTCTTGCGCAGAATGTCCGAGGGCATGCCGGATCGGCAGAACTCCTGAATTTCTACCCGCAGACGTTCTGCGCGTTGCCACTGCTCCAGGCTCATGCGAATCGCCGCTCCAGAATGGTCACAGCGCTGACACCGGGCGCGCCGTAGACGTGGGTGTATCCTAGTCGCGGGTTTCCCGGTACCTGTCGAGGCCCGGCTTGCCCGCGCAGTTGCAGACAGATTTCAAAAACCTGACGCAGACCCGATGCCCCAATCGGCTCACCGTTGGCCAGACACCCGCCGTCCGTGTTGATCGGGAGCCGACCCCCGATCTCGGTTTCGCCCGCCTGCAGCAGGCGCTCCTGCTCGCCGTCCTGGCAGAAGCCGTTCTCCGCCATGTGAATGATCTCCGTGGCCGAGTCGGTATCTTGCAGTTGCAGTACCTCGATTTCATTCGGACCGACGCCGGCTTCCTCAAATGCCGCGCGCGCCGCGGTCACCGTCGGTGCTGGTGCCTGAGTGGCGGCGAGGCTGGGGCTGAATACCTCGAAGGAGCCAAACAGCCGTGTTCGCACCGTGGCGGCTCTGAGCGCCACTGACCGGCTGGTATACCGGCGTGCCCTGTTCGCGCTGCATAACACCAAGCCGACGCCGCCCTCCGCCGGACTGCACAGCATGTATTTCCGGAGCGGCAGATTGACTGGAGCGGAGGCCGCAATTTCTTCATAGCTCAACTCGCGCCGCCGCCAGGCATTCGAGTTCAGT
>DATNHF010000063.1:0-8944 GCA_035605115.1 Steroidobacteraceae bacterium | reverse complement strand
ATCGTGCTTGCCTTCGGCCGGCTCTATCACGACAGCGAGATGGCAGCTGCACAAGCCTGTGGCGTTGGCGTCAGCCGTGTCGCGGCCGCAGTCTGGGTGCTGGCGCTGCCGGTCACGGCGCTGATCGTGCTGGTCAACTTCGAGCTCGCGCCGCGCGCAGCGGCGGCCGAAGCCGCCATGCGGGATGAGGCCTTGCGCGCCAGCGTCACCGCGCCGCTTGCGCCCGGCAATTTTCGCAGCTTCGCCGGTGGTCGGATCGTGGTATACGCGCGCGCCGCCGATGCGGGCGGCGATCTGGCCGGCGTATTCGTCAAGCGCAGTAACGGGCTCATCATCGAGACCACGATCGCTCGCCGGGCACACTATGCGTTATCGAGCGATGGCCAGAGCGAGACCATCACGCTGTACGATGGTCAGCGGCTCGAAGGCATACCCGGCAGCACCCGATACCGCATCATGCGTTTCGATGAGCAGATGATTCCGATCCGTACGCCCGACAGTACCCACCGCGCCCCGCGCGTGGATGAATTGAGCACCGCGCAGCTGCTCGCGAGCAGTGAGCCGAAGCTGCGCGCCGAGCTGCAATGGCGCCTGGGACTGCCGATCATGACGCTGATACTGACCGCCATGGCGGTGCCGTTGGGCCGGCTGCGTCCGCGCCAGGGCCGCTATGCGCATGTGTGGATTGCGGTGATGGTCTTCGCCCTCTACGCCAACCTCGCGCTGGCGGCTCGAACCTGGTTCGAGCGCGGCAAGGTTCCGCCGCTATTCGGTCTGTGGTGGGTGCACGGACTGTTCCTGATCGGCGCCGCCGTCATTATTGTGCTGCCTAAGCTCAAGCGCAGCTGGCATGCGCGGCGGCGTGCACCGTGACGCTGCTGGATCGATATATTACCTGGACGTTGCTGTCGGTCATCGCGCTGGTGCTGGCGGTGCTGTCGGTGCTCGGCACGCTGTTCGTGTTCATCGGCGAGCAGAGCGATGTCGGCGTCGGCCACTACGGCATGCTCGATGCGCTGCTGTATTCAGCGCTTTCGGTGCCGCAGTTTGCGCTCGAATCATTCCCGGCCGCGGTGCTGGTCGGCGCGCTGCTCGGCATCGGTGTCCTGGCACGCAGCCAGGAGCTCACGATCATGCGCGCCTCGGGCATGTCGAAGCTGCGCCTGGGAGCTGCGGCGCTGCTCAGCGCCGGGCTGCTGATCGGCGCCTCATTGCTGATCGGAGAATTGCTGGCGCAGCCGCTCGCGCAGCTGGCCGATGAGCGCAAGGCGTTTGCGAAATACGCCAATATCAGCTTCGCCGGGGCCGGTGGAGCATGGATCCGCGATGGCGATACCATCCTGAACGTGCAGGGACGCTCGAGCGTCGGACAATTCGGCGGCATGTTGATCTTCGATCTCGCGGCCGACAATCGTCTGGCAGCGATCGGCCATGCCGATCACGCAATCGCCGCGGGTGCGCAGTCCTGGCAGTTGGAGGGTTACTCGGAATCGCGCTTCACAGATCACTCCGTGACCAGTCTGCAGTCAAGCAAGCGCATGCTGAACACCGCCGCCGGCGCCGATCTGCTGCAGCTTGCGATCAGCGATCCGAGCGAATTGGCACTGCACACGCTGTACACTGCCATACGCTCGCTGCGCAACAATGATCTCGATGCCAAGCAGTACGTATTCGCATTCTGGTCCCGGCTGGCGCGCACCGCCGGCATTCTGGCCGCGGTACTGTTTGCTCTGCCGTTCGGATTCGGCGCGTTGCGTTCGGCCTCATTGAGCGCCCGCACCACCCTCGGCCTGACGCTCGGCATCGTCTACTTTTTTCTGCAGCGGTTGGTCGAGAGCGGCACGCTGGTATTTGATCTAAATCCCTTGCTGCTGGCTTGGGTGCCGACTGGACTGCTGGCGCTGGCGGCGATGTTGCTGCTCTGGCGCGTGCGCTGAGGCGGCCGTGCGATTCCCGGGCGCTCGCGTCGCGCAGGTGCGGCCAGGGGAGGGCCGGGCTCTGCTGCTCGCGTGCTGCTGCAATTTCCTGCTGCTCGGAAGCTTCTACGTCCTGCGGCCCGTCCGCGACACGGTGGCAACCGTGCTCGGTACCGGGCGGCTGCAGGATCTGTTCACGGCGACCTTCCTTGGCTCTCTGATCGCCTCGCCAATCTATGCTGCGCTTGCCTCGCGCGTGCGATTGCAGCGCCTGCTGCCGGGGGTGTTCTGGTTCTGGTTGATCAACGTCCTGCTGTTCGCGGCTCTGTTCAGCGCAGCGCCACACAATCGATGGGTGGCTTCTGGCTTTTACGTCTGGTTCAGTGTCGTCAACCTGTTCATGATCTCGGTGTTCTGGAGCCTCATGGTCGACGTTTTTTCGCCGCCCCAGGCCACGCGATTGTTTGCGTTGATCGCTGCCGGTGGCGAGATAGGCGCCATCGCCGGTCCTGTACTCACCCGATCGCTGGTCGGCCGGCTGGGCCTCGACGGACTGCTGCTGCTCGCCGCTGCGGGACTGCTGCTCATGACCGCGCTGGTTCATCTGATCATGCGGGCGAAACTGCAGCTGCGAGCGAGCGGCGAGGAGGCGCAGCAATCGACTCTCGATCATGCCCTGTCGGGCAATCCGTTTGACGGCTTCGCTGAGCTGTGGAAATCCGCGTACGCGCGCACCCAGGCCTGGTACATGTTGCTCATGAGCTGGGTCAGCACGGCGGCGTATTTCTTTCAGACCGATCTGATCGCGCACCGCTTTCAAGCCATCGAGAGCCGTGTTCAGGCGATCGCCGATATTGACCTGGTGGTCAATCTCTGCAGCGCCATCATCCTGATCTTCGGACTGAGCCGTCTGCTGCAGCGATTCGGCGTCACGGCCGGACTGCTGCTCAATCCAATCATCATGGTGTTCGCATTCATCTGCCTGGCATTGTCGCCGGGACTGTTCATGATTCAGGCTTTGCAGGTGGTGCGGCGCGTTGCCCAATATGCGATCGCCCGGCCGAGCCGCGAGATCTGCTTTACAGTCGTGGAACAGAGCAGTCGATACAAGACCAAGAATGTCCTCGATACCGTGGTCTACCGTCTCGGCGACGTCACATCGGCCTGGCTGCAGAGCGGTGTTCGAGCCGCTGGCTTCGGTTTTCCGGGCGCGATCGCCCTGGGGTTGGGCGTGAGCCTGGGCTGGGGAGTGGCCGCCTCGCTGCTTGGGCGGCGCTATGAGCAGCTGCGCGCGCACCTTAAGCTATAGTCGAGCTCCGCACCCGAGAGCCACATGGCAAGCATCACGGTTCCTGCAGCGTTCAAGCGCGTGCTGCGCGTGGCTGCGGCCATCGAACCCTACGAGCTCAAGGCCGTCATCCTGAGCATGCTGTATTTCTTTTTCCTTTTCGGGAGCTATTCGATCGTCAGACCGGTGCGCGATGCAATGGGCACGGTCTACGGCATGGCCCGGATCCAGGAGCTGTTCACGGCCACCTTTGTTGCGAGCTTTTTGTTCGCACCGCTGTATGCCGGCCTGGCATCGCGCATCAGACTGTCGGTGCTGCTGCCGTGGGTGTACGGCTTCATAGCGCTCACGCTCATCGTGTTCTACGGGCTGCTCACGCGCGGCTATCCGGAACGATGGACTGCCGCGGCTTTCTTCGTCTGGGTGAGCACATTCAACCTGCTCATCATCTCGGTTTTTTGGAGCTTCATGGCCGATCTGTTCTCGCGCCGTCAGGCCCAGAGATTGTTCGGATTCATTGCCGCTGGCGGGACTGGGGGCGGTATTGCCGGGCCGGCGCTGGCGAAATATTCGGCCGTGCTCATCGGCGACAACAACCTGATACTGATCGCCGCAGCTGGTTTCGGGCTCACGGCAGTGCTGGTACGGCTGCTGGCGCGGGAGAAGCAACAGCTGCTGGTCGGGGGCGAAGAGATTCAACCCACGCGTCTGGATCACCGCCTGGCGGGCAGCGCGCTAGATGGATTCCGGCTGCTGTTGCGCTCGCGGTACCTGCTGCTGCTGGCGTTGTTTCTGCTGTTGATGACCTGGATCTCGACGATCGTCTACATCCAGCTCGGCGATCTGATCACCCACGCCTTCACCAGCCACGAGCAGCGTACGCGCGCCTACGCCACGATTGATCTTTGGGTCAACGGGATCGCGGTGTTGATTCAGCTGTTCGGAACCGGACGCCTCATCACGCGATTCGGCGTGACCAGCGGATTGCTGTTGAACCCGGCCATCATGGTTTTTGCATTCCTCGCCATCGCTTTTGCGCCGATGCTGTTGTTGCTCGGCGCAATGCAAATCCTGCGCCGTGTGGCCGAGTATGCCGTGGCCAAGCCGACGCGCGAGATGCTGTTCACCGTGATCGATCAGGAGAGCCGCTACAAGGCCAAGAACGTCATCGATACGGTCATCTACCGCTTCGGCGACCTCAGCGCCTCCTGGCTCAGCTCGCTGATCCACCCTTATGGGGTCGGCGGCCTGGCCTTATTCGGCGCGGTAGTGTCAATCGTCTGGTTTCCCGTTGCCTACCTGCTCGGCAAACGCTACGAGCAACAGCGCCAAGTGGAGCGCTCTGGCGCCTGAGCCTCAATGCCAGCTGTTGCGGCGCGCCTTGGCCTCCGCCGGCGCATCCAGCGGCTCGCCGCTGATGCGATCATTCACGGCCTGCAGCAGCGCCGGGGGCATCGCCGGGCCCGGCAGCCGAGAGGGCTGCGCATTGGCTGCAACCGGCGCATCCGCGCCTAACAGCGTGAGGACGCGCCAGCCTTGCCGTTCGCGGCAGGCCAGCCCGGCGAGGGCCGGGCTATGGTCGAGCACGAATGTGCGACAGTAAACGCCGGATCTGGCGCGAAAGCTAAAGCCGACACGGATCGCCGTGGCAGCCGCGCCGGCGTTGGAAAGCTGGGCGTTCAGGGCGTGATTCAGCGAGCCACTGGCGAACAGCGCACCGTCGCGATACTCGGTTGGATCGGTACCGGCGGCCACGTGCTCGATCAGCACACCCAGGCCGAGGCCGAGCAGCAGACTCGCTGCGATTGCCAGAACGGCGCGGCGCGGGATGGCAACGCGCTGCCGCTCCGTACGGCGCGCTCGCTCGGCACGAACTCGTGCTAAATCAATGATCTTCGCCGGCCCGTCGGCGGCGTCCGGTCGGGCCGCATTGACCAGCCGCCTGGGCAGCGGCTTGCGCAGCGTGCCGTCGAAGACATTGCGCAACCGGCCGCGCAATGCGCGACGCTGAGCTACTCGCTGTGCCAGCCGAGCATCGTGAGTAATGGCCTGTTCGATCTTCGCGCGCTCGGCCTGCTCGAGCTCGCCGTCGACATACGCGCTCAACAGCTCGTCCGAAATATGGATGGTCATGCGGCGTCTCCCAGCTGCGGCAGCACCCAATCATCTGCGCGGTTTTTTTTTACGGCAAGTCCTCGAATGAGCACTGAAGCCTGCACTGTTGCGCTCGCGGCGCGCGTACGGGCCGTCGTTGCACCGCACAATTCGTAAAAAATGGCTGACCGAAATGCGGCCGTGCTGCGCCAGCGGCTGCATAGGTCAAATACGATGGACGCGAGCGGCAAGGGTCCTACTTGGAATCGATGCGAATGCACACTTCGAGCGCGCTGCTGCGCGCGCTGGCGATTTGCACGGCGCGCGCGCTGATGATCACCGTTCCCGCCCGGTCTTGCTAGGCCGTCAGTTCGCGGCCTTCAGCGTCTGCTCCGCCGCAACGCCTCGAGCTCCGGCCGCACCGGGCGCATGACGTACACGTGGTTGGGCTCTAGGGGCACGCCATCGGCGATATGGCTGACCGGCATGCTGGTGTGACGGGCGAGGAATTCTGCCGTCACGGTCTCCTGATCGGGCGCCTGCGACTGGATGACGATATACGCGGCACCGCTATCAGCCGCTGTATTGGCAAAAAATAGCTGCAACGCCTGCGCGTCGGCGCGAGCAGCGCCGACCCCGACAACGGGAAAAGGATAACCATCTCGAACTGTGACGTCGATCATGGCTCCACTGTAGCGCACAAATCTGACAGCGCCTGTCAGACAAGCGGAAAAATATCCACGGCAGCAGGACGGGTCCAGCAAACCACGATCGCACGCGCAGTGATCTGCCGATCGACACCGGGCGCTCGATGTGGTGCGGGATCATACGCCTCAGCCGGCCGCGCAACGTTCCAAGCAATCAGGTTGAGGCACAGAATCAATCTCAGAAAAAAAGACGATCACGCCCGCGAGCGCGCGTGCCCCCTTGGGGCGGACAATCGCACTTGTGTCGGATAAGCGCGGGGCCGACGCCGCAGTTCAGGCGCGGCATTTGGCGACGCCGCGAGTGCCACGGCGCGATTCGAGCAGCGAACCGCGCAAGAGCTAAGTGCCTGATTATATGGCGCTCCCTACGAGATTCGAACTCGTGTTCCAGCCTTGAGAAGCGCGCTGGCGCGATCGGCAGAAGAAGCAGCACTACAAGCCGCTGGGCGAGGCGCTGGAGTTCGATGAGGCCAATAAGCAGGCTGAAGTCTGGCTCGCGCAGGTCGCGGGCTCGGCCGTACGCTCACCGGAGCGCGGCAGCGTCAAAGCAGCCCTCGAGGCGTACCTTGCGGATCTGAGGGCGCAAGGGCGGACGGCTGCCGCAGCCGATGCGCAAAGCAAATTCGAGACGGTCGTGTATGAAGACCCGTTCGCCGAGCTGCCGCTGGAGTCTCTGACGCGGGATGACACCCGAGAGTGGCGCGCACGGCTTCAGGCGGGCGGGGCTAACCGCTCGGTGAATCGGCTGTATCGTGGGGTCAAGGCCGGGTTGAACCGCGCTTTGGAACTGGACCACGTCGGAGACTCCAAGGCGTGGACCATCGGCGCGCTGGCCGATGATGTCGAGGACGCCGAGACCACCGAGACAGCGGTGTTCCTAAACGCAAGCCAGCGCGCGGCGATCATCCGGGCAGCCGAGCCCCATGCGGCGCTGTTCTTGGAGGCGTTGGAGAGAACCGGGGCCAGACCGGGCGAGCTGGCCGCCGCCAGGGTGGCAGACCTGACGGCCGATAGCTTGAAGCTCAGCCATCGCAAGGGGCGCAGCAGCAAGATGCGCTCGCGCTTCGGGCAAGTTGCCGAGCGCGGCTTTGTTCACCGAAGACGGAGTGCAAGTCTGGCGTAGGCACCGATGGGGCAGGGCCTTCCGCGCTGCCGTCACGGCCGTGAATGCCAAGGCGCGCAAGCAGCACCGCATCCCGCCGGCAGCGAGCGCCTACTCGTTCAGGCACGCGAGGATCAGCGAGCTGCTGCAGGTCCACAACATCGATCCGCTCACCGTCGCGGCTCAGTGCGGCACCGGCATTGCGATGATCGAGAAGGCGTATCTGAAATTCATCCCCAGCGCGATGAAGGCCAAGCTCGCGGCCGTGCGCGGGGAGTGAAGGCCGGACCGCCAAGGCGCTGACCCTGCGCATATTGCCACTGTGCCGGCACAGTGTGCTGGCCTTACAATTCAATCATCTCGGTAAACACGGCATTTCCCGTGGGCTGTAGTCATGACCGAAGGAATTGAGCGCGCTGCGCCAGACTTCCTGCGCTTCCTAAGCATCGAAGAGAACAATTTCCTCGTCTCTGTGGCCAATAACAGAGACTAATTCGGCGCGCTGGCGCGCGTCGAGGGCCTATATAGCGCGGCGATGAATTATCAATCCATAAGAAATAATGATGCTGTCCTGTCTCAGCTCCTCACGTTCATCCACCATCAAGCAGCAGAAGACGATCAGCACGTTTGCGGTTCACGCCGACATAGGGACTTTCCGGGCAGACCACCATGAGTGTCAACTATTTCCAATTTGCTCAGAACGACGATGGGCGTAAGCTGCATACGCTCTCGCTGCTCTATATCTTCGTTGCGACACCCGATGTTTTCTCCGATTTTTTGGTGACGGAAGCGAAAGTAGTCCCGGCCGAATGGAAGATGCAACTCCACCAGCTTGGTATAACAGTCGAGCGGCATCTCGGACAGGTGCGAGAGAAATTGCGGAATGAGGGCGAGAATTCGCCGGCAGAGGAGCCATGAGAAGGAGAATACTGCTGGCGCTGCTGCTGGCGTGTGTCGGGGTTGTCAATGCTCAGACGATGCCACCCAATGAGACAGACTTGCATGCTTCGTATTGCATCGAAGTCAATAATTCTTATGTTGGCTACTCTCAAGCAGCGTTGTCAACTCTGAACAATGAGCCACCAAGTGCCGCCAAAGATGATGCTTTGAAGACGATCTTGTCCGCCGCCAACGCCATAAAAGCAAATTTGAGAAAACTGCAGCTTTATCTCGAGCCACGCCTTTCCCACATTGACCCTCTTGGTCTCATGGGGGCCTCGGGCGCGGCGAAGGATGATTTGGCACGGCTTCAGTCAGCTAACTCGGCGTGCCAAAACAAGTGCCCAAAAGCTTACACGTCCGAGGGCATCGACGCTTACATGAAATGCGTTGCTGAATGTACGGCGCTGGCGATGCCGGATCTCGCTTCGATCCAGAAGAAATTGAAGTCTTGCTCGGAGCTTGATTGGCTCCCGTTGTGACGCGACATGCCGCTACAATTCCTTTGGTGCGCCCGCTGCCATATCGCCTTCACGTTTGCCGGCCTTCATTTTGAGCACGCGGCTCACGGCGGGTCATGGCGGGGTGGTTCCGGCGTTGGGTGTAGTCGTCGAATGCCGGCACCAGCGCGCGCCGTTGTTCGAGTTGCTCAAGCTGCGCCGCCAGCGACTCCATGCGCTTCCAACTCGGGCACGCCGTGCCGTTTCACATCATTTTCACTTTATCCGAACGGGCCGAGCGCAACTCCTTGATTATATGGCGCTCCCTACGAGATTCGAACTCGTGTTCCAGCCTTGAGAGGGCCGTGTCCTAGGCCTCTAGACGAAGGGAGCGAGCAGAGCGGGAGGCTTCGAGAAGGCGCGGTATTATAGGCGCCCAACGTGATTGCTCAAGCGGG
>DATNHF010000062.1:0-63896 GCA_035605115.1 Steroidobacteraceae bacterium | reverse complement strand
CCATTCGTTCTCGCCAGTCCCTCGAGCCCGATGATTGTCGGCCTTCTCAAGTTCAAGTTTTTTGCGTGCTGCCTTCGATATTGCTTCGCGATACTCTGCGCGCTTGCCTAGCTTGTGGCGCCACTTGGAAATTGTCTGCTTGTCGTACTTCAGGATGCGCTCGGCCTGAGCGACGGTGAGTATTGTCGCGGACTCTGCGACAATGGTTCTGTCCCCGCCAGCTCGCCGCACATTCGCCCGCCACCACTGCACTCCGCCTTCCTGGTGATCCAGCTTCTCGTCAATCCAGCGTTCAAGGGCGCCCATATCACCAAGGCGCGCGGCCAGTTCAATGCCAGCATCGTAGATTGCTTGATTGATGCGCGCCTTTTCAGGCGCGAAAAGCGTAACTTCGGTGCTGCTCAATGCCTCTAGCGGCGTCATGAGCGCACCTCAGGCTCGCCCTTCAGCGCTTTCTCCTGATGGCAACATTCCATCGCTAAATTCTGCAGGGCATCGCTCAGCGCATCCAACCGATCCACGCACCTGTTGACCACACTACGAGCCCGTGAACCTGCCTTATCACCATCCAGCGCGTCAGAAGCATCCAGAACCTCAGAAGCACAGTACAGCGTGCAATATATCTGCTGCAGCTCCGCGTCCAGCCGCTCGATACGTTCGGAAACGTCGATACGGGATGCGCTACGTCGTGCTGCGGCGGGGAAAGCTTTGCGCCCTCGGGCGCGGGGTGATGCGGTAGTTCTGGACATGGTGTGTGTTCTCCTGGTGACTCAGTGGTGACTCAGGAAAACGCGGGTATGCGGAAAACTGGCGCGCCCGGAGAGATTCGAACTCCCGACCCCCTGGTTCGTAGCCAGGTACTCTATCCAACTGAGCTACGGGCGCGCTGTGCGGTGCTGCTGCGCGGCCTGAGCCAGCGCAAGCATGAACGGCGAGCCGCGCATTCTAAGGTTCAAGGGTGCCTCCGTCCAGCGAGCCGCAGTGCACGGCAACCGCTGCGGCCGGTCGGCGCGCTGACCGCGGTGGCACCGGATCGGCGGTCGTTTAAGCGCCCGATATTCGCGCCGGCCCAATGGCACAGTCAGCTGTTGGAGTCACCCTGAGCGCGCGAGCCGTGTGGCGCGCACTTTGTCGCGATTTCTCGTTCGGCCGCGAGCCAGTCGTCCCACATGTGTCCGGGCGTAAAGCCCCGGCGCTCGGACATGTAATACGCGCACAGACTGATCTGACGATAGCGTTCGGCGTCGCTGATCACGGGCTTCGGGCAAGCTGTTTGCTCGCTCGCTCGGGTGGGTCTGGGCGATGGCTCGGCAAAACGCTGACGGCGTTCCGCTTCCTCTTTGCTCGGCGGGCGCTTTTCGACTTCGACGGTTCTCAACATAAATTCTCCTTGCAGCGCGATGCTTTCGCTGTCAACGGGTATTGCTTGAAGATTCATTCGTGGGCGCACACGACGCAATTACCATAAGTTTGTGGCAGGACGTCGTGTCTCGGGCAACTCGGTATGTGTGCATGCGAAGAGCCACTTATACCGCTGCGGTCGATGAGCGTGCGTAGGAGGGGTTCGCATTTTGACATCTGCGGCACGGGTAGCGCCGATGTCCCCGCCTGGGGGGGCATGCGCGCGGAACTTTGCCGGCGCGCTGCGCCGAAGGGATTAGAACGAGTAGCCGACCGCGGCCACGAACGCCTGCGGGCCGAAGCTGACGTCCGAACTGCGGACAACGCCCGCAGTGATGGCGGTCGAATGTGTGATCACCCGCGTTATCGAATACGAGGCCGACAAGCTCCAGTTGTGCGGCAGGCGGTAGCTCAGGCCTATTGTGCCGCTCGGCCCGACTGAGGACGGCAGCTCCACTCGGGTCGGCCCGCCGGCGGCGGCATCACCCGCAGGGGTCGAGTTGCGATTGAAGAAGGCCGTGTAATTGACCCCGGCGCCGATATACGGCCGCAATGCATAGCTTTCATCGAAGAACATGTACAGGAGCGACAATGTGGGCGCAAACCAGCGCGCGCTCGATAGCTCCTGGCCGTTGTACGGCACGGTGCCGGCGAGGGTCGCCGGACCTTTGCCGTAGGTCTTCGTCAGCGGCGGTATGCCGAAGGCGAGCTCGGCCGTGAAGTGCGTCGACAGGCGTCGCAGATAGGCCAGATACGGCGTCTGCACGTTCTTCACCGTCACAGTGAGATCCTCGCCCGGGGGTATAAAAGGGCCCGAGAGGGCACTCCCACTCGTGTGATAAAATACCCAATACTCGCCGATGCGGACGGTGTTGTTTGGGATCTCGTCCGCCCAAGCCAGCGAGGCGGTCAGGGACAGAAGCGCGACAGGCAGCGCGCGCAGAGCGAATTTTGTCATGGCCGATTCCCTTAGAATTGGCTGAAGAAATTGCGCGCAGCCAGTGCGCAGAAGGGCTCTACGCCGCGGTGGTAGCTGCCGACGAGTAACGCTTCCGCCTGAGCCAACGTCAGGCTGCCACCGGCCGCCGACATGTAAAAGGCCAGCTGTGCCGCCCCGGCCTGCTGGAACGCAGTTTGGATGGGGGCGAAGGGTCCCGCGGGCGTTGCACTGACATCCAGCACCGTGATCAGGCCGGCTGGCAGGCCGCTCCAGAACGCCGCCATCGTCCCCGTGTTGACGCTGAAAAACACCTCCGGGTCCTGATCGCCGCCGCACAGCAGCGTCGGCGAGTTGGGCGCCCAGTCGCCATAGCGCATATCGTTCTTGTAGAGCGCGAGTCGCAGGGTCTGCGTCGGTGCCACGGCCGCGAGCGGCACGCCGGCGGTTGGCGTGGGCACGGCGCCGTCCGGATTGCTGGCCGCATCGAGCGCGTAGCTCACGCGATAGCTGTTGTTGATCAGGTACGGGTTGCCGAAGCCCGCTTCGAACAGGGGCGTATCCGGATTGGCCGGATTGCTCGGCACCGCCAGTGCCGCAGTCAGCTCCGCCGACAGAATCGCGTTGCCTGGAATCGTGACGGTCGGCGTGGTGCTGTCGAAGAGGGCGCTCGCCGGCAGCGCGCCATTGGCGATCAGGGTGTCGATCGGTGTCGCACTGGGCAGCAAGGTCGCGATACCCGTGGCGTAGGTCGCGGAGTAGATGTCGGTAGTGGCGCTGTAAATGTTGCCGTAGGCGCGCTGGAAGCTGGTCGTGACCAGCGGCGCGAACTCGGGCGAGCCATAAATGACACTGCCGAAGAAAATGGCATCGCCGAAGGCCTCGAGCGCGTACGCCCCGGAGCTCGGGGCCGCGGCCGTGACCGCTTGGCCGGCCGCCTCCAGCGCACGCTGCGTCGCCATCGCGGCGTTCGAGCCCGCGGAATCGCCCGTGATAAACAGCTTGCCGCTGTCGCTGGTTGCGGAGGACATGGTATTGGGCAGTGCCGTGCGGGCCGCAGCCAGGGTGTCGATCATTTCACCCGCCTGTTGCGCGGCATTGAAGTACGGGTGATAGCCCAGCGTCGAAATATCGTAGCCGGCAAAGTTGGGGGCCACGACGATGTAGCCCTGAGCGGCGAACGTCGCGGCGACCATCAGGTTCTCATCGTTCGTGGCAGCGTAATTTACGATGTCGGCCATATTGCCGGTCTGGTCGACCCACGTGCCGTGCCCGTACAGCACGATCGGGCGTGGTCCCGAGCAGGTCGGCGCGGCGCCGGTCGGTACCATGAGCGCGCCCGAGGACTCGGTGCTCTCGCCGGCCCCGCCGACGGTCCAGAACTTGATGTAGTAGAAATCCACGCCGCAGGTCGGAGTGCCGGTAATCTGCAGCAGTTGCGCGCCGGTGGTGTTGGCGGACAGCTGGGCCGCAAAGCTGGCGGCATTCAGGGACGCGGTTCGAAACGGCGGATTCTCGACCAGCGTACCGTGCATGGTCGATGAGGCTACCGTCGAGGTGGTGCTGTCGGACCCGCACGCTGTCAGCACTGCTGCGGCGATCGCCGCGCTCAAATGCCGCAATTTAGACATGCCTGCCTCCTGGAAAGCGGCTGGCGCGATCGATGATTAACCCAACCCCCGGTGCCCTGATCGTATTGTTGCGGCGGGCACCTGGCCGCTGAAAGCGGTCGCATTCTACCCTGTCGCTTAGCCTGCGGCATCCTCGGCCGGGCGCGCACTCGCTGCTGCAGGCCGCAGCTGACATATTGGGGTGCGATGGCGCGGCTGGCTGCGTTATTCTGCCGGGCACCTATGAAGTACAAGGACTATTACGCCAGCCTGGGGCTCGCGCGCGGCGCCAGCGATGAGGACATCAAGAAGGCCTACCGCCGGCTGGCGCGTAAGTATCACCCCGATGTATCGAAAGAATCGGACGCCGAGGAGAAATTCAAGGAGATCGCCGAGGCCTATCAGACCCTCAAGGATCCCGAGAAACGCGCTGCCTACGATCAGTTGGGCGCTCACCCGGCCGGACAGGAATTCCAGCCGCCCCCCCATTGGCAACAGCAGTTCAGCGATGCTCCATTCTCGAGCGAGGAGCTCGACCTGTCCGACCTGTCCGACCTGTTCGCCCATCTGCGCGGCGGCGCCGCGCACCGCAGCGCCCGTATGTCGATGCCTGGGCACGACTACGAGATCGGGGTCGCAATCACCATCGAACAGGCTTTTCACGGCACGCAGATCGACCTGGATCTCAACATGCCGGAATACGACGAACAGGGGCGCGTGCGTCGCGTCCCGCGCGCCTTCAAGGCGCGCGTTCCCAAGGGCGCAACCGATGGCCAGCGGCTGCGGCTCCCGGGCAAGGGCGGCAAGGGACTCCATGGCGGTCGCGACGGCGATCTCTATTTGAACATCAGCCTGCGGCCGCATGCGCTCTACCGCGCGAGCGGTCACGACCTCTACCTGGATCTGCCGCTGGCGCCTTGGGAAGCGGTGCTCGGCACGAGCTTGGAGGTTCCGACGCCGGGCGGCACGGTGCGGCTCAAGGTGCCACCGGGCACGCAGGCCGGGCGGCATCTGCGGCTGCCGCAACGCGGGCTGCCCAAACCAAAGGAGGGTCAAGGCGATCTATACGCCATCGTGCAGATCGCGGTGCCCAGCGTGGTGGCCGAGCCGGAGCGCGAGCTGTACCGCAAGCTCTCTGACGGCTCGAACTTCGATCCGCGCGCTCATTTCGCTGTGGAGGCGGGCCATGCACATTGAGTCGACGGAGATGCTCTGGTTCGAGCAGCACGTGCTGTCGCTGCCCGAATTATCCGAGCTATCGGGGGTGCCGCAGCCGCTGCTCGAGGAGTTGCTCGATTGCGGCGCGATCGCGCCGCTCGAGCCCGACGCCGGCACGGGACCCCGGGTCCGCGCTGGAGCCGATTTGCGTTTCGGAGCACAGGCGCTGCGCGCGGCGCGCACCGCGCGCCGATTACGTGCCGATTTTGAGTTCGACGTACAGGCGCTGGCCGTGGCTCTGAGCCTGTTGGACCGAGTGGCCGAGCTCGAGGCACAGCTGCGCGAGCTCCGGGCTCAGCAGCCGCAGCGAGTTCGCTAGCGAGCAGGCGCTCCTACTGGAGGTGTCTGGCTGGGCCGCTCAGGCCTTCAGCGGCAGCGCACCGAGCATCAAAGCGCTATCGACTTCTTGCTCGGCCGCCGACCAGTCTTGCGCTTCGTGTCCCGGGGCGAAGCCGCGCCGTTCAGCGCGGTAGTAGGCCGCCTGGGCGATCATGCTTCGCCGCAGATCCTGATCGATCAGTGCGGGCGGCACGGGCCGGGCTTTCTGCTGCGTCGATCGGCTGGCTGCGCGCGCGCCGCGCGGCGCGGGGGAGGACTGAACTGCCATGCTTAACACTCCTATGACCGCCAAAAGGGGGTCGCAAATGGATCGGGTCGCAAAACGAACGGGCCGCGCCGATCGACCGGATCGCATGTCGACCTGCTTATATTCGCCCGAATTGACCTCGCAGAGCAACGGTCGATTCCACACAATGTGAAGCGCATCGAGGCGACATTGGACGACATATGCAACCGGAAGCCGGCCCACGTCAACTGTCGCGAGTAGACGTCAGTGTGCGCCACTCCTAGGATGAGTGCCGGTTCCGGCTCCTCGAGGTATTGTCATGGATTACCTGCCCAGCGGATTGTCGATGTGGTCGCGAGCCTGTGCGCTGATCGACGAGGCCGAGCGCCGCCACCGCCGCTTCTTTGAACTGCTGGCCGCCTCCAAGCAGCAACCCGCCTGGGAGCCACCCGTGGATATCTTCATGCTCGAGGGTGAGCTGCAGATACTGGTCGCAATGCCGGGCGTGCAGGCGGATGCCGTCGAGGTGGAACTGTCCTCGAGTGGCCTTGCCGTGCGTGCCGAAAGCCAGCTGCCGCGGCTGGCGCATCAGGCACGCATCGTGCGCCTTGAGATTCCTTACGGACGGATCGAGCGTCGCATCGCGCTGCCGGAGGGCCATTACGAGCTGCTGGGTCATGAGCTCATCGACGGCTGCCTGCGCATCCGGCTGGCTGGCGAATGGCTGTGAGCGCAGAGCCTGACGCGCCGGAGCCGGCGCAGACTGCGGTGGATGACAGCCTCATCATCCTGTCGCTGCGCAACACGGTGCTATTCCCGCAAACGGTCCTGCCGGTCACGATTCGCAGCGCACGCACGATCGCGGGCGCGCAGGAAGCGGTCAAGACGCGGCGCAAGGTGGGATTCGTACTGCAGCGGGACGCCGACCAGGATGAGCCGGATCCGGACGGGTTGCACCGCGTCGGCACCATGGCGAGCATCGTGCGCTACGTGACGGCCCCGGACGGCACGCATCATCTGATCTGCCAGGGTGAGGAGCGCTTCAGCGTGCTGGATTTCAGCGGCCGTGATCCATTCCTGACTGCGCGCGTCGAGCTGCATCCCGAGCCCACTTTGATTAATCCCGAGATTGAAGCGCGCGGTATCCGCCTGCGCGAGCTGGCGCTCGAAGCACTGCAGTTGCTGCCGCAGGCGCCGGCAGAACTGGTCAATGCCATCCAGCAGATCGAATCGTATGCGACGCTGGCCGATCTGATCGCGAGCTTTCTCGACATCAAACCGATCGAGAAGCAGGCCGTGCTCGCGACCTTCGGCTTGCGCGAGCGGCTGGACGTGGTGCTCGAATTCGTGCGCCAACGCCTGGAAGTCATTCGTATCTCGCATCAGATCGATGAGCGCACCAAGGAGGCGTTCGGCGAGCGGCAGAAGCAGGCCGTGCTGCGCGAGCGGCTGCGTCAGATCCGCAAGGAGCTCGGCGAAGACGAGGAGGAGTCCTCCGAGATCGCCGGACTGAAGGCGGAGCTCGCCAAAGCGGCCATGCCCGCCGAAGTCGAGGAACATACGCGCACACAGATTGCGCGGCTCGAGCGCATGGGGGAAGCCAGTGCCGAGTACTCGATGGCGCGCTCGTACATCGAATGGCTGCTGGCGTTGCCCTGGTCCAAGCTCGACAAGGAGCAGATCGACATCGACAAGGCGCGTCGCATCCTCGATGAAGACCATTTCGGTCTCGAGACCATCAAGCGTCGCATCATCGAATTCCTCGCGGTGCGCAAGCTCAATCCCGAGGGCCACAGTCCGATCCTGTGTTTTGTCGGGCCTCCTGGGGTCGGCAAGACCTCGCTCGGACAGTCGATTGCACGCGCGCTCGGCCTGAAGTTCGTGCGCGTGAGCCTCGGCGGTGTGCACGATGAGGCAGAGATTCGCGGTCACCGCCGCACCTATGTCGGCGCGTTGCCCGGCAACATCATCCAGGCACTGCGCAAGACCGGTGCACGCAACCCGGTCATGATGCTCGATGAGGTGGATAAGCTCTCCGCCAGCATCCAGGGCGATCCGTTCTCGGCGTTGCTGGAAGTGCTCGATCCCGAGCAGAACCATACCTTTCGCGACAACTATCTCGGTGTGCCGTTCGACCTCAGCAAGGTGCTGTTCATCGGTACGGCCAATATGCTCGACAACATGCCGGCGCCACTGCGCGATCGCATGGAGATCATTCAACTGACCGGCTACACCGAAGAGGAAAAGCTCGAGATCGCCAAGCGCTTCCTGTTCAGGCGCCAGCTGGCAGCGAACGGTTTGAAAGCCGAACAGGTGATCCTTCCGGATGAGAGCCTGCGCCGCATCATCACCGATTACACTCGCGAGGCGGGGGTACGCGGCCTCGAGCGCCAGATCGGTGCGGTGCTGCGCTCCTGCGCGGTGAGCATCGCCGCCGGGCAGGGGGGGCCTATGAGCGTCAGTCCCGAGGAGCTGCCGCGGATTCTCGGCGCGGCGCGCTTCGAGAACGAGATTGCGATGCGCACGAGCGTGCCGGGGGTCGCGACCGGACTGGCCTGGACACCGGTCGGAGGGGACATTCTGTTCGTCGAGAGCAGCCGCGTGGCGGGCTCAGGCCGTCTGATCATGACCGGCCAGCTGGGTGATGTCATGAAGGAAAGCGCACAGGCGGCCATGACGCTGGTCAAGGCCCAGGCCGAGCGTCTCGGGATCGATCCGCTGGTGTTCGAGAAGTCGGACGTGCACATCCATGTGCCGGCGGGCGCGGTGCCGAAGGACGGCCCCAGCGCGGGGGTGGCGATCTTTGCCTCGCTGGTATCGATGCTGACGCAGCGCACGGTGCTGCACGATGTCGCCATGACGGGCGAGATCAGCCTGCGGGGCCTGGTGCTGCCGGTCGGCGGCATCAAGGAGAAAACGGTAGCAGCGGCGCGCTCGGGCATCAAGACCGTGATACTGCCGGCGCGCAATCGCCGCGACTTCGATGAGATTCCGGCGAGTGTGCGTGAGTCGCTACAGTTCGTCTGGGCCGAGCGGGTCGAGGATGTGATCGCCGCGGCCTTCGATGGCGGCGTGGCGCGTCGCGTCGCGGCCTAGCACGACCGAGGCAGCACGCAATGTTTCAGGCCTTCGCGCTGCGCGCGCGGCCGATTTCGCGGCCCAGGTATTCGATCGCCAGCCGGTAGCTCTCGACGCCGAAGCCGGTAATCACTCCGGTGCAGGCGGCCGCCAGAATGGAATGGCTGCGCCACGTCTCATCGCGCCGATAGAGGTTGCTGATGTGCACCTCGACGATGGGGCATTCGCACAGCCGCAGGGCATCGAGAATCGGCACCGAGTGATAGCAGAATGCGGCCGGGTTGATCACGATGCCGGCGGCGTGGCGCGCTTCGTGCAACCAGCCGATCATCTCATGCTCGGCATTGCTCTGGCGGCAGATGAGTTCGATTCCAAACGGGGCGGCGGCCGAGCGGCACAGTGATTCCACATCGGCGAGCGAGCTGTGGCCGTACAGATGCGGCTCACGCTCCCCGAGCAGATCGAGGTTAGGCCCATTCAGCAAATAGACGCGTGTACTCATCGACCCAGGGCGCACGATGCGGGATGGCAACGCAGGCAGTACGCCGCGTGCATCAATATTAGCATCAAATGCCGGCGCAGAGGCTGCGCGCGCATCGAGCTCACTTCAATTCGAGCGCCATGGCCTCCAGTTCGGCCCAGCGCGTGTAGCCGGCCTCCAGTTCGCTCGTAAGGGCAGCCAGACGCTCGAGATGCGCCTGCAGCGTCTCCGGCGCGCCACGGTAGAGCGAGCCGTCGGCGAGCTGCGATTCGACCTGACTCTTCTGCGCTTCGAGCGCCTGCAGACGCTCGGGGAGCGCCGATAGTTCGCGCTGCACCTGGTAGGACAGGCGCCGCGCGCGGCCGGCGTGAGGGTTTGGCGCGCTCGCCACGGCAGCGGCAGCGGCAGCCGCGGCGGCGGCGGGCGGCTCGCGTTCGGTCGGTATTGGTCGTGATGGGGCGGGGTGCGCGCGCCGATAACGCGACAGGTCACTGTAGCCACCGACGAAGTCGCGCACGACACCGTCGCCTTCGAACACCAGCAGGCTCGTGACCACGTGATCGAGAAACGCCCGATCGTGGCTCACGAGCAGCAGCGTGCCGGGAAAGTCGGCGATGTACTCCTCAAACAGCTCGAGGGTATCGATGTCAAGATCGTTGGTCGGCTCATCCAGCACCAGCAGATTCGCGCTACGGGCGAATAGGCGCGCCAGCAGCAAGCGATTGCGTTCGCCGCCGGATAGCGCCCGGGCCGGCGTCTGCAGTTGCTCGGGCCGGAACAGGAAATCGCGCAGATAGCCCGCGACGTGGCGCGTCTGACCGTTGATGACGACTTGGTCGTTGCGACCGCTGACATTTTGCATGACCGTGGCGTCGAGCTCGAGCTGCATTCTTTCCTGGTCGTAATACCCGATCTCGAGCCGGCTGCCGCGGCGTACCGTGCCACCACTGGGTTCGAGCTCGCCGAGCAGTGCCTTGATCAACGTGCTCTTGCCGACACCATTCGGACCGACCAGGCCGATGCGATCGCCGCGCATGATGCGCACGGACAGATCGCGAATCACCGCACGGCCGTCGAATTCAACCGTCAGCTGCTCGGTTTCGAGCACCAGCGCGCCCGATTCCGTGATTGCGCTGCCTTCCAGTTGCAGGCGTCCGCCGCGTTCGCGCCGCGCGCGCCGCTCGGCTCGCAGCGCATACAGCGCCCGCACGCGCCCCTCGTTGCGCGTTCGTCGTGCCTCGATGCCCTGACGGATCCAGGCTTCCTCCTGCGCCAGCTTCTTGTCGAACAGGGCCGCGTGCTGTGCCTCCACTTGCAGCTGCTGTTGCTTGGCGCGCAGGTAGCTATCGTAATTGCCGGCGCAGCTGGTCAGCTGCCCGCGGTCGAGTTCGACGATGCGCGAAGCCAGGTGGTTGATAAACTCGCGATCGTGACTGACGAACAGCAGCGCACCCTGGAACTCGAGCAGATACTGCTCCAGCCACTCGATGGTCTCGATATCGAGGTGATTGGTCGGCTCATCGAGCAGCAGAATCTGCGGCTCGCTCACCAGCGCCCGCGCCAGTAATGCGCGCCGACGTGTTCCGCCCGAGAGCGCATCGAGGCGCGCATCGGCATCGAGTTGCAGCCGCGAGAGCACTGTGGCGACGCGCTGCTGTAGCTGCCAGCCGCCGCCGGCATCGAGCTCGTGATGCAGCTCATCGAGACGACGGTGTTCGGCAGCGCTGTGCAGACCCCGCTGGGCCAGTGCTTCGTATTGCGCCAGCGCACGCCCCTGCGCCGGAAGTCCGGATCGCACCAGGTCGGCGACCGAGTTGCCTGAGAGCGCCTGGATGTCCTGCGCCAGGTGCGCGAGTCGTGCGCCGGTCTTGAGCCAAACCGTGCCCTGATCCGGTTCCGCCTCGCCGCGCAACAGCCGCAGCAACGACGATTTGCCTTCGCCGTTGCGACCGATCAGCGCCACGCGCTCGCCTGGCTCGAGCTGCAGAGAAACCTGATCCAGCAGCGCTCGCGAGCCGTAGGCAAGACTGACTTTGTCCAGACGCAGCAGCACCGTACACCCGAGGCGAGCGCAGTTGAGGGGGCCAGGGCATTGTAACGGCTGAGCCGCTGTCTGGCGGCGGCGCTATCATGCTGCGTGACAGGGGAGTTTTCGAACAACGACACTGGGGTCAGATCGATGTCGGCGGCGCAAACCTGGGGCGCGGCACAGCGCCACGTCGTGGTCGCAAGCTATCTGGGTTGGATGCTCGATGCGTTTGATTTCTTTCTGGTCGTGTTCGTACTCAAGCGCATTGCGGACGATTTCGGCGTCGAGGTCAAGAGCGTCACCTGGGCCATCACCTGCACGCTGGCAATGCGCCCGGTCGGCGCGTTTCTTTTCGGGCGCCTCGCCGATCATTTCGGTCGACGTCCGGCGCTGATGGCGAGTGTGCTGCTCTATTCGATCATGGAGTTCGCCTCGGCGTTCGCCCCTTCACTGAGCGTTTTCATCGTGCTGCGCGCGCTCTATGGCATCGCGATGGGTGGGGAGTGGGGCGTGGGTGCCTCGCTCGCCTTCGAGTCCGTGCCAGTGAGATCGCGCGGTGTGGTCTCGGGACTGCTGCAGGCGGGCTACCCGTCGGGCTACCTGCTGGCTGCGATCGTATTCGGCTTGCTGTTCGAGCACATCGGCTGGCGCGGCATGTTCATGGTCGGCGCGGCCCCGGCGCTGCTGGTGCTCTATATCCGCAGCAAAGTACCCGAATCGCAGAGCTGGATCGCCGCGCAGCAATATACCAAAGCCCTGAGTCTGCGCTCAGGGATCGCGGGGCACTGGCTGCTCGCCGCCTACGCGGTCGTGCTCATGACGGCATTCAACTTCTTCAGCCACGGCACGCAGGATCTGTTCCCGACGATGCTCGCTTCCCAGCGCGGATTCTCCACCGGAACCATTGCGCGCATTGCCATCGTTTATAACATCGGTGCGATCTGCGGCGGCCTGTGCTTCGGCACGCTGTCGAGCCGGATCGGCCGGCGTCGCGCGATCGCGCTGGCTGCCCTGATGGCTTTGCCGGCCCTGCCGTTCTGGGGCTTTGCGCGCGCTCCGGTCAGCATTGCGATCGCGGCTTTCGTGCTGCAATTCATGGTCCAGGGCGCCTGGGGAGTCGTGCCCGTGCATCTCAATGAGCTCTCGCCCCAGGGCCTGCGCGCGACCTTCCCCGGTTTTGTCTACCAGCTGGGCAATCTGATTGCATCGCTGAACGCACCGCTGCAATCCAGCCTCGCCGATCGCCATGGGAGCTCGGCGCATCCGGATTATGCCTTCGCCCTGACGCTGGTCTGCGCGGTCGTGGCGCTGTGCCTGGTCGTGCTGGCGCTGCTCGGTCCCGAGCGTCGCGATGTGCGCTTCGGCTCGCAATGAGGTAGACTTTGACTCTGGAGTTTGTCGCATGCGCGGTTCGGTCCGCGCGCCGAGGTCTTCAGCGTCCCGCCAGGCGTTCATCCGCCTTGCAATCCAGGACCCTTTCGCTCCTCCTGCAAGCCCATCGCTGTCGGTGCCGTCGGCACCGCCGATCTACATTCATTGATTGACGCGCCATACCGAGGGTTGCACTGAAGCAGCCCGGCCGTTATGGAGTATTCGTTTGTTCAAGGACTTTTCATTGTGCCCGCAGCTGTTACGGGCGATCGAGGAACTCGGCTATACCGAGCCCACGCCGATCCAGCTGCGCGCGATCCCCTGGGTGCTCGAAGGGCGCGATGTGCTTGCAGCCGCGCAGACCGGCACCGGCAAGACTGCCGCCTTCGCACTGCCCCTGCTGCAGCGGCTGCAGAACTCAATCCAGCGGCAGCGAGAGCCGCGCGTGCTCGTGCTGGTGCCGACGCGCGAACTGGCGGCTCAGGTCAGCGATGCCTTTCGCGCGCTGGCGCGCCACCTGCCGATCCGTGGCGCCTTGATCTTCGGCGGTGTGAGCCCCAAACCACAGCTGCAGGCGCTCGCGGCCGGCGTGGATCTCGTGATCGCTACCCCCGGGCGTCTGCTCGATCATATGCAGGCAGGCGCGATCAGTCTGTCGCGTGTCGAGGCGCTGGTGCTCGATGAGGCGGACCGCATGCTCGACATGGGGTTCATCCATGCCATACGGCGCATCATCCGCGCCCTGCCCAAGCAGCGGCAGAACCTGATGTTCTCGGCGACGCTCCCGGAGGAGATTCGCTCGCTCGCGCGAACCTGGCTGGTGAACCCGGCCGTCATCGATGTCGCGCCGCGCAATGCACCGGCTGCACTCGTCGATCATCGCGTCTACCACGTCGAATCTTCCGGCAAGCACCCGCTGCTCACGCGCCTGATCGTCGATGGCGGGATCCGTCAGAGCTTGGTTTTCACGCGCACCAAGCATGGTGCCAACCGACTGGCTCAGCGGCTCGAGAAGGATGGACTGGCCGTGGCCGCGATCCACGGCAACAAGTCGCAAGGTGCGCGTACGCGTGCGCTCGAGGACTTCAAGCAGGGGCGCGTTCAGGTGCTGGTAGCGACCGACATTGCCGCGCGCGGGTTGGACATCAGCGAGTTGCCGCACGTGGTCAACTTCGAGTTGCCGCACGTGCCGGAGGACTATGTGCACCGCATCGGCCGCACCGGTCGGGCCGGATTGAGCGGCAAGGCGGTTTCGCTCGTGAGTCGGGAGGAACGCGATCGACTGCGCGCCATCGAAAAGCTGCTCGGGCACGCGATACCCGTGGCGGCGGTGGCGGCCGCGGCCTGAGGGTCGGGCGCTGCGCCAGCCGCCCATTGGCTGTCATAAGCGACTGAATTATGTCACCGCGGTGCGGGCTCTTCCGGTGTCGGTTATGTCAGCGCTGAACAGCTGATCTTCGCGAGCGGTGTCGCAAAAAACCTGCAGTTGTTATACCCACGCAATCGATGGTATAGATATTGCCGCCATGAACGCTGCTGCCGCTCTACACTCCATGCGTCGCGTCGCCAGCGGCTTCAGCTACGCGCGGTTAATGGAGCATTCCGAGCAGCATATCGCGCTGACTGCGCAATCAGGGTCGAGCGAAGCAGCCCACGTTGCAACACGTCTGCTGCAGGACGTGTCGCTGTATCGCTACTGGGAGCAGTCACACACTCGCCTCATGCGTGCAGTGGCGGCACGGCGGCACCGGCCGCAGCAGGCGGCTGAGCTCAAGAAGATCGGCTTTCTGACGCTGCATCGCAAAGCGCCGTTCGAATATCTGCGTGACCGGCAGGTTCATGGCCAGGCGCGGCGGCAACTGGTGCGGGCGCTGTTTGGTACGCAGGAGTACACGCAGTGCATTCTGCGTGAACATACGGCGTACTTGAGCTCGGCCGGAAGTTTCCTGTGCGCGGATTCGCTCTGTGCCGAGCTCATGCGCGATGCGGCCTTCAGCGAAGCGCTCGAGCACTATGAGACTTGCTACAGCGAATACTATCGCGCCTACTGCGATTCGCTGATGGCGGAACAGGCCGGCGAAATCGCGCCGGTGCAGGCGCTGCTGCCGTATTTGCGCTATCAACTCAAGCTGGTTCGCGATCACATGCTCGCTGGGGCGCCGCCGCAGAGCGACTTCATGAAACTGCAATCGTTGTATAAGAATCTCGGCGATACGCAGAAGCTGCCGGTTCTGCGCCAGCAATAGACTCGCCCGACGCCGCCTGCGCGCCCCGGCGCGACGCCTGGCGCCATCCCCGGCGCCATGCATCAAAAGAACTTGAGTGCTCTGATCAGGCTGCGATCGTCGCGGCTGCTCGATCGGCCCGCGCTGCTGCAATTTATGCCGAAGCGCTGCAAATATTGGCAAAGACCGTGACGGCGCCATCCGCCCAACATGCTGATTGGGCTGACAGATCTCGTGGCACAGCGATTGCACACTGCATAGGGTCTAGGAGGCCTTAACGGCAGGATGCCCAATCCCCCTCAAAAGTCAGAGGAGTTCACGATGCCCAATAACAATCCACACGGACACAATCAGTACACCAAGAGCGAGAACCGCAGCGCCAAGAGCCAGGGTTCGAGCTCCAAGTCGAGTCAATCGAGCACCAGGGGCGGCACTGACTCGAGCGATCCGATCGGTTCCACCGAGACCAGCGGCGCGTCGCGGCGCGGGTTTGCCTCAATGGATGAGGCCACGCAGCGCGAAATAGCCAGCAAGGGCGGACACAGTCAGGGACGCGAGAACAATCCGGGCAATTTCGCCAACGATCGGGACAAGGCGCGCGAAGCCGGTCGCAAGGGCGGCGAGGCGCACGGTTCGCATCGTTAAAACGGGCGCCTGGCGATGCCACGGGGCATCGTGCGGCGCCCCTTGCGTGCGCATCGCACTGACGCGCGGCAGCTTCAGGCCAGAGAGTGGAACACGCGCTGCACGTCCTCTTCCTGCTCGAGCTTGTCGATGAGCTCGAGCGCCTCGGTGGCCTGAGTCTCCGGCAGCTCGGTCGGCGCGACGCAGACGTATTCGTGCTCGGCTGACAACGGCGCGATGCGGCGCACCTCGAGGGCTTCCTGCAATCGGCCGAAGTTCTCGAAGGCGCAGCGCAGCACCAGCTGCGATTCGCCTTTCTCGCCGTTGCTTTCGCCCATCTCCTCGAGGCCATGATCGATCATGTCCAGTTCCAGTGCGTCCTGATCGATTCCGGCGGGATCGAGTCGAAACACACCCATCTTCTGGAATTGAAAGCTGACGCTGCCGCTGGTGCCCAGGTTGCCGCCGTTCTTGGTGATGATGTTGCGCACATGCGCCACGGTGCGGGTCGGATTGTCGGTAGCGGTTTCGATGAGCAGCGCCACCCCATGCGGTGCATAGCCTTCGTAGAGCATCTCGTGGTAATGGGTGGCGTCACGGCCGCTGGCTCGCTTGATGGCTGCCTCGACCTTGTCCTTGGGCATGTTGACGGCGCGCGCGTTTTGCATGACGCGCCGGAGCGTGGGATTGGAAGCCGGGTCCGAGCCACCGGCCTTGACCGCCATGTTGATGTCCTTGGCGATGCGCGCGAACTGCTTCGCCATGCGATTCCAGCGCGCAAACATGGCGTGTTTGCGAACTTCAAAGATGCGGCCCATGGCGGCTCCCAGGACTGTGGCCATTCGAGCGGGATTCGAATCATGCCATCGTCGATGTGGCAGGGCACGGCAATCAGGCATTCGCCTTATCGCCGGCAGCAGCGCCGGTACAGGCTCCTCGGTCCGGAAAAGCGGCGCCTTCAGGCCGCGCGCGGCCTGAGCGCGGCGTGTGCAGGCTCGCTGTTCGCCATGGCCATGGGAGCCGGCTGCGGCACGCGCGGGCACAGCTCGAGCGTCTGCTCGGGCTCGGAGCTGGATGTTGCCGCGGGCCGGAACGCGGTTACGGCGATCAGTTCCGGCGGCGGCGCACTCTCCTCGGGGGTCAGCAGCCAGCCGCGAGCGCGTAGTGCACGGCCGAGATCGGCACGGCTCGTGAGCACCGTGAACGGCACGGCGGTCAGCATGCCGGCGATGACCGGCAGCATCCACCAGATGAATTTCGGCGCCAGCGCCAGAATGGCGCCCCCCCAGACCAGGCCCAGCAGCAGGTGCCATTTGTGCCGCAGTAGACCCTCGCGCCAGGTGATGCCGCGATCCGCGCGCGGCTGCGCATCCCAGCTCACACTGCGTCCGATCAGTGCCCGCAGTACGAAGCTGGTGTGAAACAGCATCATGGTCGGCGCGAGCAGCATGCTCATGAGCTGCTCGAACAGCACGCCGCCGATGAGCCGGCGCGCGCCGCCGTAGGCGGCCCGCATCTGGCGGTTGCCCAATGCCAGCGAGGCGCCGAGCAGCTTAGGCAGCATCAGGATGGTCACGGTCATGGACAGGAGTGCGATGATTTCGCCGTTGCGATATTGCGGCCAGGAGGGAAACAGCGCGTGCGCACCGGGCTGGAAATATTGATGTCCCGTCACCGCCTCGATGCTGGTCAGCACCGAGCTCACAATCAACACCAGCAGCCACATGGGCGAGGTCACGTAGGAGAGAATGCCGGTGAGCATGTGGATGCGGCTGAGCCAATGCAGTCCCCGCATGGGCATGACGCCCAGATGCTGCAGGTTGCCCTGCGCCCAGCGCCGGTCGCGGGCGGCGTAGTCGATGACGTTGGTCGGGACTTCCTCCCAACTGCCGGCGATGTCCGGCACCAGCCAGATGTGATAGCCGGCGCGGCGCATGAGCGCAGCCTCGACGATATCGTGACTCATGATTTCGCCGCCGAACGGCGGCGAGCCGCGCAGGCGCGGCAGCGAGCAGTGATCCGCGAACGGCCGCAGTCGCACGATCGCGTTGTGGCCCCAGTAATTGCTCTCCCCGAGCTGCCAGAATGCGAGGCCGCTCCCGAACATGGGCCCGTTGAGGCGCACCGCGAACTGCAGCAGTCGTGCAAACAGCGTCTCGCGGCCGGCCAGCAGCGGCAGTGCCTGAATGATGCCCACCTGCGGGTGCGAATCCATCATCTGCGCCAGTGTCACCAGCGCCTGCCCGGACATGACGCTGTCGGCGTCCAGCACCAGCATATAGTCGTAGGCGCCACCCCAGTTGCGCACGAACTCGGTGAGGTTGCCGGCCTTGCGGCCGCTGTTCTCGCTGCGCCGACGATAAAACAGGCGCCCGATCGCGCCCCGGCGCAACACCATCTCGCGCCAGGCGCGCTCTTCCATCTCAGCGATTTCCGGCCGGCGCGTATCCGAAAGCACGAAAAAATCGAAACGCCGCGCCTGCGGCTGCTCGGCGAGCGACCCCCAGGTGGCATCGAGTCCTGCAAAGACGCGGGCGGTTTGCTCGTTGCAGATAGGCAAGACGACGGCGGTGCGTCCCTGGAGTTCCCGGGTCGGATCCGACTCGGGGGGCAGGACCGCCGGGTCACGCCCGAACAGCCGCACCGCAAAGCCGGCCACCGCGGTCCAGAACGCCCCCGAAATCCAGATGAACAGCACCACGAACGTGATCAGCCCGGTCATCTCGAGCGGCCCGAGACCATTGGCCCGCAGTATGTCGAGCATCAGAAATCCGCCGGTGCTCGCCGTGAGCAGCGTCAGGCCGAAAAAAGCCGTCCGGCGCCACAGCGCCTGGCGCTCGAGCCAACGCTCACCACGAGCAGGCGGATTCAAGGTGTCCATAGGTAGGTCCAAGTCTCAGTGAGGGCTTCGCCATACAAAGTCAAGTAGCATCGCAGATCCGAAACTTGGCTGCCTTTCGGCGTCAGACGGAAAGACACGCGCCAGATACCATTTTCGGTCAGCCGCTGCACGCTTACGCTATCGACATCGCCGTTGTGAGCGCTCAGCTCAGCCCTGACGGGCAATGACGCTCCGAGTGTATCGAGATCCCCGCCGGCGAAGTCAATCAGAATGCGCCGCGAACTGTCCGAACGGCCATGGACCGCGGCCGTGCGCGTCGCGAGTGCTCGTCCACCGGGCGGCCAGCGCGGCGAGTACGCATAGGCGGACAGCAGGTACACGAAGCTCATGGGCTTGTGCGGGACCGCATGCGCGGCCGGCACCCAGTAGCTCACGATGTTGTCGTGGATATCCTCATCGGTGGGAATTTCGACCAGTTCGATTTTACCTTTGCCCCAATCCCCCAGCGGAGCAATCCAGTAACTCGGCCGGCGCTGATAATGCGCCTCCTCGTCCTGGTAGTGCGCGAAATCCCGATCCCGTTGGCTCAGCCCGAAGCCGCGCGGGTGATCATCGGAAAAGCTCGAGACTCGCAACGCGCGCGGATTGACCAGCGGACGCCATAGCCATTCCCCCCCGCCCGTGTTCATGAGCAGACCGTCGCTGTCATGCACTTCCGGTCGATAGTCGTCGAACTGTCGGCGGTGCTCCTCGCCATACAAAAACATCGAGGTCAGGGGCGCCACTCCCAGTTTTTGGATGTCTTTGCGAGCATATAGGGTTGCAGTCACTTCGACGTCGGTGCTCGTGCCCGGCCGGATCTCGAAACGATAGGCCGCGGCGAGGCTCGGACTGTCGAGCAGGGCGTAGATGGTCATCGTGTGCTCCGTAGCGGACGGACGCACCAGCCAGAAGTCGCTGAAGTAGGGGTACTCCTCGCCATCGGTGCTCGCGACGTTAATGGCCAGTCCGCGCGGGGAGGCGCCGTAGCTCTGCCCGCGCCCGAGCACACGAAAGTACGACGCACCGAGGAATGCGATTAATTCATCCTTGTAGTCGGCTGTCTGCAAAGGGTAATGCACGCGCAGCCCGGCAAAACCCAGATTCGCCGGCAGGTCCTTTGGCGTGGGATTCTTGCCGAAATCGAACAATGCGGGGTCGTAGCGGACGGGTACCACGCCCTGATCGGTGACCTCGTTGATGTTCACGCGCTTGTCATAACTCGAGCCGAGGTGAAAGAACTGGACTTCGAACAGCGACCGGCTGCGCCACAGGGCGTCCTCCGGTCGAAAGCGGATCTCGCGATAGTCATCGTAGCTGAGCTTGGCCAGGCTTTCGGGCAGTCGGTCGTTGTGCTCGTGATAGGGCTGATCGGCGCGCTGCTGCGCGAGGTGCTGGACGGTTTCAAAGCCGAAGGCCTGCACCGGCGCTGGCGGCGGCGGGCGCGAGTGCGGTGCGGTGGCGCTCGAATGCTGGGCCACCGCCGCGACCATCGTCACCGTCAGCAGGAGCCATTGATGAGCACGCACGCCTGATTTCCTGGATGAATGAGTCAGAGGCAATCCGCTGATTGTGGCGAGCAGGCCGCGATTGGTCGAGGGCCGAAGTTACTTAATCCAGTGCCGGAATACCACGGACAGCGACCGGACGGGCGGCCGCTCGTCACCCGCATGGTACCTGCGACGCATGAATCGCGGCTGAATGTTGCGCCAATCACCGAGCGGTCTCGGCTTGGGCGGTGACGCCCGAGCCGGCGCGCTGTGCGTAGACCCGGGTGAATTCGGCGCCGAACAGGAAAATCAGCGCGGCGTAATACAGCCACAGCAGCAGCACCAGCAGCGAAGCGGCTGCCGCGTAGGCGGAGCTGGTGGCACTGCGGCCGAGGTAGTAGCCGATGCCCAACTGGCCGAGGCTGAACAGCAAGGCCGTCACGATGGCTCCGCGCCAGACATCGCGCCAGCCGAGCGCCACATTCGGCAGGAACTTGAACAGCATTGCAAACAGCAGCGAGTACACGCCGATCGACACCAGCAGATTGAGCGCATGCAGCAGCAATGCGTGCTGCGCGAGTACGCGCGAATGCTGCACCATCGCCGCGAGACCGACGCTGATCACTAGCGACACCAGCAGCAGAAAGCCGAAGCCCAGGATCAGGCCGACGGCCAGCAGCCGCGCCCGGATCAGTGCCGTATAGCCGGTGTGTGCAGGCCGCGGCACGCGCCAGATGCGGTTCAGATCGTTCTGCAGTTCGATCACTACCGAGCTCGCGCCGATCAACAGCAACGCGATGCCGATGGCGCTGGCAAACACGCCGGTGCCGATGTTCGCAGTCGCATTCAACAGCCGCTGCACCGCTTCGGCGCCGATCGGGCCGATCAGGTCCTGGAACTGGCCGACTACGGCCGCGCGCGCGCTGCCCGCTCCGAACACCAGGCCCGCTACGGCACTGGCGATGATCAGCAGCGGTGCGAGCGAGAAAGCGCTATAGAAGGCGAGCGCCGCGCCCATGCTCGCGGCGTTATCGGCCAGCCAGGCCTGGCCGGCGCGTTCAAACAATGCGAAGTGCTGGCGCAGTCCGGACACGAGGCGTTCAGCGCGGTGCCATGCGCAGTGCGCCATCGAGGCGGATGGTCTCGCCATTGAGCATGCTGTTTTCGGCGATGTGCTCGACCAGCGCCGCATACTCTTCGGGGCGGCCGAGGCGCGCCGGGAAAGGCACCTGCTGTCCGAGCGAGTGTTGCGCCGCCTCGGGCAGCGCCGCGAGCATCGGTGTGAGGAAAATGCCGGGGGCGATCGTCACCACGCGAATGCCCGAGGAGGCGAGCTCGCGCGCCATGGGCAGCGTCATGGCGACGATGCCGCCCTTCGAGGCCGCATAAGCGACCTGGCCGATCTGGCCGTCGAATGCGGCGATCGATGCGGTCATGACGATCAGGCCGCGCTCGCCCTGCGCGTTGGCGCTGTTCTGCTGCATGAGCAGCGCTGCGGCCTTGGAGCACAACGCGGTTCCGACCAGATTGATCTCGATCATGCGGCGGAAAAATGCGGCGCTCATTGGTCCAGAACGGCCGATCAGACGACCCGCGGTGCCGATGCCGGCGCAGTTCACCGCCAGATCCAGCCCACCGAGCTTCGCGCGCACACCGGCCAGCGCCTCCTCGATCGAGGCCTCGTCGGTAACATCGCCGGCGCAGAAGTGCGCACGCGGGCCGAGCTCGGCCGCTGCGGCAGCGCCCTGCGCCGCGTTGAGGTCGAACAGCACGGCCTGGCCACCGGCCGCAATGATGCGGGCGGCAACGGCATGTCCCAGACCGGACGCCGCGCCGCTGATGAAGGCCCGAAGGGCCGCGAATCTCATGCGCCTGTGCTCTCTAGGATGCTCGGTAGCGGGGCCATTATCGGCTATCCTTTGGCGCCGCGCGCCGTTCAACGTGCGCTAGGGGGCCGGGGGTATCACATGAGCAGTATTCTGGTCGGCATCAAACGGGTCGTCGACTACAGCGTGCGCGTGCGCGTCAAAGCCGATGGCTCGGGCGTCGTCACCGATGGCGTCAAGATGAGCATCAATCCCTTCGATGAGATTGCGCTCGAGGAGGCACTGCGCATCAAGGAACGCAACCTCGCGAGCGAAGTCATCGCGGTCTGCATCGGTCCGGACGAGACGCAACAGCAGCTGCGCAGCGCGCTCGCCATGGGTGCCGATCGTGCGGTGCTGGTACAGGTCGCATCCGGCGCAGTGCCGCCGCTGATGGCGGCGCGGATATTTTTCAAACTCGCGCAGAAGCATCAGCCGCTGCTGGTAATCCTCGGCAAGCAGGCGATCGACGACGACAACGGTCAGACCGGGCAGATGCTGGCGGCGCTTTGGGATCGACCGCAGGCCACGTTTGCCTCGAAGCTCGAGATCGACGGCGGCCGCGCACGCGTGACCCGTGAAGTCGATGCAGGACTGGAAACACTGGAAGTCGATCTGCCTGCCGTCGTGACGACCGACCTGCGTCTGAACGAGCCGCGCTACATCAAACTGCCCGACATCATGAAAGCGAAAAAGAAGCCGCTTGAGGTCACGACGCTGGCGCAGCTCGGGGTTGAGAGCGCGCCAGGGACGCTGCGGAGCGTGAAATTCACGCCGCCGCCGGTGCGCTCGCGCGGCATCATGGTCAAGGATGTCACCGAACTGGTCGGGGCGCTCAAACAGCGCGGGGTGCTCTAGATGATCCAGATACTCATCGTCGCCGAGCATGCCGGCGGCCGGCTCAATCAGAGCACCGCCCGCTGCGTGAGCTGTGCGCTCACCTTCGGCGAGGCCGCGATCGATATCGTGGTACTGGCCGCTTCGGCCGCCGCCGTGGCGGCCGAAGCCGCGGCCCTCAAGGGTGTTCGCCGGGTACTGACGCTCGAGCGGCCCGAGAATGCCGAGCCGCTCGCGGGCGTGTTCGCGCCGCAGGTGGCCGCGCTGGCCAAAGGCTACACACACCTGCTCGGACCTTCGACGACCTTCGGCAAGGATCTGATGCCGCGCGTGGCGGCGCTGCTGGGTGTCGGGCAAATCAGCGATGTCATGGCGGTGGAGTCCCCCTACCGCTTTCTGCGCCCCGTCTATGCCGGCAATGCGCTCGTGACGGTGGAAGCCGAGACCACGGCGATCGTGGTCGGCACGGTGCGCACGGCTTCGTTCCAACCCGCGCCCGCCGGCGGTCAGGCGAGTATCGAGCGCGCCGGCGCCGATGTGGTTCTGCCGACCCACACGCGGTTTGTAGGGCGCAGCGAGGCCGCGGTCGGCCGGCCCGATCTGCAGACCGCAACGCGCGTGGTCTCTGGTGGCCGCGCGCTTGCGAGCGCGGAGAATTTTAAATTGCTCTATGGCCTTGCCGACGTGCTCGGCGCCGCGGTCGGCGCCTCGCGCGCCGCGGTCGATGCCGGCTACGTCCCCAACGAGCTGCAGGTGGGACAGACGGGCAAGATCATTGCGCCGGAGTTGTACGTGGCCTTGGGCATCTCGGGGGCCATCCAGCATCTGACCGGTATCAAGGACGCCCGGACCATCGTTGCGATCAACAAGGACAGCGAGGCGCCCATCTTCGAGGTCGCCGACATCGGCCTGGTCGGCGACCTGTTCCAGGTCGTGCCCGAGCTCGAACGGCTGCTGCGCGCCGAGCGCGGCTGAGGCTGCCAGGCTCAGCCCGTGCCCGGCAGATCGAAGACCAGCACTTCGGCGGCAAGGCCGGTCTGCAAGCTCACGGCCGGCGTGCCGGCGAGCTTGAGCGCATCACCGGCTTCGAGTGCGATGCCATTGACCTGAATCGCTCCGCGCGCCACGTGTACATAGGCCCGCCGATCGCCCGCAATCGACAGCGTAGCCCGCTCCTCGCCGTCGAAAAGACCGGCATAGACACGTGCGTCCTGATGGATCAGGAGCGAACGCTCGGCGCGGTTCGGTGAGGCGATCAAGCGCAGCTGACCGCGCTTTTCGGACGGCTCGAAGTGCTGTTGCTCATAGCTCGGCTCGATGCCATCGACGCTCGGCGCGATCCAGATCTGGAGAAAGTGGACCGGCTCGCTGCTCGAGGGATTGAACTCGCTGTGCCGCACGCCCGAGCCCGCGCTCATGCGCTGCACGTCGCCCGGGCGGATCACCGAGCCATGACCCATCGAATCCTGGTGCGCGAGCTGTCCTGAGAGCACATAGCTGATGATCTCCATGTCGCGGTGGCCATGGGTGCCGAAGCCGGCTTCGGGCTGCACGCGGTCCTCGTTGATGACCCGCAGCGGACCGAATTCCACATGATTCGGATCGAAGTAGTCGGCGAACGAAAAGGAGTGAAAGGACTTCAGCCAGCCGTGATCGGCGAAACCCCGTTCGCTGCTGCGGCGGATTTGACTCGTGTGCATGGTGACCTCCAATGGAAGAGAGAATAGCTCGAAATATTTAATTTAAAAGTGCATTATTTGGCTCTATATGATCGAAGAATTAAATTAATTGCATGGCTCTGCCGCGGACATCCCTGGAACAGTGGGGCGTACTGGCGGCCGTGGTGGACCAGGGCGGGTTCGCCCCGGCTGCAACGCTGCTGCATCGGAGCCAATCGGCGGTCAGCTACGCGCTCGCCCGCCTGCAGGCAGCCCTCGGTGTGCGGTTGCTCGCGATCGAAGGGCGCAAGAGCATGCTGACCCGCCAGGGCAGCGTACTGCTCGAGCGAGCGCGGCCGCTGTTACGGGAGCTCGAAACGCTCGAGCGGCTCGCGCGCAGCCTCGAGCAGGGATGGGAAAGCGAGCTGCGACTGGTCGTGGATGCGGCCTACCCGCGCGTCCAGTTGCTCAATACCGTCGCGGAGCTGCGCCAGTTGTGCCCGAATACGCAGATCGAATTGTCCGATGCGGTGCTGTCGGGCGCGGAGGAAGTCATCCTGGAAGGCAGCGCCGATGTGGTGGTGACCAGCCGTGTGCCCGCGGATTTTTTGGGCGAATTACTCATGGATGTGACCTTCGTGGCTGTGGCTCGTCCGGATCACGCGCTGTTCGCGTTGCAGCGCTCGCTCGATGCGAATGATCTGGTGCGCCACCTGCAGATCGTCGTACGCGACTCGGGCAGCGGGGCGCGCCGCGACGAGGGCTGGCTCGGTGCGCAGCGGCGCTGCACCGTCAGCAGTCCGGAAGCCTCGCTGGCCATGATCGAAGCGGGCCTTGGCTATGCCTGGCTGCCCGAGCATCTGATCAGCGAATCGCTGCGGCTGGGTACGCTGCGGCCCCTGCCGTTGGTCGCGGGCGGCGCGCGCAAGTTGCCCTTGCATCTGGTGCTGGTACGTCCCGAGGCGGCGGGTCCCGCGGCGCGCGCGGCGGTCGAGTGTTTCGAGCGGCACCGGCCCGCGGCGAGTCTGCGCGCGCCGTGAGCGGGGTGTTTGCGGCGCTCTTTCCGCGCGGGCGCGCCCTGCAACGGCAGTTCATGCGCACCGATAGCGGACGCGTACTGCGCTACATCGATGCGCTCGAACAGACCGCGCGCCTGGCGCACGCGCTCGTGGCGCTCGGCGTGCACGCGGGCGATCGCGTGGCCGTGCAAGTGCAGAAGAGCCCGGAGGCGGTGCTGCTGTATCTGGCGACGCTGCGCGCCGGCGCGGTTTTTCTGCCGCTCAACAGCGACTATACGGTCGCGGAGCTCGAATATTTTCTCGCCGATGCCGCGCCGAGCCTGCTGGTGTGCGCGCCGGAGCGGCAGGGCGCGCTTGAGCCGCTGGCGCAGCGGCTCGGCGTGCCTGCAGTGGTCAGCTTAGGCACGAGCGCGGATGGTTCGCTGATGCTCGCGGCGCGAGATTTTCCGACTCGCTTCGAGACGCTCGCGTGCCGCGACGACGATCTGGCGGCCATTCTCTATACCTCCGGCACGACCGGACGATCCAAGGGCGCCATGCTCACGCAGCGCAATCTGCTGTCCAATGCGCGCACGCTGGCATCGGTCTGGGCCTTCACCGCCGAGGACGTGCTGCTGCACGCCCTGCCGATCTTCCACATTCACGGACTGTTCGTGGCAATCAACGTCACGCTGGCGGCGGCCAGCCGCATGATCTTTCTGCCGCGGTTCGATCCGGACCTGGTGCTGCGCCACCTGCCCGACGCCAGCGTCATGATGGGGGTGCCGACGTTTTATGTGCGACTGCTCAAGGACCCGCGCTTGAGCCGCGAGCTTACCGCCCGGTGCCGGGTGTTCATTTCCGGGTCCGCGCCGCTGCTGCTCGACACGCAGCAGGCCTGGTTGGCGCGCACCGGTCATGCGCTGCTCGAGCGCTACGGCATGTCGGAGACCGGCATGAACACCTCCAACCCGTATGCCGGTGAGCGAGTGCCGGGATCCGTCGGGCTGCCGTTGCCGGACGTCAGGCTGCGCATTGCCGATGAGCACGGCACACCGCTGCCGAGCGGGGAAATCGGCATGATCGAAATCAGCGGTCCAAATGTGTTTGCCGGCTATTGGCCCCCGAGCGATAAGAGCCGCGACGATTTTCGCGACGATGGTTATTTCATGACCGGGGATCTCGGCAGGAGTGATGCGCGTGGATATGTCTACATCGTGGGCCGCGCCAAGGATCTGATCATCAGCGGCGGCTACAACGTCTATCCAAAAGAAATCGAAGCCGAGATCGATGCGCTGCCCGGAGTGCTCGAGTCCGCCGTATTCGCAGTGCCGCATCCGGACTTCGGTGAAGGCGTGACCGCCGCGGTGGTGCGCGCCGCAGGGGCGCAGCGGCCCACCGAGACGGAAGCATTGCTGGCACTGCGGGCGCGTCTGGCAGCTTACAAATTGCCGAAGCGGCTGCTGTTCCTGGACCAACTGCCGCGCAACAGCATGGGCAAAGTGCAGAAAAAGCTGCTGCGAGAGCGCTACGCGAGCCTGTATGAAGCTGCGGTTTGAGCAGCCCCTGGAGCGCGACGCTCGGGGCGGGAAGCTTGCCTAAACGCAGCGGCTGCGCCATGGCCGAAACATAGGGCGGCCGGCTATGATCGCGCCCTTTCGGGACAGCGGTAGTTCAAGCGGAGAGCGCCCATGAATCGATTGTCTTGCATAACCTTGTGTGTGGTCGGCCTGCTCGCCGGCTGTGGCGGGCAGAGTGCGCCGCAGTCAACCTCGGCCGCCGCGCCACCCGTGGTCTCGGGCCTCGAGCGGCAATACTTCGATGCGAGCGTCCGTCCGCAGGATGATCTGTATCAGTACGTCAATGGCAAATGGCTGGCGACGACCGAGATTCCGGCGGACAAGGGGCGCTACGATCAGTTCACCAAGGTGTTCGATGACGTCCAGGTACAACTGCGCAGTGTGGTGGAGGGCTTGCAGCAGGCGGTCGATGCCGCGGATCCTGATCAGCAGAAGATCGCCGATCTGTATTCGACCTTCCTGGACGAGGCCGCCATCGAGCCTCTGGGGCTGCAGCCGCTGGCGGGCGAATTCGCCAGAATCGAAGCCTTGCAGGACCGCGGCCAGATTCCCGCGCTGATCGCGCATTACAACCAGATCGGCGTCGGCTCCCCCTATACGCCGCAGGTGCATCAGGACGCGAAGGACGCCACCAAGTACGTGTTCGATCTCAATCAAGACGGACTTGGCATGCCGGACCGCGACTACTACCTGCAGGATGAGCCACAGCTCAAGCAGATCCGTGCCGGCTACCTGCAGCACGTGCAGAAAATGCTGACGCTGGCGGGCGCTAACAATGCCGCGCAGCAGGCGCGCGATATCCTCGCCCTGGAAACGGCACTGGCCAAAGTGCAGTGGACCAAGGTCGAAAATCGTGATCCGGTGAAAACCTACAACAAGGTTGAATTTCCCAAGCTCGCCGGGCTGGCGCCGGGCTACAACTGGAAGGCCTATCTGACCGATTCCGGCGTGCAGGGCAAGGTCGACTATCTGGTCGTGAGCCAACCCAGTTACATCGCCGGATTCAACAAGCTGCTGCAGCAGACTGCGCTGCCGGTGTGGAAATCCTATTTTCGCTGGCGCGTGCTGAGCTCCTGCGCGCCGTACTTGAGCAAAGCGTTCGTGGATGAGAATTTCGCTTTCTACGGCACCGCGTTGCGCGGCATCAAGGAGAACCAGCCGCGCTGGAAGCGCGGCCTTGAGCTGGTCGATGGCTCCATCGGCGAAGGTCTCGGCAAGCTCTATGTTGCCAAATATTTTCCGCCGCCTTACAAGGCGCGCATGGATCAGTTGGTGAAGAACCTGCTGGCAGCTTACAAGGCCGATATCGACAAGCTTGACTGGATGGGTCCGCAGACCAAGCAAAAGGCACAGGACAAGCTGGCTCATTTCACCACCAAGATCGGCTATCCCGTGAAGCCGCGCGACTACAGCGCACTGCAGATCGTCAAGGGCGATCTTGCCGGCGACGTGTTTCGTGCCAACGAATTTGAATACCAACGCAATCTCAACAAGCTCGGCCAGCCGATCGACCGCGCCGAGTGGGGCATGAGCGCACAAACCGTCAATGCCTATTACAATCCCGAGCTCAACGAGATCGTTTTCCCGGCCGCAATCCTGCAACCGCCGTTCTTCAACAATGCGGCCGACGATGCGGTCAACTACGGCGGCATCGGTGCGGTGATCGGCCACGAGATCAGCCACGGCTTTGACGATCAAGGCAGTCAGTACGACGGCAACGGCAATCTGCTCGATCCGCCGGGCTGGTTCACGCCGGAGGATCTGGCGCATTTCAAGGCCAGAACCCAGGCCCTGGTGCAACAGTATTCGGCGTTCACGCCCGTGCCCGGATTCCCGATCAATGGTGAGCTGACCCTGGGCGAGAACATCGCCGATAACTCCGGTCTCACGATCGCGCATCAGGCCTATGAGCTGTCGCTGGCTGGCAAGCCGGCGCCGGTCATCGATGGACTCACGGGCGATCAGCGTTTTTACCTGGGTTGGGCACAGGTCTGGCGCTGCAAAACGCGCGACAATGAATTGATCCGGCAACTCAAGAGCGATCCGCATTCGCCCGACCAGATCCGGGGACTCGTGCCGGAGATGAATCAGGATGCGTTCGATAGCGCGTTTGCCGTCAAGGCCGGCGACAAGATGTATCTGCCGCCTGACAAACGCGTGAGCCTATGGTAGCGCAGCCGGGTGCAGCCGGCGCCTCAGAGCCCGCGCGTTGCCGGCTCGATTTGGACGATGTCGACGCTCTGCGATTCGGGCTCGAAGATGATCTGGGCGGCGCCGCGCTCGAGCTGCTGAATGACGTGCGCCACTTTTTCCGCGAGCGTGAATTCTCTGCTACCGTAGTCCGTGCCCTCGCGCAGCACGAAGGACTCGACGATTGCACGCAGCGTCGCGTCCGGCAATGCCGTGTAGGGAACTACGATGGCCTGCTGCTGCGGGTCCATCAGGATAAGGTACACGCAAGTCACTGACGGCGGCGCTCCTATGCATGCCATGGTGTTGAAGCGGGCCGGTGCAGCGCTCGAGTGGACCGAGCTGCCGGATCGAGCGCCCGCGGCCGGCGAGATCCGTGTGCGCGTCCTGGCCTGCGGGGTCTGTCGCACGGACCTGCACGTGCTCGATGGTGAGCTTCCCGATCCGAAACTGCCGATCATCCCGGGCCACGAGATCGTCGGACGCATCGAGGCCCTGGGTGCGGGGGTCGATGCGCTGCAGGTCGGGCAGCGCGTCGGCATCCCCTGGCTCGGACATACCTGCGGGGTGTGTGGCTATTGCCGCGCGGAGCGCGAAAATCTCTGCGACCGTCCGCTCTTTACCGGCTATACGCGCGACGGCGGCTTCGCAACCGCAACGATTGCCGATGCGCGCTATGCCTTCCCGCTCGGCGAGCAGGCAGCGGATGTCGCGCTCGCGCCGCTGCTGTGCGCGGGCCTGATCGGCTGGCGGTCTCTGCGGCTCGCGGGCGAGGGCCGCTCGCTCGGCCTCTATGGGTTCGGTGCCGCCGGCCATATCGTGGCGCAGGTTGCGCGATGGCAGGGGCGAGACGTGTTCGCGTTCACGCGCCCCGGCGATGTCGCGACCCAGGCCTTCGCGCGCCGCCTGGGCGCGGCTTGGGCGGGCGGATCCGACGAGCGGCCGCCGCAGCCGCTGGACGCTGCGATCATCTACGCATCGGCCGGCGAACTGGTGCCGACGGCACTGGCCGCCGTGCGCAAGGGCGGCCGCGTGGTGTGTGCCGGGATCCACATGAGCGACATCCCGAGTTTTCGCTATCGGCTGCTATGGGAGGAGCGGCAGCTGCTATCGGTTGCCAATCTCACGCGGCAGGACGGTATCGATTTCCTGCGTCTGGCGCCTGCCGCCGGCATCGTGACGCAGACCACGCGCTACGCGCTGCAGCAAGCCAATCAGGCGCTCGCGGATCTGCGCGCCGGCCGCTTCGAAGGCGCCGCGGTGCTGGTGCCTTGAACGATCATTGTTCGGCGACGCGCACCACGAGTTTGCCGAAATTTTCGCCCTGCAGCAGACCGATGAAGGCCTGAGGCGAGCGCTCCAACCCTTCAACGATATCCTCGCGGCTCTTGAGCCTGCCATCGGCGAGCCAGCGGTTCATCTGCGTCAGGAACTCCTCGAAGCGTGCGGCGTAGTGCTCGAAGATGATGAAGCCCTGCATGCGGATGCGTTTGGTCAGCAGGGTGCGGGCGAGTCGGGGCAGTCGGTCCGGGCCTGGCGCGGGATCAGTATGGTTGTATTGCGCGATCAATCCGCACAGCGGCACGCGCGCGTGGACCTGCAGCAGCGGCAGCACGGCATCGAACACCGCGCCGCCGACAGTTTCGAAATAGACGTCGATGCCCTGGGGACAGGCCTCGGCAAGGCGCTGCTCGAGCTCGCTTGCGCGCCGGTCGATGCACGCATCGAAACCCAGCTCATCGACCACGAAGCGACACTTGTCCGCACCGCCGGCGATGCCGACCGCGCGGCAGCCCTGGAGCTTGGCGATCTGGCCGACGACCGCTCCGACCGCGCCACTGGCGGCGGCCACCACGACCGTCTCGCCCGGCTTGGGTTGACCGATGTCCAGTAGTCCCACATAGGCGGTAAAGCCCGGCATGCCGAGAACGCCAAGGGCGAGGGAAGGTCGCGGCATCTGCGCATCGAGTTTCCTGAGGCCGGTACCGTCGGATACTGCATAGTCCTGCCAGCCGCTGGAGGCGAGCACCAGCTCACCGGGCGCGAAGTGCGGATGTTGCGAGGCCTGCACGCGCGAGATCGTGCCCCCGACCATGACCGCGCCGAGCGCAACCGCAGGCGCATAGGAAGGTGCATCGCTCATGCGGCCGCGCATGTAAGGATCGAGCGAGAGATACAGCGTGCGCAGCAGCAGCTGCCCGGCCGCGAGCGCTGGCAGCTCCTGCTCTTCGAGCCGGAAATGTTCGGCCCGCGGCGCACCCAGCGGGCGGGAGGCAAGCACGATGCGGCGATTGACCTGCGGGGTTTGCGGCATGGGGGCGGCGTTGCCTCAGGCCTGCTGGCGCAGCCGCAGCCGCAGCCGCAGCCGCAGCCAGTCGGCGTGCTCGATGCGATAGATGACGTTCTGGTTGCTCGGCTCGCCGTAGTAGGCGATGGCAGCCTCGCCGATCAAAGTGGCGCCCAATTTCTCCATGGCTATGCGCGAACGCAGGTTGCTCTCGCCGACATGAAACAGAACCGCATCGACGAATCGAAACGCGTGCTCGAGCATCAGCGTCTTGAGTTGGCGATTGTAGCCGCGACCCCAATGACTTCGGGCGATGAAGGTATAGCCGATTGCGATCGTGCGCTCGGCTTCATTCCATTCATAGTATCGCGAGCTGCCAAGCACCTCACCGGACTCGTTGTCAAAGATCAGCACTGCACCGCTGGATGCCATCGCGCCCTCGAAGTAGTTCTCGAACACCGCGCGCTCATGGCGGTTGCGGCTGGGGTGCTGCTCCCAGAGGAGGGGATCGGATGCGACGGCATACAAAGCCTCGAAGTCCTCGGGGCGCAGAGGCCGCAGCCTGATCCAGCGGTTCTCGAGCCGGGGCTGCAGGTCGAATGGCATCGGCCGACAGTATAGCGGCGCAGGTGGCCCCAGGGTTCAGCGATGCCCAGGTGCCTGCCTGCACCTGCGGGGGCAACTTGACCGGACGGGGTGAGGCCATGCACTGTGCGACTATATGGGCATATAGCGGGCGCCATCGGCCGTGCCGCACACGCATCAATCGGGGGAGAGGTGACATGAAGGCGATCTCAGTCACGCGCGCACACTGGAATCGAGGGTCTACCGGCGGCGCCATGCGAGTGGTACTCGCGGCCGCGCTCGCCGGCTGCGCCTGGGGTGCCGCTTTCGGACAGACTGCGCCGCCCTCCCAGGCGGAGGCCGGCCAGGAGACCGGGCCGACCCTGCAGGAGATCGTGGTCACCGCGACCCGTCGCGAGGAATCGGCGAGCAAGATCCCGCTCAGCATCACTGCCGTCTCTCAAGACACGATGGATGAGCTCGGGGTAAAGGATTTTCAGGACCTCGCACGCTATGTTCCCGGCGTCAACATTGATTCGACGGGCAGCAATGCCATTTCGATTCGCGGCATATCCTCCTCGGCCGGTGCCGGCACGACCGGCATCTATATCGACGACACGCCGATCCAGATGCGCTCCCTGGGCTTCAATCCCGACGACACCTTGCCGCGCACCTTCGATCTGCAGCGTGTGGAGGTGCTGCGCGGTCCGCAGGGTACGCTGTTCGGTTCGGGGTCCGAGGGCGGGACGGTGCGCTACATCCTCACCCCGCCGAGCCTCGGTGCGCCGAGCAGCTATCTGCGGTCGGAGGCTTCCTGGACGCAGTATGGTGATCCCAGCTACGAGTTAGGCATCGCGCATGGCATGGCGCTCATTCCCGACACACTCGGCATCCGCGCGAGCATCTGGTACCGCGCCGACGGCGGCTGGATCGATCACGTCAACGACACCACCGGAGCCGTGATCGAGCACAACGTCAATCGCGGCTCGGCGCTGATGGGGCGCCTCGCTGCGCTCTGGCGTCCGGTTTCATCGCTCGATGTCACGCTCAGCATGCTCTACCAACGCAAGCAGCAGCACGACGAAGGCACCTATTGGCCCGCCTACTCCAATCCCAGCGCGGGCGCCTTCAACAACGCGACCCCCGAGCTGATGCCGGTGCCCGACAGATACTACCTGCCGGCGCTCAAGATCGACTGGGACCTCGGCAAATCCCACCTGATCGCAAACGCCTCGTACTATAGCCGCCGCGAGCAGACCGCTTATCAGGGCACGGTGTACGACCTCGCCTATATCCAATCGCAGGGTTGGTCGAGCAATCCGAACACGTTCGGTCTCTCCTGCGGTCCGGCTGACAATCCCGGGCTCGCGGTCAGCAGCCCGCCGTGTCCGTGGTACCCCCTGATCGATGCGAACGGCATTCATCTGCCGCCGGGATTTGCCAACTACCAGACGCCGAACGTCATAACGAACGCTCAGGACGAGTACATCGGGGAGCTGCGCTGGCAGTCGACCGATCCCGCCGCGCGTTTCAACTGGACGGCGGGCGTGTTCTGGCAGCTTGTCAAGGAGAGGAGCATCGAGGAGCTCAAGGACACCGAGAACAACTCTTTCTTCCAAGCCCTATACGGCGAGACTTACGAGCAGATCGTCAGCGCCGTCAATGGCTATGCGTCGCCCTACTA
This sequence comes from Steroidobacteraceae bacterium, assembly GCA_035605115.1. GTDB lineage: Bacteria > Pseudomonadota > Gammaproteobacteria > Steroidobacterales > Steroidobacteraceae > FEN-1191. Next base: position 30,323 of record DATNHF010000062.1, on the reverse strand, counting down.
CAGCTGTCCGGGCCAGACGCCCGGCTACGTGTACCCGGCGATACCTCAGTGCGACATCTACTACAACAACAATGCCACCTTCGATCGCCAGGTCGCGGGCTACGGCGAGATGAGCTACGCCTTCACCGATCAGTGGAAACTCACCGTTGGTGAACGGGTCGCCTACACCACATTCGCGCTGGAGCACTACGCCGACGGCCTGGAGAACTATGGCCCGACCCCGGCGAGCGCCTCTGAGCACGGGACGCCCAATACGCCGAAGGCGAGCCTCGGCTTCCAGATGGATCAGAACAACTTGTTCTACGTCACCTATGCGAAGGGCTTCCGTGTGGGCGGCGGCAACGCGCCCCTGCCCCCGTACTGCGACAGCAACCTGCAGCAGATCGGCTACCCCAACGGCGCCCCGCTCACCTATCGCTCCGATTCGACGCAGAACTATGAGGTGGGCTCCAAGAACCTCGTGGGCGGGTTCCTGCAACTCGCGACCAGCGTGTACTGGATCAAGTGGAATGGCATTCAGCAGAACGTCTACCTCGGCGGTGGCTGCGGGCTGCAGTTCACCGACAATCTCGGCACGGCGATTGCCAAGGGCTTCGATCTGCAGGCGGAAGTCGCCTTCAATGCGTTCAAGCTCGACTTCACGGTCGGCTATACCGATGCGCGCTTCTCGCAGAACTCACCCCGCCCTGGTCTTGCGCTCGACGGGGATGCGATCTCGGGGCAGGAAGCGACCGAGTATGCTCCGGGCACCAATCCTCCCTGGAAGGTTGCGATCGGCCCGCAGTACGACTTCAAGCTCGCGGGCATCAGCGCCTTCCTGCGCGGGGACTGGACCTTCGAGAGCCGCAACCCCTGGTTGGCTGCCGTGCAGGACCCGCGCTCGCTGCAATGTTTTGGCCCTGCAGCAACGCCTGCGCAGGCCGCGGCGGGTTTGAATTGCGGCAGCATCTACAGCTACACCCCGCCGTCGCACAGCGAGCTGCAACTGCGTGCCGGGGTGAACCTCGGCAACTGGCTGGTGTCGGTCTTCTGCGAGAACTGTTTGAACTCGCACACGGTGCTCGATTACCAGTTCGGGCAGCTCGATCCCTACAACCCGGCGGGCTCTCCGACACCGCAGCAGAACCAATACACCTACCGGCCGCTCACGGTCGGTGTGAGCGCCATTTTGCACATCAACGGCGGGGCGTCGTCCGACTAAGCGAGCGGCAGCTGGTGCGCAAGCCCGTTGCCATCGTACTCATGTGCCATCGAAGCTGTCGCACTCATCGGCATAGCCCGAGGGATCTGCCGCCGGTATAGTCAGGACGCCCGCAAACAACACTCGCCTCGGCGTAGCGGAACGATGCCATCAGGGCTCTCACAGACGACCGGCGCGCGCGCGCTGCTCGACGAGAATCGTCGCTTCTACGACGGACTATGGTCCGGAACGCGGCTGGTGGAGCCGCAGCGATTCAACACCTGGCCACTGGTGCAGTCGTTGCTGCCCGCGGCTCGCGCGCGCCTCGAAGTCGCACCGGGTCTTCGGCCGCGGCTGCCGCTCGAGGGCACGCAGTTCGTCGACATCAGCGCGCAGGCACTCGTGAAGCTGCAGGCACGCGGCGCGCGCGTGGCGCTCAGCGAAGTGACGGCGTTGCCCTTTGGCGCCGCAGCGTTCGATCTGGTGTGCGCGCTCGACATCATTGAGCATGTCGAGGACGAGGATGGCGCGCTGTCGGAACTGTCGCGTGTCGCCAGGCCGGGTGCGACGCTGCTGTTGTCCACGCCCCTGCACCCATCGATGTGGACGGCATTCGACGATTTCGTCGGGCACAAGCGCCGGTACGAGCCGCAACGTTTGGGCGAGAAGCTCGCGCAGCATCACCTCGCGCTCGAGCGCAGCGCGGTGTTCGGCATGGCGCCGCGCTCATCGCGACTGCTCGATCTCGGCATGTGGTGGCTGTCGAATCATCGCGATCGGGCGCTGTGGTGGTATAACCATGCTTTCATGCCGCTCGGTCTGCACTTTCAAAAAGCCTTGCGGCTCTGCCCCGGCATGATCGCCACGCAAGGGGTGGATGAGGTTCTGCTGGTGTGCCGCAGGGAGGCGAGTTAGCTTGACGCGCCTCGAGGGGTCACGCGGAGCGACCGAGTCAAGACGACTGGTACTGCTGATCTCCGCGGCGCTTTTCATCAATTACGTCGATCGCGGCAATTTGGCGACCGCCGCGCCGCTGATCCAGGACGAGCTGCATCTGTCGGCCACTGAGCTCGGCACGTTGCTGTCCGCCTTCTACTACAGCTACGTGCTCGCCATGGCGCCCGTGGGCTGGCTCGGCGAGCGCTACGGCGCGCATCGCGTGCTCGGCGTGGGCGTGGCCATCTGGTCGGTATCGACGCTGCTGACCGGATTTGCCGCAACCTTCGTATCGCTGCTGTTGCTGCGGCTCATGCTGGGACTGGGCGAGAGTGCCGGTTTCCCCTGCAGCTCGAAGCTGGTCGCGGTCGCGGTCGAACCGGCCCGCATCGGCACCGCCAACGGCATGATGGCTTTCGGCTATCTGATTGGACCCGCACTCGGAACCGTGCTCGGCGGCACGCTCATGAGCCATGTCGGCTGGCGGCCGGTGTTCGTACTGTTCGGCGCCTTGTCGCTGCTCTGGCTCTGGCCCTGGAGTCGGGTACGCGTTGCCGAACCCGCGCTGCGCACCCGCGAGCAAGCGCCTGCAGGACCGACGTTCGTGCAGATTCTGCGCAAGCGCGGCCTCTGGGGCGCTGCGCTCGGTCATTTCTCCTCGAACTACAATTACTACTTCATCCTCGCATGGTTGCCGCTGTACCTGGTCAAGGTGCGCGGCTTCTCGATGCAGTCGATGGCCAATGTGGCCGGTTTCGCCTACCTGATCAATGCGTTTGCCGGACTGTTCAGCGGCTGGGCGACCGACGCCTGGATACGCACTGGCCGCTCGGCGAGCGTCATCTACAAGTCGACGATGGCGCTCAATCACGTCGCTTCGATCGCGGCGATGGCCGGCATGGTACTGCTGCCGTTGCAAGGCTGCGTGGCGTGTCTGTTCGCCTACCAGGTCGTGGTCGGTCTTTCCTCGCCCGGTGTGTTCGCGATTCCGCAGATCCTGGCGGGTCCGACCGCCGCGGGCCGTTGGGTCGGTGTGCAAAATACGTGCGGCAATGTCGCTGGAATTCTCGCGCCTCAGCTCACCGGTATCCTGGTGGATGCTACGGGCAGCTTCACGAGCGCGTTCGCGCTTGCCGCGCTCATCAATGTGCTCGGGCTCGTGGGCTGGATATGGATCCTGCCGCGGATCGAACCGCTGCGCTGGGATCGGCTCCTCGGCGTGCCCGAATCGCACTAGGGGTCGCGAGCCCGAGGGAGTGCAGGGGCTATTCGAAGGCCTCGGCGCGCACTTCGAGCATCACCACCTGACGGCGCGAGGCGAACTCGCGCAGCGCACGTTCCAGCGATTCGAGTCCGTCGATGAGTCGATGCTCGTAGCCGTAGGCGCGAGCGAGATCCGCAAACTGCGGTGGCCTGACATCGACGCCCTCGGGTTCGATGTCGAGGGCGATCATCGAGGTTTTTATCTCGCCATAGCCATGGTTGTTCCAAATCACGATCGCCGTCCAGGCACCGACGTCCCGCGGTATTGCGAGCTCGCCGAGCGAGAACTGCAGGCCGCCATCGCCGATCAGGCAGATCACCGGTCGTTCGGGGGCACCGAGCCCCGCGCCGCTCGAGGCGGGCAGGGCATAGCCGAGCGTGCCGTAGCCGGTGGCGCTGTTGAACCAGGAGCCCGGAGTAGCCGCCGCAAAGCCCAGGTTGCCGGCGTACACCGGCTGCGTCGAATCGCCGACCAGGATGGCATGGGGCACGGTATCGCGTATGACATTCAGAAACGCGATCTCACGCCGCATCGGTGCGCTCAATCCCTCATACGCTTCGCTGCGCGCGCGGTGCGCTGCGGCGGCGCCGCGTGGCTGCGGCGCCGCCGCCAGGCCGGCGGCGAGAATAGCGCGCACGCTTTCCCGTGCATGTCCGAGCAGCGCGAGCGATGGATGGGCGTTGCGCTCGAGCTGTGGGGCTTCGACGTCGATTCGGATCAGCTGCTGCAGCGCTGGAAAATTGCCCTCGCAATACATGTCGTAGTCGGTCATCCCCAGCTCGGTGCCGACCGCCAGCACCGTGTCAGCCGCAGCGATCAGCGCGCGCACCGCAGAGAGCGAAGCGCTCATGGATAGCGCCAGCGGATGCTGCGGCGGCAGTAGACCGCGCGCATTGACGGTCATGACGACCGGCGCATCGAGCGTCTCGGCAAGACGCTGGATTTCGGGTGCGGCGCAGCGTGCGCCGCCGCCGGCCAGAATCACGGGCGCATGGGCGCGACTGAGCCGCTGCGCAGCCTCGGCGATGAGCTCCGGCGCCGCTGGCCGCGGCACTGGTCGCGAGGCGCCGGCCGGTCGCGGCAATGCAGTGGCGTCGGCGGCCAGCACATCACGCGGAATCTCGATATAGGCAGGTCTCGGCCGATGGGCCGTCGCCGCGGCAAAGGCTCGCGCGAGTGCCTCTGGCAATGCGGCCGGTGTCTCGACGCGCTCGGCACTGGCGCTGACCATCGCGGCCAGTCCCAGCTGGTCGGGCAACTCGTGCAGAAAGCCGCGACCGGTGCCGATCTCCGCTCGCCTGTTCTGGCTCGAGACGACGATCATCGGAATTGAGTCGCCGTAGGCCTGCGCCATCGCAGTGAGGATGTTCGTGACGCCGGGACCGGTAATCGTGAAGCACACGCCCGGTTCGCCGGTGGTGCGGGCATAGCCGTCGGCCATGAAGCCGAGCCCTTGCTCGTGGCGAGCGGTCACATGGCGGATGCCGGAGGTGGTGAGGCCGCGATACAGCTCGAGGTTGTGCACGCCCGGAATGCCGAAGATCTGTCGCACCCCACGGGTCTGGAGCGACTCTATGAGGTAGCTCCCGAGCGTCTTTTTCATTGTTATCCCCTGTTGGCGGCCGAGTATCGCATGCCGAGGTGCTCGGCGCCGGTTGCAGTCGGATTGCAATAGAATGGCCGGCGATGCCAATGCACAGCCTCGCCCAAGCACCTGCCGTCCATGGCGATCGCGCGCACGTCGGCTGAGCCCTTAAGGCCGAGCAGCTACACGCGGCTGCCCGATCACTTCTATGCGCGGCTCGATCCGACACCGGTCGTGCGGCCACATCTGATCCGCTTCAATCAGGCTCTGGCTACGGAACTCGGCTTGGATCTGTCTGCCCTCGACGCCGAGTCGCTGGCGGCGATATTTGCGGGCAACCGCCTGCCGCAGGGTGCTGAGCCGATCGCGATGGCCTACGCCGGACACCAGTTCGGCTATTTCGTGCCGCAACTGGGCGATGGACGCGCGATCCTGCTGGGCGAAGTGAGCCATCCCATCACGGGGGCGCGCCTCGACATCCAGCTCAAAGGTTCGGGGCGGACGCCGTTTTCCCGCAATGGCGATGGCCGAGCGGCGCTCGGTCCGGTGCTGCGAGAGTATCTGATCAGCGAAGCCATGCATGCTTTGGGGGTTCCAACCACGCGCGCATTGGCGGCGGTCTTGACCGGAGAGTGGGTGCAGCGAGAGCAGCCGCTACCCGGTGCCGTTCTAACACGCGTGGCGGCCAGCCACGTGCGTGTCGGGACGTTCGAATATTTTGCGGCGCGGGGGCAGCACGCGGCCATCGGGCAGCTGGCCGATTACGTGATTGATCGCCACTACCCTGAGGTCAGATCGAGCGGGCAACCCTATTTGACTCTGCTGCAAGCAGTCGCGCAGCGGCAAGCACTGCTGATTGCCCGCTGGATGCAGCTCGGCTTCATCCACGGTGTCATGAACACGGACAACATGGCGCTGTCGGGCGAGACCATCGATTTCGGACCCTGCGCCTTCATGGATACATACGATCCTGCGACGGTCTTCAGCTCGATCGATAGCCACGGCCGTTACGCCTACGCCAACCAGCCGCGCATCGCGCAATGGAATCTGGCGCGACTCGCCGAGACGCTGCTGAGCCTGATCGATCCGCAGCCCGCGCGGGCGGTCGAGCTGGCCACAGAGGTGGTCGGCTCGTTCGCTGCGCGTTACGCGCACTGCTGGCTCGAGGGCATGTGCCGCAAGCTCGGTCTCTCGAGCGCCGAGGACGGCGATCTCGAGCTCGTGCAGGCGCTGCTCGATGTCATGCACGCGGGTCAGGCGGATTTCGCGTTGACGTTTCGACGTCTGGCGGATGCCGCGCAGAGTGAGCGGGCCGATGAGGCCGTACGGGCTCTGTTCACGAATCCATCCGCATTCGATACCTGGGCCGCGACATGGCGCGTGCGCCTGCAACGCGAAGCGGGCGCGCCGCAGCGCCCTGCCCAGCTCATGCGAGCCGTAAACCCCGCCTTCATTCCACGCAACCATCGGGTCGAGCACGCCATTTCTGCAGCGGTTGAGCGTGGGGATTTCTCGGTGTTCGAGCAATTGCTCGCGGTGCTGGCGCATCCCTACGAGGATCAGCCGCGCTTCGCGCACTACGCCGACCCGCCGCTGCCGGCCGAGCGGGTGCTGCAAACGTTCTGCGGAACCTGAGGCCGCCCACCCGCCGCGCTGGCTGGCGCTGATGCGCGCTCGGGCAGGCGCGCTCGCGCCGCGTTGTCAGAGATTGGAGGACGGCGCCGATGCAGCCGACTGCGCCGACGGCACCGGTGGCGGTGCTGGCGCTGCTGGCGCCGGCTCCTGTGCGGGCGGCGTATCGGCGGCGCCGGCCGGCGTCGGCTCGGCGGCATGCGCCGCGGCATGGCGGGCCGGAGCGCGCGCCGATTCCTCCGCCGACGCTGGCAACTGCTGCGCGTCCAGGGCAGCGGTATTGACGATCGAGGGGTCGTCGCGCAGCTTGACGTAAAGCTGCCCGACACTCGGATGCGGTACGGGCAGAGCGGATCCCGGAAATCCATCGGGCACGCGCACCGCATGCTCGAACGTCGGATCACTGGCTACGGAATCGAGCAGGAACAAATTGACGCCGGAGAGTTTGCAGGCGAGCTCCGGTGTGGCTGGACATTTCAGATCCTTCAGCAGCGGCAGCCGCACCAGCGTTGCGAGCGGCTGCCAGTCGCCCGCGATGCCACTGGCCACCACGCGGAATTGCAGCGGACCGGCGGCCGAGGCACCAAAGGCCTTGGATGGATTGAGCGCTGCCACGGCCACGGCCGCGTTTTGCAGCGTGATGCCGCCGTTGGTGAGGCTAAGACTGGTCGAGAACGCTTCATCCGCGGTCGCCACTTCGATGCTCTCCTCGCGCGTGAAGCTCGATGGCGTCTGTGACCGCATTGAAAATATGAGCGTGGCGTCCTGCGGCAGCTCGTCCTGGTCAACCAGTGCGATGTTGCTCTGGCTGCTCGAGGCCGAGGGCTGCACGCTTCTGCCGATCAGCTTCACACTCGGGCGCGGTGCAGTCACCAACACCGCCAGCTCGATCACACGTCCATCCTTGAGAGTGACCTGGGCCATGGCATTGTCGTGCGGCGCCAGCGCCGCGGCGGCCTGCGCGTCCTGAGCCTGCATCGTCAGCTCATCGCCCGTCTTGGTGCTCGACAACTTCTGCGGTGCGAATTCAATGCCCTGTATCGACAGACCCGCGACCTCATCCAGACGGCTGCCCTGCAGAACCCCCTGGGCATCGCCAGCGTGAATCGTGAAGCCATCGAGGTGTGCGGCATAGGCGAAGGCGCGCAGCGACACCGGCAGTGGCTCTCGGGCGCCGAATTGCGTCACCAACAACGTCACGGGGCCGGGCTGGGCCTCCTGCAGCGGCAGCTTGAGCTCCACTTCATTCGGCGTCACGGGTTTCCATTCCGCCTTCAATTGTTTGCCGGCCGGGTCCCTCAACATGATGCCGTCGATGCAGCTGACGCTGTCGGCCTGCAGATGCACCGTGTCCTCACGGCCGACAATCAGCGCTCCCTGGTCTTTGGCAGCCAGCGCCAGGGTCTGGGCCCTGGCGTTCACGAGTTGAAAGCTCGGACCCGTATAAAGGTCGAAGCCCCAATAGCCGTGCAGCGCGCCGCGGATGCTGTCGCCCAGATTCACGCCGCCCAGTTCTGTGGTGTCGACCACGAATCCACCCTGGGCCGCATCGGCTCTGGCGGGTAAATCGACGGTCTTGCCATCTTTCGCGGTCAAGGTCAGCCGCAGGTCATGCGCATAGCCCGTGGAGAACACCAGGGGTGCCCCCTCCACCGGTAAGACCAGCGTGCTCGCGCGCGCGCAGAAAATCTCCTTGGGGTCCACCGCGTGCAGCGGCGGTAATTGCGCTTGCTCCACCGCTGGCAACGCCGTCACCAGCACCGATTTGGGATTGTGGAACGACGGGGGCGTGTTGAGCGTCAACGCCAGCTGATCCTGCTGCTGCGATGCCAGCGCCGGAATGTATTGATATTGCGCAGTGCGAAAGGAGTCAAAAATGCGAGCGATGTCCAGCACCGAGGCGATATAGGGACTGTAGTAGCCGTAGCTCAACTGCGGTGTGAAGCTTGCTTCCATGGCCAGATCGCTTGCGGGACCCGTGGTCAATGCCTCGACGATCGAGGTGCTGTGCCCATCATTGAGAATCAGCGACTCCTGTCCCTTCATGAGACAGGGCGCCTGCAGCGCGGGCAGTCGATCCAGGCATTTTTCGTCCACCCGGATCGCCAGACTGCGGGCGAGCAGCGGTGCGACGGCGCTGAGCTTCGCGGGATCGGCATCGGCCAGCGAGCGAATCGCGGTTAGATAACTCAGCAAGCGCGAGCGGTCCAGTGCAGCCTGATTCAGGTCCTGCGAGGTGCGCACGAAGGCGCCCGGCCGGCCACGAACGGCATCCATCAGCGTGTGGAAATCGCCGCGCGTCTCCGGCGCCAGAAACAGCAGCACCTGCTGTGCGTTCTGCGGGACCGTGAGGGTGAGACCCTGTTGCGCGCAGGGGCGAGTCCACGTCTCACAGAGAAAGAACCAGTCGGAGGGCGGCGGATTGGTCGATCCGCTCAGAAAAGCGATCACCATGAGGTAATGCGCTGACTGTGTCGGCGGCAGATCGGCCTTGACCCAAACACGGTCGCCGACGGCGAGATTGGGCACCTGTGCGACCGGCAGCGTCGAGCTGCCCCGCGTGACTTTGACCTCCAGATTGGGGCCGGCCAGATCGAACGGCGCCGGTTCGGCCTGCACCCGTGCGGCCATCAGGACAATCAAAAGCAGTAGGCAGCATCGCGAAAGCATGGCGATTGTCGGAACCTCGTGCGCTAATGGCGTGCTTGCACTGGAGTAGTGCGCGACTCGATCCCTCCTGGACCTTCACACCGCTATTGGTGCACGCGCATTGCAACAAGGTCCGGGGACCTTGCGGGCCCGGGCAGGGCCAAGTGCAGGTTACCACATAAGCGGCTGTGATCTGGCTTGCCGCACTTCACAGCCGGCGAGCCTCGGCACGGTTCGGGCTATGGCGGTTGGCGCGGCACTCGCGGTGCGCCGCGCGGGCATTCGAGCGCGGCGCGATCCCAGTGTGCGCTGCGGGCCGCCGCCTCATATGTGCTTTCGAGGAACGCCAGCAGCGTCGCGTCCGGATCGGCCGCCGAGCGAACCGCCTCATACGGCAGCAAGAACTCACTGAGCGTTTCGCTGAAAAAACCCGCCGCCGGCCGGATCGGCGATTCCTTGAATAGCGGCGGTTGTGGATAGGCGTAGGAGTAGAAAGCGGCATAGTCAATGCCGTTGCCCCCCGGCCAGAAACCGGCGCTGCTGACCTCGTGCGAATACGCCTCACGCATCACCCCACCGCTGAGTCCGGGGACTTTCCCCGCAAAGGGCGGAGCGCGGCGACCCGAGAAGCGCGTGACCGCCAGATCGAAGCTGCCCCAAAAGAAATGTACCGGGCTGCTCTTGCCGATGAAGCCGGTTCTGAAGTGCTTCAGTACGCGGTCGCTCTGGAGCAGGATGCGCCAAAAGCGCTGCGCGTAGGCGGCGTCGTAGGCGCAATGCACGCGATCCTGGCTGAAGGGGACTGCACCCGCGATCTCGCACGGATACTCGTTGATGGCGACGGCGAAGCCGAGTTCCGCCAGTGATCCGATGACCGCGGCGTAGAAGTCGGCGACGGTCTGCGGCCTCAAAGCGATCCGCCGGCTGCGGCCATCGCTGACGCTGATCAGCAGCGTGTGGTCAATGAAATCGAACTGCAGTTCAACCGCGTGAGGCGCAAATGGAATGGGCGAGGTCGTGAAGCCTCTGGCTGTCAGATACAGCGCGACGTGCCAGCTGTGATTGAGCCACGGGGTTTGCGCAAGGCGGATCTTGCCGACGATCTGCGTCCACAGGTGCAGGGTGGAGCGCGTATCGCTCCACGCTGCGTAGGACAGCTCGGGCCAAACGTCGGCGAGGTCAGTGCTCATGGCCACGATCTTATCGCACCGGCTGCCCACGGGCGCAGCCATCCCCGCGCGCCACTGCGGTGCGCGCGCTGCGCTAGACTTGAGCTGCCGTCATCAGTTGCCGCAGGGGCGAACGCATATGCCGAAGGGATACTGGATTGCCTGCTATCGAGAGATTACGCACCCCGACAAGCTCAGCGCCTACGCCAAGCTTGCTGCGCCGGCCATCGAGGCCGGCGGGGGGAAATTTCTGGCACGCGGAACCGCGGCGCAGGCTTACGAGGCCGGCCTGCGCGAGCGCACCGTGCTGATCGAGTTCGCCTCGGTCGAGCAGGCGATCGCGACCCATGACAGCGCGGGCTATCGTGCCGCCTTGGCGGCGCTGGCCGGTGGCGCGGTGCGCGATCTGCGCATCGTGGCCGGCATCTAGCATCGACGCGGCCGTGCGGCCGTCGAGCGATCCTCCGAGACGACCGTGAACGCAGTAGTCGATTTTGGCCGCCGCTGGTGCGGGCCGCTGTCGGTCGCGGCCCTCGCCGCGGCGCCGCTCGCGGCGCGAGGCGCGCAGGTGCGCCCGGCCGACCTCGAGATGCCGCGTTACGCGCACATACTGGTGATCATCGCCGAGAACAAGAGCTTCGCTCAGATCATCGGCCCGGGCACTCGCGCACCGAACATCAATCGCCTGTCCCGAGAGTACGGCTACGCATCCGAGTTCTATGCCGAGGTGCATCCGAGCGAGGGCAATTACGTGGCGATGCTTGGCGGCGATACCTTCGGGATCCACGATGACGATGCGTTCTACTGCAAACCGGGTGAGCGCGACCCGTACTGTCCGAATTCCGCCCAGGCCGGCTACAAGGATCACACGGTGACCGCGCGCAGCCTTATGGACCAACTGCAGGACAAAGGCTTGAGCTGGAAGGCCTACATGCAGAGCCTGCCTGCTCCGGGATCGCTCGCGGTCCGCTGGCCTGCGCGCGATCGGCCAGTCACGGGTCTGCCTGCCGAGCTGTACGCCGTGAAGCACAATGGTTTTCTGAATTTTCAACGCATCCAGCAGGATCCGGAGCGCGCCGCCAGGCTCGTGGACTTCGAGCAGCTGTATCGCGATCTGGCCGCGGGGCAGCTGCCGAATTACGCGCACATCGTGCCGAATCAGTGCGACGACATGCACGGGTGCGAGCCGGGCCCAAGCACTCCTGAGAATTGCCGCGACTCCAATAGCGTCGGACTGATCGAGCGCGGCGATCGCGTCATCGCCGATCTGGTGCAACGGATCATGGATTCGGCCGTATGGTCCGCGCCCGAGCACACGGCTATCGTGATCACGTTCGATGAAAACGACCAAGACGAGCGCCACGCGGCGCATCAGGGCTGCTGCGGATTTAGAGCCGAAAGCGCAGCCAATTTCGGCGGCGGCCACATTCCGACCATCGTGATCACCAACCACGGTCCGCGCAAACTCGTCGATGCCACACGGTACAACCATTATTCGTTGCTGCGCACCACCGAGGCGGCTTTCGGAATCGGGGAGTACCTCAGACACGCGGGCGATGAGCGCGCAGGCGTGGTGACCATGACGGCTTTGTTCGCGGTGTCCCGATGATGCGCAGCCGGCCGGCCCGTGCAGGCCCCTGACCCCATGAGCAGGGATTCTGTGCGTGCGAGGCTGAAGAGCGGATCAGCCGCTCAAGGCGCCGCGGCCGCGTCCGGCAATCGCAGCGACGCCTGTCCGAAGGCGTAACGCCATTGCGGAGGAATTCATGCAGCACCCCTATCATGGCGGCCTCATCAGGATCGTAGCGCAGTAGACCCCGGCGCACCGATCAATCGATTTCGACCGTGGCCCGAGCATCTCCCAACCTGGGTGCCGTTTCGGCGCCCCACAGCTGGCGCTCGCGAATCCACGGCAGCGGATATGCCGGATGCGGACTGTCAAACTCGCGTGCCAGGCGGTGGCCTTCCCACATCGCCTGCCCAACCTGCATCGGCGCCTTACAGTCGCCAATGCGAAACACGTCCTGCAGGTCATTCGCCGCCCATTCGGCCCGCCGCGCCCTGAGCTCACGATACAGCGCATCATCGGAGGTGCGCGAGGTGACCAAAATGACCGCGTCGATGTCCAAGTCGAAATCACCGCCGTTGTCGCGCCGCGGGACCTGACCGTTACTCGGAGCCAAAAGCTCCGGCCCGTACTTGAAGAGGTAGCTCATCGTGACGGTGCCTGGCCGGATTTCAGCCAACCAGTGATTGCGATACGTCTTGATCCCCTTCTGGAACAGCATTCTCTTGTTGTTCGGGGCTTCGAGCGTAAACACTCCGTACTCGGCAACCTCCGAGGCGTCACACACGTACGTCACCTCCTTGCCCGCGTCGGCCAGCATTTCGGCGAGCGAGATGCCGATAAAGTGGCCCTCGGCGTCAAGCACAAGCACGCGCTTACCGGGGACCGGTTTTCCAGACATGAGCTGTTCCGGGGTCAGGCAGTAGGGCTGAGCCGCATCTGCACCGGGAATGGGTTCGGTACCGGGGCCCATGCCATCGCCTCTCCAGTGCGAGCCGGTCGCAATGACGACTCGGTCGGCACCATAGCGCAGCACGTCCTCGGCGCTCATCGGTGCGACGCCCAAATGCACCTCGACGTTTTTGAGTTTGCCGAGTTGAATCTGCCGGTATGTTGTGACGCGTCCCCATTCACTCAGGCGCGGCAGCCTTGCAACCCATTTCCAATGCCCCCCGAGTTCGCTGTCAGCATCGCGCAGATGTACGACATAGCCTCGCTCGCCCAGGACGCGTGCGCACTCCATCCCGGCCGGACCCGCGCCGACGATGAGCACTGAGCACGGCTGCGCAGTCTTCGGGAACTTTTCGGGATGCCAGCCGCGCCGGTATTCCTCACCCACGGTCTGATTCTGGGTGCACATGATCTGGCCGACTTGATTGAACTTCGACACGCAGATATTGCAGCCAATGCATTCTCTGATGTCTTCGAAGCGTCCAGTCTCGATCTTTGCAGGCAGAAAAGGATCGGCAATCGAAGGCCTCGCCGCGCCGATGAAATCGACGGTGTTGGAGCGGATCAGAGCGAGCATGTCATCCGGACTGGTCAATCGCCCGTTGCCGACGACCTGAATATCCGCTCCCAGGATCGCCTTGCCTTGTCGGATGAATGGAGTCACCCATCCCGAACGACGAAAGCGCGATGCACCCGCATCTTCACCCCACTCCGCATAATCGCCGATCTTCAACGCCACGAGGTCGACCACGCCTTCGCGGCGCAGCAGCTCGAGCAGTCGCAGACCATCGCCACCGGCTTCGACGCCGTCGGGTCCATGCAGCGTGTCCATCTCGAAGCGCGTCGTTATCGCGCAGCGATCACCGAGCGCACGTTTGAGCGCCGTCAGTACCTCGAGGTAGAAGCGTGAGCGATTCTCGAATGAGCCGCCGTAATGGTCGGTGCGCTTGTTGTAACGCGGCTCCAGAAACTGGATGGGTACGGTGTCGTCGCCCGCGGAAACCTCGAGCAGGTCGAATCCGGCTTGTTCCGCGCGCTTTCCCGCCTGCACATACATTTTGATGACGGCCGCGATGTCGGCTTGATCCATCTCATAGCCGTAGACCGTCCGGGTCGCGAACATGTTGGACTGAAATTGAGACGGCGAGCGACCGATCTCGCGTGATTCGAGGCAGGGCGCATGACCGCCGCTGTACCAAAGTTGAATGCCGGCAAGACTCTTGTGCTGATGCGCCAGCTCGCACATGTGTCTGAGATTGCGCACGTCGCCTTCATCCCAGATGCGCGCCGAGGTGTAGGGATACTCGTCGGCCTCGGGATGAATGGAGCAGTACTCGGTGAACACCACACCCCAACCCCCTTCGGCCTTTGTGCCGCGCAGCGCCGCCTGCGCGCCAGGCCGCTCGGAGCCCGGGCCGGCACAATGAGCGGTCTGGAAAAAGCGATTGCGCGCGGTCTTCGGACCGATCTTTACGCTTTCGAAGAGGATGTCGTACTTGGAATCCCGTGCCATAGCCAGGTCCACCTGCCGGCGAGCTGATTGCTTCGTGCAATCTGTAATCTCAAGACACCCACTCGATCAAGACGCGCATGGTGTCGACCTTCAGACCGTCCTCTGCCATCGCTCGCTGTCCCTCGGCGGAAGCAATGAATGCTTGAAATTTGGCCATGTCGGGTATCTGCGCCAACACTCCGGTCAAATTGGGATTTTGCCGATCACGAAAGGTCTGACACTTGATTCCGAGCTTGCCGAACATCTCGTGCCGGCTTCCCTTGCCCTTGCTCCAGGCTTTGGCCCAGTGATCCCCGTTTTTCACTTCGTGAAACACAAACACGGTTGTCATCGCGATTCCTTGTGCTGAAATTCTTGTGGGTATGTCGATCGACGAACGGCATCGACCTGTTGGATGCTGACACGCCTGTTCGTGGACGCATCAGCTCATATAGTTTACTCCACTCGCAGCGGCGACTTAACAATACGAACGATCCGGCGTCTGCATAGTGTAATCTCCTTGTCGGTGCCTGCTGCTTTCCGGGAAAGCCCTGATGCATTCGATACGGCATGACATGCTGCTGGCGGTGGGCGTCTCGTTCGGATTGAGCTTCGCGCTAACCGACCCCGTGTGGGGCGAGCCCAGTGCCTGCGCGGAAATCAGAGCAGCTTGCAGGGGACGACCGGCTTCGAATGCACGGCCAGTCCGATGGAGGAGATGTTCTACAAACAGTTGCGCCTGCTCCGAGGCGAATCTGCGGGGTTCAACGCCCGACGTCAAAGTCGGTCCGTTCCACGACATTCACGAATCTGCTGACGAATTATTTATACGCTATGCTCTATTACCCAGCTTCGTCCACCCAGGCATCGGCGTAGTCGCCTGTACAACCTCACTTTTCACACTATACGCTGCGACCCATTACACCCGAAGCAAGCGATCTCCATGACCATTACGATTGCCCGCATGACTCCAGCCCTGGGTGCCATTGTCGATGGCATCAAGCTCGCCGATGAACTGCCGCAGCAGTCCATCGACCGCCTCGGTGAACTGCTGGTCGAACATCAGATCCTGTTCTTCCACCGCCAGCCGCTCACTCCTCAGCAGCAGTGCCGGTTTGCGAAACGCTTCGGCGAGCTGCACATTCATCCGATCTATCCGGTGCTGCCTGAGCTGCCGGAGATCATGGTGATCGACACGCACGCGGGTTTTCTGCCCGACAACGACAACTGGCACACCGACGTTACCTTCAGTGCGACACCGCCGCTGGCCGGCATCCTGGCCGCCAAGCAATTACCGAGCGTCGGCGGCGACACCCTATGGTCGAGCAACCTGGCCGCCTATGAAGCCCTGTCCGGGCCGCTGCAGCGGCAGCTGCAGGGCTTGACGGCCGAACATTCGGTGGTCAAGTCGTTCCCAGCTGGCCGCTGGGGCGCGGATCCGGCCTTTAAGGAGCGTTATGACCAAGCGGTGGCGAAACATCCACCGGTGACGCATCCAGTCGTGCGTACACATCCGGTCTCCGGGCGCAAAGCCCTGTTCGTCAACGAAGGATTCACCACCCGCATCCACGAACTCAGTGCGCGCGAGAGCGATGTGCTGCTGGCCTTCCTGTTTGCGCATTCGGCGCAGCCCGAGTTCACGCTGCGCTGGCATTGGAGCGTGGACGACGTCGCGTTCTGGGATAACCGCATCACGCAGCACTACGCCGTCGCGGACTATCTGCCGGAGCGGCGCATCATGCACCGCGCAACCGTCAACGGGGATCGCCCCTACTAGCCGCGGGCAGACAGTGCTGCACAGCCATGCGCTTAGGCGCGCCCGCCCGCGGCCATCACTGCCACTACCTCGTCTATAACTCTTCGTATTGATGGGGTTCCATCGCCAAGGCCGCAATACTCGGCCTGCTGCCGAAGCGAACGCGTGCGCCGAAACCCAGCAGCAGGATGCCGAGACTGACGGCGCCGAAAATCAACGGCGTTCGCTGCTCGGGGATCAGGGCCATCGCCAGCACGATGCCGAGCATGCCAGTGATCGCCAGATAGGTCAGGTAGGGATACGCCCACATGCGTATTCGCAGCCGCGCCGGATCCTCCTGTTCCAATCGTGCGCGCAGGCGCAGTTGCGAAATGGCGATTAACAAGTAGACGAATATCGCCACCGTTCCGTACGAATTAACCAGAAAAGCGAACACCGTGTCCGGCGAGACGTACGACATGACCACTGCGGCGTAGCCGAACAGCGTTCCGAGCAGAATGGCGCGGGACGGCACGCCATTGCGGCTGAGCCTGGCGAGACTTTCCGGCGCATCGCCGCGTGCGGTCAGAGCGAATAGCATGCGCGACGACGCATACAAGCCCGAATTCAGCGCTGACAGTACCGCTGTGAGCACCACCGCGTTCATGATCTGCGCCGCGGCGGGTATGCCCATCGCACTGAGGGCGCTGACATAGGGCGTGTTGATTGCGGCCGAATTCCAAGGCACCAGGCACTCGACCAGCAGGATCGAACCCACGTAGAAGAACAGCACGCGCGTGATGACCGAGTTTGTCGTCTTGGCAATGGCCTTCGCGGGCTCGGCCGCCTCCGCCGCCGCGATCGTGACCAGCTCGGCTCCAAAGTAGAAGCCCGTGGCCGCGACGGCACCGGTCATGATGGGGAGTATGCCGTTCGGAGCGAAGCCGCCGTGAGCCGTGAGGTTGGCAACGCTGGCCGCAACGCCTGGCCACAGCCCCAGTACGTAGGCGCCCGCGAGCATCAAGAAGACGACGATCGCCGCGACCTTGATCGAGGCGAGCCAGAACTCGAATTCGCCAAATGACTTCACCGAGACCAGATTGGTCAGGGTCAGCAACAGCAGCAACGCCAAACTGATGCTCCACGTCGGCTCGTTGGGTAACCAGAGCCGAATCAGTCCCGCGCCGGCGACCGCCTCCATTGCCACGACGATGACCCAGAAGTACCAGTACATCCAGCCCGTTAAGAAGCCGGCAAGTTCGCCGACCTGTGGTCGGTCGCTCCAAGCCAGGCGGGCGTATTCGTAAAACGAGCCGACCGCCGGCAGCGCAGCGGCCATTTCGCCGAGCATGCGCATGACCAGCAATACCAGCATTCCCGTGATCACGAAAGAAACGACAGCGGCAGGTCCGGCGGCTTTGATGACCACACCGCTGCCAACGAACAGACCCGCGCCGATGACGCCGCCGAGCGCGATCATCGTCATGTGCCGCTGCTTGAGGCTATGGCGCAGCCCGCTCGAAGGCGGAGCAGCGCTGTTCAATCCGGGACCCTCAAGCAATCCGGGCAATCATCTGGCTGCTGCTCACGCATATCCTTGTGCTTGGGGAGACAACGCTAGGGCGTCGACGAGGCTACGATACCCTATCAATCACCTGGTAACTTGGTGAAGTAGCCGACGGTGTGCCAATATGGCCGCGGTAGTATGAAGATTGTCGCCGTCACGAACATCAAAGGTGGGGTTGGCAAGACGACGACCGCCGTCAACCTGGCGTTTCTGTGTGCGGCCGCGGGGCGAAAGACGCTTTTGTGGGACCTGGATCCGCAAGGAGCCGCCAGCTATGTGTTGCGTGCCGAAGCGGACCAGCACGCGTCGGCCAAAAAACTGGTCAGCGGCAAGCGCGAACTGCCTGAGCTTGCGGTGCCGAGCGGCTATGAGGAATTGGATGTCCTGCCGTCGGATTTCTCGTATCGAAATTTCGACGTGCATCTGAGCGAGCGCAAGCGTCCGGCCGAACGCCTTCTAAAAATGAGTCGATCGCTGCGCGATGTGTATTCAACCCTGTTCCTCGACTGTCCTCCCGGTATTTCCCTGCTCTCCGAGAACGTACTTCACGCGGCCGATGCGGTCGTGGTGCCACTGCTGCCAACGCCGTTGTCGGTGCGCATGCTGACGCAGCTGCGGGACTTCATCGTCGCGAACCAATGGACCGACTTGGCGTTGCTGCCGTTCTTCTCGATGGTGGACCGACGCAAGTCGCTGCACCACGAGGTGATTGCGAGCCTGCGCGAGCAATTTCCAGATATTCTGGCCACCGAAGTGCCGTATTCAAGTGAGATCGAGCGCATGACTCTGCGCCGTGCGCCACTGCCGGCGTATGCGCCCGGGAGTGAGTTCGGGCGCATCTACTCGGCCCTGTGGACAGAGATAGCAGCAAGACTGGGCTAGAGCCCATCGACCGGCATCGCGATCAGCACGCTGCCGGCCTACTCCAGCGACGTCTGCCGCGCGAAATTGTCGCGCGGCAGTCGAGCCATTCAGTTCGCCCGGATGCCTAATGCCTATTGGGCAAGCTGGGCCTTCTCGAACAACTCGAAATCGGTGTGGCACAGCCGCCCGTCATGGTCCCTGTCGTACTTGTCGAAATTACGGCTCAGCTCCGGCAGAACCTTGGCGTCCTCCCGGCTGATGAAGCCATCGTGATCAGCATCCAGGCGCAGGAACTCCTCGGTAAACTTTTCCTCGTCCTCGAAGTACACCCCAGCAAAGTAGTACATGCCCAGCATCATGCCCCCGAGCAGGATGAGCCAGATCCAGTCCTGACCCTGGATACTGCGTAAAGTCTCCCAAGGGTGGGGAAGGACAAGCAGGGCAGCGCCGGTCATGAAAAACGGCGCGAAAACTGCCGCCAGTATCGTCAGCCGTTTGATGGTCGTATTCATAAGCAATCTCCTTGAACGGGCCTTGAATGGCTTCAGAGGCTAAGGGCGCCCGGTCGATGACCAATCGCCGGTATCCCCTATCACTGAAGGATCTTTAACCTCAGAGGCGAATGTAATCCTGATGGTTTCTCCAGACAATAGAAATGAGAATCAGTTCTACTCCTAAATGAGGTAAGGGCGAAGACTTATTATTAATTCGATAGTTGCAGCGCGCCTGGCGAACGGCGCTGCATTGCAGCAGCGCTGGGAATGAGCCCCGATCGATCGGACGTAAGCGGGACGGTGGAAGCGATGTATTACCCAGCGCTCCAAAGCTGACCGGGATGGTAAACGCCGGCCGGGAATGCACGAGAATAGCGACAAGGCTTACGGGCTTCGCGCTGGCGACCAAGGTCAATTTGCAGTCTCTTTATTAAGGTTATAAGCATCATATAATGATAGCAATACACTTAATAGTCAGCTGCCATGGCCACCCTGTCCCAAGCTCGAGACGCATTGCAGCAGCGACTGCTGACTTATCTGTTTCGCGGTTCCGAAAGCCCAGACTTGGTGCTGAAGGGCGGCGCGGCCATGCGCGTGCTGACCGAGAGCGCACGCTGCAGCATGGACTTGGATTTCGACTACGATCCACACAGCTCGTTGGCGAGTCTGCAAACGAGCGTGCGCACCGCGATCGAGCGCGCTGTTCAGGGAAGCGGTCTGGTCGATAGCTCGATTTCCGAGTCCAAATCGACCGACACGGTCGCGCGCTGGAAGCTCTCCGCTCAGACGAGCACAGGAGAGCAGCTGCATCTCACCGTAGAGGTATCAGGTCGCCGGGCGCCGGATCCGAACCATGTGGTCAAGATTCCTGTTCAGATCGAGGACCGGACGCTGCCGCGAGTCTACGTGAACGTCTACGACGAGCAGGCACTCGCGGACCATAAGCTCGCGGCGCTGATGCAGCGTGTCGCCGACAAGCTGGATTTGAAGAGAGTTCCTCATTGGACAACGCGTCTGGAACTCGCGCTCGCCGAGCCGGGTGCACTGCGCGTGCTCGATACAGCGTCGATCGTTCGCGTGGCAAGAGACGTGCGCCGCGATATTTCCAAACCAAGCGTGGAGCGATGGATACAGGAAGCCGTGGCCGCGAATCGCCTGCAGCGTGTGGTGCGTGGACTATTCCTCAATCAATTGATCGCTCCACCGGCTAAGCCTTGCGAGGCGGCAGTGTGGCTCAGGTCCGGCGCGGAGATTTCCCTACAGACGGTGCTTGGCGATGCTGGCGTATGGAACAACTCTACCGATTGGGTGACCGCGGTGGTACCTCTCTCGCCACGATATACGACGCCGTCGCTTGGCCGAGTCGAGACGGGCGCCGGCATTTTCGTATTCCGTGGCATACCGGAGCGGCTGCTTGCAGCCGGCGCCGAGGACGATCGATTGGTCGCCGGCATCGACTATCGGCGCGCGACGCCGGAAGCGGCGCTTCTGCACTGGCTGTATCTGTCCGACTCACCTCGCAGTCGCATGTCGGCACCGTCGTTGGAGCTCAACCTAAGCGCCTTGGACTTGAGAAAACTTAAGCGATTGGCGACGGCGATGCGTATCGAAGATGCCTTGAATCTCTGGCGCGGCCGCAAGATTGCCCAAGATAAGTCCGCGGGGGCGAACGCATAGATCTAGCGTGACAGCTCACGCGCGCAGCGCTCAAAGCCCTTACCTGCGGGATTGGGGCAGAACAGCATGGAGGACAGAGGCGGCGCCGGGCGCCAAACCGAGAGCAAATTCGCACCCACCTGTCGAAGTTGCCGGCCGGTGTTCGATTCCAGACTTCCGATGTCTTATCCGCAACCGTCGCACAGTAGCCGCGAAATGATGCAGTGCTTAATCGTGCACAATCAGGCGCCGCACTCGTCAGGTTCGAGCTCACCAGCAAGTACCTCTCGGAGGTCACGTGATACGATCAATGGCAGCAATGAGCATCACAAATGCCGTACCGCAAGTGCGCAGGCCCATCGCCGACACATGGCTCGAGCGGATCGCGTCGGCGCCGGCTCTGGTTGCGGAGTTCAGTGAAATCCCATTGATCGCAGGCGAGGAGAACCACACGCTGC
The DNA here is from genome assembly GCA_035605115.1 of Steroidobacteraceae bacterium. Lineage (GTDB taxonomy): Bacteria > Pseudomonadota > Gammaproteobacteria > Steroidobacterales > Steroidobacteraceae > FEN-1191. The sequence continues at coordinate 9,124 of DATNHF010000062.1, read as the reverse complement.
TCGACCTCACCAACGACAAGATGCGCATGCGCAACGTCACGCTAGGCGCAGCAGCCGGTCTGTGATCGGCTCGAACGGCCCGAGGTCGTTGCAAGGCGCTGGTTGTCACGAGCCGTTTGAGGCCCAAGCCGCACGCGCACCCGACGCCGTCGCCGTGATCGACGAGACCGACCGCATGACATATGCCGAGCTCAATGGGCGTGCCAATCGACTCGCTCACGAGCTGCAGGCGCTGGGGGCGAGGCGCGGTGCACTGGTTGGCATTCACCTTGAACGCTCGCCCGAAATGCTGGTTGCGGTCCTGGCGGTGTTGAAGTCCGGGGCCGCATACGTGCCACTCGATCCCGCTTTCCCTCAAGCACGACTTGGCATCATGCTCGACGACGCGATGCCCGTGGTTCTGATCACGATCGAGCGGCTGATCGGCAGTCTGCCGCGGCATGCCGCCGCACGTACTGTGATTATGGATCGAGCGGCATGGCCTAACTCATCCTGCGAGGGCAATGTCGGCGAGCGAATAACTTCTACCGATCTCGCTTACGTCATGTACACGTCTGGTTCAACAGGGGTGCCGAAAGGCGTGATGGTGACGCACGGTGGCGTCGAGAATTACCTCGTCTGGCGCAAGAGTTATTTTCCGCTCGCTCCCACTGACCGTTGCCTGCAGAAGGCATCGTTGAGTTTTGACGACTCGGTTTGGGAGATCTTGGAACCCCTCTGCGCCGGTGCGAGCGTGGTTCTGGCCCGGCCGCAATTCGAATATGACAGTGGCTACCTCGTCAAGCTGATCGCCGAACAGCAAATCACTGCGGCATGTTTTGTCCCATCGCTGTTGCGCTCGATTGTCGATGAGCCGGCGCTGGAATCTTGTACGTCGCTGCGGCGCCTGACGACGGGGGGTGAGACGCTATCGGTTGCGCTGCAACGGCGTGTGCGCGAGCGCCTTCCTGCGACGAGGCTCTACAACGGTTACGGCACGACGGAAACGACCATCGCGTCCACGTTCTGGCAGTGCTCGGACGAACCGGAACAATTGACCGTTCCCATTGGACGGCCGATCGCAAACACACAGGTGTATATCCTGGACGCGCAGCGTCAGCTCGTGCCGTTTGGCGTTGCCGGAGAAATATACGTCAGCGGAGCAGGCGTTGCGTCGGGTTACCTGAACCGCCCGACCCTAACCGAAGAGCGGTTTGGACGAGGTTTAATCGGGTTGACGTCCGAGCGGTGGTTTCGCACGGGCGATCTTGGGCGCATGCGGTCCGACGGCGTGCTTGAGTTCTTGGGCCGGATCGACGATCAGGTCAAAGTCCGCGGCGTGCGGGTGGAATTGGGTGAGGTCGAGGCTGCACTTCTGGACCATCCGAGCATTCGCTCCGCCGCAGTGTTGTACAGCGATCCGGACGGAGGCACTGGGCATCTAGTCGCATACTTTGTGCCGCGCGATCCGGATGTGCCGTCAGCGGCCGGGCTACGAGAGTTTGTACGTGCGCGGTTACCGGCGGCTATGGTTCCGGGCCGATTCAGAGCGATTGCTGCGTTGCCTATGACGCCCAGTGGAAAGCTCGATCGGCGGGCCCTGGCGGCAATGCCCAATGCGCCGGACGATCAGGCGGTCTACGTCGCGCCGCGTGACGCGCTTGAAACACAGCTCGTCGCCATTTGGGAAGAGGTGCTCGATGCCCGGCCAATCGGGGCGCGCGACGATTTCTTCGCGCTCGGTGGTCAGTCGCTCTCGGCGGTCCGTGTGGCGGGCGTGATCGAGCAGAGGTTCGGTCAGCGTGTGCCACCAGGACTTTTGTTCGAAACCCCGACCGTCGAAGCTCTCGCACGGAGAATCTCGGCCGGCACGCTCGCTGAGCCGCGCGGATCGCTGGTCTCATTAGTGACGGGCGGTGTCGCACCACCGTTATTCTTGATCCACCAGATTGCCGGCGATGTGATCCTTTATCGGGGACTGACGCGGCATCTCGGCGCGGAACGATCAATTTACGGGTTGCAAGCGCCTGGGCTCGCTGGCCCCGAGACGCCCCTGGAACGGATCGAGTCGATGGCTAAACGCTACGTCCAGGAGATCCGCGCTCTGCAGCCGCGTGGACCCTATGCGCTTGCCGGGCACTCCACAGGCGGACTCATCGCATTCGAAATGGCGCAGCAGCTGTACGCTGCCGGTGAGCGAGTCGCGTTTCTGGGCCTGCTCGATGCCGACGCTCAGATGCGCAAGCCACGAACCTGGTTGCAAGGGCTGCGATTTCGCCTCGGCGCCGTCAGGGCGTTGCCGCGCGCGGATCGGTGGCCATATTTGCGACGCAGATTTGCCAGTTGGTCCGCGCGCCTCGCCGAAACAGTGCGCGGTCGTCACCGCCAGCAAGCGTGGACGCCATTGGTCGCGACCGATAGCGTGCGCGCAGCGATGAATCGGGCCGTCCTGGCGTACCGGCCAAAGGGATATCCGGGCGCAGTGACGGTGTTTCGGGCACGCGTGCGCAGTTTGATGAGTTTCGGTCGGACGTTGAATTGGGGACGCCTAGCTCACGGCGGCGTGCAGGTCATCGACGTTCCGGGGGATCACCTGTCGATGCTGCAGGAAGGCGCGGTGGCTGAGTTGGCCGCGACAATGAATGCGTGCCTCCGCAAAGCCTTCGCGGTTAGGTGAGCCTTGAAGAAGAGGGGATTGTGCGAGCAGCCCGAATACAGCAGGAATCGAAGATGAGTCAACCGACCGAGATTCCGCTCATTCTAGGAGGTCACACATTCATCAGCCAGCTCGGCAGCGACCCGCCCGCTTCAGAGCAGCAGCAGCACTTGATTGTCGAGTCGTGCCTGAACCGTGGCATTCGATGGTTCGACACAACTTACCAGCCTGAGCGCGTCGCCCTCGGAAAGGTGCTTCACTCGCTCGGCAGGCGCGACGAAGCCACGATCCTGGCTTGGAACTTCTTCACGGATTTCGCGCCGGACGATTCTGTGGGAGAGCCAAGCTACTACAGGCCCGGCCACATCGACATCATTTTAGAGCAGCTGCGCACTTCCTACGTCGACTGCTTAGTCATGGTGCCCTTGGATCACCCCGAGAAGAATCAACAGCAGGAGGAGTTGATGCTGAGCTGGCAGAAGCAAGGCTATGTCCGGTCCCTGGGGCTTTGGATTCAGGATCCGGCGATCATCGAACATTATCGAAACAAGAATCCGTTTCGATTCGCAATCCGACCGTTCAACATCACGACGGACGATGCCGCTCCCGTCTTCGCAGCTTGCAAGATGTCCGGATGGGAAACACTGGCGACGTCCCCATTTTTTCGCGGATGGGAACTGGATAGCATGGTCGCGGAAGCGTCAGCGTGCGGATGCGGGCCCGTTGAGACCTTGCGGCCGATCCTGGCGGACCTGATGCTGCGGTTCTCTTTGTTCCAGCAGGGAGTAGACCGGGTCATCGTCGCCATGAGAAAGGTCGACTGGATTAGCCGCAACCTCGAAAGCGTTTCCAGAGGACCACTCACGGGCGAGGAGCAGCGCCTGCTGCAGCGTCTGCGAAAGCTCGTAACCAAGAAAAATCGCTGGTGGCGACGCCTGCTTCGCAAGCTCTGAAGCGCGCCACGGGAAAGGCTTCGAGATTGTGGACAAGGGCGATCTCGGCCAAGCGAGAGGGCCTACTGACCCTGGCGGCTCCTGACGACTTTGGCGGGAACACCGAAAGCGATGCTGTACGGGTCGATGTCTTTCGTGACAACGGATCCAGCTCCGATCACCGAACCGCCTCCGATATGAACTCCATCGAGGATTCTGCAGCCAGCGCCGATCCAAACGTCCTCGCCGACGTCGATTCCCTTTCGCGTCAGCGGCTGCCTGTTCATCGGCACATCGTTGCGCTCAAAGCCATGATTTGCCGGGACGATGACCGTGTGCGCGCCGATCATGGTGTTCCTGCCGATGGTGAGTCCGCCGTGTCCATAGAGCACACAGTACGGGCCGATATAAGTGTTCGCCGCGATTTCGATGTTTCCGCCGTAGGTGGCGACGATGACGCCATCGGAAATGATTACTCCCTCGGAGACGATAATGCGTCCTCCGAAGGACACGCCGTCGCAGTCAGTTTGGATCATTGCGCCTTTGGCAATATACGTGGAGGCAGCGATCTGAATCCCGGGCCTCGTGTTCATCCACTGGACACGGGCCCGCTGTCGAATCCTTTCCAGGAGAGTGCCAATCGTTCTCATCGCTACTTGCTTCAAGCACGTTCGATCTGGGGTGGCTGCATCGCTTTGAGAGCCGCGGCCGGCACCAGTAGACTCTGCCTTGGCCAATCAAAGCGAATTCAGCAGCCGGAGTGAATCTAGCAGAGCTTCGATCTCATGTGAGGAATCCTTCCAGACTGTGGCCTTTGGCCCTCTGCGCGCCTGGGGGTTCGTGTCGAGCCCAGCGGCAAGCCAGCCACCGCGCTTCGCATCGATCACGTACTTCTTTACGTATTGCCAGAGGCGCACGAACTGCGATGCGTACTCGATCCGATCGTCCGGGTGCAGTCTGGCCATTGCCGACAGCGCTCTGAGACCATCGGCCTGAGCCCACCACACCTTATCTCGCACGAAGACGACGGTATCTTCTAGGTACAGTGGGCCAAAGCTGGATCCGGCCAAGTGGAATCCCCCTTGGTCGCGATCCCAGGCGATCCGCAACATCGTGTCGATCATGGACTTGGCGATTCGTTCGGTCATCGAGTCGAGCGTGCCGAAGAGGGATTCCGAAGCTGAGAGCAAAATGATCGCCGTTCGCAGAATTTGCCCGTAGCGGACCACATCGGGTAACGGTGTCCAGTCTGAATGAGCATACATATGCATCAAGCCGGGCGCGACGACGAGACGATCGCGCACGATGCACAGCACTTCCTCTAGCCGCTGTCGAAGCAGCGGATCCGGCCAAACACGATAGAGATCGGCGAAGGACTTGAGTAGGTCCGACGTGGTGTTGGCGTCCTTGCAGCCGATGGGCGTCCCAATGGCGTCCCGATTGTCGCCAGCTGGTCTATGCCCTTGATCGGTAGATAGGATCGGCTGGCCCTCGCGCCCATAGAAGACGAAATACCCGCCGTGCTTGGCGTCATGTGCGTGCTGCTCCAGCCAACTGAAAGCCAGCTTGGCGAGTTCCAGGCACTCGGGATCGCCAGTGGTGTCATAACACGCCACACAGGCGGAGATCGCGTAGGCCGTACCGTGCCCATGCTTCGTCGCTCCTTCGAGCGGATCACCGGACTGATTGAGGCACCGATACCAACCGCCTAGACTTTGGTCCCACATCCTCTGCTTGAGGTAGCGAAAGCCGTGTGAGGCGGTCTCATGCAGGAATGCGAGTTGGGGTGAATGAGCTGCCGCCCGAGCAGCTGCGATCGTCTGCCGCGCCTGATACTCAAGCATCTTCTCCTGCGATCCACGGAGCCTCCATCTGTAGTTGAAGTTACAAAGAAACCCCCCGTGTTGTCGATCAACGCTCCGCGGGAACCAAACAGCCGCAAGGCGATGCAGTTCCAATTCGATCTCGTTGCGAAGAGTCGACCGGACGGATGAACTCATCATTAGCTTTGTAGCACCTGAATCCGAATTATGATCTTGCGGGAGAGATCGTCGACGAGCAGCATATCTCAGGACGCGCGGCTGCCGCCTGCATCGCCAGATACTGCGGTCGCCGATTGTCGCTGCGCCGTGCGCGCGCACCAAGCGGGACATCGAGGTGCGGCCGATCTTGGTGATCAATAATGCTGGCCGCGCGCGCAACACCTAGTGTCACATTGGAGTGACTTGACACAATGCGGGTTTCAATCCGATGAGCAGCGCCATGTCATCTAAAGCATTGATGCAACTATATGAATTCGCGCCTACCCGCTCAATCCGTGTGCGTTGGGCACTCCAAGAACTGGGCGTGGACTTCGAGCCGATCACGGTCAATCTGGTGACCGGCGAGTGTCTCTTGCTCGACGGGATTTCATAGAAATGGCGGCTGTCCTGGAGGGCCATATGCGGGGCCGCGGGTTCGCTGTCGGCGAGGATTTTACTGTCGTAGACATTGTGGCTGCCTATACGCTTGACTGGGCGAACGAGGTCGGGTTGCTCGATGACTGTCCCCACCTGCTGGAATACTTGAAGCGGATGTACGCACGCCGGAATGCGGCACCACGCATTGCTGCCGCTCTCGCCAGCATCAAGCTCTGAGCGGTGCTCTTTCCCGGGGTGCACGTCGCCAAGAACACGTTCTGCACATCTCGATCCCAGACCCGGCCGAACACAATGCCTTTCTGCCGGCTCGCGGCCGTCTTGTGCGTTGTGACAGGTGATCCACTGCCCATAATCTGATGTCCTACTCATGCTGCGGCCCACGAAGCGCCTCGCGAGCAAAAAGCGAGCGTCAGAGCAGTGTGATGTTGGTATTGGGCAAGCTGATGGGATAGATCACATTCGCTGAGGAATCCCGGACTGAGCTGCCACCGCATCCGGCCAGCAACGTCGCGAGCAACGCGACACCAATCGACACGGCACGTGCGCACTTGGCGCAGAGGCCGGAACTGTCTATTCGGCTGGCTGCTCGGTGAGCTGGCGGATCCGTTGGATGATGGTGTCGACCTGCGCGTCGCCTTCCAAAAAAGTCACCAAAGCGGGGCCGACGAGTTGCTCGGTACGCAGCGCCTCAGCGGCCTGCGCGATAGCCTCCGGCAACGCCGCGTAAAGGCGTTTGAGTTCCGCGGTCTCTTCGGGCGTTATCTCGGGGCATCCGGGCATAGCGGCCTCCCTCAGCGACACCCCCGCATCATAGCTGCTTCAGCGCGATGGTGCTGTGACAAAGCCGAGAGGCAGGTCTGCGAGGCGTTGCTGTGAGCATCGGCGGACCGCTCCGCCTGGTTGAATATGAGGCCCTGGCGGCAGCGAATCGGCAGAGTTCGCTCACGGCCATCACGCGAATGCTGCGGATGCAGATAACCCGCGCGTGCGCTAGCGCTACGATCCAAAGCTCGCCGGCGCCTCGTCCATTCTCGCGGATTGTGGAATCCATGCCTTGCACCTGGCCTCATTCATCACCGGACAGCACGTGGAATCGCTATCTGCCGACTTTTCATCGACGATCGCGGGCCGCGAGCTCGAAGATGACGCGCTGGTCGCGTTTCGCATGTCGGGCGGTGCGGTTGGAAGGCTCTGGACCAGTGCGATTGCCGTAGGCCGGATGCATGGGTTGGCCGTGCAGATTTTCGGCGAGAAGGGCGGACTGCGCTGGCAGCAAGAGCAGCCGAACCAATTGCAATGGACACCGGTCGGCGGCGCGTCGTCGATCATCGAGCGAGGTGTGGCCGGACTCTCACCCGAAGCGGACCGGGCATCGCGCGTGACGGTAGGGCATGCCGAAGGCTTCTTCGGCGCGTTCGGGAATATCTATGCCGATATTGCCGAACTGTTGCGCGCGCGCCGCGAACGACGCCAACCCAGCGTGCTGGCCTGTGCCTATCCGACTGCCGAAGACGGATTGCGAAGCATTGCCGCCGTGCATGCCGCGGTGGCCTCGGCGAAGGCGCGCGGCATATGGGTGAATGTCCCCGCGTTCAATGCTTAGCCGGACGCTCGGCTCGCTGCTGCCTTTGCGCGTTTCAGTCGTTGAAGAAATTGAGTTCCAGCAACACACCATTCGGGTCTTCAGTGAAGATCTGCCGCAGGCCGATGGCCTGCAGCACGTTCAGACGGTAATCACGTTGCCGCGCATGCAGCCGGCCGACCACCTCATCATGGCCGCTGCAATTGAGCGCGACATGATGCAGTGCCCCGGTTGGGCCTTGTGTGACGTCGCGTTCGTAAGCGCGCGGACAGTCGAGGCTGTTGAGGTGGACGATGGCGCGGCCGGCAGCGTCGTACATCCATTGTGCGTTTGCGGACGTCAGCGGCGGCGGGGGGTCGCGTCTCTCCAACCCGAATAGCTCGACGTAGAAGCGCGCCGAGCCGTCCAGATCGGCGGTGATGATGTTCACATGGTCGAGTGCGTTCACGCGCATGGCTAATTATGCGTCGCTGTGAGTCGACGCGCTCTGTCTTCTACGTGGGCGTCGTCCGCATCCACCTGGACGGCCCGGCGTGGCCTGACAGCCCCTTCGGCGCTCGGGTGGTCACGGCGGTGACGACAACCGCAGTCACGTCCTCATTCCCCGGCACGTCGGCATTCCAGCGGTAGCGCCCGCTCTGCCATCGCGGCCAGATGGTCGATGTAATGCCGGCAGGACTCCGCGCAACCCCGAGCCTGCGCCCTCGTGACTTGACGGCCGTTGTGCGCAACCTCGCGCCGCAGGTCTAGGCTCGCCTTCCAGACCTGCCACCAAGCCGCGGGCGCCACGCCGCGCTCGGGCTGGCCGGCGGGATAGTCCTGAGCCAGTGCGCCGTAAAGGTGGCGTACCTTCGGGTCGTCGAGGGTTGCGCCGCGTTTTAAATCTGACAGAACGGCTTCCCTTGAAGACTCTGCCCGGCGGCGAAGGAGGTTGTTCACAGTTTCTTCGGTAGCCAATTCGCACGCTGCGTGGGCCAAGATGACTGCAAACTGGTATTGCTGGGCACTGACGAGATCGCGCGCCTGAGCCAGCAGGAACCGATACACGGGCTTCAGAAGCACGACGTTCCCCATCTGCTGTCCAAAAGGCGGCGGGGACTGCCGGGCGACCGGGGGCGGCAGGTTAGCGGCATCACTCCTGGCAACGCCCGGCGGCAGCTCCTCGTGGTCTTTCATCGGTGCGACTCCAGTCATCGCAGATTTAAGCATGGGAACGCTCCGATCCGCCTCCACGCGGCGCTCGTATTTCTGAGCGCTGCGTCACAGTCCGGCACCGGATTCCAGGGACTGCCGGCCGCTCTTTCCACGAAAGCACCAACGGCCGACCAGACAAAACCTCCCATCGTTGCCAGGAGCCAGAGCCCAAGGGTCTTGCGCCATCCAAAATCGTACAGACTGAGCGCAGCGATCGCGCGCCGCGATAGCCGCCCTGTCGCGCCTCAATCCAGCGGGTGTTTTCAAATCGGCTGCAGCTGAGCACGACTCCCCAAGTCAGGATTGCCGCCTTTACGGGCGCCGAAGTAGCAGACGCGGCCAATGGGTGTGTCGCACTCGG
>DATNHF010000061.1:0-32824 GCA_035605115.1 Steroidobacteraceae bacterium | reverse complement strand
CGCGCAAACGAGCGTGAGCGGCAGCCTCAAGCCGATCGAGGCCGCGGACGTCGGCGTCATGATGGCCTTTGCGCAGAAAGTCATCGTCGTGCCGGGCTACGGCATGGCCGTGGCGCAGGCGCAGCACAAGGTCTGGGAGCTGTGCCAGCTGCTGATCGATCGCGGCGTCACGGTGCGTTTCGCGATTCACCCGGTCGCCGGTCGCATGCCCGGTCACATGAACGTATTGCTGGCCGAGGCCGGCGTGCCTTACGACCTGATCGCCGATCTCGATGAGATCAATTCCGAGTTCGAGACCGCCGACGTGGCGCTGGTCATCGGCGCCAACGACGTGGTCAATCCGGTCGCGCGCAACGACAAATCCAGCCCGATCTACGGCATGCCGATTCTGAACGCTGATAAGGCCAAGAACGTCATCGTGATCAAGCGCGGCCAGGGCGCCGGCTTTTCCGGCATCGAGAATGCTCTGTTCTACCTCGACAACACGCGCATGCTCTACGGCGACGGTCAGGCGGCCGTGGCGCAGCTGATCGCTGCGGTCAAGGCGGTCTGAGGGGCGGCACAGCGACTGCCCGCGGCTGCGGCGAGGCTATCGTCCGCGCGGCAGCCGCTCGAACGGCTCTCGCTGGCCGCCGCGCTGGAATCGCAGCGCGCGCTGCTGCTGCAGCATCTGTGCGCGTTGCTGCGGCGTGGCGTTGAGCCAGCGCTGGCGCAGCTGTGCACGCTGCATCGGCGGCAGGTGCGAGAAGGCGCGGAAGTTCTGTCGTACCGCCTGCTGCTGTTGCGGCGACAGCTGTTGAAAATGCCCCCAGCGCTGGCGGATCAACGCCCGCTGCTCGGGCGGCAGCTTCTGCCAGGCCTGGAAGCGCTCGCGGGCATCGCCGCGCTGCTGCGGTGTCATCGACAGCCAGCGCTGCGCACCGGTGGCGAGCGCCTGCTGGCGCTCGGGCGGCAGGCTGTTCCACTGCCCCTCGAAGTGGCCCAGGGCCTGCTGCTGGGGTGGAGACAGGGACGACCAGGCCACACCCGCCGGCGGCGCTGGCGCCGCCGGCTCGGCGCCCAAAGCCGGCAGGCAGACCAGCAGCAGTGCGACGTAGAGCGCATGGCGGGCGGTCATGGCGGCGCTACCTGTTTACCGGATGCGGCGGACGGCGGTGGAACGGACGGCGGCGGAACGGGCGGCGCTGGATCGACCGGCCTGACCCGCGCAGGCCCGCTTGCCGCGCCAGGCCCGCTTGCCACCCCGGGCGCGGGCGAACTGCTACCGGCACGCCGAGCAACTCGCTCGATATCGGTCCGCGCCAGATAGTCATTCCAATCCTTGTCCTCGCTGTCCACGGAGCCCAGAAACTCCAATAGCCCATCGTCGGGCACTTCGGCGGCCCGGAGCATTGTCAGGACAGCCAAACCGCTCAATAGAGCGAGCAGGCGGGCACTGCGTCTCACGTCCCGACCGAAGACGCACCCGCGTCCTTCGCTTCGCCGACAGCCCACTCGTAGAAATCGTAGTCCAGGTCCTGATCGCGAGTCAGCTGCACCGCATCGCTGTCCGCGAGGATCTCCAGATCTTCCGGCGCTGCGCTCGCCAGCGGGTTCACGACCGGACTCTCGCCTCGCGGCACGACCGTGAACAGCACCACCAGCACGGCTGCAGCCAGCGCGCCGGCGCCCGCCGGTACCCAGCGGCGGGCGAGGCTGTGCTGCCACCAGGACGGGGCCGAGGCAATCGCCGCATAGCGCGCGCGCGTGAGCCGGGAGCGCGTCGCAGCGGGCAGCCGTTCGACGCTCTGCGCCAACAGTTGCTGCGCGCGCCGCTCGAATTCGAGCGCTCCCTGGTCGAGCTCGCCATGGATTCCATCGCCCGTGGATTTCATGCTGAAAAATCCCCCAGCTTCGAGCGCAGCGCCTGCAATGCGCGAAAGTAATGTGTCTTGACGCTCCCCTGCGAGCATTTCATCGCCGCCGCAGTCTCCGCAACGTCCAGCCCCTCGATGCTGCGCAGCAGAAATGCCTGCCGTTGCCGCCCCGGCAGCTGCCCCAGAGCCTGCTCGAGCAACTGCATCATCTGGTCGGATTCAATCTGGCTGGGCGGCGTCGGTCCGGTATCGGCGGCCTGATCGATCGGGTCATTGGCCTCCTCTTGGTCCTCGCCGCGCCAGGGCAGGAAACTCATGACGCGCTGGCGCACCATGCGGCGGCGCTGCATGTCACGAATTCGATTCTCGAGGATCCGGTAGAACAACGGCCGCCATTCCTCGCTCGGTCGCGACGCGTAACGGTGCGCCAGTTGCATCATGGCGTCCTGCACGACATCGAGCGCATCGGCCTCATGACGCAATGCAATCTGTGCGATCCTGAAGGCCTTCCGCTCGACCTCGGCCAGAAACGTCTCGAGGGCGCGCGCGCCATCCTGGGTCGATTCACGCAACTGTGCTATCCCGGCCGGGAGCAGATCGGATGTCTGTGATCCAAGATTAGCAAACGCGAGCATACGCCGGGCACCCACACGGTATTGGAGCTGACTCGCAAGGCAGAACGGCGCAGAAATGGATTTGTTGACAGCTCGCGCCGGGGAAGGAAGGTCACAAAAATCATCCACTTAATGGGCGCTCGTGAAACCGCTCCGAGGCCCGGGACGGCGGACTTGCTCGACTGGGCCTCCTGTTTGATCTCAACTCTATGATCGTAAAGGGAAATGTGGTTTGGTCATTTTTTCAGCAATCTGACATGAATGCCGTAAAACACAGGTGATTGCGCGCTTGCAGAGCGAGCTATCCACAGACTTATCCACATCGATTGTGGACAACGGCGCTCCGGCGGTGCTGCGCGTGGCGATCGACATGCCGCGTCCCATGCTGTTCGATTATCTGCCGCCCCCAGGCATCGCGGCCGGCGAGGTGCCCCTCGGAGCGCGCGTGCGCGTACCCATGGGCGGCCGCGACTGTGTGGGCATCGTCGCGGAGTATGGCGATCGGGCCGCGGTTCGACTCGACGCCCTCAAACCCATCCACGCTTTGATCGATCAGCACGCGTTGCTCGATGAGGCGCTGCTGCAACTGCTGCGCTGGACGGCCGGCTACTACCATCACCCGCTCGGAGAAGTCATCGCCGCCGCGTTGCCGAAGGCGCTGCGCGAGGGCGCTGCGGCGCGGCCGCGCGTCGAGCTCTGGCGCCTCAGAACCGCCGCTGCACCCCAAGCGCCTGCCACGATCGAGTCGTTGCGGCGCGCACCGCAGCAGCGCTCGCTGCTGGCCTTGCTCGCGGCCGAGCCGAACGGGCTGCCGGCGGCGCGTATCGGCGCACAGCGTCCGAACTGGCGCACACCGATGCGCGCGCTCGTGGCGCGGGGGTTGGTTGAACGCGTTGAGGTAGAAGCCTCTGCGGGGACTGAGCCGCCGCCGCAGAGCGCTCTGCGGGCACCGCATGAAGGCGCGCGGCCGCTCGAGCTGTCGGCGCAGCAACGCCTGGCCGTCGAGCGCATCGAGCAGGCCTGCGGCACCTTCGCCGCCTTCGTGCTGCAAGGTGCGACCGGCAGCGGTAAGAGCGAGGTCTATCTGCAGTGCGCTGAGCGTGCACTCGAGCGCGGCCTGGGCACGCTGGTGCTGGTGCCGGAGATTGCCCTGACGCCACAGCTCGTGGCGCGCTTCCGCGAGCGCCTGCGCTGCGAAATCGCCGTGCTGCATTCGGGATTGAGTGATGCCGAGCGGCTCGCCGCTTGGCGCGCTGCTCGCGCCGGCAGCGCGCGCATCGTGCTCGGTACGCGCTCGGCGGTGTTCGCGCCGATACGGCGGTTGGGTCTGATCGTGGTCGATGAGGAGCACGATAGCTCTTACAAACAGCAGGACAGCGGCTGCCGCTATTCGGCGCGCGATCTGAGCGTCGCGCGCGCGCAGCAGGCGCAAGTGCCGGTCGTGCTCGGATCGGCCACGCCCGCTTTCGAGACGCTGCACAATCTCGAGTGCGGTCGCTACCACGGACTCACGCTGCCGCGTCGCGCGGATCAGCCGCAGTCACCGCGCCTGGCGCTCATCGATCTGCGCGCACACGCCGCCACCCAGGGTCTGTCAATGCCGGTGATCGAGGCAGTGCGCCGGCATCTGGCCATGCGCGGCCAGGTATTGGTGTTCATTAACCGGCGCGGCTACGCGCCGACGCTGCTGTGCACTGCTTGCGGCTGGATAGCGCCGTGCCGCCACTGCGATGCGCGATTGACGGTGCATCGCGCAAACGGCGAGCTGCGCTGCCACCACTGTGGCGCGATCGAAGCACTGCCACCGCGCTGTCCGCGCTGCGGCTTCACGCTCAAGGCGGTCGGACAGGGCACCGAGCGCATCGAGGAGACTTTGCGGGCGCTGTTTCCTCAGGAAGCGCTCATTCGCCTCGACCGCGACACGGCCGCCGGTCAGCTCAAGCTCGAAGCGCTGATGGAATCGGTGCGCAGCGGCGAGGCGCGCATACTCGTGGGCACTCAGATCGTGACCAAAGGGCACCACTTTCCGGGCATCTCGCTGGTGGTGGTGCTGAACGCCGATCAGGGCTTATTCAGCACCGACTTTCGCGCCGCCGAGCGCCTCGCTCAGACCATCGTGCAGGTCGCCGGACGAGCCGGGCGCGAGCACAGCCGCGGCGAAGTGCTGATCCAAACCGAATATCCGGAGCACCCACTGCTGCAGAGTCTGCTCGAAGGCGGCTACGAAGGCTTCGCGCAAGCCGGCCTGCGTGAACGCGCTGCCGCACGCTGGCCGCCATTCGGTCGGCTCGCCTTACTACGCGCCTCGGCCTCTGCGGCCGCAACGGCCATGGATTTCCTGCAGGCAGCGCGCGCCGCCGCTCCCGAGATCGGCGGCGTGCGGCTGCTCGGTCCGGTCGCCGCCGCGATGGCGCGCCGCGCCGGCCGCTTCTACGCGCAGCTGCTGCTCGAGAGCCACGAGCGCGGCGCATTGCACCGGCTGCTCGATCAGTGGCTACCCATCGTCGCCGGCCTGCCGCAGGCGCGGCGCGTGCGCTTCGCGCTCGATGTCGACCCGCTCGACATCCAGTAGACTCGCCGGCCGTTTCCAGTGAGGGCTGCTGTGAGGACCGCTGATTGAAAGCCGAGCTCGAGCGCCTGGTCGCGGATGCGATCCATACCCTGATCGGCAACGTGCTGCCGCACGCCGTCGACCCGAGCGCCATCAGCGTCGAGCGCACGCGTGATGCGAGCCATGGTGACTATGCCTGCAATATTGCGCTGCGCCTTGCGCGCCAGGCAGGCAAGCCGCCGCGCGAAATCGCCGAAGCGATCCGCGCGGCACTGCCATCGAGCCCGCTGCTCTCGCGTGCCGAGGTCGCCGGCGCGGGATTCATCAATTTCTATCTCGCGCAGAGCGCGCAGACGGCCGCGCTGGCCCAGGTGCTCGAGCAGGCCGAGCGCTATGGCCGCAGCACTGCCGGCCAGGGCGAGAGGATCTTGCTGGAATTCGTCTCTGCCAACCCGACCGGTCCGCTGCACGTCGGCCATGGCCGCCAGGCCGCCTACGGCGCAAGTCTGGCGAATCTGCTGCGCGCCGTGGGCTACGAGGTGCAGCGCGAGTACTACATCAACGATGCTGGGCGGCAGATGGACATCCTGACGGTCAGCACCTGGCTGCGCTATCTCGAGCGCTGCGGACAGAGCATTCCCTTCCCAGCCAACGGCTACCGCGGCGACTATGTGCAGGCGATCGCCGCTCGGCTGCTCGAGCGCTGCGGCCGCGAGCTCGAGCGCACGGGCGCCGAAGTATTCGCGCAATTGCCGGCCGATGCCCCAAGCGGCGACAAGGAGCTGTACATCGATGCATTGATCGAGCGCATGCGCTCGCTGCTCGGAGCCGACGGTTTCGCGAGCGTGCTCGAGCTGTCGCTCACGACGATGCTGGCTGAGATACGCGAGGATCTTGCCGCCTTTGGCGTCGAGTTCGACCGCTGGTATTCGGAGCGCGAGCTGGTGCGCAGCGGCGCGGTCGAGCATGCGCTCGAACGGCTCGAGTTCCATGGCCAGCTGTACCGTCGCGATGGTGCCGTGTGGTTCCGCGCCAGCCGCTTCGGCGACGACGAGGATCGGGTACTGGTGCGCGCCAACGGCCAGAGGACCTATTTCGCGCCCGACATTGCCTATCACCTGCAAAAGCGCGAGCGCGGATTCGCGCGACTGGTCGATGTGCTGGGTGCGGACCATCACGGCTACGTGGCACGCATGCGCGGTGCTTTGGTCGCGATGGGCGAACCGGGCGAATGCCTCGAGGTCTGCCTGATACAATTCGTGAGCCTGTTTCGCGGCGGCGAGAAACTCCCGATGGGAAAGCGCGAGGCGCAGTTCGTGACGTTGCGGCAGCTGCGCCAGGAGGTCGGCAATGACGCCTGCCGGCTGTTCTACCTCATGCGCAGCCACGACCAGCCGCTGGACTTCGATCTCGAGCTCGCCAAATCGCGCAGCAACGAGAACCCGGTGTATTACCTGCAATACGCGCACGCCCGTGTTGCCAGCGTGCGCAGGCAGCTCGAGGCGCGCGCCCTGCCGTACGACGGCGCGCTGGCATTGCAGAGTCTCTCGCAGCTGCGTAGTCCGTACGAGCAGGCGGCTCTGGCCTCACTGGCGCGCTATCCCGAAGTGCTGCTGCAGGCCGCCGGCGCGCGCGCACCGCACGCGCTGGTGCATTACCTGCGCGAGCTCGCCACGACGTTTCACAGCTGGTACAACGCCGAGCCCTTCATCGTCGAAGATAGCGCGCAGCGCAATGCGCGCCTGGCGCTGGCCTTCGGCGTACAGCAGGTGCTGCGCAACGGGCTGGCGCTGCTCGGGGTATCGGCGCCGGAGAGCATGTGAGCGGTCATGGTCAGCGCCTGACTTCGCGCGACTACAAGCGCGCGCGGCGTGGGCAGTTCGGCCTCGATTTCACGCGCTGGCGCGAATTCGGCATCGGGCTCGCAGTCGGCTTGTGCGTGGCCGGAATCATCTACGTGGCCGATCATCGCGCGAGCGAAGCCCCGCCGGCCGAACGGCCGGTGCCGCGGCGAGCGACTGCAGAGACTGCGGCCGCGGCGGCTGCCGCCGATGCGGCAGGTGCGGAAAACACCAGCCCCGCCGAAGGCAAATACGATTTCTACCATATGCTGCCGAAGTTCGAGGTCGTGGTGCCCGAGAAAGAGCGCGGCACGCGCGTGGCGCCCGCCGCACAGATCGATCGGCCCGGCGTGTACTTTTTGCAGGCGGGCTCCTATCGCGACGTCAACGTCGCCGAGCGCGTCCGCGCGCAGCTCGGAAAGCTCGGCATCGAAGCCACGGTGCAGCGCGTCGCGGTTGATGCCGACGTCTGGCACCGCGTGCGCATCGGGCCGATCCATGACCTCGCGCAGCTCAACAAGCTGCGTGCCAAGCTCCAGCAGAGCGAGCTCGACGCGCTCGTGATCCGGGTCGACGACTAGTTGCTGACGGCTCGATAGCCGTCCATCCGGCCCGTCCGCTGCAAAGCCGCTGGATGAAATCGTGGTGACGGCGAAGCGGCGCGCAGAAGCCGTGCCTGATGAGGAGTTAAAAAGAGAGGTGGAGACGGCGCTGCACGAAGACCGATACTTTTTTGATGAACACGTCACCGTCACGGTAAAGAATGGCGTGGATTACTTGCGAGGGATCGTTTTTGATTACGGCGATATGCAAAGCGCGAAGCGCATCGTGCGGAAAATGGCTGTCGGCGTAAAACGCATAGTCAACGAACTCGAGATCTGCAGTTGCGACGGCGGCGGCGGAGCGTGACCGGTCTACTGCGCCGACTGTTAGCGCGCCGCATCTTTGTCTGCCGCCACGCCCTCGGCGCGTGCAAGGCGTAGCATGGCCGCGACGCTGCGCTCGACGTCGCTGTCGCGGGTCGACCAGTTGCTGATGCTGATGCGCATCGCGGTGCGGCCCTGCCACACCGTGATGCCGCACCAGCAGGTGCCTTCGGCTTGCAAGGCCGCCACTACGCGGCGCGTGCGCTCGGCGTCGCCGAAACTCACGAGCACCTGATTGAGTACCACCTCGTTGAGCACCGTGTAGCCCGCGGCTGCGAGCCGCGCGGCGAACTCGCGCGCCTGGGCACAGTTGCGCTGCACGAGCTCGACCAGCCCCAAGCGCCCAAGGCTATGCAGCGCCGCCCAGACTTCCACCCCGCGTGCACGGCGCGACAGCTCGGGCGTGTAATCGCAGGGATTGCGCTCGGCACCCGAACTCGGCAGATACTCGGCTGTGACCGCCATCGCCGAGCGCAATGCACGCGCGTCGCGCACCAAGGCCACGCCGCTGTCATAGGGCACATTGAGCCACTTGTGCGCATCGGTCGCCCAGGAATCCGCAGCTTCGACACCTGCGAGGAGCGCGCGATGCCGCTCCGAGACTTTTGCCCAGAGGCCGAAGGCGGCATCGATATGCACCCAGGCCTTGCGGCGATGCCCCACATCGATCAGTGCCTCGAAAGGATCGCACGCGCCGGAGTTGACGTTACCGGCCTGCAGGCAAAGGATCGAGGGCCCGGCGATGCTCGGCAGCGCATCGGGGCGCATGCGACCCTGATCATCGACCGCGACGCGCGTGATGCGCCGGCGGCCGAGACCGAGCATTCCCAGCGCCTTGAGCAGGCTCGGGTGCGCCTCCTCGCCGACGATGACCGTGATCGGCGGGGCGCCGAACAGGCCGTCTGCCTCGACATTCCAACCTGCAGAGGCGAGCACGGCGTGACGCGCGGCGGCGAGCGCCGTGAAATTGGCCATGGTGGCGCCGGTGACGAAGCCGCCCGCCGCATCGGCCGGCAGATCGAACAGCTCGAGCAACCAGCGCAATGCGATTTGCTCGAGCCGCGCCACACCCGGGGTGGGCGCGGCGAAGGCTGCGTTCTGATCCCAGACGCCCGCGAGCCAATTGGCCGCCAGTGCCGCCGGCAAGCTGCCGCCGATCACGAAGCCGAAGAAGCGTGGCCCGGCCATCGCCATGGTCGCCGGGCTCACGATCTCATCGAGCAACGCCAGAGTGTCCTCGGCAGCGCTCGGGCCGGCAGGTAGCGGCTCATCGAGACGCTGCAGTTTCGCCAGCGCGGCCGCGTCCGGGCAGACCGGGCGATGCTCCAAACTCTGCAGATAGCGTGCACAGCGCCGCCGGGTCTGCTCCAGCAGATGCGTCGACTGTGAGCTCCATGTGCCTGCAGACATGCAAGCTCAAGACCGCGGCGCGGTGAATTTCGCGCGGGTGCTTTGAAATTCCGGCAGCGCTTCGCAACGCGCGGCCAGCGCGCGCAGCGCGGGATAGGGGGCGCTGTTTGAGCCCAGCGCCAGCGCCTCGGTCAGGAACGTGAATGCGCACACCACCATGATATCGGCTTGCGTCAGGCGCTCACCGACGAGCCAGCGGCCCTCGCCGCGCTCACTGGCATGGCGCTCGAGCTCGGCAAGCGCACCGTGCATTTGCGTGCGACAGCGCGCAAGCCAGGGCTCGTGGCGCCGCTCCGGCGGACGGAAGGCGCGCTCATAGATCTGCTCGCGGGCTTTGTCGGCCGCGCCGCTGGCAATCGCAATGAGCTTGAGCGCCGTGCGCCGCTCGCGCCCGACTCGCGGCAGCAACGCGCGCTGCGGCCCGACCAGCTCGTCGAGATAGTCCAGCAGCATCGTGGATTCGAGCAGCACCTCGCCGTCATCGAGTACCAGCGTCGGCACGCGCACCAGCGGATTGTATTGACGAATGCGCTCGAAATCCGCGCCCACCGACCAGTTACCGTGCTCGTAGGCGATGCCGCAGAGTTTCATGCTGATGGCCACCCGCCGCACGTACGGCGAGTCGTACATGCCGATCAGCAGCATCGGCAGCGGGCCTCATTCTTCAACGCCATGGCCGATCTCGATTCCCAGTGAGCGCAATTTGCGATACAGATGCGTGCGTTCCATATCGACGCGCTTGGCCAGCAGACCGACCTTGCCGTTGCAGAGCATCAGCTGCTGCTGCAGGTAGGCGCGCTCAAACTGCTCGCGCGCCTCACGCAGCGGCAGCGCCAGCAGATCGTGCTTGACCAGCGGTTCGTCGGCAGGGGTCTGCGCCGACAGCTCACGCTCGACCTCCTCGAGCCCGATCTCCTCGCTGCCGGAGTTGAGCAGGAAGCGGCGCGTGAGATTTCGCAGCTCGCGCGCGTTGTCCGGCCACGGATAATTGCGTAGCCGATTCTGCGCCGCCACGCTGAAGCGGCGAAATCGCAGCCCTTCGGTCTCGGTCAGCATATCGACGTAGTGACGCAGCAGCTCGGGCACGTCCTCGGCGTAGTCGCGCAGCGGCGGCACGCGTATCAGCAGTACCGAGAGCTGCGCGTACAGATCGCGTCGAAATTCCTCCGCCATGACGCGGTTGACGATGCCGGGGCGCGCGGAGGCCACGATGCGGGTTTCGAGCCCGATGGAATCCCCGCCATTGCTGTGCGCGAAGCGGCCGCTCTCGAGCACGCCGCTGAGCAGCCGCTGCATCGAGGGCGGCAGATCCTCGATGTCGCCCAAATACAGGGTGCCGTTGCGAGCCTGCTCGAATAGCCCCGGCGAGGCCGCGCCATCGCCGCTGCCGAACAGCGTCGCAGCCGCGCTGTCCTCGTGCAGCGTGCGGCAGTCGACGGCCACGAAGGGGCCGGAAGAGTTTGGGCCGGACTGATGGACGAAGCGCGCGAGCGCCTCACGGTCAGTCCCGGACTCCCCCAACAGCAGCAGCGGTGCGCTGTAGGCGGCCAGCCGCGCGAGCTCGCTGCGTAGCTGCGTAATGGCGCGGCTGCGGCCGATCGGCGCCGCGCCCGCGGCCACTGCGCTGACGAACTTACCGCTGGGCCGGCGCGAGCGCGCGTCCAGCGCGCGTTCGACCGTACGCAGCAGCTTGGCCAGCGACAGGGGCTTTTCGACGAAATCGTAGGCACCAAGGCGCGTGGCCTCGACCGCAGTCTCGACCGTACCGTGACCCGACATCATGACGACCGGGCAGCCATCCGAGGGCTCGCTCGACCATTCGCGCAGCAGCGTGATGCCATCGGTGTCGGGCATCCAGATATCGAGCAGCACCAGATCGGGCGTCTGGCGGGCACGGGCGGCACGCGCCTGGTTGGCGTCGGCGGCAACTTCGACCTCGTAGCCCTCCTCCGTCAGAATCTCCTGCAGCAGCCGCCGGATATCGAGCTCATCGTCCACCACAAGAATCTTGCTGGCACTCATGCGCGTTCCCTCCGCCGCTCCACGCGTCGCTCTGCCCCCGCGAACAACGACCGGTCCTGATCGTTGACTGGCAGCATGACCAGTATTTTCGCGCCGCCCTCGGGCCGGTTGTCCGCCTCGATCCGGCCGCCATGTTCTTCGACGATCCGTTTCACGATGGCCAGTCCCAGACCGGTGCCGCGCGGCTTGCCCGTGACGTACGGATCAAATAGGCGGCCGAGCAGTTCCTTCCTGAATCCCGGACCGTTGTCGGTTACACAGATTACAGCGGCGACCGCCCCCTCTGCACGCTGTTGTCGCGTGCTGAGCTCGACGCAGCCGTCGGCCACGCCCGCGAGCGCTTCGATGCCGTTGGTGATCAGATTCGCCAGCAGTTGCCGCATGCGGCCCCGATCGGCGTGAATATCGGGCAGCGAGGGGTCGAGCTCGAGGCGAATCTCGGCCGACGGGTCCTGTAGCCGGTAGAGCTCGGCCACCTCGGTCACGAGCTGGTTGAGACTGAAATGCGCCAGTCGCATGTCCGGCGCGCGCGCGTACTCGGAGAACGCATTGACCATCTGCTTCATCGCGTCCACCTGCTGCACGATGGTGTGGGTAGCGCGCTCGAGCAGCTGCGCGTCCTCGGCGTTCATGCCGCCGAGGAGCTTGCGCCGCAGTCGCTCGGCCGACAGCTGAATGGGCGTGAGCGGATTCTTGATCTCGTGCGCCAGCCTGCGCGCCACCTCGCCCCAGGCGGCCTCGCGCTGCGCCGCCAGCAGCGCGGTGATGTCATCGAACACGAGCACTACGCCGCCGTGCTCACGCTCATCGGGCAGCGGCGTGCAGGCCCAGAGCAGCACGCGCTCGCCGGGCAGGCTGAGCTGCTCGCGCCATTCATCATGGCCCGACTGCAAGCGCGCGCGCAGCTCGTCGAGGAACTTCAGGAACCGCGGATTGCCGGTGGCGAACTGCGCCAGATTCGCATCGCTGGCGGCACCGCTGAATTCGCCGCCGAGAATGGTCGCGGCCGACGCATTGGCGCTGTGCAGACGCAAATCACGATCCGTGACGATCACGCCGGTCGAGAGGCGCGAGAGGATGATCGACAGCCGCTCGCGTTCGCGCTCGACCGCCTGGCGGCTGCGCTGCGCCTCTTCGCTCGCGCGGCGCAGCCGCTTGGTCATGTCGTTGAAGGAATGCACCAGGAATCCCATTTCGTCGCGCGAGGGTAACGGCAGCCGCGTGCCGAAGTCGCCCTTGCCGACCGCGCGCGTGCCGGCGATCAGATCCTGCACCGGTCGCGTCAGACGCTGGGCGAAGAAAATCGCCCCGTAGATCGCCGCCAGCAAGGTCAGTAACACCACCAGCGTCAAAGTCAGACGAAAGCTGATCTTGAGCGGCTCGCGCACCGCCGACAGATCGCCGTACTGCGAGGAGGTGTGCTGCACGGCCTCGGCCAGCGCCGAGAGCGCCTGCGGCACTTCGTAGTCGATCAGCACATAACGGTGTGTTGGATGGGCCGAGACTGCATCGGCGATCGGCGCGGCAGTGGCGATGGTGTACTGGCCGTTGGGCAGCGGATTGAGGCTCACGTAGCTGCGGCCGGCGGCCACCTGCAGAGCCACATCCGGCGGCGCCGGCGCCGGCTGCTGCGCCATGGGCGTGTCGCTGCTGAGGGCTGAGGCGCGACCGCTGGCATCGTAGACCACGATTTGCTTGGCTTCGGTAGCCCGACGCTCCTCATCGAGCCGCTGCAGCAGCTCCGGGCCGCGCAGCTCGCGCAGCGAGCGCGCAAAGATCTCGGTGCGTCGCGCCTGCTCGCGCAGGCGCAGGTCCAGCGCCGAGCGCGACAGCACCAGGGCATCATTCAGACCCTGTTTGATCTCGACGCGGAACCAGCTGTCGATGCCGCGATTGATGAAGTCGAGCGAGAACAGATAGACGATGATGAGCGGTGCGACCACCAGGGCGCCGAACATGACGGCCGTGCGGACGGTCAGGCGCGATCCGGGCTTGTGATCGCGAAAGTCCCGATAGAGCTGCCAGAACTTGCGCGCCAGCAGCGCCATGAGCGCGATCACGCCGCAGATGTTGAGCAGCAGAATCCAGGGTTGCCAATGCGAAAAGAGCGCCGAGTTCTCAACGCTCGCGGCCAGTAGTACCAACGCCGCGACGCCGGCGACGACCGCGACCGCGGTCAGTCCCCGCACAACGAACAGTCTCAGAGCGTCAGTGTCCATGTGTACCAGTCGCTGTTGCGATGCCAGTCATCGCTCCAGAACATCAGAGCCCGCATGGTGTCCGACAGCCGGCCGCGCCGCACACCGGCGCGCACCGCGATCTGCCAGGGTCCTTCACCTCGCAACTGGGACTCGACCAGGACGGGCAGATCCTCGACGCGCCCGAGCTTGTCAATTGCCTCCTCGAGCGTCGGGAAGCTTTCCTGCTCGACTCCCTGATCGCTTCGCAGCACATAGCGGTCGGTCACGGCGTGGTAGGTAAGCTCGCGACGCAGCGTCATGTCCAGCACGCTCGCGTTCCACCACAAGCGCCGGTGCCGCGTGATATTCAGCTCCAGATCGAAGGCCAGCGTGACGCCGTCCTGCAGTGCGCTGCGGATACGATCATTGACTGGATACTGTACATGCACGTTGAGCTGCAATACGCCACGATCGATGACGACGAAGGCCGAGTGGATCTGAAAATCGCCATCGAGCGGTCCGGACGCGGGATGTGACAGCGGCGCGACCAGGGTGAGCAGCAGAGCGAGGGCGATCGCGGAAGGGAATTTCACAGTTACCGGTACCTTGGATTGGGGCGCCCTGCGCTGGGGCGGACCGTCGGAAGGGCACTATGTTGCGCTTAAGTCACTGTCAGACAAGCATAATAGAAGCCATCACTTTGCGCTGCAGTGCTTGGAAGCAACTGTACACCCAGCGGCCGCGCCAGCCACGGTGCTGCCGCGCCCAGATCACCGATCGGCACCATCCGGACGCGCGGATTCGAACTCAGCAACGCCTCGATGACGCGCTCGTTTTCATCGCTCAGCAACGAGCAGGTTGAATACAGCAGGCGACCCCCGCTCCGCAACAGACCCAGGCAGCGATCGAGCAGTCTCCGCTGCGTTGCAGCAAAGACCGGCACATCTTCCGGCCGGCGCAGCAGGCGTATGTCTGGGTGCCGCCGTATGACCCCCGTGCTCGAGCACGGCGCATCGAGCAGGATGCGGTCGAAGGCCACGCCGTCCCACCAGGACAGATCCGTACGCAGATCCGCACCGACCAGGCGCGCATGGCGCCGCAGCCTGCGCATGTTCTGGGCGATGAGTTCCACGCGCGCCGCATCGATATCGACCGCGGTAAGCTCGATGGCTCCCGCCGCGGCTTCCAGCAGCGCCCCGCTCTTCCCGCCCGGCGCGGCACAGGCATCGAGCACGCGCTCGCCGGCTCGGGGTCCGAGGAGCGAGGCGGCCAGCTGCGCGCCGGCATCCTGCACCGACACCAGCCCGTCCTCGAACCCGGGCAATTGCGCCACCGGCAGCGGCGTATCGAGCACCAGCGCGGTCGGCGACCAGGCCACCGCCTGCGCGCTCAGGTCGCGCTGCTGCAGGCGCTTGCGGTAGGCCTCGCGCGTCGTGCGCGTCAGATCCACCCGCAGCGTCATCGGCGGATGGGTGTTGTTCGCCTCCACGATCTGCTGCCAGTGCAGCGGAAAGCACTGCTGCAACCGGTCCAGCAACCACAGCGGGTGCGCGCTGGCGGCCTGCCGCTGCGCCAGCACCGGGGCGCGGATTGCATCGCGCTCGCGCAGATACCGTCGCAGCAGTGCATTGACCATCCCCGCCGCGCGCGCTTGTCCGAGCAGACGCGCGGCGTCGACCGCCGAGGACACGCTCGTCTCGATCGGATTGCGGGAGTATTCGAGCTGATGAAGCGCCGCAATCAGTAACGCACGCAGCCACCTCGAACGCACCTTGCCCGGTGCGAGGCCCTCGACCAGGGGCTCGAGCTGCAGGTACCAGCGCAGCGCGCCCAGAGCCACTGCGCGCCGCGCTGCGCGCGGGGCCTCGCGCCGCGCGGCGTCGCCCTCGGCGCGCGCGAAGGCATCTTCGAACGAACGGCCCTCGAAGGCGACCGCTGCGATCGTACGCGCGGCGCCGGCCAACACGGCGGCGGCCGCAGCAGAAGCTTCGGCGTTCAAGTGAACTGTGCGCCCGCAAGCGCCCGGCCGCTGGCGAACTCCGCCGCATTGAGCGTGCGCCGGCCGGCCAGCTGTAGTTTGGTCACGACGAGCACACCCTCGCCGCAGAGCACCTGCAACGCCTCGCCGGCAAGACCCAGCACGGTTCCCGGCGCTGAGCCGCCAGTGGCAGGCGACGGTGCGGCATGCGCCTCCCAGATTCGCAGCCGCTGTCCGCGAAACAGCGTTTCGGCGACCGGCCAGGGGTTGAAGGCGCGTACCTGCCGCGCGATTTGCTCGGCGCTGCGCCGCCAATCGACGCGTGCCTCGTGCTTGTCGATTTTGGATGCGTAGCTCGCGCCCTGCGCGCTCTGTGGCACGGCATGCACGCGGCCGGCCTCGATGCCATCGAGCGTCTCGAGCAATAGCTGCGCTCCGAGCGCCGCGAGGCTCTGCTGCAGCGCTCCGGCATCCGCGCCCTGGCCGATTGCGATCCGGCGCTGCGCCAGAATGGCGCCGGTGTCGAGTCCCCGATCCATCTGCATGAGGCTCACGCCGGTCTCGAGATCACCCGCGAGGATCGCGCGCTGCACAGGCGCCGCACCGCGCCAGCGCGGCAGCAGGGAGGCATGAATATTGATGCAGCCGAGCCGCGGCAGAGCGAGCACGGCCGGTGGCAGCAGCAGTCCATAAGCGACGACCACCAGCAGATCGCTGGCCCAGTCGCGCAGCGGCGCGAGCTGCTCATCGCTGTTGAGCCGCGCGGGCTGCGCCAGCGGCAGCGCCAGCTCAGTGGCGAGGCGTTTGACGGCACTGGCCTTGAGTTCGCGGGGGCGGCCGCTCGCACCGCGACCGGCAGGACGGTCAGGCTGGGTCAGGACCCCGAGCAGCCGATGGTGAGATCCGGCCAACGCCCGCAGCGCCGGCACCGCAAAATCCGGCGTACCGGCAAAGGCAATGCGCAGCATGTGTCATATGACGCGCGCGGCCGCGCGGCCCGAGGAGTGCTCTGACGCCGCCCGGGCGGCGGCGGCCCCGGCCGCAGCGCCGCCTTCGGCGCGCTCCCGACGCTCCTTCTCGAGCTTGCGGCGGATGCGATCGCGTTTGAGGCTCGAGAGATAATCGACGAACAGCTTGCCGGCCAAATGATCGATTTCGTGCTGCAGGCAGACCGCTTCCAGGCCCTCGAGGTCGCGTTCGAACGGGCTGCCATCGACGTTTTGTGCCCGAACGCGCACGCGTGCTGCGCGCTGCACTTCCTCGAACACCGACGGCACCGACAGGCATCCTTCCTCGGAAACCTCGAGCCCGTCGCGCGCAATGATTTCCGGGTTGATGTACACGTGTGGCTGATTTTTCTCCTGGCTCGTATCCATGACCAGCAGAGCCTTGTGGATATTGACCTGGGTGGCGGCGAGCCCGATACCGGGAGCGGCGTACATGGTCTCGAACATATCGGCAATCAGTTGCTGCAGCGCGGCATCGAAGTCGCGCACCGGCTTAGCGTGGGTGCGCAGACGCGGGTCGGGGAATTCCAGGATGGACAATTGTGCCATGGCTAAGCTCCGGTTCTTAAACGTGGGGAAATGTGCCAATATTTCAAGGACCAGGGGCGGATAGCTCCGTGACGTGACCTAGTGCACAAACTTCGCAGGGAAGGGTGTGCGTTTGCGCGCGCTTAAGTTTATAACAGCCGGGCTCGACGCCCTACCCGGCCCGAAGAGGTAGCAGGGATGTTATTGAATCAGACTTTGAGCGCCAGCCGCGCCCTCCTCGGCTGTGCGAGCCTATCCATGCTCCTGGCTTTGGGCGGCTGCTCGATGAGCTCGCACAACCGCCACGAGAGCGCCACCGCAGCCTCCGTCGCGCCGATGTCGGCTGGCGGCGAGGTCGCCGAGGGACCGCAAACCGACACCGAAGCCCTCGGAGACTTAAGTCCCGATGCCGGCACGACGACGGTCATGGCCGACGCCGGTCCGGCGCTCAATCCCAGCGCGCCCAAGGACTACGTCGTGCGACGCGGCGATACGCTCTGGGGCATCGCCAATCTGTTTCTGCGCGATCCGTGGTTGTGGCCCGAAATCTGGTACGTGAACCCGGGCATTCACAATCCGCACCGCATCTATCCGGGCGATACCGTGCACCTGGCCCTCGCCAGCGACGGCCGGACGGCGCTGCAGGTCGTGCGCGGCACCGCGCTGCCGGCCAGCCGGCTCGAGCCGCTGCTGCGCAGCGCTCCGCTCGAGAGCGCCATTGCGACCATTCCGTATGGCGTGATCGCAGCCTTCCTCGAGCGCCCCGGCGTACTCACGCGCGAGCAGGTCAAGCGCGCGCCGTACATTCTCGCGCTACGCGGCGAGCACGACATCGCCGGCGCGGGTGATGAGCTTTATGTCAAGAAGCTCGATGCGCAGACCGCTGGCGCGCGCTACAGCGTCATGCATGTGGAGGAACCGCTCCAGGATCCCCAGAGCGGCCGCAAATTAGGGTACCTCGCGATTTATACCGGCACCGCCCAGCTCACGCGACCGGGTGAGGTGGCCAAAGCCATGCTCACCGACTCGGCGCGTGAGACGCTGCAAGGGGATGTGCTGATCTCCGAGGACACCAGTCCGACGGGGGATTTCAAGCCGCACCTGCCTGCCAGGCCTATCTCCGGCGTGATCGTGGCGATCGTCGAGGGCGAGGACGTGGCCGGCCAATACGACGTTGTGGCGCTCAATCGCGGTTCGAGCGATGGACTCGAACGCGGCAACGTGCTGAAGGTCGAGGAAGTCAGCGCCATTTCCGATGACCAGTGTGCACGCATCCAGGACGCCAGCACCTGCCTGCTGCATCCGAACCGCAGACTCCCGATCGAGACCGCCGGCACGCTGCTGGTGTTCAAGACCTACGAGCAAATGAGCTACGCACTGATCCTCAGCGAAACCTCGCCGATCCACACCTACGATCACATCCGCAATCCCTGATTCCAGCTCTTTTGCGGCATGAACAGCGCGTGCGCGCAGCGCGGCGCAGACCCTATGCTCTGCGCTCATGGACGCGCTGGCGATGCAATTGGTTCTGGGCCGCGCCCAGGGCCTGAGCGCGCAGCAGCTACGCGCTGCGCTCGAGCGCAGCGGCGCTGCGCCGAGCGCGCTGGCGGGTGTGGCCGCGCTGATCGGCGAATCTGCGCAGAGGCTGCAGTCACTCGGACTGCCGCCCGCGACGAGCGCCTGGCTGCACGCACCGGATGCTGCGCTGATCGACGCCGACCGGGCGTGGATCGCGCGCCAGCGCATCGCGCTGCTCGATTCGCTCAGTCCCGGCTACCCGCCGCTGTTGTTGCAAACCCGCCGCGCGCCGGCAGTCCTGTATGTGCGCGGTGAGGCCGCGGCCCTGTGCCAACCACAGCTCGCCATCGTCGGCACGCGCACGCCCACGCTGCCGGGACGGCGCACGGCAACACAGTTTGCGATGGCGTTGGCGCGCGCCGGAATGACCGTGACGAGCGGGCTCGCGATCGGCATCGATGCCGCCGGGCACGAGGGCGCGCTCTGCGCCGGCGGCCACACGGTGGCGGTGCTGGCCTCGAGCGTCGATCAGATCTATCCGCGCCAGCACGGCCTGCTGGCGGCGCGCATTGCCGCTCAAGGCGCGCTGGTCAGCGAGTTTCCGCGCGGCATCCCTCCCCTGCGCACGAATTTTCCGCGCCGCAATCGGCTGATCAGCGGCCTGAGTCTTGGAACGCTGGTGGTCGAGGCGGCGCGCAACAGCGGCTCGCTGATCACGGCACGCCTGGCGCTCGAGCAGGGTCGCGAAGTCTTCGCCATTCCGGGCTCCATACACAATCCGCTCACTCGCGGTTGTCATGCACTGATACGAGCCGGAGCAAAGCTGGTCGAAAATGCACAGGATATTTTCCAGGAGATCGGCATATCCTTCGGTAAACAAGAGGTTATGCTCCATCCCACGAGCACTCAAACAGTCCGGACAAGGAGCGCTCAGTTGGACACGGGGCAGAAAATCCTGTTAGATGCCTTGGGGTTTGACTCGGCCAGCATCGATACGCTGGTCGAGCGCACTGGTTTTGCCAGCCAATCCATCGCGTCCATGTTGGTGATGCTCGAGCTCGAGGGCACCGTCGGATACGAGGTTGGAGGGCGCTATGTGCGACTCCCGAGCAATCGCGCCGGCTGACACCGACCACTGGTTGACCGCACCAATGATGGACAACACTGTTTTCGACATTCTGATCTACGTCTTCGACCGCTACATGCTCGAGGAGCTGCCGGCGAGCGCCGAACGCGAGACGCTGGCGCGCGATCTGGAAAGTGCGGGCTTTGGCGAGGCCAACGTGGAGCGCGCACTGGACTGGCTGGCGGATCTGGCCGAAGAGCGCGAGCGCCCGGATCTGCGCGGCAACGGCGCATTTCGCGTCTACGCGCCCGAGGAGCTGCTGCGACTCGATGCGCAGTGCCGCGGCTTGCTCGCCTCGCTCGAAGCAGGCGGCATTCTCTCGCCGAGTCAGCGCGAAATCGTCATCGACCGGCTGCTGGCGCTCGATACCGAGGAGCTCGATCTGGAACAGGTAAAATGGGTCGTGCTCATGGTGCTCTCGAGTCAGCCCGGACAGGAGCTCGCCTACGCGCGCATGGAAGATCTGGTATTCGATGATCCACAGCATGACCCACACTGAACCTTCGCCCTTGAGGTCGAAGCAATCACCCGCGGCTCGTCCGCGGTTTTTCGTTTTTGGCTCCCAATTGCAAACGCGACATGGCTGACAATCTGGTTATCGTTGAATCGCCCGCCAAGGCGCGGACCATCAAGAAGTATCTCGGCAAGGGATTCGAGGTCCTCGCGTCCTATGGCCACGTGCGCGACCTGGTGCCGAAGGAGGGGGCGGTAGACCCGGACGCGGGCTTCGCCATGACGTATGCGCCGATCGAGCGCAACGCGCGCCACGTCGAGGCAATCGCCAAGGCGCTGCAGAAGGCGCAGTCGCTGTATCTGGCGACTGACCCGGATCGTGAGGGCGAGGCGATCGCCTGGCATCTGCTCGAGCTTCTCAAGCAGCGCGGCGAGCTGCGTCGCAAGCAGGTGCATCGCGTGGTGTTCCACGAGATCACCCGCAACGCCATTCGCGCCGCGGTCGCCGCGCCGCGCGAGATCTCCTACCAGCTCGTGGACGCGCAGCAGGCGCGCCGCGCGCTCGACTACCTGGTCGGCTTCAATCTCTCACCACTGCTGTGGAAGAAGATCAGGCGCGGCCTTTCGGCGGGGCGCGTGCAGAGCCCGGCGCTGCGCATGATCTGCGAGCGCGAGGAGGAGATCGCTGCCTTCGTGCCGCAGGAATACTGGTCCATCGATTCCATCGGTGAGCATTCCGAGCAATCCTTTCCGCTCAAGCTCATCGAATTCCACGGCACCAAGGTCGAGCAGTTCAGTTTCCGTGACGAGGCCAGCGCGCATGCGGCACAGCGCGCGCTGCTCGCGGCGGCGGGTACCGATAGCACATTGCGAGTGCTCAGCGTGGAGCGCAAGCAGCGCCGGCGCAACCCGGCGCCGCCGTTCACGACCTCGACCTTGCAGCAGGAGGCCTCGCGCAAGCTCGGTTTCTCCGCCCAGCGCACGATGCGCCTGGCGCAGCAGCTGTACGAGGGCATCGACATTGGCGAGGGCAACGTCGGCCTGATCACCTATATGCGCACCGACTCGGTCACGCTGGCGGCGGAGGCGGTGCAGGAAATCCGCGATGTCATCACGCGTCTGTACGGCGCGCACGCTCTGGCCGAAGAAGTGCGCGTCTACCGTACCAAGTCCAAGAATGCGCAGGAGGCGCACGAGGCGATTCGTCCGACCTCGGCCGCCATCGTGCCCGCCGACATCGAGCGCTACCTCGATGCCGATCAGTTCAAGCTGTATGCCCTGATCTGGAAGCGCGCCGTGGCCTGCCAGATGGCACCGGCGGTGTTCGACACCGTCGCGGTGGACATGCTCGCTGGGCCGGACGGCGCGGGTCGGCATCTGCTGCGCGCCAACGGCTCGACCTTGGTGACGCCGGGATACATCGCCGTCTACCAGGAAGGCGCAGACGATGCCACGGACGACGAGAGCGATCGTGTGCTGCCGGCGATCAACGAGGGCGACAGCGTGCGCTTGCGCGCAGTCACGCCGCAGCAGCATTTCACCGAGCCGCCGCCGCGCTACACCGAAGCCTCGCTGGTCAAGGCGCTGGAGGAACATGGCATCGGACGACCCTCGACTTACGCCTCGATCATTTCGACGCTGCGCGAGCGCGAGTACGCCGAGATCGAGAACCGGCGCTTTACCGCCACCGACATCGGCAAGATCGTCTGCCGCTTCTTGACGGATCACTTCCACCGCTACGTGGAATATGGCTTCACGGCCGCCATGGAAGATGAGCTCGATGCGGTCTCGCGCGGCGAGGAACCGTGGACCACGCCGCTCAAGAAGTTCTGGAAGCCGTTCATCCGCCAGGTCAAGCAGGTCGAGAAAAACGTCACGCGCGAGCAGGTGGCGCAGGCGCGTGAGCTCGGGCGCGATCCGAGCAGTGGCAAACCGATGAGCGTACGCATGGGACGCTTCGGGCCGTTCGTGCAGATCGGCACCAAGGACGATGAACAAAAGCCGCGCTTTGCGGGACTTCGTCCCGGACAGAAGATGGACAGCATCACGCCCGAGCAGGCGCTGGAGCTGTTCCAGCTGCCGCGCACGCTCGGTAGCACCGCGCAAGGCGAACCTATCGTCGTTGCCATCGGCCGCTTCGGTCCCTACATCAAATACGGCAGCAAGTACGTCTCGCTCAAGGACGATCCCTACACAGTGACCCTGGAACACGCCATCGAGTGCATCCGCCTCAAACAGGAGGCGGACGCCCATCGCATCATTCGCGACTTCGGTGTCGATAACATTCAGGTACTCAACGGCCGCTACGGCCCGTACGTCAGCAATCGCCAAAAGAATGCGCGCGTGCCCAAGAGTCGTGATCCCAAGACTCTGACGCTCGAGGAGTGCCGCGCGTTGCTCGAGGCCGCGCCGCTGCGCGGCCGAGGCCGCTTTGGATCGAAGAAGGCCGCGACGGCAACGCAGACCGAGGCGGCGGCAGCGGCCAACGGCCCCACCGCCACGGCGGTGACTGCTAAGCCGGCGGCCGCGACGGCGCCCCGCGCCCTCGCCGCGCGCCGCAGCGCGCCGGCCCAGGTGCAGCGCGCGGCTAAGCCCAAGCGGCAGGCGCCGCATCGGCAACCCAAGCGCGCGGCCATCAAATCCAAGAGCGCTGCCAAGTCGCGCGCCAAGGTGCCAAAGGTGTCGCACAAGAGCGTGCGCGGCGCGGCGCGCGCGCGCGCGGGAGCGAAGAAGGCGGCCGGCGCGGCCTGAGGGTCAGCGCGGCTTGAGGGTAGGCGCGAGCTTGCCGTCGCGCGCGCACCGCTACAGGCATTTCAATGAAGTATCGCCACAGTTTTCACGCCGGGAACTTCGCTGACGTCCATAAGCACGTCGCACTGTGCGCATTGCTGCGGGCGATGCAGCGCAAGGACAAGGGATTTTTCTATCTGGACACGCATGCCGGCGCCGGCCGCTACGATCTCGACGCTGCCGACAGCCACCACGGCGCCGAAGCTCGGCGCGGCGTGACAGCGCTCATGGCTGCGGGCGCGCAACTCCAGGCCGAGGAGCTCAAGAACTACTGCGCGGCGATCGAGCAGCTGCGCTCGAGCTTGGACAGTCCGCATGCCTATCCCGGCTCGCCCTGGCTCGCGGCGCAACTGCTGCGATCGCAGGACCGGGGTCTGTGCTGCGAGCGGCTGCCCGCCGAATGCCGCGCGCTCGAGCGTGCGCTCGGTGGCTGGCGCCGCATGCGCGTGGCCTGCGCCGACGGCTACGAACAGCTGCGGGCGGTGCTGCCGCCGCCCGAGCGACGATGCCTGGTGCTGATCGATCCGCCGTATGAGGATCCCGCGCTCGAGCTGCAGCGTGCGCTGCAGATGATCCAGCTCATACTCGAGCGCCTGGCGAATGCGGTGATCGCGCTGTGGTATCCGATCAAGGACGAACGCTCCTTGGTGCCTTGGCTGGCTCGCGTCGAGCGCACTTTGCAGACCCCCGCCGCGAGTCTGGAGCTCTGGCTGTATGCGCGCGACTCGCGCGTCGGGCTCAATGGATCTGGACTGTTGCTGGTCAATCCTCCCTACCAGATCCAGGCGCGTGCCGTGCTCTGGCAGCACGAGTTGCAGCGCCTGCTCGATCCGGCCGGACGCGGCGGCTGCGCCGCGCGCATCTTGACGACTGCGTACGCAGCGCATGAAGCGGACGGCTGATCGTTACGCGGTCATCGGGCATCCGATCGCGCATAGCCGATCGCCCTGGATACACGCGCAGTTCGCGCAGCAGACGCGGCAGGACCTGCTCTACTCGGCCATCGACGTGGCGCCCAAGGATCTGCCGGCAGCGGTGCGCGATTTTTTTGCTCAGGGCGGCTGCGGCCTCAACCTCACCGTGCCGCACAAGCAGGCGGCGCTCGCGCTCATGGACGCCTTGAGCGAGGCGGCGCGGATCGCCGGCGCGGTCAACACCATCGTGCGCGAGGCCACGGGGGGCCTGCGCGGCGAGAATACCGACGGCATCGGTCTGGTGCGCGATTTGAGCTGCAACCTCGGCGTCGACGTGACGGGACGGCGTGTGCTGCTGCTGGGCGCCGGCGGCGCCGCGCGCGGCGTGCTCGCACCCTTGCTTGCGCTCGCGCCGAGCGCGCTCGTGATCGCCAATCGCACGGCCGAGCGAGCGCGCGAGCTCTCGCAGCTGTTCGCGCGCTTCGGCCCGGTGCAGGGCGCCGGCTACGCGCAGCTCGAGCCGGAGTGTTTCGAGCTCATCGTCAATGCCACTGCGGCCGGTCTGCAGCATGAGTCGCCGCCGCTGCCCGTGAGCACATTGCGGCGAGCGCAGGTGTGCTACGACCTCGCCTACGCCCGCGGCACCACGCAATTCGCGCTGTGGGCGCGCGAGTGCGGCGTGGCACGCTGCTATACCGGTGAGGGCATGCTGGTGGAGCAGGCCGCGGAATCATTCTTGCTCTGGCGCGGGGTGCGGCCGGAAACGGCCGCCGTGCTGGCGGCGTTGCGCAGTTGAGTGCGGCTCGCTCAGTGGCGCGGCGCGCGCTAAGGTTGCGGCCGTCTGCCGCTTTGAGGTAGCGCTGATGAAAG
Source organism: Steroidobacteraceae bacterium (assembly GCA_035605115.1). Classification (GTDB taxonomy): domain Bacteria; phylum Pseudomonadota; class Gammaproteobacteria; order Steroidobacterales; family Steroidobacteraceae; genus FEN-1191. Next base: position 8,240 of record DATNHF010000061.1, on the reverse strand, counting down.
TCTTGATCTGGCCGGCCGCAGTATGCAGCCTCTGCGCACTGCTTTGGATCGAGCCGGCCGCCGCGCAGCGCGCCGCGAGCCCTGCCGATGCCGCGCTCGCGAGTCTGGCCGATGAGTATTTGGATCAGTACTACTTTCCCAACAACCCAACCGCTGCGACCCAGGCCGGCATCCATAGTTACGATCGAGAGCTCGAAGACTACAGCCGCGCAGCGCTCGCGCGCCAGATCAAGTCGCTCAAGGCCTATGAGCGTCGCTTTCAGGCCATCGATGCCTCGAACCTGTCCGAGCGCCTCAGCGGCGATCGCGAGCTGCTGCTGTCGAGCATCCGCAGCAGCCTGCTGACGCTCGAGACCATACGGCCGTGGCAAAAAGACCCGGACACCTATCCCTCCGGCATCGCGGCCAGCGCCTTCTCGATCATGGAGCGCAATTTCGCCTCACCCAGCGAGCGACTGCAAAGGCTGATCGCGCGCGAGCGGCGCATGACTGCGGCGCTCGCGGCCGCGCGTGCCAATCTGCGCAACCCGCCGGAAATCTATACCCGCATCGCGCTCGAGCAACTGCCTGGAACCATCGATTTCTTCGCAACCGAGGTGCCATCCGCGTTTACGGCCGCGCAGGAACCTAAGCTGCAGGCGCGCTTCAAGCGCGTCAATGGCCAGGTGATCGCCGCGCTGCGGAGCTATCAGCGCTGGCTGCAACAGCAGGTGCTACCCCGATCGCACGGAGAATTTCGTCTCGGCGCCGCAGCCTTCCGCGCCAAGCTGCTATACGACGAGATGGTCGATACGCCGTTGGATCGGCTGCTGCAGATCGGCACGGCCGACCTCGAGCACAATCAGGCCGAGTTCAAGCGCATCGCGCACGAGCTCGAGCCCGACAACAGCACGCAGCAGGTGATCGCCGAGCTGGCGAGCGACCATCCGGCGCCCGCGGCGTTGCTTGAGAGCTTCGGCGCCACCTTCGACGATCTGATCGGCTTCATCAACGAGCATCACATCATTTCGATCCCCTCGAGCGCGCGCCCAAGCTTGCAGGAAACCCCGCCATTCATGCGCGCCACCACGTTTGCTTCGATGGATACGCCGGGGCCGTTCGAAAGCGTGGCGCACGAAGCCTATTTCAACGTCACGCTGCCTGATCCGAGCTGGGACCGGCAGCACACCGAAGGCTTCATGGCGCAGTTCAGCTATCCCGAGATCAGCAACGTCGCGGTGCACGAGGCCTATCCGGGGCACTACATCCAGTTCCTGTGGATGCACCGAATCGATGATCGCGTGCGCAAGCTCATCGGCGCCAATTCCAATGCCGAAGGCTGGGCGCATTACTGCGAGCAGATGATGCTCGATGAGGGCTTCGGACAGCCCGGCAGCGGTGCCGGCGCCGGCGACGAGCGCCACTCGCTGCTGCTGCGGCTTGGGCAGCTGCAGGATGCGCTGCTGCGCGATGCGCGGTTCATCGTCGGCATCCGGTTGCATACGGGCCAGATGAGCCTGGAGCAGGCGCAAGATTTTTTCGTGACGCAAGCTTACCAGTCGCCTGAGGTCGGCGAGGTCGAAACCAAGCGTGGCACGTCGGATCCGACCTACCTGTATTACACGCTCGGCAAACTGCAGATTCTCAAGCTGCGCTCCGATGTTGCGGCGCGCGAGGGCGCCGCCTTCGAGCTCGAGCGCTTTCACGACGCTTTCATGCAGCAGGGCTTTCCGCCGATTAAACTCGTGCGACACGCATTGCTGCACGACGATTCGCCGACTCTGTAGCGGCAGCGCGCGGGGTTCAGCGCCGGTTCATCGGTGCAGCGACAGCATGGCGCCGACTGCATCGGCGGCCTACTGCATTGAGGGTCATCGCCATAAGCTCGTTTCGCCTGTTGCTTGCCGCCACGTTCACGTTCACGGCGATGGCCGCCGCGCCCGTGCTGGCGCAGCCGTACGCTGCGAGCGCACAGCAGACGGACGCGAGCGAGGCGCCGAGCGATCCGCCGAGCCGCGCGGCGCGTCTGAGCTTCATCGACGGCGCGGTGTCGCTGCAACCCTCCGGCATCGAAGAGTGGAATGCCGCGCCGCTGAATCAGCCGCTGACCAGCGGCGATTCACTCTGGAGCGACAGCGCATCCCACGCCGAGGTCGATCTAGGCCTGGCCACGCTGCGCATCGGCGAGCGAACGGGCGTGGGGCTGCTCGATCTGCAGGACGCCGCGATCCAATTGCGTCTCAATGCGGGCAATCTCGAGGTGACGTTGAACATCGACGGCACCGCCGTCGAAATCGATGCCCCGAATGCCGCAGTGCTGCTGCTGCGGCCGGGCGAATACCGGCTCGACGTCGACAACGGCGGCAACACCAGCATTGCCATCCGCAGCGGTCTGGCGCAGGTGCAGAGCGGCGAGGGGCAGACCACGACGCTGAGCACCGGCCAGCGTGGACTGTACGGCACCGATGGCTCCTATGCGGTGACGCCGGCGCTCGCCCCCGATGAGTTCGATCGTTGGTGCCAGCAACGACAGGCGCGCTGGCTCGAGAGCCAAGCGGTTGCCCGCTACGTATCGAGCGATGTCGTCGGCTATGAAGACCTCGCCGATGAGGGTCAGTGGCAACAGCTGCCCGACTACGGCTACGTCTGGTTCCCGACAGCGGTGGCCGACGATTGGGCGCCGTACAGCACTGGCCATTGGGCCTGGGTCGTGCCGTGGGGATGGACCTGGGTCGACGACGCACCCTGGGGGTTCGCACCGTTCCATTACGGCCGATGGATCTACCTGCGCCGGCGCTGGGGATGGGTACCGGCGCCACCGCATCGGCATGCGCTCTACGCCCCCGCACTCGTGGCCTGGATCGGCGGCCCGACCGTGGCGCTCGGCGGCGGGGCGGCCGTCGGCTGGCTGCCGCTGGCACCCGGCGAGGTCTATGTACCCTCTTATCGCGCCAGTGCGCGCTACCTGCAGAACGTCAACCTCAGCAACTCGAGCAGTCTGAGCGCTGCCGAGGTCACCACGGTGCTCGCTAATCCTGCGCTGCAGAATCGGTATGCTAACCGCGCGATAGCGCGCGCGGTGACCGTGGTGCCGCAGGTGAACTTTGCTGCCGGTCAGAATGTGGCGCGGCATCGCATGGAAGTGCCGGCGCAATTGCAATCGGCCACAGCCGTGGCGCGCGTGCCGGGCATCCTACCCGAACGCGACAGTGTGCTCGGCGCGCTCTCGCTCGGTCGGATCGGGCGTCCACCGGCTTCGCTCTGGGATCGCGCGGTCTTAACGCATCGCCCGCCGCCACCGGCCGCAGCGAGCTTCGATCTGCAGCAGCGCGCCCTTCAAGCCAACGGCGGCCGTCCACTCGATGGCGCCGAACTCAGGCGCCTGCGCCCGCCAGAGAGCGCGCAGCGCGAAGTGCTCGCGCCCGTCGCGGGCAAGGCGTCGGGCAGCCCGTATCGCGGCATTCCCGAGCGCGCACCGTCCTTCCAACCGCCCGCGCAGGGGCTCGGTCCGAATGTCTTCCGGCAGCGCGAACAGGCGTTGCAGCAGCAGCACGAGGAGCTGCTGCGCGAGCAACAGACAGCGCAGCCACAGCCGCCGCAACAGCCGCCGCAACCACGGCTGCAGACGCAGTCAGCGCAGCAGCGTCAGACACCATCGCCGCAAAATCAGGCGCAGCCGCCCGCGCCGCAGCGTCCGCCGGCGCCAGTGCGCCGTCCCGCCGAGCCGCCACCCCCTCCGAACAGCGCGCAGCCCGTGCGCTGAAGGCGAGCGCCGCGTGCTCAATGCCGTGGATCGATCCAGCCGTCATCGCCTTCGACCAGTCGCGCGGCCTCGCGCGGACCCCAGGTGCCGCAGGGATAGTCATACACCGGGGTGGCATCGCCGAGTATCGGATCGACGATGGCCCATTGCGCCTCGATCGCATCCGGACGACCGAACAGTCCCGGATCACCGCGCAAGGCATCGCCGAGCAGCCGCTCGTAGGGGGTCATTGCCTCGCCGGGTTGACGCGTCACGATGAGTTCGACGTCTTCGCCTGCCATGCGCTCGCCCGCGACCTTGACCCGCATGCCGAGCCCGATGATCACGTCGGGACTGAGTCGCAGCCGCAGATGGCTCGACAGGCTGGGCACGAGCTCGCCAAATACCTCCCGCGGCGGCCGGCGGAACTCGACCACGACTTCGGTCGATGTGACCGGCATGCACTTGCCGGCGCGGATATAGAACGGCACGTCGGCCCAGCGCCAGCTGTCGACATGCAGCCGCACCGCGGCGTAGGTCTCGACCGAGGAGTTTTCCGCGACCCCGGGGGCCGATCGATAGCCATGATACTGGCCACGCACGACGCTCTGCGCGTCGAGCGGCCGTATGGCGCGCAGCACGCGCGACTTCTCGTCACGCAACGCGCTCGCAGCGCTTTGCAGGGGCGCGTCCATGATCACATTGCTCAGTACCTGCAGCAGATGATTCTGGATCACGTCGCGTATCGCGCCCGCCTCCTCGTAGAAGGCGCCGCGGCCGAGCACGTCGAAGTCCTCCGCCATGGTGATCTGCACGCTGCGGATATAGGTGCGGTTCCAGATCGGCTCGAGGAAGGCATTGCTGAAACGGGTATACAGAATGTTCTGCACCGGTTCCTTGCCGAGATAGTGATCGATGCGGAAGGTCGAATCTTCTGGAAAGTGCTGCTGCAGAATCGCATTGAGCTCGCGCGCGGATTTGAGATCGCGACCGAACGGCTTCTCGAGCACTACCCGTGCATTGCGGGTGCAATCGGCTGCGGCCAGGCCGCCGATCACGGTGGCAAATACGCTCGGTGGAATCGCCAGGTAATGCAGCGGTGCGCTGGCGCTGCCCAGGGCCTCGCGCAGGCGCGTAAAGGTCGCGGCCTCGCGATAGTCGCCGTCGACGTAGCGCAGCAGCGAGGTGAGCTTGCCGAAGGCTTGCTCATCCACCCCGCCGTGCGCCTTGATCGACTCGCGCGCGCGCTCGATCAGCCGCTCGCGTCCCCATCCGGAGCGGCCGACTCCCACGATCGGCGCCTCCAGCTGTCCGTGGCGCACGAGCGCCTGCAGCGCCGGGAACACCTGCTTATAGGCCAGATCGCCGGTGGCGCCGAAAAAAACGAACGCGTCGGACAGATGCGCTTGCATGGCGGGGGCTCAGCCGCTGCGGGCGGGGCGCTCGTGATGTCCGCCGAAACCCAGGCGCATGGCCGAGAGCATGCGATTGGCGAACTCGTCCTCGCCGCGCGAGCTGAAGCGCGCAAACAGCGCCGTGGCGAGTACGGGCACCGGAACGCCGGCATCCACCGCGCTCTGCACGGTCCAGCGGCCCTCGCCTGAATCGGCGACGTGGCCGGCAAACTGCTCGAGGCCGCCATCGGCGGCCAGCTGGCCGGCCAGCAGGTCGAGCAACCACGAACTCACCACGCTGCCGTGACGCCAGAGCTCGGCGATCTGATCGAGTTTGAAGTCAAAGCCATGCGTCTGCTTCTGCACCGGCGCGGTCTCGGCATCGATGATCGCCGCCTCGGCCGCGGCACTGATCTTGTGCAGCACGTTGAACCCCTCGGCATAGGCGGCCATGAGTCCGTATTCGATGCCGTTGTGGATCATCTTGACGAAATGCCCGGCGCCGCTCGGCCCGACGTGCAGATAGCCGCGCGCGGCGCTGCTGCCGCCAGCCTCGGGCGCTGCGCGCTCCGAGGCCAGCGCGGCGAATACCGGCTCGAGCTGCTGCACGGCCGCGGTTTCGCCTCCGATCATCAGGCAGTAGCCGCGCTCGAGTCCCCACAGACCGCCGCTGGTGCCGACATCCAAATAGCGCACGCCTTGCGCGCTGAGCTGCTGCGAGCGTCGCATGTCATCCAGGTAGTGGGAATTGCCGCCGTCGATGACGATATCGCCGGCGCGCAGCAGCGGATGCAGCGTCGCGAGCAGGCTGTCGACTGCGCCGGCTGGGATCATGATCCAGACGATGCGCGGCGACGGCAGTTTCGCCACCAGGTCGGCAACCGATGCGGCCGCAACCGCAGCCACCTCGCTCAGAGCACGCGCGGCGGCGGCGTTGTTGTCGTACACCACGCTGGTGTGGCCCGCCGTGGCGAGCCGGCGCACCATGTTTGATCCCATGCGGCCGAGGCCAATCATTCCTATCTTCACGTGCTCTCCAGTCGCTGCGCTGCCTGCAGCGCTGCGAGATCTACGCGGATAAAGATCATCGCCGCCGCGCTCGGCAGGCCCGGCGCCGCGGTATGGCAGGCGGATCAGAGCACAAAATGCGTCGTTGGGGAATTGCCCGCAGTCCGACGCGCTCAGCGATCAGTCAAAGCATGAGTCGGCGCCAGAGTGACGCGGTTGCGCCCGGCGGACTTGGCTTGATAGAGCGCGCGGTCGGCGCGCGTCATCAGCGACTCGAACCGCTCGCCATCGAGCGAGGCAGCGATGCCGATCGAGACGGTCACGCCGCCGATGCTCTCGCCGACATCGCCGCGGCGGATCCGGCCGCGCTCGACCGCCGCGCGCACTTGCTCGGCCACGCACAGCGCCGCTTCGCCCGAGGTCTGCAGCAGCAGCGCCGAGAATTCCTCGCCACCGATGCGGGCGATCGGGCCGAGTTTGCCGGCGCAGCCGTGCAGCACTCGAGCCACCGCGACGATGACCTTGTCGCCGAGCAGATGTCCGTGCGCATCGTTGATGGCTTTGAATCGATCGATGTCGACAATGAGCAGGCTGCTGGCAGCGCCGCGATCGCCCAAGTCGCGCTGCAGCTGCCGGTCGAAACCACGGCGGTTCAGCAGACCGGTCAACGGATCGCGGCAAGCCTGACTTTGCGCCACTTCGAGCTCGGCGCGCAGCCGCTGGACTTCCTGAGCGTTCTTACTGAGCTGTTCGTGGAACAGTTCGGTCGAATCGCGCACGCGGGTGGTGTCCAGAATCAGCGCTTGCACCATCTGATCGAGCTGCTCGTGTTCGACGCGCTGCTGCAGGCGCAGTCGATAGGTATCCAGCTCGGCGCCGTAGAGGCGCACTTCCTCGTCTGCCTCGCTGGCCGCCCCGTCCACCTGCTGCACCAGCCGCGCGACTTCAGCGCTGACGCGCGCCGCAGTCTCGGCATCGCGTACGGCGATGTGCTGATCGTGGATCGCGACGATATCGGCGTCGGTCAGATCATTGCGTTCGGCCAGCCGCGCATCGACCGCGGCGTTCAGCCGCGGGTTGACCCCGGCGAGGTATTCGTACCAGACGGCGTAGCTCATGGGATGGAAGCCGGCCTTGTGCCGGGCCATCAGTGGCAGAACCATTCGGAGCAACTCGGCCGTGTGCTCGCGAGTTTCCTCATATCGCATCGGGCGGCCATCCTTGAAACCGGCCGTTATCGGCGCTTCCCTGCGGCCTCAATTATCCATGCCGCGGCGCTTGCTCGATAGGGGGAGGGCCAGAGCGTTCAGTCGAATGAGGCGCCCATCGCCTCGAACAGCCGATACTGCCAGTAGCGCAACTGTGATGCGTCGGCATAGACATCGGCGTCGCTGGTGTACTCGGTGCCGCCGGCGGCGCGGTTGTACCAGAGCATGTCGAACCACGCGAGCGCTTCATCGCCGGCCACGGCATCCAAGGGCAGATCGGCGATGGCGGCCGCGGCGAGGTTGAAATCGCCGAGATCGCGGCGGCTCAAGTCAGCCGTTCCGACCATCAACCAGCGGCGCTCGCCGCGTTCGATCAGCACGCAACCGGGACTGAACTGCTCGCCGTGGGTGCGGTACCAGCGCACGAGGATCGCACCGTCGCTGCCCGCGATGAGTTCGGACGCGACCTCACGGTTCGGGATGCCCGAATGCTCAAAGCCATAGCCATCCTTGCCGGGATCGAGCAGCAGCCGCACGTTGACGCCACGCCGGCCGGCATCGATCAGTGCGCGTACCAGCTCGCGCTGCGACAGATACAGGGCTGCGATTGCGATGCGATCGCCTCTGGCGGTGGCGTCGATGCGTTCGACCAGCGCCTTGGCAATCGCCCCCTCAGTCACCACGCGGGCGCGGGCCGCCTCGGCGTTGCCCGGCAGGCTGAGCCGCCGCTGCTGCTCGAACAATCGCTGCGCGCGCGCCTGCATGGCGCCGCCGTCGGTCCAGCCGGAGATCTGCGCCAATGCGAACTCCGACTCGATCAACGGCTCGAGTGCGGCTCCCGAAAGCTTGAGCGCGGTGGCCGAGTGGATTGCGGCCTCGGCGTGCAGCGGCCGCGAAAATAGCAGCGTG
>DATNHF010000060.1:0-39119 GCA_035605115.1 Steroidobacteraceae bacterium | reverse complement strand
ACCCTGTCCGGCAAGGATCGCTGCGCCGCGGCCCAGCTGAATACGTTGATGACGTGCGCGCCGTGCTGGTAGACGACGACGGCGGCGCGTTGATGTTCCAGGTAATCGACACGCCCGCCGACGAGTTTATAGCCCTGTGGCTCGAAGTCGGCGACCACCGGTGAAACATCCGTGTGACCGGCAAACCACGGCTTTACCGTATGCTGGTCCGTCGACACGACGTCGATCAAATGCGTCGGCAGCAACGAATTCACATGGGCGCTCACCAGCTCATCAACCATGGGGGTGGTGAGCGGCACAATGAACAGAAACGCGGCTGTTGCCGCGATGGCGGCCGCGCCGATGCCGCTGGCCGCGCCCATCCAGAACGGTCGTATGCGCCAGAGTGTTCGACCCCGGCGCTGCGGCTGCGGCGCGCTGCGGCCGCTTGCCTCATCGAGAGCCTGCATGATCCGAGCGCGCAGCGCGGGCGGCGTCTCGGCATAGGGCAGGTCGCGGCGCAGCGCGCTGCGCAGCTGTTCGAGACTCTGCTGCAGCGCGCGGCATTCGGCGCAGCGCTCCATGTGCTGCTCAATGTCGGCTGAGGCCACCGCGTCGACCTCACCGTCGAAATAGGCCTGCAGGCGCAAGGATTCAGGGCACTGCATGGGGCTCTGCTTCGGCCTGTCGCAGCCAGTGCTTTTTCAACGCGGCCCGTGCGCGCGCCAGCCGTGACATCACGGTACCCAAAGGCACGTTGGTCACCGCGGCGATCTCGCGATAATCCATGTCCTCGATTTCCCTCAAGATCAAGACCTCGCGATAATCATCGGGCAACGCCGCTACGAGCCTCTCGAGCGTGCGCGCCTCGTCGCGGCAAATCGAGGCGCTTTCCGGATCGGGCGTGGTGTCGATCAAGGCGTGCCCATCCTGCGCATCGTGTTCTTCCGGCAGCGGCACCAGGGCTCGTCGCTGCTGCTGCTGGAGCGCGGTCAAATGGCAATTCCGCACGATCGTCAGCAGCCAGGCCTTCACATCGGAGCCCCGCAGGGCGTCAAAGCCCCGATAGGCGCGCAGGATCGCCTCCTGCACGATGTCATCCGCATCGTCGGGTGAACGCGCCAGCCAACGGGCAAACCGATAGGCGGCGTCCAAATGCGGCATAACCTGCACCTCGAAGCGACGGCGCCTGTCATCCATCGATCAGACCGCACACAACAGTCACCGGGTCCAGCCTTCACTAGAGCTATAAGACTCGCGCTGCGGCCGATTTATTCCCGCAATCTGCCATGGCATCTTCAGCAACTCGGGCAGCAGCGCGGCAAGATCGCCGCCGCGGTTGGGACAGACTGGACTCGGCCGCATCTAAGACTCCCCGATCGGGCGCGACTAAATCGACCAACCGCCATCGATGATATGGATCTGCCCGGTGGTAAACCCGGACTCGTCCGATGCCAGATAGAGCGCCAGCGCCGCTACTTCCGCTGGATCTCCGAGGCGTCCCATCGGTTGGCGCTGTATGAAGCTACGCCAAGTGGCATCCTGGTCACCGCCGAGGGCGGCCACACGTTCGCCAAGCGACGGGGTGTTGACGGTGCCGGGGCAAATTGCGTTGCAACGCACACCTTTCGAGACGAAGTCGGCCGCGATCGCTTTAGTCAGGCCAATAACCGCTGCCTTCGTGGTGCCATAGACAAAACGATTGGGCACTCCTTTGACGCTGGAAGCGACCGACGCCATATTGATAATGCTGCCGCGACCACGAGCGACCATGCCCGGCAAGACCGCCTTGGACAGATGGAACATGGCATCGACGTTGATTTGGAATGAACGGCGCCAGTCCTCATCGGTGCACTCCAAGATGCTTCCCTGGTGCACATAGCCCGCGCAGTTGAATAGGACGTCCAAAGGTCCCGTCGACGCGACCAGCGCATCGATTGCGGTCGCATCGGTCACGTCAAGCGCGTGAGGCTCCACCGCAAAATGCTCGGCCGCAAGCTGCTCCAATGCGGCCTGATTGATGTCGGTGGCGATGACGCTCGCCCCCTCTCGCGCGAAGGCCAGCACGGTCTCGCGGCCGATACCTTGAGCGCCGGCGGTAATCAAGCAGCGCTTGGATTGCAGGCGCCCCTTCATCGCGCGCTCCGAAGCGGTGGCCGACAGGCCGAGCCCATCGAAGCCAGGTCCGGTGGCGCAGAAGTGTTGCATGCGTCGCGCGGCCGAGAAACCCAAACGCCAATGTTCACAGCAGACTCCTCCATGATGTTCGGGATCGGTTCAGGCATCGGCTGAAGATGTTTGCCAGGCAGCCCCGTTAGGAAACTGATAGCGCTCCAAGGACCCCGGCCGCATTTGCGCAGAGAACCCCGCGGTGGCAGGCGCCAGATAGCGGCCGCCGCTGATGCGCGCGGGATCGACAAAGTGCTCGTGCAGATGATCGACAAACTCTATCGCGCGATCTTCCATCGAACCGCTGATAGCAACGTAGTCGGCCATCGCCAGGTGCTGCACCAGCTCGCACAGCCCCACTCCGCCGGCGTGCGGAAACACCGGTATGCCGAATTTGGCGGCCATCAATAGAATTGCGAGGTTCTCGTTGACGCCGCCGACGCGCGCGGCATCGATCTGAATGAGATCGACCGCCTGGGCCTGGAACAATTGCTTGAAGATCACGCGGTTCTGCGTGTGCTCGCCGGTGGAGATGGGTATCGGCGAGACCGCGCGGCGAATGCTGGCGTGCCCCAGAATGTCGTCTGGGCTCGTCGGCTCTTCAACCCATGCGAGGTCGAAGGACGCGAGCTGTTTCAGCCAAGCAATGGCAGCGCCGACGTCCCAGCGCTGATTCGCGTCGACGGCCAGTGCCACGTTAGGGCCAATCGCCTGGCGTGCAATCTGGCAGCGGCGCAGGTCATCTTCAATATTGAGTCCGACCTTAATCTTGATGGTGCGAAAGCCGTCGTCGACCGCCTGACTCGCCAGGCGTGCGAGCTTCCCGTCAGGGTAACCGAGCCAGCCCGGCGAAGTCGTATAAGCCGGATAGCCACGCGAAATCAGCGTCGCAATGCGTTCTGGCCTGCCACCTGCGGCAGCGCGCAGAATCGCCAACGCTTCCGTGGGCGTGAGTGCATCGCTAATATAGCGGAAGTCGATCAGATCGACGATCTGCTCGGGACTCATGTCGGCAATCAGTCGCCAAAGCGGCTTGCCGGCGTAGCGGGCGGCCATGTCCCATGCGGCATTCACCACCGCGCCGATGGCCATGTGTATTACGCCCTTCTCGGGACCCAGCCAGCGCAGCTGCGAGTCGTTCGTCAGGCTGCGAGCAAAAGCGCCGAGGTCGGTTAGAACGTCGCGGACGTTTCGTCCGACGACCAGGTGGTGCAAGGCCGCGATGGCGGAGGTCTGTACATCGTTGCCGCGTCCTATGGTAAAGACGAATCCATGACCACATAGGCCCCGCACGTCGTCGGTATGTAACACGACATACGCGGCGGAGTAATCGGGATCAGGATTCATGGCGTCCGAGCCGTCCAGCTGCCGGGACGTGGGAAAACGGATGTCGTATGTTTCCAGCGCAGTAATCAGGGACATCTGCGGCCTCCGAGATCGAGCCGATAGAAGCGAACGGCATTGTCAGCGAACACGGCTGCCTCGTGTCCTGGAGCGTGTCTGCGCACCAGCTCGAGCGCCATTTCCAGCCATTGCCGATACGGCGCGCGCAAGGTCACCACGGGCCAATCACTACCCCACATGACCCGGTCGGCGCCAAAACAGGCAAATACGCGTGCGACGAACGCATCCAGCTTGGCAGCATCTGCGCCCGGGTCCGCCTGGGTGAGCAACCCAGACAATTTGCAATATACGGACGTGGTGCGAGCGAGCTGCTCAATCTGATCGGCCCAGGGCTCGACGGCGCCACCGGCAATATCGGGTTTGCCGGCGTGATCGAGTACGGCTCTGAGCGTTGGATGTCTGTGCAGGCGCCGCTCCAGCACAGCCAAATGTCGCGGCATCACGAGTGCGTCGAACGCCAGATCAGTGCCGACCATGGCGTCGAAGGCTGCATCGAGCGAGGCACGATCCAGCCAGTGTGCATCACTGATGTCCTGGATCATCGGGCGTAGTCCCTTGAGCTTGCCTGCACCTTCCTGCACGAGATGCCGAATTCGATCTGCCACGTTACTCGCTTCAAAATCCACCCAGCCGACGACCCCGGCAATCGATGTATGCCGGCGGGCGAGACCCAAGAGGAAGCGCGTTTCCGCCTCGGTAGCGGCCGCCTGGACCAAGACCGTTGCCCGTACCGCGCACTCGGCGAGCTGATCGACCAAGTCCTCTGGCTTGAAGTCTCGGTATAGCAATCCCTCGCGCGGCGTTAGCCAGGCGTAGTCACCCCGCTGCAGGCTCCAATAATGTTGATGCGCATCGACCCGGGTCACGGCGTCGGCACCCCTGACAGCAGAAACCCCGCATCGCGCAGCCCCTGCCAGAGGGAGGCCGGAATGGCCGTACGCATGCGATCGATTGCGCTGACTACTTCGGCCGCCGAGCGCATACCGGCCACGACCGACACCACAGCCGAGTGGGCCAGCGCAAATTGCAGCGCAGCTGCACCCACATCGATCCCCTCAGCGGCGCAGAGTTCGTAGAGGCCTCGAGCCCGTTGCATGGTGTGGTCATCGACCGGGCGATAGTCATAGGTCTCACCGGGCGCACGCGCGTTAGCCAGCAGTCCCGAATTAAACGGTCCGCCGACTATGATCCCAACCCGTCGGCGCTGCGCCTGCGCCATGACACCATTCAGACTCGCCTGTTCCAGCAAGGTGTAACGGCCCGCGAGCAAAATGCAGTCAAGGTCAAAGCGCGGCATGACCTCTAGGCAGACTGCCTCCTCATTCACGCCGATACCGATCGCCCGGCAGGCGCCCTCGGCCTTCAACTGCGCCATCGCTGGTAGCGCCTGATCGAGCGCCTGCTTTAGCCTCGCTTCATGAAGATCCGCATGCGTCGCGCGGCCGACGTCGTGCAACAGAAGAATGTCGACCTGATCGCGACCTAGTCGTTCGAGACTCGATTCGAAGGAGCGCAGGATTCCATTGCGCGAATAGTCGAACACAGCGCGATGGCCGCTGACGGCGTAGCCATCGGCCGGCGGCTGGCCTGACTGCTCGGGAACGATCAGCCGTCCCACCTTGGTCGAGATAACGACGCCTTCGCGCGGCAATTGCGCGAGCGCTCGCCCTAGCCGTCGCTCGCTCAGGCCGTAGCCGTAGTACGGTGCGGTGTCGAAATAGCGAATACCTTGACGGACGGCTTCAAAGATGGCCGACTCGGCGACCTCGTCATCGACCGCCGTATACAGATTCCCGATCGCTGCCGCTCCGAACCCAAGCGTCGAGAGTCGCAGCTGATTGCCGACCAGCGCTCGCAGCGAGTCCGGGCGCGCGTGCGCCTGCAAAGAATTAAGCTGTAAATCCCGGGTCACCGTTGAAACTCAACGATCAGCATCGGTTGATGCGGGTCCCGCTCGATGACAATGTCGAACGCCACCCGCCACATCAAGCGATTGTAGAGCACCCGCGAGCTGCGCCGCAGCACGATCGTTTTGAGCCCATCGAGCGTGCAGAGATCTGGTGTTAGTGTCCTTATTATTTCTCTGCGGCGTGGCGAATAATCTCAATGATATCCTCATACATGTGACTAGATCTATGCAACACCTAGCCTACGCTCTTGACCTGCAGGATGATCCCGAAAGCATTGCCGAATATGAGGCATGGCATCGTGCGGACAGGATTTGGCCCACGGTGGTCGAATCACTCCGGGCGGCTGGCCTTGAGAACCTGGAGATTTTTCGGACCGGAAACCGTCTGTTCCTATTGATCGAGGCCCCGGACAGCTTCTCACCGCAATCCAAAGCCAGTGCGGATGCGTCGAATCTCGACGTGCAGGCGTGGGAGCGCTTGATGTGGTCATTTCAAAAAGCTCTGCCATGGGCCACACCCGCTCAAAAATGGGTGCCGATGCATCGGATCTTTTCTTTAGCCGACGTGTTGCGTTCCAGCTAGCAATCCTGCTCAGTCACAGATCCATTGATTTGCGCGCACGCGCCTTGGCCGATATGAGTATGATTCGCGCCTCCACCACTTGAAGGCCAGTCCGCACCGCCGCGGACTCGGGTCGCCAGGGGATGCACTGATGACCACCGGACGATCCTTTGGCACCGAGCGGGCGAGCGCCGCGGCCGCCAGGACGGTGCGCGATCACTCGATGCTGTGTCTGATCGAGGGCAACGTGCTGCTCAGCGGCGTCGTGGGTCCCAGTGCCTCGATTCGCGCGCGCCCCGCTGTCGCTGTGCAGGTATGAGTCCCAGAGCGCGCACGGTCAGCCCGATTCTCGATCTGCTGCCCTCCGATATTGCCGGCTTCGAGCCGCTCGCGCAGCTGGCACTGGATGTGCGCTGGGCATGGAATCATGCGGCCGATGCCATCTGGATACAGCTGGATGCGGATTCCTGGGAATCGACCAACAGCCCCTGGAGCGTGCTGCAGAGCGTGTCACGCGATCGCATCGAACAACTCATGGCGCAGCCCCCGTTTCGCGCCAGCGTTGATGCGTTGCTCGAAGCGCGCCGGCAGGCCGAGCAGGCGCCGGGCTGGTTCCAGCAAACCTATCCGAACGCAGCGCTCAAACGCGTCGCCTACTTCAGTATGGAGTTCATGCTGAGCGAGGCGCTACCGATCTATTCGGGCGGCCTGGGCAATGTGGCCGGCGATCAGCTCAAGGCAGCAGGCGATCTGGGCGTGCCCGTGGTCGGGGTCGGTCTACTCTACCAGCAGGGTTACTTTCGCCAGGTGATTGATCAGGATGGTCTGCAACAGGCGGTCTTTCCCTACAACGATCCGGGGCAGCTGCCGATCACGCCGCTACGGCTGCCCAACGGCGAGTGGCTGCGGTTCAAACTCGAGCTGCCCGGACACTCGATCTGGGTGCGCGCCTGGCAAGTGCGTGTCGGCCGGCTGCGCCTGTACTTGCTCGACAGCAACGACATGGCGAACTTTCCGGCCTATCGCGGCATCACGAGTGAATTGTATGGCGGTGGTGCCGAGCTGCGGCTGCAGCAGGAGCTGCTGCTCGGCATCGGCGGCTGGCGGCTGCTCGGCCTGCTCGGCATAGAGCCGGAAGTGTGTCATCTGAATGAAGGCCACGCCGCCTTCGCGGTGCTCGAGCGTGCCCGCACCTTCATGCGCGCTACGGGCCAGCCTTTCGATGCCGCGCTTGTGGCCACGCGCGCCGGCAATTTGTTCACCACCCACACGGCCGTGGCAGCCGGCTTCGACCGTTTCGAGCCCGAGCTTATCGAGCGCTATTTCGGCGGGTACGCCGAATCGCAGCTGGGCATTACCCCTCGGGAGTTTCTGGCACTGGGCCGAGTGGAGGCGGACGATGCCGACGAGCACTTCAGCATGGCGAATCTCGCGCTGCGAGGCAGCGGCGCCGTGAACGGGGTGAGTCGCCTGCACGGCGCCGTCAGCCGGCGCATTTTCGCTCCGTGCTTCGCACGCTGGCCGTATGACGAGGTACCCATTGGACACGTCACCAACGGCGTGCATGTGCCGAGCTGGGACTCCGCGGATGCCGACGCCCTCTGGAGCGCCACCTGTGGCCAGGGCTGCTGGCTGCGAACTTCCGAGTCTATGGTGCGCGACATCGCCGGCCGCAGCGATGGCGAGCTCTGGCGCATGCGCAACGCCGGGCGCGCGGCGCTGGTGCAGTACGCGCGCGAGGGTCTGGCCAGCCAGCTCGCAGTAGCCGGCTCCACGGTCGATGCCATCGATGCAACCGGGCGCCTGCTCGATCCGGAGGTCCTGACGCTCGGCTTCGCGCGGCGCTTCGCCACCTATAAGCGGCCGAATCTGCTGCTGCACGATCCGGAGCGGCTGCTGCGGCTGCTGACCGACGCGCGGCGCCCGATCCAGCTCATCATCGCCGGCAAGGCACACCCGGCGGACGCTACTGGCCAGGCGCTGATCGCGCGCTGGACGCATTTCATTCGACACACGGCCGCGCGCCAGCGTGCGATTTTCCTGGCCGATTACGATATGCGCCTGACCGAGCGGCTGGTGCAGGGCGTGGACCTGTGGATCAATACGCCTCGCCGACCCTGGGAAGCCAGCGGCACCAGCGGCATGAAGGTGCTCGTGAATGGTGGACTGAACCTATCGGAGCTCGACGGTTGGTGGGCGGAAGCCTATACGCCCGAGGTCGGTTGGGCGTTGGGCGATGGTCGTGATCACGGCGACGATCCGCAGTGGGATGCGGCCGAGGCCGAATCCCTCTACGCGCTGCTCGAGCAGGAAGTGATTCCGCAGTTCTACAATCGAGATGCGCAGGGCGTGCCGACAGCCTGGGTTGCACGCATGCGCCAGAGCATGTCGCGGCTCACGCCGCAGTATTCGAGCATGCGGACCGTGCGGGAGTATGTGGAACAACACTATCTGCCCGCGGCGATGCGCTTTCGCGAGCGCGCGGCCGATGCCGGCGCGCTCAGTTGCAAAATCGCCCACTGGCACGCAAGCCTCGAGCGGCATTGGCGCGAATTGCGCTTTGGCCCGGTAAAGATCGCCACCGCAGCGGGTCAGCACCGCTTCGAGATTCCACTGTATCTCGGGGCGCTCGAGCCCGGGATGGTCCGGGTGGAACTGTATGCGGAAGCGATCGCGGGTGGCGCTGCCGAGCGGCAACCCGCGCTGCACGTGCAGCCCTTGGCTGGCAGTGCCGGGATGCATCTCTATAAGGCCTCGGCTCCAGCGCTTCGGCCGGCCACGCAGTACACTGCGAGAGCTCTGCCTTGTTACGAGGGCGTAGCAATACCGTTGGAAGCGAATCAAATACTCTGGCAGCGCTGATGCCGCCGATCTGCTCCACTTTGCACGCTATGCATGTACGCATCGCGGCATATACGCACAATTGCCAATTGGTGCGCCGGTTTAACGGCGCATGATGCTTGCAGCGAGCAGACACACTGCAAGGAGAGATCTCATGGTCACTGCAATGGAAGGATCCGCACCTTCGATGCGCCGCGCAAAGCGGCCAAAGGCAGCGCGGCCCCGCTATTCCAGGCTCGCGCAACAGCTGGTCTCGCCGGAGACGCGGCGGGAGATGATCGCGCAGGCGGCCTACTTTCGAGCGCAGCGTCGCGGCTTCGAGCCGGGACAGGAAGTGGCAGACTGGCTGGCGGCGGAGATCGAAGTGGATACTGCACTGACGCTGGGCGAGATGACCGACTGAGTGGCGACCGAGCGGCCTGGGAGAGGGGCCGCACGTTGCGCTTTAGTCTCAGTCGATCTTGCCTCAATAGCAGCCCGGCGAGCCCGCACGGGCTGCCATCGCCAGGTGCGCCCCGCGCTACTTTGGCCGTACCGGTGTTCGGAACGATCGCGGCTTGAGCACCAGAATGTCGCAGGTCAGCTCGTCGAGGATGCGCTCGGCGCTGTTACCGATGAGCAAGCGCTTGATCCCCGAACGAGACACGGCGCCCATAACCACGATGGCGCTGCGACTGCGCTTGGCGGCTTCCGAGATGGCATCGATCGCACGGCCTGCGATCAGGTAGCGGCGACTGCGAGCGATTTTGACGGCACGTAGCTCGCGGCTGAATCCGGCAGCGGCGGTGCGTTTCGATTGGCGTGCGAGGGCGGCGAGCGCCTGGGGCGTGGCGATTTGATCGGACATTGCATTGATCGGCACGCCGATGTAGCCGTGAACCGCATGCAAAGCACCGTGCAGAGTCCGACTCAGGCTGCCAGCTGCGCTCAGAATGAGCTTGTCGAGCTGCAAGGGTTTGGCAAACTCGTGGCTCGGATCGATGGCCGCGAGGATCGGTGGATGTCGATACGGGTGCGGGTCTTTGACCAGCAGCACCGGCACCGGACTGGTCCTGACGAGCTCCCAGTCGGTCAGGCGCATGAGTCTGGAGGCACTGTGCCGCCCCTCGTAGCGTTGCGCGACGATCAGATCCGCCTTGGATTTGAGCGCACGGCGTACGATGGCTTCGTAGGCCGGATAATCCCAATCGACCGTGACGGTGACCCGGATGCTGTGCCGCCGCAGCCGATCGGCGATCGTTTCGAGCTTATGCTGCGCTCGCAGCCGTACCTGCTGCTGTAACGCCTGCACGCAGTAGCGGCCCGCGCCGTACAAGTCCGTATAGAGCGGCTCCGCCAATCCGTGGAACAGCTCCAGCTCGGCACCGCAGGCGCGTGCAATTTGCGCCGCCTTGAGCACCGCAGGCAGCGACGGGGACTCGAGTCGTTTGACGGCCACGAGGATGTTTCGAATGTGCAGCATTTGACCCCGCCGGCGCCTGATCGCACCATAATGTAGTGGGCGCTGCAGCGCACGCCCATCGTGGTTTGCCCGTAGAGAGCCGGCGTTGGTCAGCCGAACCGCCGCTAGGTACTTGAGCGGATTTTGCCTGCAGGAAACGAGTCAGAGCCTGCCGAGTGCGGGCGTGGAGAATTGGAGAATTCCAATGGAACACCCCGGATACGTGACGGTCGAATGACTGGGCCTGGCGCCCAGTGCCGCAGTGCACCAGCTCGAGCGGACGGCCCATCAAGCTCATCAATTGGCGAGCACCGAAGCCTTAGCGGCCGCCTGAGGCGGCGCGCTGCGGTGCCGTCGGCGAACTGAAGCAATGGCGGCCGCATCGGGACACGAACAGCTGCGGCGCCTGCGCGCAATACTGCTGGCGCAATTGAAGCACGCTCGCCGGCTGCTGGCGGCGCAGCGCATGGCCTCCGACCGGTCGATTCACGAGGCGCGCAAGCGCGTCAAGCGGGCGCGCGCCATCGTGCGTCTGCTGCGCGATGCGGTCGGCGAGAGCGCATACCGGCGTATCAACCTCGCTCTGAGAGACGTCAACCGAAGGCTGCGCGGGCCTCGCGATGCCACGGTACTGCGGCAGACGCTCAGATCGATCGGCCGCCGGCAGCCGCAGCTGCGGCGCTGCGGCACGCTCCTCGAACAGAGCTGGCGGCAGCATCCCGCCGCGGCTGCAGGCCGCAGACTACCTGGCGGGGCAGTGCAATCGGCGAGCGCCCGGCTGGCGCGCATCGAGCGGGTTATGGGTCAGGCGATGCGGCGCTCGCATGCGCGGCCAAGCGCCCGGGCGGCCATGCGCGATACCTATCGCAAGGCGCGAGCGGCGTTTAATTGGGCGCAGCGCCGCAGCTGCGATAGCGCGTGGCATGAATGCCGCAAGCAGAGCAAGTATCTGCAGTACCAGCTGCAACTCACAGGCGTGCACGCGAGCGCCCATGCGGTGGCACGAGCGCGGGCGCTGGCGGCACTGCTCGGCGAGGATCATGACCTGGCGCTGCTGCGAGGAAGACTCAGCGGCATGCGCGGCGCTGCCGCACGCGCACCCCGCCGCGCGCTGCTGTCATACATCGACCATCGCCGCGCGCGGCTCCAGCACAAGGCGATCACGACCGGATCGCGACTCTTCCGTCATCGCGCGCGCGCGTTTGCCGATCGATTGCGCCCAGCGGCCAGCCACGGTTCCTAGCATTGCCCCCTGCGGGGTGACACGAGCGCTTGCGGGTACAGGGCCATGAGCTCGCGCATGACGCCGTTGGTCCAGCCGAACCCATCCTGCAGGGGGTACTCCCCGCCACCGCCGCTGCGACCGGTATTCACGACATCGTATTTCTCCACGAGCTTGCCGCTGCGCTCGTACACGTCTTCGACGTTGCTCATCCATCGGCAGGCGATCGATGCGGCGAGCGAGCTCTGCCCATACTGACGCAGGCCCGCGACCGCAATCCATTGGATCGGAGCCCAGCCATTGGGCGCGTCCCACTGCTCGCCGGTCTCGAGCGGCGTCGTGACGATGCCGCCGGGCATGAGCAGCTTGCGCGCCGTGTTGTTTGCAACCGCCGCGGCCTGTCCCTCGGAGGCCAATGCCACGTACAGTGGGTACAAAGTTGCCGCGGAAAGGCGCGCGATGGCTACGCCCTGTGTCCAGCGATAGTCGAAGTAAGCGCCGCTCGATTCGTCCCAGAGGTAGCGGTCGACCGCAGCACGTCGCGCCGCGGCGCGCCGCGTGAATTGCCTGACGCAGCGGCGATCCGCCTGTCGCTCACAACCGAGGCGAATCGCATTCTCGAGGCCGAACAGCAGGCTGTTGAGATCGATCGGCACGATCTCGGTGGTATCGATCGCGGCGCGGGCGTGGCCGTCGGCAAACCAACGCGAGCTGAAGTCCCAGCCGCTTTCGGCAGCAGCCCGAATGTTGCGGTACACCTCCCCGGCAGGCCGCCCGCTCGAACGCGCGAGCTCGGTGTCATCGAGATAGGACTCATCGCGCGGCGTGTCGCGCTCGTCCCAGTAGCGGTTGAGGATTGAGCCGTCGGGCAGCGCAACCACGCGGCGGTGCGCCGTGCCCCGCGCGAGCTGGCCGGCGCCCTGCATCCAGAAGGCGTACTCGCGCTTGAGCTCCGGCAAGTATTGCGCATAGGCGCGAGCCGGGTCTTCACTCGCGAGCAGCGCGATCATCTCGAAGAAGAACGGCGGCTGCGAGCGGCTCAGATAATAAGTACGCGCGCCGTTGGGAACATGTCCGTAGGCGTCGATCATATAAGCGAAATCACGCACCATATCGGCCACCCGCTCAGGGCGTGCGCTGCGCTCCAGACCAAGCATGGTGAAGTAGGAATCCCAGTAGTAGATCTCGCGAAAGCGCCCGCCCGGGACGACATAGGGCTGCGGCAGCGGCAGCAATGAGGAGTAGCGCGGCGCGGTGGTTGTCGTGCGGGTCAGCACGTCCCACAGCTGATCGATGTGCGTCTCGATCGGAACCTTCTCGGGTAGCGAGGTCGGCGAGCTGGCCTGCGTGGGTAGCGAGAAATGCGCCTCAATGAAGTCCCTGAGCGCCTGCGGCGATGCCGGGGACGATGCATGGTATTGCGAGAGGATTGCAGCCGGCGCGGCCAGCGGCGTCGCGTCCGGAAACTGCTTGCCATCGCCGTAGATCGCCGCGGTCTGCACCGCGACGAACAGATCCTTGAATAGCTCTTGCGGTGGATCGAGCCCGGCCGCCTCCCACGGCTCGCGCGCCCGCGTCGATGCGATCGACAGCACGGCGAGCAGCAGTACCGCGAGCACGCGCCTACGGCCGGTACTAGCCATCGCCCCGAGGTCGCCGCGCATACACACCGAAGGCCAGGATGCCGCTGTAGCAGATCGCCGGCACGAACAGCGCCGCCTTCAAACCGATCCAGTCGGCTGTATGACCCGTGATCAGCGGCACGACGGCCCCGCCGACGATGGCGACGCAGATGATGCCCGAGCCTTCCGCGGCCCGCGGCCCGAGTCCTTCCGATGCCAGGGAAAAGATCGTAGGAAACATGATCGAATTGAACAGGCCGATCAACAGCATGCTCCAGCCCGATACGATGCCGGTCGTGCTGGCCGAGGTCAGCAGTAGCACGATCGCGGCGGCCGCGGCGCACGCCAGCACCTTGCCCGGCGAATACAGCCGCAGCAAATAGGCGCCAATGAAACGTCCGACCATCGCGCCGCCCCAGTAGAACGGCACGTGCTTGCCCGCCTCTTCCGCTCCCAAGGCGAGCGTCGTGCTTTGCATGAGGTAGCTCACGATCAGCGAACCGATCGCGACCTCGGCGCCGACATAGAGAAAAATGCACAAGGCACCGAAGCCGAAGCGTCGCTGTCGCAGCAGATCGAAGGCATGGCGCGCAGTGACCGATTCCACCGCAGTCCTCGCCAGCCGATTGCGGCGCAGCCAGACCAGCGCCGCGACCACCATCAACACCGTCGCCAGCGCCAGGTACGTGGCCACGACGACATGCGTTTGCTGCGTGCGAAAGGTGGTCAGCGCCGTGCCCGTCAGATGCGCAGGATCGACTTTAGCCAGCGATCCCAGAATCAGAATCGAGCCCACATAAGGGAAAATCGTGGTGCCGAGGGAGTTGAACGCCTGGGCGAAGGTGAGGCGGCTATGCGCCGTCGATGGCGCGCCGAGCATCGAGATCAATGGATTCGCGACCACTTGAACGATCGTGATGCCGGCCGCGAGCACGAACAGCGCCAGCAGAAAAGCCACGAACAGCCCCGAGGAGGAAGCCGGCACGAACAGCAGGCAACCGGCCGTCATCGTGATGAGCCCAATGGCGGCCGTGCGCATGTAGCCCATGCTGCGAACGATCGCTGCCGCGGGCAGCGACACCACGAAATAGGCCATGAAGAACGCCGATTGGACCAGCATCACCTCGCCATAGCCGAGCGTGAACAGGCCCTTGAGCTTTGGGATGACGACATCGTTGAGGCTGGTGATGCCGCCGAAGACGAAGAACAGCACAAACACGAACAGACGCAGATCCGGCACATCGGCGTAATCGCTGGAAGATTTGCTGGCCGAAGGCGTCGTCACGTGCAGGCCTTGATGATCCGGCTGTGAACCGGCGTCGCCGTCAGTTTAGAGTAAGACGGCTGCTCGAGCCGTGGTGGTTGCTTCAGCGCCGGACGGGCTCATGCCCTGGCGCGAGGCGGGGGCCGGCGCCCGGTCACGATGCCGCCGTCGAGCGTCTGGTAGGAAGGCAGCGCCTGCGCGTTGCCGGGATCCGAATAGCGCAGCCCGATGTAGCTGTAGGTCAGGAAGACGCGCAGATCGCTTGGCCCCAAAGGAATGTCGTACGCCGGCGTAAAGCGTGCCTGAAAGCGCGGCTGGCGCTGCAGGATGTTGCCGTCGGCGCCGGCGCCACCGGCCGCGACGATGTTCGTGTAGACCGAGTCCTGCCAGTTGCCGGTCACGCCCAGGCTCAAATGTTGAATGGATTCCCAACGGCCGACGATGTCGCGACCCTTGCTGTCCACTCCATAACTAGCAGAACACGGGACACCGGTCCCTTTCCCAGAGTGGGAGAGGGGCAGCCTGATCTTCGGATTTCACTCCGCTTCCTCGCTACCCGTGCGACACGCCGGCATCTGCGCCGGCGGCCCCTCGAGGGGTAGCCCGGCGCGCAGTTCAAGATTCAGACGCGCATTGTCGGAGCGAACCCCGACGGGCCCATCCAGATCGAGCGCATCGGGTGCGACTGATCCGTCCCAGACGAGAGCGTTATCGACCAACACCCTCATCTGCTCGCCGCTCAACTCCCCACGCAGGGTGTGTTCAGCGCCGACGGTCAGGGCGGGCACGGGAACGCTGTGACGCGGCTTGATGTTGCGATAACCGCGATTGCCGCATTCAGCGCTGGTGTGCTGCCCCGGATTGCGCTTCACCGATACGACCAGCTTGGACTGCGGCGCTATGCGCCACATGGCATAGACCAGATTGCAGGCGTCCTGCGCCCGCAGCTTAAGGCCTAATTGGCGGCGCAGTTCGCCGGAGCCCAGCCGGGCCTCATTGCCGGTTGGCCCGAGGTAGATAAATCGCGCCTCGACCAGCGCTGAGATCGAGCCATTGACGTAGGCGCGCATTTTGGGCGTATTGACCGACCACCAGTACGCGGCGCTCGCGGGCGTGATTGAGCCTTCGGTCACGCACAGCTGCTCGCGCGCAACCGCCGCCAGGCCGCTTGCAGGCGGTGCCGCGAGCGTTCGGTGGCAGCAGACAGCCGAGCTCGCCAGCATGCAAACCCCGAGCATTCGGATCAAATTCACACCCCAGTGGCTGCCGCCGCAACGCCTGTGGATATCATGCGGCAGCACTGCGCGCAGAGGAATGGGTGATTGGCTCAATGACGTCTGCGGCTAGGCCGTACCGGCGCGAGGTGCGCTCCACTGCCCGGATTGCGTACGATACCGGCCGTGCTCGCGGATTTCGCAGGGGGCAGACGTGGCCGGACTCTACTTCGAGGAATTCGCCGTTGGCCAGAGGTTCGTGCATGCCATCCGGCGCACCGTAACCGAGGCCGACAACGTATTTTTTTCCGCATTGACGCACAATCCGGCGCCGCTGCATCTGGACGAGGAATACTGCCGCACGCAGACCGAATTCGGGCAGCGCCTGGTCAACAGTGCCTTCACGCTGGGCCTCATGGTCGGAATTTCAGTGGCCGACACCACGCTCGGCACTACGGTCGCCAATCTCGGTTGGGACGAGGTTCGCTTTCCGAAACCCGTGTTCCACGGCGACACCCTGCGCGTCGAAACCGATGTGCACGAGCTGCGCGAGAGCCGCAGCCGCCCGCGCAACGGCATCGTGACCTTTGTGCACCGCGCCTACAACCAGCGCGATGAGCTCGTCGCGAGCTGTAAACGCTCGGCACTCATGCTGCGTAAGCCCTCATGAGTGCCCTGCGATCGCTGCTGTTCGTCCCGGCCGACAGCGAGCGCAAGCTGGCGAAGGCGGCCGGCACGGGTGCGGACGCGCTGATCCTCGATCTCGAGGACTCGGTCACGCCGGCGCGCAAGGCGCTGGCGCGCGGCCTCGCGGCTGAATATCTCAAAGCCCGCGGCGACCACACCGGCGTGTGGGTGCGCCTGAGCGACCGGCGCAGCGGCGAGCTGCTCAAGGACCTGGCCGCCGTCGTGCCGGCCCGGCCCAATGGTATTGTGTTGCCCAAAATCCATGGCCCCGAGGACATCGAGGCGGTCGATCATTACCTGGAGGCACTGGAAGTCTCCCATGGTTGCGAATCGGGCGGTATCGCGCTGCTCGCGCTGGTCACCGAGACACCGGCCGCGGTCTTGCGCATGCCAGAGCTGCTGAGCCTGCGCTGCGTGCGCCTGCAGGCCATCTCCTGGGGTGCGGAAGATCTCAGCACGGTCCTCGGCGCCGCGGATCCGCGCACCAGTGTCGGCGCGTGGCGGCCGACCTATGAGTACGCGCGCATCCAGTGCCTGCTGGCCGCGCATGCTTTGGCGATCGGCGCGATCGACAGCGTTTATGTGGATTTCCGCGATTCGCTCGGACTGCGCGCGGCCTGCGAAGCCTCGCGCCATGATGGCTTCAGCGGCCGCTTGGCGATTCATCCCGATCAGGTGCCGATCATCAACGCTGCCTACACGCCGAGCGAGGCCGAACGTCGCCTGGCGCAACGCATCGTGGATGCGTTCAGCGCCGGCGCCGGTACCGTGTCGCTGGATGGCAAGATGTACGATCTGCCGCACCTCAAAGCCGCGCAGCGCCTGCTGCGAGCGACCGGTGCCGGCGGCACAGGATCACAGGAGACACGCACTTGAGCACGACCATCAGCCCCCTGGCCGGCAAGCCGGCCACCGCCTCTGTACTGACCGACATCCCAAAGCTGCTCGCGGCCTATAGCGAGCTGCGACCCGATGCTTCCGAGCCGACGCAGCGCGTCGCCTTCGGAACCTCCGGTCACCGGGGCTGCTCGCTCGAGCGCAGTTTCAACGAATGGCACGTGCTCGCGATCACGCAGGCGATCTGCGAGTACCGCGCGCAGCAGGCCATCGACGGCCCGTTGTACATCGGCGCCGATACCCATGCCCTCTCGCTGCTGGCGTTCCAGAGCGCGCTGGAAGTTCTGGCCGCGAATGGGGTCGAGACATTGATCTCGGCGGGCGGGGAGTTCACCCCGACCCCCGCGATCTCGCACGCAATCCTGGTCCATAACCGCGACCGCAGCACTCGCCTGGCGGACGGCATCGTCGTGACCCCATCGCACAACCCGCCGGCCGATGGCGGCTTCAAATACAACCCGACCAACGGTGGCCCGGCCGATAGCGCCATCACGAGCTGGATCGAACAGCGCGCCAACGCCCTGCTCGAAACGCGCCTGGATCAGGTGCGGCGGGTGTCCTTCGAACAGGCCCTGCGCGCCGGGACGACACGCGAGCACGACTTCCTGGGCAGCTACGTGGCCGATCTCGGCAGCGTGCTCGATCTCGACGTGATTCGCAGCGCCGGGATTCACCTGGGCGCCGACCCGCTGGGCGGCGCGGGTGTGCACTATTGGGGGCGCATCGCCGAGCGCTATGGACTCAATCTCGAGGTCGTGAGCGAGCAGGTCGATCCGACATTCAGCTTCATGACGCTCGATTGGGATGGGCGCATCCGCATGGACCCCTCCTCCCCCTGGGCCATGCAGCGGCTACTCACGCTCAAGGACAGCTACGACATCGCCTTCGGCTGCGACACCGACCACGATCGTCACGGCATCGTGACGCGCAGCGGCGGTCTGATGCCGGCCAACCACTATCTGAGCGTCGCCATCGATTACCTGTTTCGCGAGCGCCGCGGCTGGAGCGCGCAGGCCGCAGTCGGCAAGACCGTGGTCAGCAGCGCGATGATCGATCGCGTGACGGCCAGACTCGGCCGCAGACTCTACGAGGTCCCCGTGGGCTTCAAGTGGTTCGTCGATGGCCTGCTCAAGGGCGAACTCGCCTTCGTCGGCGAGGAGAGCGCAGGCGCCACCTTCAGTCGCCGCGACGGCAGCGTCTGGACCACAGACAAGGATGGCATCGTGCCGGCGCTGCTGTCGGCCGAGATGACCGCGCGCACCGGCCGTGACCCCGCCGAGCGCTACGCCGAGCTGGCGCGCGAGCTCGGCGATCCTGCCTCCGACCGGGTCGATGCGCCGGCCACGCCGGCGCAGAAGAAGCGGCTGTCGCAGCTTTCGGCCAAGCAGCTGCATACCACCGAGCTGGCCGGCGACAGGATCGAGAGCGTGCTCGATCGAGCGCCGGGCAACGGCGCCGCGATCGGTGGCATCAAGGTGATCGCAGCCGGCGGCTGGTTTGCGGCGCGTCCCTCGGGCACCGAGAACCTCTACAAAATCTACGGCGAGAGTTTCCGCGGCAAAGAGCACTTGCGGACCATCCTCGCGCAGGCGCAGAGCATCGTCGATGGAGCGCTCGGACCATGAAAATCGACGGTAGGGATTTTCGCGTGCCCGAGCACGCACAGGTGAAGCTGCGCAAGTGGCCGACGAGGAGCAAGCCGCTCTACCAATCCAAGCAGCAGTACAAGAAGCTGCTCGAGCAGCACGTCGAGCAGTTGAGCGAACAGCAGCTGCTGCTCTACTCCTCGAACTCGCACGCCGTGCTGTTGATCTTTCAAGCGATGGACGCCGCCGGTAAGGACGGCGTGATCAAACACGTCATGTCGGGGGTCAATCCGCAGGGGTGCCAGGTGTTCAGCTACAAGCACCCGAGCGCCACGGAACTGCGGCACGACTTTCTATGGCGCACGACGCGTGACCTGCCGGAGCGCGGCCGCATCGGCATCTTCAATCGCTCCTACTACGAAGAAGTGCTGATCGCACGCGTGCATCCGGAGATTCTGCGCAACGAAGGCCTGGCGCCGCCGCCGCTCGATGAACAATCGATCTGGCACCAGCGCTATCATTCCATCGTCGAGCTGGAGCGGCATCTGTTCCGCAACGACACCCGTATCATGAAGTTCTTCCTGCATTTGTCGCCGGAGGAGCAGCGCAAGCGCTTTCTGGCGAGGATCGATGAGCCGCAGAAGAACTGGAAGTTCAGTCTGGCCGATATCGCGGAGCGCAAGTACTGGAAACAGTACGTCAAGGCCTACGAGAAATGCCTCGGCGCCACCAGCACCGAGTTCGCTCCCTGGTACGTCGTCCCGGCCGACGACAAGGCGAATGCCCACTTGATCGTCTCGAGCATTCTGCTCGAGACGCTGCAAGGCCTGAAGATGCGCTACCCGGAAACGAGCCCCGCGCGCCGCCGCGAGCTGCAGGTCATCCGCAAGCGGTTGACGAAATGACGCCGGACCTGCGGCCGAGGGTCAACTCGCCGCCGCCACGAGCTGCACATCATTGTTCTTGGGCGAATTCACACGCACGCTGACCGGCCAGGCGACCATGAGCTCGGCCGGATAGGGCTGCAGCACGGCATGGGCCTCGGTCGGGGAACCGCTGAGCCAGTCCTGCACCGCCGCTGCCGACAGAATCGCCGGCATGCGCTGCTTGCCGGGCGCGTTGTGGATCTGTGCCATCAACGGGTTGGCGGCCATGGTGATGATGGTGCAGCTCTGCAGCGCGCTGCCGTCTTCGCGCCGGGAGCTATCCCAAAGGCCGGCGAAGCCGAACAGCGGCTGATCGGCGGTGCGGATGAAGAACGGCTGCTTGGCGCCGCCCGGCTGCAGATGCCATTCGAAAAAACCTGCGGCGGGCAGGATGCAGCGCTGCGCGCGTCGCCAGGGTCCGCGATAGCACGGGGAGGTCTCGATGGTCTCGACGCGGGCATTGATGGTCGAATACTTCGGCGGCACACCCTTGGCGAAGAACGGCACGAGCCCCCAGCGCATCATCAACCCTTCGCGTTGGCCCTCGCCACCGCGGATCACGGGCACGAGCTGACTTGGCGCAACGTTGTAGCTGCGTTCGAACTGCCAGTGCTGTAGATGCACTGCGAAGTACCGCTCCGCTTCGCTTTGTTCAGGGGTCGTATAGCGTCCGCACATAGCGCATTCTAAGCCCCCACGAGTACTGTATGGACATACAGTATCTTATGCGGCACCCTTGCGGCAATGAGCCATCGCGCATTTCGCTGCCAGGTCTGCGGGAGCGGTTTCTTCCGACCCGTGGTGGTGCCGCGGCCAGACGGCTCCCACTATATGACCAGCTTTTACGAATGCGCCGGCTGCAGCGTCATGTTCATCGACCCGCGGGCATTCAATGCCAACGAGCCCGGCCCGCCCAGTAGCGCGGGGGCCAAGTCCGCCATAGCCGCGCCAACCCTGTCCCTCGACACCTATGGGCGGCCATTGAACCCGGTGAAGGGCGGTGCAGAGCGGTAGCGGCGACGGCGGCGCTGATCGCCGGGGGCGGTGGTTGGCAGCAATCGACCCCCCTCGCGCCCATTGAGCGGCGCCACCTGACGGGCCGTCATTGGATCGCCTCCCAACGCCAGGACTTGAGCAGGGCATCGAGCCGCAGCCGATCCGCGGCATAACGCTCGGGGGTACTTTGCAGGTCCAGCCGATAGATCTCTCGGTTGCGCAGCACGATGATCTCCTCGTGCAGCTGCGCGGCCGCCTCGCCGCGGCACTGCAGGTGCATCACAAACCGCCCGCCCGGAACCTGATCCAACATCGCATCCGCCACCTCGTCGCTGAGTACTGCGTCGTGCAGACGCAGCGCGTTGAGGTCGCGGCGATGCACCCCCGCGGCGGTAATATCGTAAAAGGCATCATAGGATGCGTCGACGCGCAGGAATCCGTGCGGGCTATCCGCCAGCCCGATGATGAATCCGCGCTCCGGTCCGCTGGCACTCGTGAATGCCGTGAGCCCTGCCGGAATCGCAACCGAGTAGCCGTAGGTGGGATTGACGTAGCGACCGGTATGCGCCTGATTTGGAGGCGCCTCGAAGCCCGCCGGCGGAATGGCACCGCAGTAGTCAGCGCGGCTTTGCGCCTGCGCGACGCTCGCGGCGAGCACCGCCAGCGCCATGCTTAAACAGACGCGCCCGAGCGCAATATCAAGTGAAGTGGAAGACATTTGATATTGATCGCTGATTTTACGCAAATTGCGCACCTTGAGCCGTCATGAGCTACTAGGCGGCGCGGCATTCCTCACGCTGTCTGCGTGCGCTGACAGCCCACTCGGAAGGCACATCTTTGCTACCGTGCGCAGGACGATCCAGAGCGCCGCGCGGCTTGCTGCGGTTAACCTCTCGAGCGATCCCGCGTTAAGGTTGGTCATCACAGCAGCGACGGCATCCATGCACACCGATACTCTCCCTGAAGGCGACGACGAACTGCGCACTCTGGTCAGCGCCATCCTCAGTGGTGGGTACAAAGAGGAGATCTACCTCAGTGACGTCGCCTCGATCTGTACCCGCAAGCCCGACTGCGCCGGCGCATTGCGCGAGCTCATCGACCGCTATCATCGTCTGGGCCGAATGCCGCTGACACAACATCAGAGAATTCGGGCCAAGATCGAGCAAGCCGAGGCGGTGCGCGCGCCAGCCGCTGCGCCGCGTCCGGGCGAAAAGCCGCGGCCCGGGGCCTCGCAGCCTGTGCAGAGGGTGCCGAACGCGCGCGGCGATGGCTATCCCTTTGAAGATCTGACCTGCGACCTTTCCTCTGAGCCGCTGCTCGTCCCGACCTCGCGCACTCACCTGCCCGAGCGCGCTAGAGCAGCGGAGGGACTGGTCGACCTCACCCCGACCCTCGAGAGCCCGCCTCCGCCGCCGCGCTCGGCCATGCCGGCCAGAGCCGCGTTCGCGGCCACCCGAGCCGCCGCGGTGGCCAAGCGAGCGCTGGAGCCAAGTGCCAGCAAGACCATTGCGCTGCCGAAAGACGCGGCCGCGCCTGCGGCCAAAGCGACGCCAATTCCCGCCTCGCTCGCCGCATCCAGCCCGGCACCCAATTGCCCATCCAACCCGGCGCCGCTGCTCGCCCCCGGCCCGGCCGCTATCGCCCTGCCGCTCGTTGCACGCTCGGCCGAATCCAGCGCGGCACCGGCCGCGGCGCCCGCGCCCCTGCCGTTTCCTTTTGTCGAGCCAGCCGCACTGCTCCGACCCAAGCCTGTGCCCGGGCCTACGGCCCAGGCCGCTGCGCTGCCAGCGTCGATTATCGGCGTCGGCCGGGTTTTATGTGACCGCTACGAGCTTCAGGCGCTGCTCGGGCGCGGCGGCATGGCTTGCGTCTACAGAGCCTTGGACCGCGACCGTGTCCGTCTCGGATTGGCGGATCATTGTATCGCGGTCAAAATCGTGGAAGCCAACAACTCCCCGCCGTCCGCTCAGGCGGCGCTGGTGCAGGAGTTTCAGAGCGCGCAGCGCCTCTCGCATCCGAATGTCGTCAATGTCTTCGACATCGACCAGGATGAGGATGCGACTTTTTACAGCATGGAACTGCTCGCAGGCGCGCGGCTCAGCCAGGTACTGCGCCGAGTCGATGGCAGCGTGCTGCAGCGGCGCTACGCGTTGGCGATCATTCGCGAAATCGGGGCAGCAGTGGCCCATGCTCATTCGCGCGGCGTCGTGCATGCCGATCTGAAACCGAGCAATGTCATGATTACGCTCGCTGGCGAAGTGCGCGTGCTGGACTTCGGTGGCCTCAGCATGCCGCCGCGCGAGCCATGGCTCTCGGATGGGGACGAGGATGCCTATCATCATGCCACGCCCGCGTACGCCAGCTGCGAGCAGCTCGAGCGCCGGCGCGCCGATCCCCGCGATGACATCTATGCCTTGGCGTGCATTGCCTATTTATTGCTCGCCGGTCGACATCCTTTCGATTACCTCTCCTCGATCGAAGCGCGCGCGCGAGGTCTGAGAGCGCGCCGCCCAGCCGGTATGCCCCTGGCCCAATGGCGCGTGCTGCGCCGAGGTCTCTCGTGGGGCCGCGAGCAGCAGACTATGTCGATCGATCTCTGGCTGCAGCGTCTCGGGTTGAACGGCGCCGCACGCTCGCTGCCGCCCTTGGAGGACTTGATGGCGGCCGTGGCCGCACCGCGTGCGTGGCCGCGCGTCGCTGCATGGGCGCTGCCGCTGCTCGCGGCGAGCGCTGCGGGGGTCTGGGCATTGCAGTCACATGCGGACATGGCTTGGGAGCAAACCTTGGCAGCGGCCGTAACCGACGCACAACAGGCCGTGCATGAGGCCTGGCAGGCGATAGCCTCGTTCGGCGGCGATTCGGACTCGCAAGCGCCCGCGCCACCGCATGCAGCACCACCGAGCGTGTCGGCGACGCTCACGCCTAGCTCACGCGCAGCGGCGGCGCCAGCCGGCGCCGATGCCACCGCGCCCGCACCTACCTCACGCGCAGCGGCGGCGCCAGCCGGCGCCGCCGCCGCCCCGGCGCACGAGACGGCTCCGCACGTCGCCTTTGCTGCCCAGAACTACGCAGTCGCTGCAGGGGATCCCGCCGCGCGCATCGTGATCCAGCGGGTCGGCGACACGCACGGCGAACTCAGCTTCTTGTGGTGGACCGAGAGCGCCTCGGCCGAACCGGACGTCGACTACGCCGCACTCGGCGTGCGCACGGAGCGCATGGCGAGCGGACAGGACAAGCTCACCGTATTCGTGCCAATCATCTCCAATCCGCTGCGCACGCGGCCGACGCAATTCCGCATCGCTCTGGCCGATGCAGCCAGCCACCGCGGCGACGGCAGCGCCACCGCGCCGAGCACCCGCGCCACCGTCACGATCCAGGGTGGCGGTTAGACAATCGCCCTGACGCGCAATCCGACCGAGCGCTCTGCGTCGCGTGACGCACGGGCCTTCTGGCCCAATAAATGCGCCCGATCTACCGCCCGGTAAGCGTGGCTGGCAGCGCCGTGACGGTGCTGGTACCGCCGGGGACAACTGGATGCTGTACGTCGCCGTCGAGGTCTGTCAGCCGGGCGGTGTATTCCCCGCCCAGGTGTTTGACGAAATTGAAGCGCACGCCGCGAAAACCCTGGAGGTGCAGTGCCATGTTAACGCATGGAAACTGCCGGCGCGGCAGACGTTGTCCCTGCGAGCGCGGCCGCGAACCTCAAACGGGTCATGTCAACAGCGGCCAGGTGTGCAGGGCGATCAAACGCATCTATGCGCAGCAGCGCATCTATGAGGTGCCGTGCGAGGCGCTCGCACACGAGGCGCAGTTCGGTCCATTGCCGCTGGTGCTGCCAGCGCGCGTGCTCAACGTGCTGAAGGGCTGACGGCGTCAATCCGCTCCAGCCATGACAGCAATGCGGCATTGACCGCTGTGGGCTGCTCCATCGGCGACATGTGACCGCAGCGCGGCACCAGGGTGAAGAGGCTCCCGGGTATGCGCTGGGCCATCTCGCGATGCTGCGCCGGGCTCGAGACCTGGTCCTGCTCGCCACAGACAAGCAAAGTCGGACAGGTGATACCGGGCAGCACGTCGCTCGCATCGGGCCGCCCGATCAGCGCTCGGATCTGTGCGTCCAACTGCCTCACGCTGCCGCGCTCGAACATGTCGAGGATGGCATCGATCAAGGCCCGATCGTGCAGTCGATCCGGGTGCACCATGCTCTGCACCCAGCTCGCGGCCATGGGCCGCAGCCCCTCCTGCCGCGCCTGCTCGAGCAACTGCAGCCGACCGGCGACTTCGCGCTCGCCAGCCTCGCCCCTCGCCAGCGGCCGAAAGCCCGTGTCGAGCAGCGCTGCGCCGCGCAGCCGCGCGCCGGCCAGGCGCGCGATCTCCAGCGCCACGCGCCCGCCCATCGAATGGCCGACCACGGCCAGTGGACCGGGATTGGCCGCGAGCACGGCCTGAGCCATGTCCGCCAATGAATCCGCCAGGCCATAATGCGCCACCCGAAACTCGACCTTCGCAGCGCGCAGCACAGCGCTCTGCGCCGCCCAGAATTCCCTGTCGCACATCAGTCCAGGCAGCAGCACCAGCACAGGGCGGCTCATCGTACGATCCACCGCAGCTCAGGGTTTCTGCGCAGCCATTTGCTGGCGCTGATTGGCGAAACCCGCGACCGGCGTAATCGCCGAGGACGGTGCGCTGTCGCCGACGAAGTAGATGTGCGCCAGCTCATCGTTGGTACGCGCCAGCGACAGCTGCAGTCGATCGATGAACTCATGCAACTCTCCCTGGCCGAGCGCCTCGAAGTGCGTATGGTTAATGGCGCGTCGCATGCGCGCCACGCGGCGCAGCAGCGGCTTGCTGTTGGGCAGGCGGTGCAGCACCTCCTCGACGCGTCGCAGGCAGCAGACGCAGGCGCGCGGGAACTGCTCCTCTGCCAGCAGGAATCGCACTACGCCCGGCCCATAGACACGCGCGCGCGTCTTGAGCCGATAAGGCTGATAACCGGACAGCGAGCGCAGCACGCTCATCCACAGCACCGACTCGAAGGGCCGCAGCTCCTCAGCGTTGACTGCAGCCATCATAGCCGCGGCGCGCACGTCGACGATGCGGCTGGTCATGTCGGCGCGTTCGATGTTGCGCCCCAGCGTCAGGAATGAGAGGGCGTCGCCTTCGCTGAAAATGCCCTCGAACATGCCCGTGAGGGTTTGCGTGCAGGCGGTGACGTGGCGCAGAAAGGCGTAGCGCGTGCGCTTGGCGGCAGCTTCGGCCGCGTGCTCGCTGACGTACAGATAGAGCTCGTTGATGTGCTCCCAGACGTCGCGCGGCAGAATGTCGCGTACGGTGCGGGCGATTTCACGCGCGCGCGCGATCGAGGTCAGCATCGAACCGGGATTCTTCGCATCCGAGACGACGAACTTCACCACCGATCTTTCACTGTAGTCGCCGGCGTGCTGGGCGTAGATATCCGCATTGCCGCTGATCGACACCAGCGGCTGCCATCCGGGACTCAAGCGCTGCGGCAGATCGAGCATCAGGCTCGCGCTGACATCGACCAGCCGCGCGAGGTTCTCGGTGCGCTCGAGATAGCGCGCCATCCAGTACAAGTTGTCAGCTACGCGCGAGAGCATGCTCGACCGCGGTGTCGACGATCCAGGTGTCCTTGCTGCCCCCGCCCTGGGAGGAATTGACCACGAGCGAGCCCTTGCGCATCGCCACGCGCGTCAGGCCCCCGGTGGTCACCTGTACCTGCCGTCCGGCCAGAATGAATGGGCGCAGGTCCAGGTGCCGCGGCTCGATTCCCCCGTCAACCAGCGTCGGGGTCGTGGACAGGCTGATGACCGGTTGCGCGATGTAGTTGCGCGGATCCTTTCGCACCCGCTCGGCAAACTGCTTGCGCTCAGCTTCGGTGGACTTCGGTCCCATGAGCATGCCGTAGCCACCCGATTCGTTGGCCGGCTTGACCACCAGCGAGGCCAGATTGGCCAGTACGTACTCGCACTGCTGCGGCACGCAGCACAGGTAGGACGGCACATTCGGCAGGATTGCATCCTGGTCCAGGTAGTAGCGGATCATCGCCGGCACAAAGGTATACACCAGTTTGTCATCGGCGACGCCCGCTCCCGGAGCATTCGCGAGCGCGACCTTGCCCGCGCGCCACGCGCGCATGAGCCCGGGCACGCCCAGCGAGGAATCGCTGCGAAACACCTCGGGATCCAGGAACAGATCGTCGATACGGCGGTAGATGACATCCACGCGCTGCCACCCATCGATCGTGCGCAAGTGCACGACATCGTCATCCCCGACCAGCAGATCGCGGCCCTCGACCAGCTCGCAACCCATCTGCTGCGCCAGATAGGCGTGCTCGAAGTAGGCGGAGTTGTAGATGCCGGGCGTCAACACCACGACTTCGGGCTGCTCGACGTGCGCGGGCGCCAGTGCGCGCAGCATCTCGTAGAGGTGCGAGGGGTAATCATCCACCGGCAGGATGCCCGCCGCCTCGAACACCTCGGGGAATACGCGCTTGACGACCTGGCGATTTTCGAGCATGTAGGACACGCCCGAGGGTACCCGCAGGTTGTCCTCGAGCACGTACATGGTGCCGTCGGCACCGCGCACGAGGTCCGAGCCGCAGATGTGCGCCCAGATGCGCTGCGGCGGATCGATGCCGACGCACTGCAGGCGATAGTTGACCGAATCGGCCAGATAGGCGCGCGGAAAGACGCCATCGCGCACGATGCGCTGCTCGTGGTAGACATCGTCGATGAACAGATTCAGCGCGTGCGCGCGCTGCTGCAATCCGGCCTCGATGCGGCGCCATTCGTGCAGCGCTATGACGCGGGGAATGATATCGAGCGGCCAGGCGCGGTCGATCGAGCCGCCCTCCTCGTGGTACACGGTGAAGGTGATGCCCATGCTGCGGATCGCAACCTCGGCGGCCTTCTGCCGTGTCATGAGCTCCTGCGGTCCGAGTGCGGAGAGAAATTCGATCAGCGCGCTGGCGCCGAGACGCGGCTCGCCGCCCGGTGCGATCAGCTCATCGAAACTGGCCGCCGCGGGATATGCATCCCAGGCAATGCGCATGTTATGTGCGAGGCCCTGTCAGCCGGAATTGCGGGTACAGTATCAGGGCGGCCGCGCTGAATGAACAGACACATCCGCTAGACTGCTGCCCATTCCTGGTGCAACTGCGCACGCAAACGATGGACCGGCCATGACTTATTGCCTGGCGCTGAAACTTCGCGACGGCCTGGTATTCGCCTCCGATTCGCGCACCACCGCGGGTGTCGACTACATCAGCACCTACCGCAAGATGCACGTGTTTCAGCCCTCGGCTGGACGCCTGATCGTGCTGCTGACGTCGGGTAATCTCGCCACCACCCAAGCCGTGCTCGACAACCTGCGGCGCGACCTGGCAGACGTCGCGGCAGCCGAGAATCTCGGCAGCGTGTCGTACCTGTTCGAAGCCGCGCGCTATGTCGGCAAAGTGCTGCAGACGGTCATACAGTACTATGCGCATGCGCTGCACGGCAGCGGCGCGGATGCGCGTGCCACGCTGATCGTCGGCGGACAGATCGCGGGCGCTGACCCGGAGCTGTACCTGGTCTATCCGGAAGGCAACTACGTGGCCGCGACCGAGGAGACGCCCTTTCTGCAGCTCGGGGAATTCAAGTACGGCAAGCCGATTCTCTCGCGCATTGCCCAGGCTGCGCTGTCGCTCGACGATGCAGCGCGCCTGGCATTGATCTCGTTCGATGCGGCCATGAAATCGAATCTCTCGGTCGGACCCCCGGTCGAGCTTGCGATCTATCCGCGCGATGCGCTGCGCTTTTCGCAGCAGCTGTCGCTCGATGCCGATTCAGAGTTCTTTCGCAGTTTCTGCCGCATCTGGAACGAGAAAATGCTCAGCGCCTTTGGCGATCTGCCGCGATTCGAGTGGGAGCGGCCGGCGCCGCCGGCGTCCTGATGGAAGCTCTCGCCGGCCGCGTAATCGCGATTGCCGAAACGCGTGAGCTCGACGTGTTCGCCGCCCTGCTCGAGCGTCGCGGCGCACGCGTGCTGCGCTATCCGCTGGTGCAGATCATCGATGCGCCCGATCCGCAGCCGGTGCTCGAGTGGTTGCGCGCCTTCGCCGAGCGCCGCTGCGATGACTTGATTCTCCTGACCGGGGAGGGTCTGCGCCGATTGTTGCGGTGCATCGCCCTGCACCAACCGGCCCTCCAGCCGGCGTTTCTGGCGGCGCTGGGCGCGGTGCGCAAGATCACCCGCGGCCCGAAGCCGGCGCGCGCGCTGCGCGAGCTCGGACTCGCCACCGACCTGGCCGCTGCGGTGCCCACCACGGCCGGCGTCATCGACTGTCTGCGCCCCCTGGCGCTGCGCGGCCGGCAGGTGGGCGTACAGCTCTACGGCGCGGAGCCGAATCCGGCATTGATCGAGTTCCTCGAACAGGCTGGCGCGAGGGTCTCGAGTGTCGCGCCCTACCGCTACGTCGACGGTCCGGCCGCCGGCGCCGCCGAGCAGCTGCTCGCGCGCCTGCGCGAGCGGCAGGTCGATGCGATCGCATTCACGAGTAAGGCACAGGTCGAGCGGCTGTTCGCGGCCGCAGCACCCGAGGCGGTGCGCGCGGCGCTGGCCTCGACCCAAGTCGCGGCGGTCGGCCCGGTGGTGGCCGCGACGCTGGCCGCCTACGGCGTCGAAGTCAAGACCATGCCGCAGAGCGCCTGGTTCATGAAGCCGCTGACGGCCGCTCTGAGCGAGCTGCTGGCCGAACCTGTCTGAGGCGCACTCGAGCGCTCAGGAATACATGCGCTGCAGATAGCCCAGGAATTGATCGAGTTCGGCTTTGTTGAAGCGGCTCGCCATATGACGCTCGAGCTGCCGCACCTGTGCCATCAACGCCTCGAGCTCGGCAGTGCCGCCCTCGGTCAGAAAGATGCCCTGGCGCCGACGGTCGCGGGTCGAACGCCGGCGCTCGATCAGGTTGGCGCGCTCCAGCCGATCGAGCAATGCGACGATGCTGGCCTTGTCGACGCCCAGGTGCGTGCCGAGTTCGATCTGCGCGATTCCGGGATTGAAGCGCGTCAATATCAGCAGACTGAAAAGTCCCGGTCGGATCTTGTTCTCGCCGATGAAACTCACGTAAGTGCGCCACGAGGCCTGCGCCGCCCGTCGTAGGTTGTAGCCCAGCAGGCGCGGCAGAATTCCGAGGTCGACCTTGGCGCCAGCAGCACGCTCGTGCTTGGCAGCCGTGCGTTTGTCGCGTGCGCGCGGGGCGTTACTGCCCATTTCCATGCCCTGGTCGCTCCCCGAGAGGCGTCAATGACGCAGCATTAGTATATTTTCGTTACTGTTCGCAGTGCAAATCGATCACGGTTCCACTGATTCGTAGGCCTGCCGACCGCTCAAGGTGCCCAGCGGCCCGTACAGCTCAGGCCGGCGGTCCCGAAACACGAACCAGTTGTCGCGCGCTGAGCGCAGCGCATCCAGATCAAAGCTCGCAGTGATCAGCATCTCACTGTCCTGATCGGCCTCGGCGATCAGGGCGCCGCTGGCGTCGGCGATGAACGAGGAGCCGTAGAATCGAATCTGCAGCGATTCCGGCTGCTGCGGCGCGTGCTCGGTACCGATGCGATTGCTCGCCACCAGCGGCATCAGGTTCGCGGCTGCGTGTCCCTGCTGCGTGCGCTGCCAGTGGCGACGCGACTCGATCGGCGGGGCCGGTGGCGGCTCGCTGCCAATCGCGGTCGGATAGAGCAGCAGCTCCGCGCCGAGCAATGCCATGACGCGCGCACTCTCGGGAAACCATTGATCCCAGCATATGCCCACGCCCAGCGTGCCGTAGCGGGTCGGCCAGACCCGAAAGCCGGTATCGCCGGGGCTGAAGTAGAATTTCTCCTGATAGCCCGGGCCGTTCGGGATGTGCGACTTGCGGTAGATCCCGAGCCGCCTGCCGTCGGCGTCGAACATCGCCAGAGAATTGAAATATGCATTGCCGGCGCGCTCGAAGAAGCTGATCGGCAACACCACGGCGAGCTCGGCCGCCAGCGCACCGAAGCGCTGCAGGATCGGACTGTCGGGGACAGTCTGCGCCAGCTGCAGATGCCGCACATCCTGCTCGATGCAGAAATACGGCGTCGCGAACAGCTCCTGCAGCAGAATCACCTGCGCACCGCGCGAGTGCGCCGCCCGCACCAGGCGCTCGGCACGATCGAGATTGTCGGGCAGATTCCAGCTGCAGGCGAACTGCGTGGCGGCTACCGTGACACAGCGCGGGTGCCTCTCAGGCATGCGCGGCCTCGATCGGCGCGGCGTTGACGCGCTCGCTGATGGCAATCGCCGTACGCAGCGCGCGCAGTCCGTCCTCGCCGCTGACGATGACCGGCCGCTGTCCGCGGATCGCCGCCACGAACGCCTCGATTTCAGCCAACAACGCATCGCCCTGTGGAAACGACTGCTCCTCGATCTGCACCGGCAGCTCACCGCTCCCGGCGGCCAGAGCGCGCTTGCGGATCACGGTCAGAATCTTCTGATGCAGGTCGATCGAGAGATAGGCATCGTCGCGGAAAATGCGCAGCTTGCGCTCGGTCTTGAGGCTCACGCGGCTAGCCGTGACGTTGGCGACACAGCCGTTCTCGAAGCGCAGCCGTGCATTGGCGATGTCGATCTCGGAGGAGAACACCGGTGTACCGACCGCATCGAGCGCAGCCACGGGGCTGCCGACGATCATCTGCACCAGATCGATGTCGTGGATCATCAGATCGAGCACCACGTTGACCTCGGTACCGCGCTCCTTGAACGGGGCGAGCCGATGGCACTCGATGAAGCGCGCCGTCGTCAGCAGCGGTTCGGCCGCGAGGACGGCCGGATTGAAGCGCTCGAGGTGGCCGACCTGCAATATCCGGCCCCGTTGCCGCGCCAGATCAATGAGCCGCTGGGCCTGCTCGATGCTCTCCGCAATCGGCTTCTCGACCAGTACGTGCGCTCCAGCGCTTAGGAAACCCGCTGCGACCTCGGCATGGCTCGGGGTCGGCGTTGCAACGCTGACCGCATCCACCAGACCGAACAGCTCACGATAATCGCCGAACGGCCGCGCGCCGACTTCGGCCGCAACCCGCGCCGCGACTTCCGGGTTGGTATCGACCACGCCGACGAGCTCGCAATCGCCGAGGGCGGCGTATTTCTGGGCATGGAATCGGCCGAGGTAACCCGCGCCGATCACGGCCGCTCTGATTTTCTTCATGCGGAGGCTATTATGCCTAAAGGCCGCACAGTCCGAGCCGCTGCATGAGGTAGCGAGCCGGCGGCAGGCGCGCCATTAAGGCAAACATCGCAAATGAACCTCGGCGACCGACTGCGCGGCATCGCGCACTACTACCGCGGTGCGCGCGGACTGTGGCGTGAATTGCTGGCCGTTGCCATCTGTCTCGCGCTCGGCGTGGTGCTGATGCCCTGCCTGATATTCGTCGCCGGCCGAGTGGCGCTCGGGCCGTATGCGGGCGGCAACCTGTTTGCGCTGTGGCACGACTATCTGCACGGTCTCACGGACGGTTCGCAGGGCTCCTGGTTGATTGCCGTCGGACCCTACGCGTTGCTGTGGCTGCTGCGCGCTGGCCGGCGCCTGCTACATAACTGACCCCGCGGCGAGCTCGAAGTGATGCGGATCACACTTTTGCCTGGACCCTCCGCGCCGCGTGGCCGCACATGCGATGCTTGTGCTCGGCAAAGTGCGATGCGCGCCCTTGCGGCATCGCTTTGACACGGCAGCTAGAAGGGGAAGGTCAAGCAACATGGATACGACATCGGACGCGCCCCGCAGCGGGCGTAGCGATGCGGCCGCGCTCCCGCAGCAGCGGCTGGACGAGGTGGTCGCAGTGGTCAGGCTCGAGCTGGTCAATGCCGGCGTCGGCAGCGACGAGCGCACTCGAGGCTTCAACCCGTACGACGGCCGGCTGGGCCGCGCCAACCGCGACCTCTGGGGCAGCCGGCGCCGCGCCTGAGCCCCCGCCGGCCCTTCAGGGCCAGTAGATCCACTCGAGCGCGACCAGCATCGCCGCCAGCCGCGCCTGCGTGCCAAAATGCCCGCGCCGCGCGCGCGCCGAGCGGAATATTCCGACAACAGCAGGAACACCCCGGCACTCATCGTCAGGGAGGCGGTCAAAGCGAGAACCGGCCCCATGATACCGCCCAGCCGGA
Organism: Steroidobacteraceae bacterium; assembly: GCA_035605115.1. Classification (GTDB taxonomy): domain Bacteria; phylum Pseudomonadota; class Gammaproteobacteria; order Steroidobacterales; family Steroidobacteraceae; genus FEN-1191. Next base: position 6,220 of record DATNHF010000060.1, on the reverse strand, counting down.
CCCCCATGGGACGCAGGCAGCTCATATACCTCAGATGAATCAATCGCCGCCAAATGCCAACTGAATTGCAGCGCGACTGCCATCTGAGCTGCAAAGATGTCAGACTCCGATAACAGTCTGTTTTATGAAGGCCAGTCGCTGCATGTTGCACACGCAAGCCGTCGCCCGCAAGTGGTTCTCTCCCCTGGCCCTGAGTGCCCTGGGGCTGCTGGCGCTGGCCGGGGCCGGATCGAGCGGCGTTCCGGCGGCGACCGGACTGCTGCCCGAGCAGGCCGTCGCCCCGACGCCCCAGCAGCGCTCGCTGGCGCCGCGGGTCGCCGGTATTCTCGAGCAGAACCACTATCGCCATATCCCGATCGACGAGCGCCTCTCGCCGCAGGTGATGGATCGGTTTCTGACCGCACTCGACTCCCAGCACAGCTACTTCCTGGCCAGCGACATCGGCACCTTCGACCGCTGGCGACTGAAGTTCGGCGACATGATCCACACCGGCGAGATCGATCCTGCCTACTTGATGTTCTACGTCTTTCAGGAGCGCAACCGCGAGCGCATGCAATACGCGCTCAAGCTGCTCGACACCGAGCCGGATTGGACCCGCGACGAGAGCTTCGAGTTCGATCGCGAGCACGCCAACTGGCCGACCGATCTCGCGCAGATCAATGAGCTGTGGCGGTTGCGCGTCAAGAACGATGCGATCTCGCTGATGCTGACCGGCAAGAGCTGGGCCGATACGGCGGACACGCTGCGCAAGCGCTATCAACGCGTGCTCGCGCGGCTCGATAGGATCTCGCCGGAGGACGTGTTCGAGGCGCTCATGAATGCGTATGCCTCCACCTACGACCCGCACTCGAATTACTTTTCTCCGCGCAGCTCCGAGGAATATCGCATCCAGATGAGTCTGAGCTACGAGGGCATCGGTGCCTCGCTGCAGCTCAATGACGACTACGTCACCGTCTCCAATGTGCTGCCCGGCGGGCCGGCAGCGGCCGACGGCACACTCAAGCCCAACGACCGAATCACCGCAGTTGGTCAGGGCGCCGATGGCGTCATGTCCGATGTGATCGGCTGGCGCCTGGACGATGTGGTGCAGCTGATTCGCGGCAAAGTCGGCACCGTGGTGCGCCTGCAGATTCTGCCCGCTGGCGCCACTCCGGGCAGCGTCGAGCGCACGCTCCAGCTCACGCGCAACAAGGTGACGCTCGAGGCGCAGGCGGCGAAGAAGGAAGTGCGCACGCTGCAGCGCGGCGGTCGCAGCTATAAGATCGGCATCATCACGGTGCCCAGCTTCTACAACGACATGGAGGAGTCCGGCGGCAACAGCGACAACCGCAGCACCACGCATGACGTGCGGCGCCTGCTGCAGCAATTTGCCGCCAGCGGCGGCGTCGACGGACTGGTGCTCGATCTGCGCGGAGATGGCGGCGGCTATCTGCCTGAGGCCATCGGGCTGACGCATCTGTTCGTGAATCACGGGCCGTCGGTTCAGCTCAAGGACACGACCGGGCAGCTCGAGGTGCTCGACGAGCCCGATCCCGGGCAAGCGTATGCCGGTCCGCTGGCCGTACTGATCGACCGCACCAGCGCATCGGCATCGGAGATCTTTGCCGGCGCGATTCAGGATTACCACCGCGGACTGATCATCGGTCAGACCAGCTTCGGCAAGGGTACGGTGCAGAGCGTGATTCCGCTCGATCGCTGGTCCTCCAAGCCCACCGAGGGCCAGCTGACCGTGACGATCGGTAAATTCTACCGCGTGACCGGCGAGAGCACGCAGCTGCGTGGCGTAACGCCGGACCTGTCGCTACCCTCGGCCATCAGCGCCATCGATGTCGGCGAAAGCGTGCTCGAGCACGCCCTGCCCTGGGATCGCATTGCCACGGTGCCATTTCGCGCCTTACCACCGGAAGGCTCGTTGGTGCAGACACTCGCGACCGAGCAGAGCGACCGCGCGACGCACAATGCCGACTATCAATGGTTGCTCGTGAGCCTGTCGAATCTGGATGCGGCCCGGCGCGAGAAGACGCTGTCGCTGAATCTGAAGACGCGCCAGGCCGAGCGCACGTCGCAGGACCAGGTGCGACTGACAGAGGAGAATGCGCGCCGTCAGGCCGACGGGCTGCTGCCGGTAAAGACGGTCGAAGACATCACGGTCAGCGATGAACCGGATGTCATTCTGGCGCAGGCGGCCGACATCATGGCCGACGGCGTCGCCGCCAAGGCCAATCGCAACCTGCCGGAAATGGCGCAACAGGCCGCGGCGATCGCGCCGTGAGCAATGGCCATGGAATGAGCGTGCGCGCATCCAGTGCGCTGCTGCGAGCGTGGCCCGCTCAGCGCAGCAGCACGCGGTAGATTTCCCACATATCGTCGTCGAGCGCCTTGGAGCCATCGATCGCGGCCGAGAGACTTTCCGCGACCGGCACGGTGTCGCCGTCGTTGCGGTACTTGGCCAGTTCGGCCAACCGGTCGCAGCGCTGCTTGATCTCCTGCGAGGAACTGGCGCGTTGCTCGAGCAAGGCCCGCGCGCCCTGAATCGCCGTCATGGTCGCCTCGCAGTGCTTGCGGTCGCCATAATCCTCTCGCGGCGGCTCGCGGCGCCCGGCGGCCACGCGCGCCGGCTCGAGCAGCCCGGTGGGCGCCAGCCGGTCGCATAGACTTTGAGCATAGGCGACAGCGGCCAGATTGATGGCGCGCCGCGCCTCCACCGACAAGCCGGCGAATTCGGGGGGCGCTTCGGCATCGAGCAGCGTGCGCGCCGAGCGCGCGCTTTCGAGCTCTTGGGCGCACAGCAGCGAGTGCAGATTCGCTTCCTGCAGCAGCTGCCGCAATGCGCGCCGCTGGAAGTAATGCCAGAACTGCCGCAGGCCCTGAATGCGCTGCTCGAAATCGGTCACGGCCGCGCGCGCCTCGACGGCACGAGTCTCCGCCGCGCGCAGATTGGCGTCGATGCTCTGGCGGCGGTCGAATTGAAGCCGGTTGTATTCGGCCAGGAATGCACGCCGTTCGCGCTCCTCCTGCTGTTCGGCCAGCTCAGCCACGAACTGCGTCAAGAGCGTGCGTCCCAACGCCCATAGCTCGCGCAGCTGATAGAACACCAGGGTCGGATAGGCGCTTTCCGGTTGGCTCAGGCGCGCCTCGAGTCCCTGCAGCATTTCCTGCACGCGCGCGGTAGCGCCTTCCTGCTGCTTGATGCGGTCCTTGAGGCGCTGCACCTCGTCCTGCACGCCGCTATAGGCTTTCTTGAGCTCGGCGCGGTTACGGAATAAATGCACCAGCCGATCGTGATCGCCTTCGCGTCGGCCCGACTCCAAGCCCAGGCGCAGAAATCCCAGTTGTCTGATCAGTTTCATGAGTGGCGGCATGATGTGCACGGCCCTCGGGCCGAACGTCTGCAGTCCACCGCTAGTCGGTCGGCTCCTGCACCGTGAATCGGTGTCCTCGCTGCGCGCAATATTCCAGCCATTTATTTAGCATCATGTTGCGCGTCCAGCGCTGATGCAGTTCACGTTCCCCCGGCCGGACCCCCTGTCCGCGGGTTTTATGTTGCGCCTGGAATTCTTCCGCTTCCAGCAGCCGTGCATCGTGATAAGCGCGCAGCCGCAGATCCGGCAGCCGTTCACTACCGTCGCTCGAGGCGATGCCGAGCACGTAGGTCAAGGACAGCGTGCTGGTATAGGGCATACGCTCGAGCACCGCGAGCTGCAGCTCACAATCCCCCGCGACGCGCGAAATCACCGTACCCGAGAGCCGCCTGGGATCGCCCGCGAGCTGCAGAAAGCGCAGGTAATTGCTCTCGTACAGGCCCATCAATGCGACAAAGCCGCGCGGACGTGCTCGCCATGACACTTTGATGTCAGCTTCGCAAAGCATGCAATGACTATAGCATGCGTTTGCGCGGCAAATCCGCCGCATATCCATGAATTAGTGTCGCAGTTCTCAGGCCCGGCGCGACAACTGGCGCGCGCTACGGCGCACCATCAAGATGACACGAACATGCGTTCGCGGTAGAAGCGCAGCTCTTTGATTGACTCGTGAATGTCGGCGCGCGCAAGGTGCGCCGACGGCTTGGTATAGCCCGCGCTCAGTCCCGGCATCCAGCGGCGCGCCAGTTCCTTGAGCGTACTGACGTCGAGATTGCGGTAGTGAAAAAAACGCTCGAGCTCAGGCATGAGGCGTGCCAGAAAGCGCCGGTCCTGACAGATGCCGTTGCCGCACATCGGCGAAGCACCGGGTGGCACGTGCGTGCTCAGGAACAGCAGGGTCTGCCGCTCGGCCTCGGCCAGTGTCATGCGGCTGGCGCGCACGCGCGCGAGCAGTCCAGAGCTACCGTGCTGCCGCTGGTTCCACGCATCCATGCGCGCCAGCACCTCTTCGGGCTGATGAATGGCGAGTTCGGGGCCCTCGGTGAGCACGTTGAGATCCTTGTCGGTGATGACCGTAGCAATCTCGATGATCTGATCGCTGTCGGGCAGCAACCCGGTCATCTCCAGGTCGATCCAGATCAGATGCTCGTGATTGGCCATAGAACCTCGGCGCCATCAAAGTAAGGCATCATAGCAAGGAATGTCCGAGCGTTTTCCCGACAAGAAACCAGACCGCAACTTGCGCGCGCGCGCGCGTGAGGCGCCGGAGCGATCGCACGGCGCCGCACTGCCGGCACTGACCGCGCGCGTCATTGCAGCGCATGGCCAGCTGCTACGGGTATGCACCAGCGCTGGCGAGGAGTTGCTGGCGCGATCGCCGGGGCGCGATCGCCCGTTGGTGTGCGGCGATTACGTGCAGTGTGCATTCGATGCCCGCCACGAGGAGCTGCGCATCGTAGCGATTGCGCCGCGCACCGGCGCACTGTTTCGCAGCAACGCCCGCGGCAAGGGCGAGCTGATTGCCGCGAATCTCTCGCTGCTGTTGGTGGTGGTGGCGCCGCTGCCGACTCCTGATTTCTTCATCGTCGATCGATATCTGGCCGCAGCGCAGTGCGCCGGCATTCGCGCCGCCGTGCTGCTGAACAAATCCGAGCTCGCGGTCGATGCGCCAGTGGATCAGGAGCTCTGCGGCTACGCCCGGCGCGGCAATGCGGTGCTGCGCGTCTCGGCGCTCACCTCGAGCGGCTTACCCGAACTGCGCGCGCTGCTCGATCAGCAAACCGCGGTGTTGGTCGGGCAATCCGGTGTTGGCAAGTCTTCGCTGTTGCGAGCGCTGCTGCCACACGCCGCCGCCAGCGTCGGGGCACTGCTGCGCGACGACGAGGGTCGCCACACGACCTCTGCGACCCGCCTGTACGCACTGCCGGGCGGCGGTGAGCTCATCGACTCGCCGGGCGTGCGCGATTTCGCTCCGGCAATCGATCGATTGGATGCTCCGGCGCTCGGCTTTCCCGAGCTCGCCGCACTGAGCGCGCAGTGCCGCTTCGCCGACTGCCGACACCTGCGCGAGCCGGACTGCGCCGTGCGCCGGGCGATCGGCGAGGGCGTCTCTGAGCGCCGCTACGAAAGCTACCGGCGGCTGCGACGCTTGTACGAACGGCTGCAGAGCCCGCAGCACTCCTCAGCCTCGCGTCGGGATCGCTGAGTTGCCCGCGCCGGCTCGCACCTCACGACAACGCGTGTCGGCCGGCCATCGCGTGCGCGAGCGTGCCGCCATCGACATATTCGAGTTCGCCGCCGACCGGAACGCCGTGGGCGATGCGGCTGGCCGCGATGCCGCGTGCGCGCACGAGCTCGGAAAAGAAGTGCGCCGTGGCCTCGCCCTCGACCGTCGGGTTGGTCGCAAGGATGACCTCACGCACCTCACCGCCCTCGAGCAGGGCTTCGAAGTCGCGCGCCCCGAGCTCCTCCGGTCCGATGCCATCGAGTGGTGACAAACGCCCCATGAGCACGAAGTATCGACCACGATAACCGCCGCACTGCTCGATCGCCACGACGTCGGCCGGCGATTCGACCACGCAGATCAGAGAGGCGTCGCGCTGCGGATTGCTGCAGATGGCACACAGCGGGCCCTCGGTCAGCATGCGACAGCGGCCGCAGCGGCCGACCCGCTCGAGCGCCAAATTGAGCGCCGCGGCCAACGACTTGGCTCCCTGGCGGCCGCTCTGCAGCAGATGAAACGCCATGCGTTGCGCGCTTTTCGGTCCTACGCCCGGTAGCGCGCGCAAGGCTTCGATCAGACCGGCCAGCGCGGGCGAATGCTTCATGCGCGACGCCCTCGCCGCCTCAAAACGGCA
>DATNHF010000059.1:0-69931 GCA_035605115.1 Steroidobacteraceae bacterium | reverse complement strand
TACGTGATTGCTTATGAAATTTGTCGATGAGGCGCAGCTCAAGGTCCAGGCCGGAAATGGCGGGCGAGGCTGCGTCAGCTTTCGCCGTGAGAAATTCGTGCCCTTCGGCGGGCCGGATGGCGGCGATGGCGGTCTCGGCGGCAGCGTCTGGCTGCGCGCGGCCGAGGGCATCAATACGCTGGCGGACTTCCGCATCGAGCGCACATTCAAGGCTCGGTCCGGCGAGGGCGGATCGGGCAACGGCTGCACGGGCCGCGGCGGCGAGGATCTGCACATCGCCGTACCCGTCGGCACGGTCATCGCAGATGCCGCCACCGGGGAGCAGCTCGGGGACCTCGCGGCCGCCGGCCAGGAGCTCAAGGTTGCGCAGGGCGGCAAGGGCGGCTGGGGCAATGCGCGCTTCAAGTCCAGCACCAATCGAGCGCCGCGACAATTCGGTCCCGGACTGCCCGGCGAACGGCGTACCTTGGCGCTCGAACTCAAGGTCATCGCTGACGTCGGACTGCTCGGCCTGCCCAACGCCGGTAAATCGACCCTGATCCGGGCATTGTCCTCGGCGCGGCCGAAAGTGGCCGATTACCCATTCACAACGCTGTACCCCAATCTGGGCGTCGTGTACTGCGGTCGGCAGCGCAGCTTCGTCATGGCGGACATCCCGGGACTGATCGAGGGGGCCGCCGATGGTGCGGGCCTCGGCATTCGTTTTCTCAAGCATCTGCAACGCACGCGCGTGCTGCTGCACATCGTCGATCTGCTGCCGCCGGACCCCGAGGCCGATCCCGTGCGCGATGTGCGCGCGATCGTGCGCGAGCTTAAGAGGTTCGACCCGCAGCTGGCACGCAAGCCACGCTGGCTCGTGATCAATAAGCGTGATCTGCTGCCTGACGAGGAAGCGGAAGCGCGGGCGGCCGATATGATCCGGCGCCTGCGCTTCCGCGGACCGCGATTTCTGATCTCAGCGGCGAGCAATCGCGGCACGCACGAGCTCGCGGAGGCGGTAATGGAAGCTCTCGAGCAACGGCCGATCGCTGCGCGCTGAGCCGCATTGGGCGAGAATGGCTCAATGCGCAATAGTAAAGTCCGAGCGCGAATCGCCGCGGGCAAGCTGCGGCTGCGGATCCGGGATCTACGCAATCTGGGTGCACGCTCGGAACAAATACTCGCCACCATCGGCATCGATAGCGTCGATGAGCTGCGCCGGCGCGGTCCCGTGCGTACTTTTGCCGATCTCAGGCGCGCGGGTGCGGCCCCATCGCTGAATATGCTGTGGGCGCTGGCCGGAGCGCTCGAGCCTTGGCCCGAAGGTCGGCATTGGCGCGAGATCGCGCGCGGCGACTCGCGCCTATCGCTGCTGCTGTCGCTCGAGGATTATGAAGCGCGCGGCGTGCGCCAGCCGCTTGACCTGTAAGCGGTTGATGCTGCGAAGAAGGATCTCTATTGGCGCAAGACGCTCGACGATTCCAAACGCGTGCTCGCCGATGCAGGCGAGGGTGGGTAGTCTCCCGCATCGAACAGCAGGACGAGACTGCCGGCCAGGGCGGCGACGGCGGGGGCTTAGGTCGAAGCCGAACCCGTCGAGAGAGATTTGACGCGCGCCGCCAGCCGGCTCTTGTGCCGATTGGCCTGGTTGCGATGAATGATGTGTTTGTTGACCAGCGTGTCGATGAGCGGCACCGCGGCCCGGTAGCTGCTCTGCGCCTCGTCCTTGCTGCCTTTGGCCACGGCATCGGCGACCTTGCGGATCGCGGTGCGCATGCGAGAGCGCAGCGTGACATTATGGGCCCGGTGCTTCTCGGCCTGACGTGCCGCCTTCTCTGCCGACTTGGTATTCGCCACGCTCTGCTCCTCTATGGAACCGCCTAGTCTGGGCAGCGCCCCAAATGTTGTCAATCAAGCCGGTTCGATAGGCCGCTTTCGAGGCAGGCAATATGGCTATAATTCAACGCTTTGAGCCGATGCAAGGCCGGCTGTCGGCGGCGTTGCGGCTTTGGCCTGATCTCGAGGACCATGCAGCTCATCCGCCGATTAGATATCGTTCAGCCCCGCGACTGTGTCGTCACGATTGGCAGCTTTGATGGCTTGCATCTGGGTCATCGCGCGCTGATCGATCGCACCCTGCAGCATGCAGCGCAGCGGCAGTGGCCCGCCATCATGGTGAGCTTCGAGCCGATGCCGCGCGAATACCTGCAGGCCGGCAATCCCCCCGCGCGGCTCACAAACTTCCGCGAGCGCTGGCGGTTGCTCCAGGGCAGCGGGCTCGCGCAGCTGTGCCTGCTGCACTTCTTCGAGCCGCTGCGCGCGCTCACGGCCGAGCAGTTCATGCAGCAGTTGCGCGCGGCGCGCGCGCGCCTGATCGTCGTCGGCCATGACTTCCGCTTCGGGCGCGGGGGGCAAGCGAATGCGGCGTGGTGCGTCGAACACGCGCCGCGCTTCGGGCTCAGCTTCGATGTCGTCGAGCCGGTCGCGAGCGGCGGCGAGCGCGTGAGCAGCGGCCGCGTCAGAGAGGCGGTCGCTGTCGGCGATTTTGTCACGGCGCAGCGGCTGCTGGGCCGGGCCTACTCGATGCGCGGCCGCGTGCGCCCCGGAGCTCAGCTCGGACGCACGCTCGGGTTTCCGACGGCGAACATCGCGGTTAAACGGCGGCTGGTGCCGCTGTCAGGCGTGTTTGCCGTCTGGGTGCGCGGTGCGGGCACGACGCGCGAGCCCTGGCCGGCGGTGGCAAGCCTTGGAACGCGGCCTATGGCCGGTGGCGGGCTGCCGTTGCTCGAGGCATGCCTGTTCGATTTTGATGGCGATCTCTACGGCCGCGAGCTCGAGGTGGAGTTCGTGGCGCTGCTGCGCGAAGAGCGGATGTTCCCGTCGATGGACGCGATGGTTGTGCAGATGCATCGCGATGCGGCCGAGGCACGCCGAATTCTCGGCGCCTGATCTGGAGAAACTGCGTGAGGCAACTGACTGGGGTAAATGGGTGACTGACTACAAGCCAACAGTCAATCTGCCGCAGACGGATTTCCCGATGAAGGCGGATCTGGCGGCACGCGAGCCGGCCCAGCTCGAGCGCTGGAACCGGCAGGGCATCTATGAGCGCATCCGCCGCGTGGCGGCCGGTCGCAAATCCTTTGTGCTGCACGACGGTCCACCCTATGCCAATGGTCCGCTGCATCTCGGTCACGTGGTCAACAAGGTTCTCAAGGACATCGTGGTCAAATCGCGCACCATGGATGGCTTCGATGCGCCCTATCTGCCTGGCTGGGACTGCCACGGCCTGCCAATCGAGCTGGCGGTGGAAAAGAAATACGGCAAGCCCGGGCAGAAGCTCGATGCGGCCGCCTTTCGAGCGGCTTGTCGCGCCTTCGCGACCTCACAGATCGACCTGCAGCGTGCGGGCTTCAAGCGTCTCGGAATTTTCGGCGATTGGGACCATCCCTATCTGACGATGGATCCGCACTACGAGGCGCAGCAGATTCGCGCGGTCGGCAAGATCATTCGAAACGGCCATCTGTACCGGGGCGCAAAGCCCGTGCACTGGTGCCTGGACTGTCGCTCCGCCTTGGCCGAGGCGGAGGTCGAGTACGAAGACACGACCTCGATCGCCATCGATGTGGCCTTTCGCGTGGTCGATACGGCAGACTTCGCTCGCCGCACCCGCATCGATCCGGCTCGGCTCGCGCGCGCGGTCTCCGTCGTGATCTGGACGACGACCCCCTGGACGCTGCCCGCGGACGAAGCCGTGACGGTACGCGCTGAGTTCACCTACGTCGCCGTCGAGGTCGAGCGTGCGGCGGGCTCAGAGGTGCTGGTTCTGGCAGCCGATCTTGCGGCAGACTGCCTCGCGCGCTACGAGCTGTTGCCGCAACGCCAGCTCGGAGCCTTCCCCGGCCGCCTGCTCGAGGGCCTCAAACTTCAGCACCCCTGGCTTGAGCGGCAGGTGCCGGTGATCCTCGGCGAGCACGTCACGCTCGAGGCCGGTACCGGGGCGGTGCATACCGCGCCCGCACATGGCCAGGAAGACTACGTCGTCGCCACGAGCTATGGCCTGCCGGTCGTCAATCCGGTGGGGCCGGACGGACGATTCGTTGCCGGTACGCCGCTGGTTGCAGGACTCAAGGTTGATGAGGCCAACGGCGTGATCGTGCAGCAGCTCGAGCGCAGTGGCGCGCTGCTGCGGCAGGCGCCGTTACGGCACAGCTACCCGCATTGCTGGCGCCACAAGAGCCCGTTGATCTTCCGCGCCACGCCGCAGTGGTTCATCAGCATGGACCAGCGCGGCCTGCGCACGCACACGCTGCGCGACATCGCACGCGTTCGCTGGACGCCGGCCTGGGGCGAACAGCGCATAACCGCCATGATCGCCAATAGGCCCGACTGGTGCATATCACGCCAGCGCACCTGGGGCGTGCCGCTGGCGCTGTTCGTGCATAAGCAGAGCGCCGCGCTGCATCCGCGCACACAGGAGTTGTTGCTGGAGGTGGCTGCGCGCGTCGAGCAGCGCGGCCTCGATGCCTGGTTTGGGCTCGATCCGGCCGAGTTGTTGGGCGAGGAGGCCGCGCAGTACGACAAGCTCATGGACGTCATGGACGTCTGGGCCGACTCCGGGCTGTCGTTCGAATGCGTGCCGGCCATACGCCCAGATTTCCATTCGCCAGCGGATCTTTATCTCGAGGGCTCCGATCAGCATCGAGGCTGGTTTCACAGCTCGCTGCTGATGTCGGAGGCGCTGTACGAGCGCGCCCCGTATCGCGGCGTGCTGACGCACGGCTTCACGGTCGACGAGAAGGGCCGCAAGATGTCCAAGTCGCTCGGCAACGGCATCGAGCCGCAGGACATCTGGCGCACGCTCGGCGCGGACATGCTGCGGCTCTGGGTCGCGGCCACCGACTATGCAAACGAAATGAGCCTGTCGCAGGAAATCCTCAAGCGCATGAGCGATTCCTATCGGCGCATGCGCAATACGGTGCGCTTTCTGCTGGGCAACCTGCATGACTTCGAGCCCTCGCAGGCGCTGCCGGCCAGCGAGCTCGTGGCATTGGATCGCTGGGCCATTGCCCGCACGCATGCGCTGCAGCAGGAGATCAGCGACGCCTACCGCGACTACGCGTTTCATCTCATCTATCAAAAAGTCCATAACTTCTGCGTAGTCGATCTCGGTGGACTGTATCTGGACATTCTCAAGGATCGGCTCTACACGCTGCCGGCAGCGAGTGCGGCGCGGCGCTCGGCCCAGAGCGCAATGTGGCACATCGCCGAAAGCATGGTCCGCTGGTTGGCGCCGATACTGTCCTTCACTGCAGAGGAAATCTGGCGTCATTTGCGCGGTGAGCGCGCGGAATCGGTCTTTCTGACCACCTGGCATGAGCTGCCGGCGCTGCCGCCCGAGGACATTGATTGGAGCGCACTGATCGCATTGCGCACCGATGTGGCACGCGAGCTCGAGCGGCTGCGCGTGGCCGGCAGCATCGGTGCTCCGCTCGATGCCGAGCTCGAGATCTGGTGTACAGCGGCGCAATTCCCGCGCCTCAGTGCGCTCGGCGAGGAGCTGCGATTTTTCATGATCACCTCCAAAGCCGTGGTGCATGCGCTCGACGGGGCCGCGGCGGCCGATGCCGTGCCGGCGCCGAGTGTCGAGGGCGGCGGCGTCTGGCTGCGGGTGCGCTCGGCCGCGGCACCCAAGTGCGTGCGCTGCTGGCATCATCGCGCCGACGTCGGCGCCTCGAGCGAGCACCCGCAGCTGTGTGCCCGCTGTGTCGGCAACCTCTCGCTCCCGGGCGAATCCCGGCGCTACAGCTGAGCGGCGCCCATGAATGGCACAACCCGTCGAGGCAGTCTGCCCTTTCTGGCGCTCTCGGCGCTGATCGTGGCACTCGATCAGCTCAGTAAAATAGCCATCGAACGCGGCCTCGCGCTCGATCAGCGCATATCGGTGCTGCCGGTGCTTGAAATCACGCGCCTGCACAATACCGGCGCGGCCTTTAGTTTCCTGGCCGATGCCGCCGGCTGGCAGCGGTGGTTGTTCGTCGCGCTGGCACTGATCGTCAGCACCGTGCTGGCGGTCTGGCTCTATCGCATGCCACGCGGCGCTGCGGTGCTCGCCAGCGCTGTGGCGCTGATTCTCGGCGGTGCGCTCGGCAATCTCATCGATCGCCTGCGGCTCGGTCACGTGATCGACTTCATCTATGCGCACTGGGAGCAGCATTATTTTCCCGCCTTCAACGTCGCCGATTCGGCGATCTGCATCGGTGCCGGGCTGCTGCTGCTCGATACCTGGCTCTCGAGCGGGGGCCGCGAGCGGCGCGAGCGCCAAGCGGCGTCAAAATAATAGCAGCCGCCGCGGCCTGAAGACCGCTAAAATGACCGCCATGCGCATAGTGCTTGCCAATCCGCGCGGATTCTGCGCCGGCGTCGATCGGGCGATCGATATCGTCGAGCGCGCCTTGGCTATGTTCGGATCGCCGATTTATGTGCGTCACGAGGTCGTCCACAACCGTCATGTGGTCGACGGTCTGCGGGCCAAGGGAGCCGTGTTCGTCGAAGAACTCGATGATGTACCGGACGGCGCCACGGTGGTGTTTTCCGCTCACGGCGTCTCGACCGCGGTCGAGCGCGAGGCCGCTCGGCGCGGCCTGCAGGTATTCGATGCGACCTGTCCGCTCGTGACCAAGGTGCACATGGAAGTGGCGCGCTTCGCGCGCGATGCGCGCGAGGTGATTCTGATCGGCCACGCAGGGCATCCGGAAGTCGAGGGCACCATCGGCCGGTTCGATACCAGCTATGGCGGCAGCATTACGCTGCTGCAGAGCCTCGAGGATGTGGCGGCGCTTCAGGTGCGCGACCCGCAGCGCCTGGCCTTCGTCACGCAGACCACGCTGTCGGTCGACGACACCGCCAACATCGTGGCAGCGTTGCGTGAGCGGTTTCCCTCACTGCAAGCACCGAAGCGCGAAGACATCTGCTACGCGACCCAGAATCGCCAGGACGCGGTCAAGAAATTGCTGGCGCAATGCGATCTGCTGATCGTGGTGGGCTCACGCAGCAGCTCCAACTCGAATCGGCTGCGCGAGCTGGCCGAGCGCACGGGCGTCACCGGCTATCTGGTCGATGGCCCGGACGAGCTGCAGCGCGCCTGGTTTGCGGGCCGCAACACCGTCGGGGTCACCGCCGGCGCATCCGCACCCGAGGTGCTGGTGCAGCAGGTGGTCGAACGCCTGCGCAGCTGGGGCGGGCAGACGCCCATGGAGCTGAAAGGCAATGAGGAGACGGTCGTCTTCGGACTGCCGCGGGCGCTGCGTGCCGGCGGAGAGGCTTGAATTCTTTACAACAAGAGCCTGACACTGATCGGTGCCGTCGGCCCGTTATGTCCACTGGCGGGCAGTGCGTGACGCGGCAGTGGCGCTATACTCCGGAGTATGGGCATGGATTGCGCAGGCGCCGAATCCAGTAGCGCCAAGGTCATCTCAAGGCTTTCGGCCTGTGGCATTCGCATTACCGAGCCGCGGTTCCGCATCGCGAGCATCCTGCTGTCGGCGCCGCAGCATCTGTCCGCCGAACAGATCGCGGCAAGTCTGCGCCGCGACGGCGCCCGGGTCTCCAAGGCAACGGTCTATAACACACTCAATCTGTTTGCCGCGCACGGCCTGATTCGGCAGCTCAGCGTCGATGGCGACTGCGCCTGGTTCGATTCGAATATTGGACCGCACTACCATTTCCAGGACGAGCACACCGGGGCGCTGCACGACGTCGAACTGCAGGATGTGCAATTCAGCCGCTTGCCCGAGCCGCCAGAGGGCATGGAAGTGGCCGGTATCGACCTGGTCATCCGGTTGCGGCGGCGTAGCGACGTCTGAATTCCAGGGAGCATCCGGCAACGGATGAGCTGCCGCGAGGATCTGACGGGGGAAGTGCTTGGCTGGCAGCGCAAAAGTGCTCATCGTCGGCGGTGGCGTCGGAGGCATGGCTTGCGCGATTTCGCTGCGACATGCCGCAATTGCGGTCGATCTGGTCGAAATAGACCCCGCCTGGAGGATCTACGGCGCCGGCATCACGCTCACCGGTCCGACGCTGCGCGCTCTGCAGACCCTCGGCGTGCTCGATGAGGTGCACCTGCACGGCGCCGTTTGGGACGGTGCCGATGTGTTCACGCAATCCGGTCAACTGGTCGAGCAATTGCATTTTCCGCCGCTCGCCGCCGACCTGCCGGGTGCCGGCGGCATTCTGCGCTCCGAGCTGCACAAGATCCTTGCCGCGCGCACGCTCGCGGCCGGCGTGCATGTCCGTTTGGGCACGACTGTGGCGACGCTGGCGCAGGTGCCGGGAGGCGTCGAGGTCAAGCTCACCAATGGTCATCGGGAGTTGTACAGCCTGGTCGTGGGCGCAGACGGAATCTACTCGAAGCTGCGCGAGCGGCTCTTCCCCGAGGCGCCGCGGCCCCAGTTCACCGGCCAGGTCGTGTATCGCGTGCTCGCCGAGCGGCCGCCCGGAGTTGACCGTACGCACTACTACCTGGGGCCGGACTCAAAGCTCGGCTTCAATCCCGTATCGCGCACGCACATGTACATGTTTCTGCTGCAGCGCTCGCCTTCCAATCCCTGGGTTCCCATCGATGAGCAGCCGCAACGGCTCTACGCTGCGATGAGCGGCTGGGGCGGCATCGTGCCCGCGGTGCGACAGACCGTCATGACGACCAATGCGCACACGATCAATTACCGCCCGCTCGAGACCGTGCTGCTGGCCAATCCCTGGTACCGCAATCGTGTCGTTCTGGTCGGCGATGCCGTGCACGCCACCACGCCGCACCTGGCCTCCGGCGCCGGCATGGCGATCGAGGACGGAATCGTGCTGGCCGAGGAACTCGCTCGTGACGGTGACATCGACGCGGCTTTGGCGCGCTTCATGCTGCGTCGGTTCGGGCGCGGGAAACTCGCGGTCGAAAACTCCCTGCGGCTCGGGGAACTCGAATTGACGCACGGTTCCATGACGGAGTACAGCCGCGTCATGATGTCTTCTGCCGCCGCGCTCTCCCAGCCGGCCTGAGCCACTGGGGTCTGCCCGCCGGGTCTGCCCGCCCGCAGTCTGACATTGCCCGGTGCGAGCCGGCTGCTTAACATACGCGCCCTCCGCGCCGGAGTAGCTCAGCTGGTAGAGCAGCGCATTCGTAATGCGCGGGTCGGAGGTTCGAGTCCTCTCTCCGGCATGGATCATGGTGACTGGTCACCGAGTCAGTCGGTCACGGTGCCTGCATGCATCGCGCCTCGTCAACGGCCATGGCATCCGATGGTGCCCGCTCGCTGAGCAATCTCACTTCGAAGCAAGGCCTTGCGGCTCCTTTGCGCTGCACGCAGCGGCGGGGGGTACGCGCTCGGGAGAAGCTCGCGGCTTGGAGCGTCACGCCGCCCCAGTACGCCTTGCTGAAGGTGCTCTGGGATCGTGACGGTCAGAGTGGGGCGGCGATCGGTTCCCGTTTGGTGATCGACAGCGCGACGATTACGGGTGTGATCGATCGGCTGGAGGAAGCCGGTCTGCTCGAGCGCCGGGCTGACGACGGCGATCGGCGGGTCCATCGACTGTTTCTGACCGCTCGAGGCCAGGGTCTGCAGGAGCCGCTCGACGCGGCGATGGATCAGCTCAATGCCGAAGTCCGTGTGGAGTTAAAAGGTCAGGCGCGAGCCCTATGGGATGGGCTCCGTCGGTTGGGCGAAGCTGGGACCTAGCGGCGGAGAATGGATGTGGTGGGCTTGGCCCTACGCGAGGACAGGAGGCTCGTCGACAAGATCACCAAAGGCGCGCGGATGCACACCTGAGGGTTTGAACGAGGAAAGAAACTCATGCGGGTTCGTCTGGTTCATGCTCACCCCCGAACCTCGTTCCTTCGGCCCGGCAATGCGCGACACCATCCAGCGTCGGCCTCGCCCACTCGCTTACGGTCTACTTCCAGATGACAACGGTCCACGGCACGCAAAAACAAACGCTGGAGGCAGATTGCGCCAGATGATCCTCCGCTGCACAGAGCTGAAATACGCCTGCAGGAGATGCGCGAGATGGAACTTCCTAACCTGCCCGTTCTTCATTTGTAGACGGTGGAAATATTGATATTGGGTGAAGACGCCTGCTTCGCCGAGAAGACTCCCGAGCTCACCGAGAAAGCTTCGCCTCTTCCAGTCAGGCATAAGCCCCAAGGCCAGCGAGGAGACTATCGCGTCGACACACTCGTATCCCCGACCGTGTATTTCCTTTTGGAGCGTCTCTGCGCTGGCATTGATAACAACCAAGCGGGGGTCGGAGATATGTGACTTCAGGTATCTGGAAAAACGGCAATTGATTTCGAAGGCAAGCAGAGTAGCGTCGAATGGAATCAGATTAAGCAATGCTCGCGTCATGGCCCCTGTGCCGGGGCCAACTTCAACAACAACACGCGCCCTTTCCAGCGAAAGTGGTCCGAGCATGGCCTGAGTGAGGTAACGAGAGCTGGGAGCAACCGCACCAACGGTACGGAAGTCCGCCACGGCCTCTATGGCAAACGTTGTCAGATCAATTTTCGTATGGCAATCCCTGCTTGAACTGACCAAGAAATTGGATCGGCGCGAGTGAGTGTCTATATCACAGTCAAGGCCGTGAATGTCGATTTGGTGGCCTTCCCGGCAAGCGCGCAATGCCGAGCCGACGTTTCGAAAAGTTCTAAATCACACGAAGGTTACTCCGGCAAATCCATGAAGGAAAAGGGTGTGCCCTTGCCGAGACACGGGTAACACTTCATACATGGACGCCCCTTCTTGCCAGGCGTTTCTTGCTGTTTTGATTCACAGGAATTGATTGCAGTCATACATCCGGCCTTTATGTGCGACTCGGGTCACTGGCCCTGATGGATTTTGCTGGTTGATTCCTGATCATTCCGACGGCCACAGAAATGAGCAAGACAATTCACGCGCAAGGATGGATCGAAAATGGGCCTGGTTGTTCGCGTGACGGACGTGTAACCGAAAGCTAAACGGTCAATGGCTGATCGTGCAGGAACATGTGTCGGTGTGTCGAAACGCGGGAAGCGACCCACCAGCGAATTCAGTTGCAGGACGATGTTATGGTCAAAAATCGCTATGGCCGCGGGCATAGTCAGCGCAGGAACGAGCCGTTCAGTGTCGCAGCGGCGGTCACGGCACCCATGCGCTGCGCGTCAGTGCCACGGTGCCAATGCCGGCGAAGGTCATCAGCACCGATCCCACGACGTGCACCGCCACCAGCGCGCACGCGCCCAGCGAGCGTCCCTGCTGCATCAATGACACGAGCTCGGCTGAGAAGGTCGAGAACGTCGTGAGACCGCCACAGAAACCCGTGATGATGAGCAGGCGCCATTCCGGCGGCAGCGCCGAGAATGAGGCAAAGAAGGCGCCAGCGAGGCCAATGACGTAGGCGCCGATCAGGTTCGCTGCGAGCGTGCCGGGCGGAATGGTCGGGAAATAGCTATTGAGAGTCAGACCGAGCCACCAGCGCAGCAAAGCGCCGCACCCGGCACCGAGGAAAATAACGGCAATTGGCTTCAAGCGGGCCCCCTGGCGGCATAGGAGGTTGGACAGTAATGGCTGCCCAGCGGCTATTCAACCATTCGCCAACGACTCGAGATGCGCGGTGTCGTTCATGCGCAGCACCGTGAGGCCGTCGTCGTCAGCCACGATCTCGTTGATACCACAGGGAGCCTGCGTCATGCGCCAATAGGCCGAGAGCGGCAAGCCCAGGGCGTGCAGCAGCAGCACCCGATTGCTACTGTCGTGAGCGACGATTACGACGGTGCCGTCGGGATGCTGGTCGAGCGCGAACCGCAGCGCATCGGCGACGCGCGCGTAGAGCTGCTGCAGCGAATCGCCATCCGGAAACCGAACCAGGTGGGGTAGCGTGCGCCAGCGCCGGTACGCCGCGGGCTGCGTCTGGCGGATTTCCTCGTAGGTCTTGCCCGTCCATGCGCCGTAGTCGAGATCATTGAGGAGCTCGAGTGGCCGGCACGGGGCCGCCGTCGCGGTGGCAATCGCCTGTGCCGTGACCACACAGCGTTGGCGTGGGCTCGCGTAAACCATCACGGGGCGCCACAGTCGTGCGATGCGTTGCGCCGTGAGTTGCGCTTCGCGCAATCCGCGCTCAGTGAGATCGAGCTCGCCTCCCCGGAATTGGGCCGGTTCAATGCCGGGCACGTGCCCATGTCGAACCAGCAGGATACGCACCATGTGACTCCCTCCAGCCCGTCTACCCCGGGCCGGTCACCATGGTAAACGTCAATTCAGCGGCGACGCAGTTCAGCCCGCATCTTTGGCACTGGACTTCAGCACCTCGCCATTGACGCGGAAATCCAACAGCGTGATCTCGTGCGGTGTACAACTCGTGCGGTAGTCGAGATTGCGCCAGCTGAAGTTCGGCACCAGCACAGGGCGCATCTCTTCGATGAGCTCGCAATCGCCGCCGTCCATGAAGAACGGCCGTTGCGTGTCGATTTTGAACGCCGTCCATCGAGCAGGCACGATATCGGCCGTCGGCGCGTCGGCAGCCGCAAGCGCCAAGGTATCGAAATCCACCGTCACCCAGGCGCTGCGCGACAATGAATCCGGACCGCGCGGGCAGCCCTGCGCGGCAACCTTCAGATCGGCGCGAGCGCCCAGGAACCTCATGATCTGGCGTACTTTTCCCTCCAGACCATCGCAGCTATAAATCGAAGTGAGGCCGAAGTAACTGAAGGTTGCATGGTGATGCTGCCAGGCAGAGGCTTCGGTCGCTGTCGGGCCCGCAGCGGACGGCGCTGCATTGGCAGCCAGGCTCACACCGCCGCTCAGCGCCAGCGCCGCGGCAGTCAGCCAGGCATGGGTCATTTTCATGGCGGTCACCTCATGGTCCGGCGGGCGACATCATCGCTCGCTCAGGGTGTTACAACGCGCCTGCTCGCCGCATAGCGTACGCCCGGGCGGAAAAAGAAGTTAATCGCTGCCAGGCTCGCGGCCCGCGCGGTGAATGCGGTAGGCTGCTAGCTAATTGCGGTCACAGAAAAGCAGGGGACAAGCATGCGGTCTCGCAGCGCAGGGAAGTGGGGCACGGTCTTCTTGGTCGCCGGTCTGGCCGGCGTCGTCCGAGCCGATATCACGGTCGAACAGCAGGTCAATGTGGACGGCTTCGGACCGTCGAAGTTCGGTGCCCTGGAGGGCAAGAACACGACCGCAATTTCGGGCGACCGGGCTCGCACGCAGCAACAGAGCCAGTTCAAATCCAAGCTGCTGCGCGTTCTGGCCAAGGGCTCGAGCACCGACACCGTGCGCATCATTCGCCTGGATGCCGAGCGCATCGACGAGATCGATAACACGAACAAACAGTATACGGAGACGACGTTTCAGCAAATGCGCGATGCCGCAGCTAGCGCTGTGCAAAGTGCCCGCAATGCGCCGGCGGCGCAGCAGCAGGAGGCGCCCTCCGGTGCACCTGTGGATGAGAGTAAGTGCCAATGGTCCCCGCCCAAAGCCGAGCTCAAACAGACCGGCGAGCATGCGAGCGTGGCGGGTGCCGATGCCAGCCGCGCGACCATTACGGTCACGACGACCTGCACCGATGCGACCAAGGGCACCAGCTGCGACTTCGTGTTCGTGCTCGATGAGTGGCTGGCGGCGGATATTCCCGGAACCGCGGAAACGCGCGAATTCTGGGCCAACTATGCCAAGAAGCTCGACCTCGGTGGGGTCCTGGCGCAGACCATGCAAGCCAACTCGCAAGCGGTGTTCCAGCGCTACCAGAGCGGATGGGGCGAGGCGTTGAAGCAGGCCGGCAGCCTCAAGGGCTATCCGGTCAAATCGGTCTACGCCATGCAGTTCGGCGGGCCGCAGTGCAAATCAGCTGACAGCAGCAGCAGCGGCACTGCGGGTGGCAACGGTGGCACTGGTAGTGGCAGCGACAATGCCGGCTCGAACAGCGTACCTACTTCCCCCAGCGCCGCCGTTGGCAGTGTCGCGATGGGTCTGTTCAATAAGCTGCACAAGAAAAGCGATTCGCAGGAGGCCGCGCCGGCGCCGGTTGCGCCCGGCATGGTGCAGCTGTTCCAGATGAGCGCCGAGACGGTGGCGTTTCGCACCGACGCGATCCCGAGTGCTCTGTTCGAAGTGCCCGCCGGCTACAAGAAAGTCGATAAGCCGCTCGCACCCCAGTGAAGGCTAGACGTTACTGATGATCTTGGCCTTCAGCGCTTCGTATTCGGCGTCGGTGATGAGGCCGGCATCGAGCATGGACTTGGCGCTGCGCAAGCGGTTGGCGGCATCGCCGTCCGCCGGATTCGCACTCGCGGCTGCGAGCCCCGCGCCGCCGAGCTGAACGGCGCCGGAGCGAGCGCGCAGCTCCTCGAGGTCACGCACGCGACGCTTTTCCCGCCAGGCCTGATCGTGGGCCTGGCAGATCCGGTAGAGCGCCTGCGCCTGTTCCTTGCGCAGGCCTTCGTAGAGCAGCGTGCGGGTGGGGCCGGAAGCGGAGGCCAGATCCGAGCCGCTGAAGGCCGTTAGTGTCAGGCTCGCGCCCAGAATGCCGACACGCAGATGAACCTCCTTGAGATCCTGCCAGCGCACGTCGGTGAGATCGAACCCGCCGAACAGCGCCCGAGTCAGGGCCAGAAATCGTCCACTGGTGGCCCCCAATGCCACGCGGCGATGGCTCAGCGCGAACACTCGGCGTTGGATGGCCCAGGCCTCGAGCTTCTCGTCGACCGTCAGGACGGATTGCAGGTGTTGCAGGGCAACATAACTGCCACGATCCTCAGGGGCCGGTTCATCATACATGCTTCCGCTCCGCGCCGAGCTCGGGATGATGGCATAACAGACGCTGGCTGGGACATCGCGGCGGCATCGTTACAGGCCTTGCCATGACACGGTCATGACACATGGCCCAACTGGCGCGCTAGCCTTGCGCATCATGAATTTACGGGGTCTCAATGTCCTGCAGT
The DNA here is from genome assembly GCA_035605115.1 of Steroidobacteraceae bacterium. GTDB lineage: Bacteria > Pseudomonadota > Gammaproteobacteria > Steroidobacterales > Steroidobacteraceae > FEN-1191. The sequence continues at coordinate 54,990 of DATNHF010000059.1, read as the reverse complement.
GGCGGGGCACACATCTCTCGACGGGCGCGGCCCCTGCAGCTTATTCGGATCTGTTCTTCATCGACACCTGTCAGCGCCGGGTCGCCGTGATGTTTGGTGGCGAGCGGCTCGAGGCGGCCCGAAGCCGATTCCCGACCGATGGTGCGCTCGAGCATTTCGAAGGGGCGGCGGCTTATGCCTTCCTGCTGCGGTTCTGCTGCGGGCTCGAGAGCAGGCTCGTGGCGGAAACCGAGATCTTTGGCCAGATCAAGCAGGCTTGGCGCGACTTCTCCCTGTCCGGCGCGCCCGCGGTCAAGCAGCTCTCGCCATGGATGCAATACCTGTTCACCGATACCAAGGAGATTCGCGCCCAATATCTGGGCAGTCTCGGCAGTGTGTCCTATGGTTCCCAGGTGCGCCGCATTCTGGGCAAAGAAGGCGACTCGATCGCGAGCATGGGCCCGACGCTGCTGGTGGGCGCCGGGCAGCTCGCACAGGCCGTGGCGCCGTGGCTTACGGGTCCTGAGCTGTGGTTGTGGAATCGCACCGGCGCGCGCGCGCGCGAGCTGGCGGCGGAGCTTGCCAAGCGTGCGCCCGAACGCCCCGTGCGCATCATCGGCGAGGACCCGCAGGCCGAATTGGCTGCCTGGCGCAGCGCCCAGCAAGTCGTGGTGTGCATCCCGCCCGAGCGGCAGGCCGATCAGGCCCGCGTCGCTGCCTGGCGCGAGCGAGCGAGCGAGGGAGGGCGCATTATTCATCTCGGTGCTGGCGCCGAGGGTCTTTCGCCGTGGAAGGATTTGCCCGAGCTGGTGAGTCTCGGGGCACTGTTCAATATGCTGCAGGCGCACTCCGAAGTGCGGCGGCGGCAGCTCGAGCGTTCGCGCGCGGCCTGTCTTGAGAAGGCCCTATTGCGTGGACTGGGCGCCAATTCCTCGCATCCGCACAGCTGGGAAGATCTCGCGGCCTTTTACGCCGTTTGAGCCATGCGGCCGCGCGTACTGAAGCTCGGCACGCGCCGATCCGCGCTGGCACGCGCTCAGAGCGCTGCGGTGGCCCTCGGGCTCGAACAACTCCACGCAGGTCTGACGGTCGAGCTCGTTGGCATCGAGACCCGCGGCGATCGGATCCAGGATCGCCCGCTCTCCGCCGTCCAAGGCAAGGAGTTCTTCACGGCCGAGATCGATACCGCGCTCATGGAGGCTGCGGTCGATTTTACCGTGCATTCTTATAAGGACCTGAGCCTCGAGCGCTCCCCACGGCTGCGGCTCGCGGCGGTGCCGCGGCGCGAACCACCCTACGATATCGCGCTGTTCGCTCGCGACGTGCCCGAGCGGCTCGCGGCCGGATACGAGATCAGCGTCGGCACCTCATCGCCGCGCCGCCTGAGCTTCGTGCCGGAGTTTCTGCAACGCATGTTGCCGCGGTCCGCAGGCCGGGCCGCCGCCATCCGCCTGGTCGAGCTGCGCGGCAACGTCGATTCACGCCTGCGGCGGCTGCACGAACCGCGCGGCTCGGCTCGCCAGCTCGATGGCATTGTGCTGGCATTCGCGGGCCTTGCGCGGCTATGGGCCGATGCCTCCGGCAGAGGGCTGCTCGAGCAGTTGTTTTCGCCATTGCCGCGCATGATCCTGCCGGTCTGCGCCTGCCCGGCCGCGCCTGCCCAAGGCGCGCTCGGCATCGAATGCCGCGCGGATGATGTCGCGACCGTGCAGTTGCTCGCAGCAATCGATCACGCGCCCACACGGCGCGCCGTTGAGGTTGAACGCGCGCTGCTGGCCGAGCGCGGCGGCGGCTGCCACCAGCAGTTCGGTGCCACGCAGATTGCCGTGCCCGATCTGGGCGATCTGCTGTATCTGCGCGAGGGCGGCCAGGAGCCGCAACTGCGCTGGACACCGGCCGCGCCACTGCCGACGCCGACGGGAGCGATTCGGGCCTGGGACGGCAGCCGTGCCGAGCGCGCTGCCGTCGAGCCGATCGCCGCAGGCATCACTGCGAGTCTGCAGCGGCTGAGCAGCGCCAAGGCGCTGTTTATCGCGCACATGCGAGCCTGGCCTGCGCAGGCGCCGCCGTTGCCGGCCAGCGCCAGTCACATCTATGTGCCCGGGCTCTCCAGCTGGCAGGGGCTGGCCGAGCGCGGCCTGTGGATCGAGGGTTGCGCCGAAGGATTGGGTATCGCGGCGCTCGAACCGTTATTGCGCGAGCCGCTGCTGCAATTACCCGAACTGGCGCAATGGACGGTGCTCACGCATGCGGCAGCGGTCGGTGGCTGGGCACCCGGGCAGGCGATCGCGACCTACCGGCACGGCGATTCCAGCGCGGCGGACGAGGCGACCGTACCGCCTGGCGGTACGACGCACTATTACTGGCACAGCAGCGCGCAGTTCGAACGCTGGCGGGCCCGCGAGGGTCATGATGCTGGACAGGGGCAACACGCCTGCGGTCCGGGCAAGACTTATGAGCATTTGCTGCGTGCGCCCGTGCAGAATCTGTACATGTTCCCTTCGGCAGCGCACTGGCGCACCTGGATGGGTCTGTGAGAGAGCGTGCCGGCATGGGCAGTCTGAGCACATCGCCGCGGCGGCGCACGGCGCTGTTGTCGGTGGCCGCGGCGCTCTGGCTGTCACTGCAGATCGTGCTGGTGGCCTGGTGGGCGACCGTCATCGAGCGCCAGGCGCGGCAGCTCGCGGCGCTCGAGGCGCTCGGCAACGGCGGCAGCCGGCTTGCCTCGGCGCAGTGGTCGCGCACTCACCTCATGCTGGTCGGCGAATCGGCGAGCTCGCTGGCGCTGCTGCTGGCGGTGTCGTTGCTGCTGGCCTGGCTCTATTGGCGCGAGCATCGGCGAGCACGCAGCATGCAGGCTTTTTTCGCCTCGGTGGCACACGAGCTGCGCACGCCGCTGACCAGCATTCGCCTGCAGGCCGAGGCGATTGCCGAGGGCGAACAGCGCGTTGAACTGGCGCGCCGCCTGCTCGAGGATTCGCACCGCCTCGAATCGCAGATCGACAAGACGCTCGAGCTGGCACGCATCGAAGGCGGTGGGCCGCTGCGTGAGCAGGCGATCCCGCTTGCGGCCTGGCTGGCGCGCGTGCTCGCGGACATTTCCCAGGCCCACGGTGCAGCGCTCGATGTGGTTGCACACCTGGATGCGGATCTACCGCCCATCCAGGCCGACGCCGCCGCGCTGCAGATGATCCTGCGCAATCTGATCGAAAACTCGGTGCGCCACGCGCGGGTCAATCCCGTGAGCGTGCGGCTCACAGCCGCGGTGCACGCCTCGAGGCTGGTGCTCGCCTACCAGGACAACGGCCTGGGCGTGCTGCCCGGTGCCGGCCGCCTCGGACGGCTGTTCGGCCGCGGCCCGCAGTCGAGCGGCGCCGGTGTCGGACTCTACCTCGTGCGGCGGCTCATGCAGCGCATGGGCGGTGCAGTCAAATTCAATACGGCCCCCGGCGAGGGCTTTCGTGCCGAGCTCGCCTTTCGGGTCAGTACCTGACGGTGGCCTGACGCATGAATACACCGGCGCGCCTGCTGCTGCTCGAGGATGAGCGTAACGTCGCCGAGACGCTGATCGAGCGCCTTCGGGCAGCCGGCTTCGCCGTCATGCGCGCCGAGTCGGTGGCCAGTGCGCGCCGGGCGATCGCCGAGGGCACTTTCCAGGTGGCAGTGCTCGATGTCGGTCTGCCGGACGGCAGTGGCTTCGATGTCGCGCGCGCGTTGCGCGAGCACGCCCCGGCCACTGCGATCCTGTTTCTGACGGCGCATGCGAATCCCGAGGATCGGATCCGCGGCCTTGAGCTCGGCGCTGATGACTATGTGGGCAAGCCGTTTCACTTTCGCGAGCTGCTGCTGCGCATCCAGAATTGCCTCAAGCGGGCGCAGGATCTGGCGCTGGTTCCCGGCGAAATGCGCGGACAGGTGCGCATCGGCCGCGCTCAGGTGGACTTCGAGCGCTTCGTGGCGACGGTCGACGGCCAGACGCAGTCGCTCACGCACAAGGAGTGCGCCGTGCTGCGGCTGCTCGCCGCGCGCGCCGGCAAGGCCGTGAGCCGCGACGAGATTCTCGACCGGGCATGGTCTGCCGATGAGTTTCCGACCTCGCGCACGGTCGACAACTTCATCGTGCGGCTGCGCAAACTGGTCGAAATCGATGCCGCCGATCCGCGGGTGATCCGCAGCATCCGCGGCGTCGGCTATCTGTTGACGGAGATCCAACGTGTCTGAGCCACTCCTGCTGCGGGCGCTCTCATGCCGCAATACCGGCCGCCCGCCGGTCTGGTTCATGCGCCAGGCAGGCCGCTACCATCGCCACTATCAGGCGCTGCGCGCCCGGCACGATTTCATCGATCTGTGCCGGCAACCGCAGCTCGCTGCCGAGGTGACGCTCGGGCCCATCGAGGACTTCGGTTTCGATGCGGCGATTCTATTCTCGGATCTGCTGTTTCCGCTCGAGGCCATGGGCATGGGACTGCGCTACGCTCCGGGTCCGCAACTCGATTGGCACCTGCGCGCTCCGGCCGACCTGCCACGGCTCAAGGGCGGGGCCGAGCGAGCGACGCACATGAATTTTCAGGCCGAGGCCATCGATCTGCTGCGCAGCCGCCTGCCGGCCGAGATCGCTCTGATCGGTTTCGTCGGCGGCCCGTTCACGCTTTATGCCTATGCCGTGGCCGGATCGCACGAGGGGTTCGTGCACGGTGGCCTCGACGGTCTGGACAATGGTCTCTACCGGGGCTTCAACCAGCATCTGCTCGAACTGCTGGCCGGCAACATGGCATTGCAGGCGCGGGCGGGAGCGGACTGCGTGGCCATTTTCGATACCGCCGCCGGCACGCTCTCACCCGAGCAGTTTGTGCGCTATGCGGCCGAGCCTGTGACCGACGTACTGCGCAGCTTTCGTGCGCAGTGCCCCGACACGCCCGTGATCTACTATTCGCGCGATACCGGACCTGCGCATTGGCAGGCGCTGGAGGCGCTGAATCTGCAGTGCTTGGGGATCGACTGGCGTCATGATCTGATCGAAGTGCTGCGCGCGCAGGCCGGCCGGCGCAGCGTGCAGGGCAATATCGATCCGCAATGGCTGTTGCTGCCGGCGGCGCAATTGTCGCAGCGACTGCGCGGGTATTTCGAGCGGCTGCTCGAGCAGCCGGCGACGCTGCGTGCGGGATGGGTCTGCGGACTCGGGCATGGCGTGCTGCAGACCACGCCGGAAGCCAACGTAAGGCTGGCGCTCAAGCTCCAGCGGGAGATGTTCGGATGAATGCACTGATCTGTGATTCGCTGGTCGCAAAATACGACGTCGCCGCACCGCGCTACACCAGTTATCCGACGGTGCCGTATTGGGAGAACACGCCGGGGCAGGGCGAATGGCTCGAGCACGTCGGACGCGCATTGGATGCCGGCAGCGAGCACGGCGCGGCGCTCTACCTGCACATCCCGTTCTGCCGCGCGCTGTGCACGTTTTGCGGCTGTAATACGCGCATTACGCGCACCCACAGCATCGTCATGCCGTATGTGCAGTCGCTGCTCGCGGAGCTGGATCTCTATATGCGCCCGCTCGGGCGCGAGCAGCTCGAGCTCGGAGAGCTGCATCTCGGTGGCGGCACGCCGACCTTTCTGACCAGCGAGGAGCTCGAGGCGCTGCTGCAGGGCCTGTTGCGCCGCGTACGCTTGCGCGCCGAGGCGGCCGGCTCGATCGAGGTCGATCCGCGAGTGACCACCGCCGCGCAACTGGAAGTGCTCGCGCGTCATCAATTTCGCCGCATCAGTCTGGGCGTGCAGGATTTCGACCCGCGCGTACAGGAGATCGTCAACCGCGTGCAGAGCGAGACTCAAGTGCGCGAGGTGACGCAAGCTGCGCGCGCGCTCGGATTCGACAGCGTCAATTTCGATCTGATCTACGGGCTACCGCTGCAGACGCTCGACAGTATCGACGGCACCATGAACGCGGTGTGCCGATTGCGGCCCGACCGCATTGCGCTCTATGCCTATGCGCATGTCCCCTGGATCAAGCCGGGTCAGCGCCGCTTCAGCGACAGCGATGTGCCGCAGGGCGATGAGAAGCGCCAGCTCTATGAGCTTGGCCGCGAGCGCCTCGAGCGCGAGGGCTATCGCGAGATTGGCCTGGATCATTTCGCACTGGAATCCGACGGTCTGTGGAAGGCGCAGCAGTCAGGCGCGCTGCATCGCAATTTCATGGGCTATACCAACGCCTTCACGCGACCGCTGATCGGACTGGGTGTGTCCGCGATCGGCGATGCGGGCGATGCCTTTGCGCAGAACGAAAAAGATCTTCACAACTATCAGCAGCGCGTCGTCGCCGGCGAGCTGCCGATCCATCGGGGTCATGTGCTCGATGCCGAGGACCGGATCCTGCGCGGCCACATTCTGCGGCTGATGACGCGCCTGCAGACCGATTGGCACTCGCCCTTGGACTACACCGATTTCCTGGCGAGCGTGCCGCAGCGGCTGGCAGAGCCGGCGGCGGATCAGCTGGTGGATGTCGATGCGACCGGTTGTCGTGTCACTGCCAAGGGACGCGCATATCTGCGCAATATCTGCATGGCGTTCGATGCGCGCTTGTCGCGCCGCGCGCCCGACAAGGTTCTGTTCAGCCGTACGGCCTAGCCGCGCTGCTCAGAACGGTTTGACCACGGCAAGCATGATGATCGGCACCACCAGCAGCAGAGCGGCTTCGTTGAACAGTCGCAAGGCCGTCGACCCGGGCATCGCGGCGCCGCGCTGCATGCGCGCGAGCAGGGCGCGGCAGGCCAGGTGATAGCCGATCAATCCCGCTACCAACAGCAGCTTGACCGTCAACCACAGGCCGCTGTCGTGAAAGCCAAGCCACAACCACAGGCCCAGCAACAGCGCCAACGCGCCCATGATGGTCATGAAGCCAAACAGCCGCCGTGCCATGGTCACGAGCCGCCGCACGTCCTCGCCTTGTGCAAGGCCCTCGGCATAATGCACGAATATGCGCGGCAGGTAGAACAGACCCGCGAGCCAGGCGATGACGAAGATCAGATGCAGCGCTTTGATCCAGAGCATGGGTATCCACCGTATCATGAACAAAGTGGCGGAGCGCGCCGCGGATGAGCCAGACGGATTCATCGCCGCCGACTGATGCGCTGCCGTGGTGGCTGCGCCTGCTGGCGCGTCTGCCCTTCGGCGTGCTGTACTGCCTGGCGGCCGTGCTGGCGTTCCTGCTGCGTTACGTGCTGCGCTACCGCGTGGCGGTAGCGCGTTCGAACCTGCGCCAATGTTTTCCGGACTTATCGCCGGCCGAGATCGAATCGTTGCTCAACGACAACTATCGGCATCTGGCGCAGGTCGTGGTCGAATCCCTCAAGCTCGCAACATTGACGCGCGAGGAGATTCGCCGCCGAGTGCGTTTGCCGAACGTCGAACTGGTGCGCGCGCAAACCGATGCCGGACGCTCGGTGATACTGCTTGCCTCGCACCAGGCCAATTGGGAGTGGGCGCTGCAGGGCACCACCGTGAGCTTTGACGTACCGCTCGATGCCGCCTACAAGCCGCTGCATGCCGCCGCCGCTGATCGCACACTGCTGAGGCTGCGCGGCCGATTCGGCGCGCGCATGGTCGCTGCCAAGAAACTCATGCGCGTCGTGGCACGCAACCGCGGCGGCGTGCATGTGATCGCACTCATCGCCGATCAGATTCCGGCATCGAGCAGCGGGCGCCATTGGCTGCGATTTCTGGGCCGCGATACTGCTTTCTATCCCGGGCCTGCTGAGATCGCCCGCATGACCGGTTACGCGGCCTTCTTCACCTGGGTGCGCCGCACCGCGCGCGGATACTATGAGGTGACTTTTTACCCGCTGGCGGCGGCCGGGGAGCGGGCGGAACCGGAGGTGTTTACCGCGCGCTACGCCGAGCTGCTCGAGGCCAACATACGCGCCCAACCGGCCGATTGGATGTGGACGCACCGGCGCTGGAAGCTCGAGCCTCCCGCGCCTCTACCGCCGGAGCGCCAGCAGGCCGCCTCGAGCTAACGTCAGCTCAAGCGCTGTCGCCCCGCCCGGCGCATGCCCCGAGCATTGCGCGGCGCTAGGCCGAGTGCAGTCGATCGCGCAGCGCAGCGCCGGCATGATCGGTCCCGACGCGCATCCGGTTCCACCAGTGCTTGAGGTCCCGCTTGAGCTCGCGGGCGCCATGCGCGACCTCGTTGCCGAAGTGCTTGGATTCGCGTCGCACGCTATCGGCGAACTGATGCGCGTCGCGCCGCATGGTCGCGCGCGCTGCAGTCAGATCCTCAGCGCCTGCGGCGCAATGCACCGCGGGCAGCAGCAGCAGGCAGGCCCATGCGGCCGCAGTCACCAGCCGGCTCGGCGCACTCATGGCGGCCGCTTGGCCAGAATGGTCTTGGGCGGGGGGCGCGTGCTGCCGATCGGCTTGACCACGCGCCGCTGATTGCCGATACGAATCGGATGCTGCACCACCGGCTGCAGCGTCTTGCCGCTGTGCTTCGCCTTGGAGGCGCCGTTGTGCAGCGGCCAGTTCCAGGCCGCATGCGCCGCGGGACTTACGATCGCGGCGCACAGCAGCGCTGAGAGCAGCACGAGCGCCGGGCGCGGATAGACACTCATCGGCTCGCTCCTTCAGTGCCGTAATGCGGCACTATAAACCCAACCGCCTCAACCTTGCAGCGCCACGCCCGCCCGCGGCAGGCTGCGTCGCAGCGCGGGCGTCGTGATCAAAGGGCCCACAATAGCCATGATGACCGGCAGCGTGAACATTGGCTGCGAAATAACGCCCAAATCCAGACTAATATTGAGCATCACCGGCTCCAGCGATTCGCCTCTTTGTACCGCAAGCCGTGTGGTGGCACGCAGCGCGGCGCTAGATGATGCCGCCGTTGATCGAGATGACCTGGCCGGTGATATAGCCGGCCGCCTCACTGGTCAGAAAATCCACCAGATGTGCCACCTCATCGGCAGTGCCGGCGCGACGCAGCGGCACCAGCTGGGCGATGGTTGCCTCGTCGAAGTGACCTGCAGTCATGTCGGAGGCAATGATACCGGGGGCCACGGCATTGACCGTGACGCCGCGTCGCGCGATCTCCAGCGCCAAGGCGCGCGTGGCTGAATTGAGCGCACCTTTGGCGGCGGCGTAGTTGACCTGGCCGCGATTGCCGGTCAGTGCCGTCACCGAAGAGATATTCACGATGCGTCCCCAGCGGGTACGGATCATCGGCAGCAGCAGCGGTTGCGTGACGTTGAAGAAGCCGTTCAATGACACGTCGATTACGCGCTGCCATTGCGGCGTTGTCATGCCCGGAAAAGCGGCGTCATCGTGGATGCCGGCATTGTTGATCAGCAGCTGTATCGGTCCGGCGTTCAGCGCCTGCTCGAGCACGGCATGCGTGGCGGGCTGATCCGTTATGTCGAAGCGCAGCACCTCGACCCAGGCGCCAGCGGCACTGAGCTCCTGCGCCAGTGCCTGGATTCGATCGCTGCCGCGATGGGCGTGCAGATAGAGCTGATGCCCGGAGCGCGCCAGCTGACGGCAAATCGCCGCGCCGATGCCGCCGCTGGCGCCGGTGACGAGCGCGCGGCGTCGCTGGGCATTCACGCACGCGCTCCTGCAGGGACCGGGCCGTGCAGCAGCACGGCGGCGCGTCCCTGCGCGAGCAGGCGCTGCCCCGCGCTGACGCGGAACGCATACAGCACGCCACGCGCATCGCCGTGCTGCCACTCGGCGCGAATCAGCAACTCACCGCCGATCCGATCCAGATCGGCGACGAACAGCTCGACCGCGCGAGCGCTTGTGAGCAGACCGAAGCCGCTCGCGGCCGCGTGCGCCGCCTGCCGCAACGCACCGTGAACCGCCATGGCCTGGGCGGCATATTCGATCAAACACGCTGATCCCAACCGCCCGTGGGCACGCAGCGGATGCTCGCTCGCGCGATGCGTGCTGCTGGCGCATTCAATGCACGCCTCATCCCACGACAGCACGCGATCGAGCAGACACATGCGACCCTGATGCGGGATATGGGCTGCAATCCAGTCGCGATCGAGTTTCATCGTGTGATTTCGACAGCCAGGCGCGCATGATCCAGATAGTCCAGCACCACCGTGCCGGCGCGTGCCATTGCCAGAGGCTCGAGCAGCGGCAGACTGCGCGCCGCCGGGATCGATGCCCGCAGGGCTTCGAGCTCGGGACGATCCAGCCGCGTCGCGGGCTGCTGGCAGATGGAGACAACGAGGGTCGCGATCGCGCCCGGGCCATTCGGTGGTGCGAGCAGCAGGCTCACGCCGAACGCATCAGGGATATTGCGCTGCGTACGCAGCGGCGGCGGGTAGTCGGCATCGTAGGCGATCAGCAGCACCGGTCCACCACTGAGCGCGACTTGCGAGACGGCTTCGAGCAGGCCGGCAGCGAAGCTGCCGTCAAACGCGCACAGTGTCACCGAAGCCTCAGGGCAGCCGTAGGCGATGCTCCAGTAGCCGGCGGCGGCGTTGTGCACGGAGTTGTGAAAGCGCGTCGGCGAGAGCGCGCGCTGTGCGCCGGCGAGCGCGACGCAGATTTCATGGCAGGTGTCGCCATCGCCTCCTGAAGAGGCGAAGACGCTCGGCAGCACTCGTGCGTCGCGCCCCGCGTGCGCCACCGCTTCGGCACCGATGGCGAGCGCGAGCTGGATCACGCGGCCGGCGCGGCGCCGCTCCGCACTGGGCAACGCGGCCGGTGCGCGCAGCAGCGTGCGCGCGGGCCGATAGGGGTTCGTGCCCGCGAGCACCGCGGCAGTCGTTGGCCAGTCGGGCAGCCCGGGGCCGAGCAGGCCGATGCCCTCGATGCCGGCGGACAACGCGATCACGCTCAAGTAGCACGTCCGAACAGCAAAGCGCAGTTCACGCCGCCGAAGCCGAAGGAATTGCTCAACACCGCTCTGAGCGGTGCGCGTTGATTGGCCGTGAGGTAATTGACTGCAAGCTGCGGATCGGGCTCGTTGCGATTGAGGCCGGCGGGCGCGAGCCCGTGACGCAGCGCGAGCGCGCAGATCACGGCCTCGAGCGCGCCGGCAGCGCCGAGCGTGTGCCCGGTCGCGGCCTTGGTCGAGCTGCAGGGGGTGCCGGTTCCGAACAGCGCGGTGACGGCCAGGGATTCGGCGTTGTCATTGCTCGGTGTGCCCGTGCCGTGCAGGTTGATGTAATCGATATCGGCGGGCGCCGCGCCTGCAGCCTCCAAGGCGCGCCGCATGGCCAGGCGCGCGCCCGCCCCCTCGGGATGGGGGCTCGACATATGGTAGGCATCGCTCGACTCGCCCGTGCCCAGTAGCAGCACCGCGTCGTCATCTTTCGATCCGGATACGCGCTCGAGCAACGCAAAGGCCGCCGCCTCGCCGATCGACAGTCCGTCGCGATGCCGATCGAACGGCCGGCACGGCGTGCGCGCCATCAGTTGCAGGGAGTGAAAACCGTACAGCGTCGTCAGGCAGAGCGTATCCACGCCGCCGACGACCGCGGCATCGATCAGGCCAGCGGCGATCATGCGTTGCGCGGCGGCGAAGGCCTTGGCGCTCGATGCGCAGGCGGTGCACAACGAGACGGCAGGTCCCTGCAATTCGAGCGCGCGGCGCACGTAATCGCTGACCGAAAAGGAATTCTGCCGCTGCGCGTAGGCGAAACCCGCCGGCAGTTCGCCGCTGCGCGGATCGCGGGCCCGGTAGGCGATTTCTGTCTCGAGAATGCCGGAGGTGCTGGTGCCGAGCAACACGCCCAGGCGCCCGGGCCCCCAGCGCGTCGCACTGGCGCGCACCGCGGCGCAAAACCCGTCCTGATCGAGTGCCAGCTGCGCCAGCCGATTGTTGCGGCAATCATAGGCGCGCAGTCGCGCGGGCAATTGCACCTCATCGACGCCCGCGACCTCGCCGATCTGCGTGTCGAGCGCGACGGTCTCGAAAGCGCAGGGTTTGAGGCCGCTGCGTCCGGCCTCCAGCGCCTCGAGCGTCGCCTCGAGTCCGCGGCCCAGACAACTGGTGGCGGTAAAATGGCGCAGCCATAACGGTGCCAACGCGTGCGATGTCATCGCGCGTGAGCGATCAGCAGTACGTTGGCGAACAGGGTCCCTGCACTCATCGGTAACGCCTCGCTCTCGAAGCCGCACTCCTCCAGCAGCTTCCGCCATTGATCGACGCTGCGGCAATGCACCGGTGCGAAGCCGTGGCCTTGCGCCAGCAACACGACCTTATCGACACACTGGCCGTAGCGAAAGCGTGCGCCGCCGCCGGCATCGCCGATGCGCAACAGCAGCACGCCGCCCGCGGGCAACGCCGCGCGCACGCGCTGCAGAATCGCAGGCTGCCAGGCTGCGGCCACGTAGTGCAGCACATCGAGCATGACCACGGCGTCGGCCCAACCGAACTCGATGCTGCGGATGTCAGCCTGCAGCACTTCGGCGCCGGCTCCGAGCGCGCGTCGCGCTCGCGCGACGTTGCGCGGCATCAGTTCGATACCGCGTATCGACAGCGCGGTCGGTGCCGGCGGCCAATGCCGCGGCCAGCACTCGCACGCATAGCAACGCTCAGCGGCGCGAAGCCAAGCGGCCAGCAGGCATTGGCCCGCTCCCAAATCGAGTATACGCCCTCGCCCGAGCAGCAGTCCGCGCTCGAGAATGGCTCGATACGCGGGGTCGCCCCGCAGTTTGCCGCGCGCGAAGTAGTAGGCGAAGCGGCTGACCGTACGATACGGCGCGGTGGCCGAATCGAGCAGGGCCGCTGGCAGCGGCGTTCTTCCGGCACCGGCCCTCGCGCGCATATCAGAGCGCGGCATCGCGCAACGTGACGGTGCGCAGTCCACGCTGCTCGATTACGGCCAGCAGCGCGGGCAGCACCTCGAGCACGACCGGTGTACCCTCGCGGGTGCGAGCGGTATGGCCATCGTGCAGTAACAGAATGTCGCCGGCGGCGAGGCGCCGCGTCAGGCGCGCCAGGACCACGGCGGCATCGCGATTGATGGTGTCGAAGCCGCGGCGCGTCCAGCTGGCGAGCTGCAACCCCAGCCGCTGCAGTACCGGATCGAGCAGCGGGCTGCGCAGGCCGGCAGGCGCGCGGAAGAAGCGCGGTGCGCTGCCGCTGATGCTTGCGAGCGTGCGTTGCGCACGCAGCAGGTCCCGATGCAGTGCGCCCATGCCGAGCAGCGAAAAATAATGCGCATGGCGATCGCTGTGGTTCTCGACCGCATGACCCTGCGCGATGCAGGCAGACACGATCTGCGGGAACTGTTGTGCGCGCCGGCCGATGCAGAAGAAGGTCGCGCGCGCGCCATGCGCGGCCAGGATGGACAGCACCTGCGGCGTGATCTCGGGGTCCGGGCCATCATCGATCGTGATGGCTATCTCGCCGCGCGCGGCCGCGCGCGCCGGCAGGCGTGTCCAGTTCGAGCCAAGCGCGTGGCTGCGGGGCCACAGGCCGAGCGCGGTCAGCGCCAGATGGTTTGCGACCACGGCGCTCAACGTCCATGGCCACCACGCGGACCGCGCCAGCGTGAGGACGACTGCCGCGCCATGCAGGATCAGCGACAGGCGCAGCAGCGGCGCGGCGTGCCAGCGTCCCGTGGCCGGTGCGGACGTGGAAGAATCAAGGTTCATGGCTGCGCTCGCCCGATGGCTCGGTGGTTAGCAGACAGCGGTCGAGAAAATTCTCCCAGAGTTGCCGCCACACCGGCCAGTCGTGGCCGCCATCGATTTGCACCGAGCTCGCGGCCGGCAGTGCGCGTGCGAGCAGGCGCTGGGTGTCGGCGAAGCGATCGTGCTTGCCGAAGCCGAGGAAAATGCGCGGCGGGGGTGAGCGCAGAGCCAGCAGGTAGCGCCAGATCTGGCGCTCGTCGTCATCATCGGCGAGCACTCCCGGCTGCCAGGATTGTAACGGCTCGGCGCGAGCAATCTCGGCGGCGACGATGCGGCTGCCGAGGTAGGGCGCAATCAGGCACAGCCCGTCGATTGCAGCGGGATACCGCGCGGCGAAGCGCAGCGCCATGAAGGCACCGAGCGAGATGCCGCCCAGCCAAATCGACTCGCCCGCCGCGCGCAATGGCTGCACCACCTGCTCATGCAGGCACTGCAGCCAATCGCGATCGGTCAGATGCGCCAGTTCTGGCGCCACCAGCATCAGATCGTGGGCCAGAGGACGCGCGTGCAGGGCGGCGTCGAAGCGGTTGCGGGTGAAGTCCTCGAATTGCTGCTGCACACCGGGCAGCAGCACGATGCAACCGGCGGCTGCAGTGCCCGGCCGTGTCGCGATGCGCTGCGTGCGCACCGCTCAATGCCTCAGGGCACGGGGCGTGAGCGCGGCAGCGGCAAACAGCGCGCGCGGCGCCAGCAGTGCCGAAAACCACAGCGCGAGCAGCGTACCGGGCGCGACCGTGGTGCCGAGTGCGCTCAGCACCGGCACGTGCGACAGCGCCAGCACGCCGAAGCCGATCACCGTGCAGGCATTGGCAACCAGCAGCGAGGCGAGCGTCAGAGGCAGCTCGGTGCCGGTGGGCTCGAGCGCGCGCCGGTCGAAGAACAGCGCGTAGTTCGAGCCCACGGCCACGATCAGCAGCAGGCCGATCAGATGCAAGATGGTGAGCTCTACACCCGCGGCGATCAGTCCAGCGCTGACCACCAGGACCGCCAGTGCCAGCGGCGCGATCACGCGCGCTACGCGCAGGGCACTGCGCAATACCACTGACAGCAACAGCACAATGGCGCCCAGCCCGCCCAGCGACAGGCGCACCGCTTCGCGCAGATACCCGCCATAGAGCGCATCGGTTTCCTGCTTGATGTTCAACGCGAGCACCGTACCGGGCGCGTCCGTCGTCAGTGCGGCACGCACGCGGTCGATGTCGATATCACCCGCGTGCGGGCCGGAGCTGGCGGCGCGCAATGGCAACAGTCCATACCATGGTCCGGCGTGATGCCAGAGCAGGGCGTCGAGCGCAAGGGCCAGCGAGGTGTGCTCGAGTGTGGCACGCTCGAGCGGCGCGCTGCTGCGGGCCGCAGCGACCTGCTGCACGAACTCCTGCAGCGCCTCGGCGCGCAACGGCAGGCTCGCGGTCGCTGCGCCCAGACGCGCTCGCAGCGTCGGCGCATCCGGCAGGCTCGCGCGCCGTGCCGCCTGCGTGCTGCGGCTCGGAAGATAGCGCGCCGGATCGTCGTAGCCGCCAATCTCGCCTGCAGCCACGAGCGCATCGAGCCGGCGCGATACCGCCTCGACGCGCTGCAGCACCGCTTCCTGGTCGGCACCGGCGACTACGACTAGGTTGCTGATGTCAGGAGCCCCGAGCTCGCTGCGCAGCTGCCCATCGAGCGCCTGCGCGGAGGCAGCCACCGGACTTAAGGCCGCGAGGTCGCGATTCCAGAGAGCCGCCCGATGCCAGGCCAGCACGCCGACGCACAGCAGACTCAAACCGAGCGCGGCGGCACGCAGGCCATGCAGGCGCGAGCACAGCCGCGCAGCGGCCGCACCGAACGGCTCCAGATCCCTGATCCGCAGCTGCCGCGGCAGCAGCGGCGGCAACACCAGGCGCGTGACCGCGGCGGCGGCGAGCAAGCCGCTGATCGAATACAGACCGAGTTGCTCCAGGCCGGGAAAGCTCGAGGGCAGCAGCGAGGCAAAGCCGCACACCGAGCTCAGCACGCCCAGGCCGATGGTCGGCCACAGACGTGGCGGTACCGTAAGCTCACCCGCACGCCCTGCGCCACGGCGCGACTGCACGAACAGGTAAATCGAGTAGTCCACCGATTCGCCGATCAACGTGATGCCGAACCCGAGGGTGACGCCATGCACGACACCAGCGCCGAGGGCCACCGCGGCGACGCCGGCCAGCGCACCGGAGACTACCGGCAGAAGTCCCAGCAGCAGCGTCGTGGGCGAGCGATACACCAGCAGCAGCAGGCTTACGATCAGTGCAGTGCTCACGATCGAGAGCCGCTTGACTTCACGTTCGATGGTCGCACGCGCGTCGACCGCGAAGACGGCGGGGCCACTGAGCAATAGTTGCAGCCGGGTGGCCTGCGGCGCCGCTGCGGCCGCGCGGGCGAATGCGGCACGAATCAAATCCAGCGCCTGCGCCTGCGCGTCCGTATCCGAGCCCGACGCGCGCGTCTCGGCGATCAGCAGCGCCCGCTTGCCGTCGGGCGAGCTCCAGACCCCCTGCTCGCTGTGCGGCGCGCCGCTCCCTTGGAGCTGATCGATGACCTGCAGCGTCTCGAGCGTGGGATCGGCGCGCAGCAGCGATTTCGCCAGCAGTCCGGCCGGTGAGCTCAGCAGATCGAGGCTCGCCTCGATGGCCGTATGCAGTCCCTCGACACTGAAGCGCTGCGGCGTCACGGTGTCGCTCAGCAGGTAGCGATGCTCGAACAGGAACGCGCGATCTCGCTGCTCGATCGCCGCTTCACCGTTGTTCACCGCCAGGAACGCGCTCTGCGCACCGAGACTCGCCAGCAGCTCTCGGGATGCGCTCGCTCGCTGTGCCGCATCACCGCCCTCGATGCCGATCAGGATCAGATGCGCCGCCAGGCCATTCTGCAGTTGATCGACCAGCAGCCGCTGCGTGGGCGAGGGCGCACGCGGCAGAAAGGCCGACAGATCGGCGCTGAAGCGCGCCCGCGCGATGATGCTCGTGGCGAGCGCCACGCCGAGCAACCACAGGCCGAGCGCCAGCCGGCCCGAACGGCTCATTCGCGCGGCCTGATGTCGATCAACGAGCGATCGCCATCGCTCTGCTGCACCTCCACCTGCAACACCGCATCGCGCTCGCCGGACAGACGGATGCGCTGCACGCTCGCGGCGAGCTCGGAGTCGAGCGGCCGTAGCAGCAGCTGCCAATGGTCGAGATCGCCTCGAAGCTCGATTGCAAAGCGCTGCGCGAGCGCGGCGCGATCGCCGGCCAGCGTTGCGCGCATGCTGTCGATCAGCGGCGCGAGCTGCGGATAGTCCTGCAGCGGCAGCGTCCGCTGATGCTTGCCGCTCTCCAGCGTCAGCATGCCGTGATCGAGCAGCATGTTCTGTGGGCGTGGCTTGAGCGTGCGCTGCTCGAGATGGTCCGGCGCGTCGTAGCGCAGCACACCCGATGAATGCACTGGTCGCTTGAGCAGCGCGAGATACTGCGTCTCATCGAAATCCGCCACGCCATGCCGGCGCTGCGCCAGCAAGGTCATCAGCCGATCGAGCAGCGCACCATCCTCGGCGCCGGCAGCAGGCATCGTGGCGAGCAGGCCGCATGCCACGATCAGCACCGATAGCGCGAGCGGCGCGGTGCCGCGCCGCCGCGCGCTCACGAGCATGCCGGATCCACGCGCTGCTGCGCGTGCGACCAGAAGTCGAAAAAGTTGAACCAGTTGTAAGGATCGCTGCGGCAATACTGCTCGAGCAGCCGGCCGTAGCGGATCACCGCCGCTTCGATGGCCGCCGCGCGGCCCGCGCGGCCGACGTTGGTGAAGTCGGCAAGCGGCTCGAACACGACCTGATAGCGACGTCCACCGCGAAACAGGCCGAGCATGAACAGCACGCGCCGCTGCAGCAGCGCCGCCGCCCGCATCGGCCCGAGCGGCAGCTGCGCCGTGGCGCCGAGAAAATTCACCGGCAGCGAGGCTTCCTCCCCGAGCGTACGGTCGGCGAGCACGCCGACCAACCCTCCGCAGTCGAGGTATTCGCGAATCTTGAGCATGGCATCGATGTGGCCGAGCGCGATGATCTCGGGAGGCTTGCTCGGCTTGACCGCCGCCATGACGGCGTTGAGCTTGCGCGCATTCTCCTCGTACATGGCCATCGCCACTCGCAGCCCCGGCTGCCGATCACCGAGGGTGCGCAGCACCTCGAAACTGCCTATGTGAGCGCCGAACAGCAACGCGCCGTCGCCGGCGCTGACCACCTCGCGCATGAGCGCTTCGCCGTGCAGCGAGACTTCGAACAGCTCGTGCCGGCCCGCGAGCAGGAACAGCCGATCCTGAATTGTGGTCCCGAACCACAGAATCAGCCGGTAGCGATCGGCCGCGTGCGGCTCGCGGCCCAGAGCGCGCCGCAGATAAGCGCGCATGTGTCGCCGCGCCTGCGGCGCGAACAGGAAGTAATAGACGGCAATCAGGTGCAGCAGGGGATGAGCCAAGGTCCGGCCGCAGCGCAGCGACAGCCAGGCCATTGTGTGCAACAGCAGCGGACTGCCGCGCTCGGGGGTGCGGTGCCACTCGGGCGTGTCGGACTGCCGTTTCATGCGCGCCGGCGCTCGACCGCGGCGCTCATGACCAGCGTCTGCGCGGCACGCCACTCGAGCCGCAGGCTGCCGCCGGAGAGCTCGCTGCATTCGAGCCGCAGCGATTCATCCGGCTGTACGGCCCGATGGAATTTCACGCTCGCGATGTGCCAATAGGTGCCTGCCGCCACGACCGCCTGGAGGCTTGCGGCACGCTCGAGCGCATGCAGCGCCTCATCGAGCAGCAGGACTCCCGGGATGATGGGATGGTTCGGAAAATGACCGGCCAGCGCCGGATGCTCCGACCCGAAGCGCAAGCAGACGCTGGACCAGCTCATGCAAATAAATGCGGCGCGCGCGCCGCAGCCTGCGCCACCAGCGTGCGCAGCGTGTGCTGCGGCAGTTTGCCGGTCTCATTGCGCGGCAGCGCTTCGACCCGCAGCAGCGGACGCGGCAGGAACACCGGGTCAATGCGCTGGCGTAGCTGCCGCAGAATCGTGGCGAGCTCGAGCGTGGGCGCCACAACCAGCGCTGCCAGCCGCGTGACACCGGCGAGCGAGGCGTGCGCGTCCTCACGCACGAAGAAGGCACCGTCCAGCACCCCCGGTATGGCGTTGAGATGGTGATTCAAATGAGCGAGCGAGCTGCGCTTGCCGGCGATGTTGACCAGATCCGCGGTGCGCCCGTGCAACACGAAGCGATCCTCGCTCTTGAGCTCGAGGATGTCGGCGATCGCAGTGGGCTGTTCGATATGGCCGCCCTGCGCCCAGCATCGTTCCCCAACCCATTCGAGGCGCACGCCGTCCCATAGCCGCCACTGATCCTCGAACGCCGTGCGGCGCGCGGCTATCTGTCCGGTTTCGGTCGAGCCATAGATCTCGAGCAACGGCGCGGCGTAGCGGCGCTCGACCTCGCGTGCGAGATTCGCCGGCAGCATCGCCGTGGCCGAGACGATCAGATCCAGGCCCGGCAGCGCCATCTCGGCAGCGATCAGCGAGCGCAGGTGCACCGGCGTCGTGATCAGCATGCGCGCACGCGGCAGCTCCTGCAGCGCCGCGGCGATGTCCGCCGGAAAGAACGGCCGGCGTGCGCACAGCGCCCCGCCGCTCTGCAACGGCAGCAGTACCGTGGATTCGAAACCGTACATGTGCTGCGGCGGCACCGTGCCGAGGATCGCGCTGCCGCCGCGCGCAAGCGGTGCGAGGCGGGCGGCCTCGAGGCGTACGCACTGCACCAGCCGGCCCCAGGTCTTTCGATGCGGCAGCGGCGCGCCGGTCGAGCCGGAAGTGAAGACATAGGCGGCCAGCTGCGCAGCCCCGATCTGCGGCACCGACCAGGGTGCCGCATCTGCCGCCGCATCGTCCGCATCGTCCGCATCGCCGTCGCGATAGAACAATAACGGCAACTCCACGGCGCTGTCCGCGTCATCGGTCAGGCAGAACGCATCCGGGGCGAACAGCTGCAGATGCCGGATCACCTCGGGCGTATGTGCCGGAGGCAGCAGACTGCACTTACCCGACAGCAGACTGGCCGCGAACGCCACGGCGAACCGATAGCGATCGGCGCATAGATTGAGCACGTGCGTACCGCAGGGCAGTCGCCGCGCCAGCACGCGCACGTCGCGCAGGAAACGTCGTGCGTCAATCGCTGCGCCGTCGCGGTAGGCGACGATCGACTCTGGTCGCTCGTGCACGAACAGGGGCCACGCGGGCATCACCGCTCCTACGAGCGCTTCACTTGCTTCTCTGGGCCGCGACGTACCGTGCGAAATGTCGCAGCGAACGGAAGATCTGCTCGTTCTCCTGATTGTCCGCGCGCAGCACGATGCCGTACTGCTTCGAGACGATCAGCGCGATCTCGAGAATGTCGATCGAATCCAGGGCCAGGCCTTCGCCGTACAACGGCGCGTCGGGGTCGATCTGCTCCGGCGCGATCGGCAGATTCAAGCCCTGGACGATCAAGCGCGCGATTTCCCGCTCGAGTGCGAGCGTATCGAGGCGGCTCGTGGCGGGCTGTGGCAGCGCTTGTTCCGACATAACAGGTGCGGTGTTTTCGGTGACTGTGCGGCATCCGGGCCGAATGGGCCGCATTATATCGATATTGTCCGCGGCGCGAGCAGCGCGTAGGAGCGTGCCTTCAGCGCAGGGGCCGGAGCCGGAGCCGGAGCCGGAGCCGGAACAGCAGCAGCGGCAATCGCAGCAGAAAACCGCACATCAGACGCGCATGCATCCAGGTCAGCAGCAGATTATCGCGCCAGTAATTGAAGTGCGACACGCCGCCCTCATCGACGCGCAGATAGCGCACCGGTGCGGCAATATTGCGCAGCGGCAGCCCCAGCCAGCTCAGACGCACGGCAACTTCGACGTCGAAGTCGAATCGGCGCATCCACAGCTGCCGGCGCATGACTTGAATCAGTGGCGCAATCGGGTAGACGCGGAAACCGAACAGTGAGTCGTGAATGCCCGCCCAGAGCGTCCAGAGATTCGACAGCGCATTGCTGATCTTGCGACCCTGCACCCGCACCTTGGGCGCACTGGCATCGAATCGCGGCTCGCCTAGAATCAACGCCTGCGGAGCGTCGGCCGAGGCCGCCATGAAGGCGCCGATCAGTTCAGCCGGATGCTGCCCGTCCGAGTCCATGCTCAGCAGGTGCGTAAAGCCGGCGGCGCGCGCCGTGCGCGCACCCTGCAGCACCGCCGCGCCCTTGCCGCGGTTGCGCGGCAGCAGCATGACTTTCAGTCCCGGATCCTGCTGCGCCATCGCGACCAGCCCCGGGGCAGTGCCATCCGTGCTGCCGTCGACGATGACCCACACCGGGGTCCATTGAGCGCGCGCAGCGCGCACGGTCTCGTAGACTTTGGGTCCCGGGTTGTAGCTTGGAATGAGGACCAGATGCGTGCGGGACGGCGCGGTCAGCGGCACGAGGAACTGGCGCTCCGTAAAGCCGATACCGCAGGCTGCAGTTCAGTCATGGCTCTCGACCATCCTGGAAGAAGTGCTGATGATCCATACGAACCCAACACCGCCGGCCCAATAGCTGCGCTGCTGCACCAGCGGGCTGTCCACAAAGACGGCGCCCTGGAGCCAATCGTGGCGCGCATAGGCCCCGAGCCAGTAATTGGCGAAGCGCTTGCTGGCCGCGAACAGCAGCTGACTGCCCGAATAGCCGCCCGCCGCCTCGTACGCCGGCCGGGACGGTGTCGCAAATTCGTTCGTCACGCCGTAGAAGTATTCATGATAACGCTGCTGCGCGTACAGAGGACCGGCCATGAGGCCGAAGTTCCAGCCCGCGAGCAGGCCGCCGCTGCGGTAGTCCAGATCCAGGCTCGGCGCAAAAATCGCGCCGATCGGCGTCGGCGCAGAGGACACGGTGAAGACTTCACGTACCGGCAGGCGCAGGTCCAGCCGCAGGCGTTCGTCCTCGCCGCGCCAAAGGTGCCACTGCAATGCCGGGCCGAGTTCGATGGTTGGGTCGAGGTTGGGCATGCCGGCACGGACCGCGCTGTTGCGGCTGAATACCGGCGCCGTGGCGTTGGCGCTGATGTCGAACTCCAGATAGCGGCGGTTGAACAACCGCCCGCGCACACCGTCGCGATCGGCTCGCAGATACCGGCCGCGGTAGATCAGGTAGGGCACCGGCGCGGGGTAGACATGACTGCTGCTCGCGCCGCGGTAATCGTTGAAGAACAGAGCGCCGACGCCGAACCCGACCTCCCACAAGGGCCGCGGGTCCGCCTGGGCGGTCGGACCGAGCGCGCCGAATGTGCCCACCAGCGCTATCGCCAAAGCCACCCTCGGCCTAGCGCCCCAGCGACCATCCGGCCTACCTGTCGCGGCTCTGCTCAACTGCCGACTGCTTCGATTTCGACCAGCAGATCGCGCCGGCAGATGTCGGCCTTCAGGTACAACGCCTGCGCGTCGGGGCCGACCGCGCGACGCAGATCCCGTTCGATGTGGCCCAGATCTTCGGGCCGTCGCACGTACACTTTGTAGCTCAGGTTCTCGAGCGCAAAGCGCTCGGTGCCTAAGCAGTGATTGGCCGCCGCCAGCACCGCGCGGATGTTACGCACGGTCTCGCGCGTCTGGGCGCGAACGTCCCCGGCATGCGCGGTCTCATAGCCGAGGATGCTCGCCGTTCCCGAGACGAACAGCGTTTGCGCCGGCCCGCTCTCGAGACAGCCGCGCGCAAAGGTCGGGCTCTGTGGACCGTACTGTGGCGGATAATCCCAGGCACTGCGCTGTCGAGGATTCTCGAGCGGTATCGGCGCGCGCGCGCTGGCGATGCAATGCACGGTGAGCGGACCGGCCTGCGGCGATCCGAGGGCACTCGCCGCCGGTAAGTTGCCGCTGATGTCGCGCCGCACGCCGATGAAGGCTTCCTGGCGCGCGCCGTTGAAGTGCCAGTAGCGCTCGCCATCGTGGGTCTGGCCGTTGATCGCCGGCAGCACATTCCAGATGCGCAATGGATGCGGAAAGCCCAAGCTCGAGAGCGCATCGAACAGCTCGCGGTAAGCCGCCCGCGTGGCGCTGCGCAGCGCGCTCGCATGCCAATCGCCCTGCGGGGCCGCGAATTCCTGCTCGGCGACGCTCAGCGCGGCAAACAACATGCGCTCGCTGCACCGATATTGCACGCGGCCGTGTTGTCCGGAGTGCATCGGGCCGGCCAGGCGCCAGACTTCCACCGCGCCATCGTCTCCGGCCAACACCGGCATCAAGACCTGCGCCGACGGCATATCGGGCAGGGGGCATTGGGCAGCCCCGGCGTCGCGCGCATAGTGGATCACCGCGAGCACGTCGCGCCACCACGCCGCCGGGCGATGACGAATGTCGGCGAGACGCGAATACTCGATTTGCAGCTTGGCGGCGGCGCCCATCAGCCGGCGGCCATCGGCCCCGATTCGGTGGACTGAATATGGTGGCGATGCAGGCGGCGCGCGCGCCAGCTGCGGCGCGGCTGCAACAGCGAGCTGAGCCGATACGCCAGCTTGAAGGTCCACAGAGAGCCCCAGATCGGCGTGCTGCCGAAGATGTCCCCAGCCAGCAGCGACAGCAGCGCCTCTTTCATGCGCAGCGTATTGCGTGGCTGCATGAACATCTCGCGCATGGTCGGTGAAGTCAGTCGATAGATGAACCAAGAGAATTGCCGCGGACCGTGCCGCACGCAGCGGTCGAACCGGCGCAGCGACGCCGCTGCACTTGAAGGTGTGCGCAGGCAGTTGTCGATGGCCTCGGCGCCTGCAAATGCGCTCTGCATTGCGAACATCACGCCCGAGGAGAACACCGGATCGATGAAGGCGTAGGCGTCGCCGAGCAGCAAATAGTTGCGGCCGTGCGAGCGCGTACTGCAATAGGAATAGTTTCCCGTGGCTTCGACCTCACTGATGAGGCGCGCCTCGCTCAGGCGCTCGGCCAGCGGCGGGCACAGCGCGATGGTCTCGAGAAGAAACTGCTGCACCGGGCCGGTGCGGCGCTTGAGGTAGTAGGGCCAGACCACGGCGCCGACGCTGGTGGCGCCGTCACTGAGCGGGATGAACCAGAACCAACCATGATCGAACCAGTAGATCGATATGTGGCCCTCGCGCTCGCCGGCATGGCGGCGAGCACCGCTGAAATGGCCGAATAGCGCAGCGCTGTTGTGCTGGCGGTTGCGGCGCTTGGATTGCAGCGTGTTCGCCAGAAAGGTGTCGCGCCCCGAAGCGTCGACCAGAAATCGCGCCCGCCAGGTGCTCACCGCGCCGTCCTCTGCCTGCACCTGAACCGTGATCGGCGCGGACTGCTGGCCTAAATCCACCGCACTGACGCGCGCGCCCTCGATGACCTCGGCGCCGAGGCGCGCGGCGTTGTGGATCAAGATGCGGTCGAACTCGGATCGACGCACCTGATACGCATAGGGCATCGACTTGTTCCAGGCCTCGCAGAAGCGGTAGTCCTGTTGGCGCCGCTCCCGCGGGCAGATGAATTCGGCCCCCCATTTCTGCATGCCGATCTCACGCACTTGCTGCGCGACGCCGAGCCGCTCGAGCAACGGCAGATTGGCCGGCAACAGCGATTCGCCGATATGGAAGCGCGGATGACGCGCTTTTTCTATTAACGTGACGCGGTATCCCTTGCGCGCCAGCAGCGCCGCGGCGGTGGAGCCCGCCGGACCACCGCCGACGACAAGCACGTCGGTTGCCTGCACGCCGCTGCCGCTTCGCCCGCTCATGCGCAGAAGTCTAACGGCGCGCCCGGGAATTGTCGTGCACGGGCGCTCCCATCCGAACGGTTCAGGCCACTTCCAGAGCCACTGCACCGAGCCCGGCAAAATCCACGCTGACACGGCTGCCGCGTGCGGCGTGGTGCAGACCAGCGTAGCTTCCGGTCGTCACGACTTCCCCCGCGCGCAAGCCGCCCAGGCCGTGGGTGCGATCGTTGAGCAGCCAGAGCAGCGCCGCGAGCGGCTCGCCGAGCGGATGGCCGCCGCGGCTGCAATGCTGCACGCGCACGCCGTCGGCAGAGCGCAGCGTCAGCTCGAGCGGCACGGTACGGAAGTCCAGCCGGCGCCAGTCGTTGCAGGGAGCGGACAGCACCAGGCCGGCGTTACTGATGTTGTCGGCCAGCCGATCGAGCGGCGTGGCGCCGTCATGGCTCTGGAAGCGGCTCACCACGATCTCGATCGCGGCGTAGGCTGCATCGATGGCATCGATGATCTCAGCCTGCCGATAGTGCCCCCCATCGGGCAGTGATGGCAGGTCGCAACGCACGCTGAAGGCCACTTCGGGCTCGAGCCCTAAGCTATCGCCGATCACGCAGGGCACCTGCGCTGGCGAATGATAAAGATCCTCGGCGAAGATCGGTGCCGCGCTGCCTTGCGTGGCGCTGCTCATGGCCACCTTCCAGGCGCCGACCCGCGCTCCGAGGGTCTGTGTGAGTGCTCGCTGCACTGCATAGGCTTGCTGCTCGCTGTGCGGCGCTAAGTCCGCGGGCAGCGAGCGCGGGCGCGCAGCGGGGAGCGTACCCGCTCGCCGCAACTGCGCCAGATATTCGGCGGCGCGCCGGGCCCGATCCGCGGCTGTCATGGCTGCGCTCGAAGCTTGCTGTCGATGAAGGCAGCCAATGCGCCGATGCTCGAGTGCTCGAAAATGTCGGTGATCTCGACCAGGCCAGGCCAGCGCCGCTCGATGCGCTCGTGGATCGCGATCAGCTTGAGCGAGCTCGCGCCGATATCGAACAGGCTCTCATCGACAGCGACACTGCGCCCCTCGAGTTCGGCTTCGCAGATGTCGCGCATCTGCTGTTCGAGTTCGCTGACCTGCTGTGTGCTGGCGCTGTGCATGCCGCCGAGCCGCTCGAGCTCGGCCAGTTCGGCGTCGAAGGCACCGCCCAGATACTCCTGTTCGAGCAGATGTCGTTGCACCTTGCCGCTGGTGGTCTTCGGAATGCGGCGCACCGGCACGACGAGATCGATCTCCACGCCGGCCTGCGCAGCGACCGTCCGCACCAGCTGGCGCGCCAGTGGCAGAAACTCACTCGCAGCCCCTCGGTGCAGCACGAAGAACAGCAGCAGGTCGCATTCGCGCCCTGGCGGACGCACCCCAGCCGCCACGACCTTGCCGAGTTCCAGGCCCGGCACACTCTCGGCAATGCGCTCGAGATCGTGCGGATAGTAGTTCTGGCCATTGACGAACAGGATCTCCTTGAGGCGGCCGGTGATGTACAGCTCTCCCTCGTGCAGCAGTCCCAGGTCGCCGGTTCGCAACCAGCCGTCGGCCGTGAAGGCCTCGGCATTCGCGGCACCGTCCTCGAAATACCCGCGAGTAACGCTCTCGCCGCGAATGTGAATATGTCCGACGTGCTGCGCGGGCAGCGGCTGATCGGCTGCATCGGCAACGCGCAGCTCGCAATACGGTACCGCGCGGCCGACACTCATGAGCTGCAGGGCCGCGCTCGAATCGCTCGGCACGATCGAGGCCAGAGCGTTCAGGCCCAGGCGCGCTCGGTCGAAGCACACGGCACGATAGGGCGCGCCGGGCTGCGGAAAGCTCACGGCCAGCGAAGCTTCCGCCATGCCATAGACCGGGAACATGACCGTGCGCTTGAGGCCTGTGGGGGCGAGCCGTGTAAGGAATTCTTCGCACAGCTCGACGCTGATCGGCTCGGCGCCGTTGACTATCAGCCGTACGCTCGAGAGCTCAAGGTCCGCAGGCCGGTCCGCGCCGAGCGCTTTGAGGTAGTGCCGGTAGCCGAAGTTCGGCGAGCACAGCACCGTGGCACGCACGCGTGCGGCCAGCTGCAGCCACAGCAGTGGGCGGCGCACGAACAGCTCGGTCGACATCAGGTGTGACTGTATGCGGTTGGCGAACGCCATCAGATGGAAACCGATGAGACCCATGTCGTGCGTCAGCGGCATCCATGAAAAGCTGACATCGTCCTGATGAAACTCCCCGGCGGTGCTGACACCGCGGATATTGGCCAAGAGATTCGCATGCGTCAGCACGACGCCCTTGGGGGTGCCGGTCGAGCCGGAGGAGAATTGAATGAAGGCCACATCGTCCGGCTTTGGGCGATGGACTTTGCCGGCGCGCTCGATGGATTCAAGCTCATCGACCAGGAAGGCGCGCTGGCGCAGCGACTGGTACAGCGCCGATTGCCCGTGGGCGGCGGCAAAGGCGCCGACGCGCTCGAGCAGGCGTTGCTCGGTGTAGACAAAGGGGTTTCCGAGCTTTTGCGCAATTCGCAACAGCTTGTGGCGATGCTCGTCGCTGATGCCCGGCCCGACCGGCACGGGAACGATGCCGCCGAGCACCGCGGCCCAGAATGCATCGACGAACTGCTCGTTGCTCGAGAGCAGCAGTATCAACTTGTCGCCCGCTCTTGCGCCGAGTTCCTGCAGGTGATAGAGGATGCCGAGGGCGCGTTCGTAGAGCTCACGGTAGGTTACAGTCCGCGAGTCGCCTGCACCGTCGAAATAGGACACGCTGCTCGCGGCGCCGCGATTGGCTTCCATCAGCGCGGTGAGCGTTGTCGCATCCATGTCAGCGTGTAATTCTAGCTCACATGAAAGAACGCAATGCCAGCGATGAGGAGCCGGGCCGCGAGGGCGCGCTGCGTAACACGATCTACCGCCAGATCACGCGCTCCGGTCGGCGCATGGGCCGACTGCGTCGCGCACTGTACGGATTGCTGGCACCGCTGGTTGTTGGGCTCGTGCGCTTATGGTGGCGCAGCTGTCGTATCGTCGCGGTCGTTGGCGAAGCGCATCTGGACGCGGTGCTGGCACGCGCACCTTCGTTTTTGCCCTGTTACTGGCATCAGCATCAGTTGTTCTGCGGCTACTACCTGCTGCAGGCGCAGCAGCGCCGTCGATTGCGGGTCGGCTTCCTGATCAGCCCGTCGGTGGACGGCGAGCTCGGAGCGATGATCATCCGTCGCGTCGGCGGGGTCGTGATCCGTGGTTCCTCCTCACATACCGGCGCGCTGGCGTTGAAGGGCTATTTCGAGGCTCTGGTGCATGAGCACGTGTCACCGGTCATCAACCCGGACGGCCCTCGAGGGCCACGCTTCAAGTTCAAGCCGGGCGCGGTATTGCTGGCGCAGCTCTCGGGTCGTCCCATGCTGCCGATGGCCTACGTCGCCTCGCGCGCATGGCTGGTGCATTGGGACCGTTTCGTGCTGCCGATGCCTGGCAGCCGCATTGTCATCGCCTTCGGCCCACCACGCGAGGTTGCGCGAGTGCTCGATGCGGCGGCCGTCGAGGCGATTACGCTCGACATGGAGCGCGCGCTACATGCGACCTATCAGAGCGCCCGCGCGGCGCTGCGGGCAACCGCGCGGCGCCCGGATGTAAGCGCCTAGTAGTCACTGCGGCAGCCGTTTCGCTGCCCGCGAGCGCTGGCCCGCAATGGCATTCGGGACACAGGTCAATAAATCAGCGACTTAGCTTGTAATCTTATCTAACTGTGCGAGAATCGATGGCCTCATGTCCATACAGAAGCCGCCGGGGACCTCGGCAGATTTCACGGCTTCCGACCTTCTTGCCCCGCAATTCTGGGTCGGCAAGGCGGAACGGCCGGCGCCGGGTGTGGACGTGGCCTGCACCAAGATCGCGGTGGACCTGCAGAATCTGCGACGCGAGGCGGCCGACGAGTGCATCCGTCGCAGTCTCGAAACGCTGCGCGAAGCCACATCGGCCGACGCGGCCTTCGCGGTCTTCTTCGACCAAAACGCGCACCACATTGAATCGGTGGTCTGCGCCCGAGGCCACTTCGCCCAATGCCATCCCGAGGCCTTGCGCGGCGCCGCCATCGAATCGCTGCCGTGGCTCAGCACGCGCCTGGAGCATCTGAAGCTCTCGGAGTTTCGCGATACGGCCTCTCCGCGCAAGGAGCAGGGCGAGGACGCGGGAACGCTGGCCGAGCTCGCCATCGGCGCAGCCCTGCTGGTCGCCTTTCGCATCAAGGATCAACCGGCGGGTTTCCTGGGGCTCGCCTACGGCTTGCCGCGGGGCGCCTTCGACGTCAATTTGCAGCTGCTCATGAAGCTGCTCGGCACCAGTCTTGCGACCGGTCTCGAGCGCGTGCGCCTGGCGCTGGCGCTGGCGCGCATCGAGGAGCGCAATGCGCTCGCGGAGCTGGCGGCGAACGACGGCCTGTGGGATTTCGACGTCGAAGGCAATGATGTCTATTTCTCGCCGCGCTGGCGCGCGATGCTCGGCTATGACGAGGCCGATCTCAAGGGTGGCTTCGACTGGCGCAGTCTCGTGCATCCGGACGATTCCTCGCGCGTGCAGGCGGCGATCCGCGAGCACGTCGCCAACAAAACGCCGATCTTCGAGAGCGTGCACCGCATGCGGCATCGCAGCGGCGAATGGCGCTGGGTCATCAGCCGCGCCAAGGCGCAGCTCGATGCGCACGGCCGACTGCTGCGTCTGGTCGGCGTCGAGCTCGACATCACCGAGCGCAAGCTGTACGAGGAGGCGCTGTTCCGCGAAAAGGAAAGCGCGCAGATCACGCTGCAGTCGATCGGCGATGGGGTCATCACCACCGACGCGGTGTCGACCATCGACTACATCAACCCGGTGGCCGAACAGCTCACCGGTTGGCGGCTCGAGGATGCGATGGGCCGGCCGGTCGAGGAGATCTTTCGCGCCTTTCACGAGGAGACCTGCGAGCCGCTGGAGAATCCGCTGACCGTTTCAATCCGGCGCGCGCGCCCGATCAAATCGGTCCGGCCGATGCTGCTGATCCGGCGCGACGGCAACGAGCTGTACGTCGAGAGCACGGCCTCGCCGATTCGTGCCGGCAACGGCAAGGTCGGTGGCGGTGTGCTGGTATTCCACGACGTCAGCGAATCGCGCGAGCTCAATCGGCGCCTGAGTTACCACGCCAGCCACGACCTGCTCACCGGACTGGTCAATCGTCGGGAATTCGAAAACCGGGTCGAGCGCGCGCTCAAGAGCGCCAAGGCGCGCGAGGCCTCCTACGCGCTGTGCTATCTGGACATCGATCAGTTCAAGATCGTCAATGACACCTGCGGCCACAGCGCCGGGGACGCACTGCTCGGCCAGATGGGCGCGTTGCTGAAGTCGAAGGTGCGATGGCGCGACACGCTCTCACGCCTGGGCGGGGACGAATTCGGCATCCTGCTGGAGAGCTGCACGCTCGATGAAGCCATGCGCATGGCCGAGTCGGTGCGCGAGTCGGTGCGCAATTTCCGTTTCAGCTGGGAGGAGCGCGTTTTCCGGCTCGGTGCGAGCATCGGCGTGGTGCCGATTACGGCCGATAACGAGGACGTGGCATCGATCATATCGGCGGCCGACAGCGCCTGTGCGGCGGCCAAGGAGCTTGGCCGCAATCGCGTGCACAGTTTCGCCGAGAACGACATCGAGCTCATGCGCCGGCGCCGGGAGATGCAATGGGCGGCGCGCATCAATGCGGCGCTCGAAGAAGGCCGCTTCGAGCTGTTCCGCATGCCCATCATGCCGCTGCAGAAACCGGAGGTGGGGGCGCACTACGAGCTGCTGCTGCGCATGCGCGATGAAAACGGACGCATCGTCGCGCCCGACAATTTCATTGCCGCCGCGGAACGCTACGGCATCACGCCGAGCATCGACCGCTGGGTGCTGGAAAATGCGCTGCGCTGGCTGGTTTCGGAGGCCGATGAGCGCGAGCGGCTGGCGATGTGCTCGATCAATCTGTCCGGTCAGAGCCTCGGCGACGACAAATTCCTGCCCTATGTGATCGATCAGTTCCACAAGAGCGGCCTGGATGCGTCCAAGATCTGCTTCGAGATCACGGAAACAGCCGCGGTGGCGAGTTTTTCCCAGGCCAACCGCTTCATACAGGCGCTCAAGCAGCTCGGCTGCAAGTTCGCGCTCGATGACTTCGGCACCGGACTGTCCTCCTTCGGCTATCTCAAGCACTTCCCGGTCGACTATCTGAAAATCGACGGCAGCTTCGTGCGCGAGATCCTGCATGATCCGATCGACCGAGAAATGGTCCGGTCAATCAATGAAATCGGCCATCTCACCGGCAAGCAGACCATCGCCGAATTCGCCGAGAACGCCGAGATCATCCAGATGCTCAAGAATATCGGTGTCGACTACGCCCAGGGCTACGGCGTCGCCCAGCCGCAGCGCGTTCTCAAGGCCGTCAGCAGCGGCGGCAGCTCCACTACGGGGGTCTAATTCGGCAGCGCATACGGCAGCGCCAGCGCGCGCGCGCGCAGTGCCTGCGCACCGGCGCTCGATTGCTCGGCCTCACGTGCACCGGGCAGCGGCGCGACCGCGAGGAATTCGCTGCTGCCATCGGCGCGCTGCAGCGCCTCGACCACACGAAAGGCGCGCCCATCCTCGAATCGGCCCGCATCCCCGGCGCGCAGCAGGCATGGCTCCAGGCTCTCGAAGCGTTGCATGCGCCGCTTGACGCGACCGCGGTAATGGGCGCGCGCAATCACCTCCTGGCCGGTGTAACAGCCTTTCTCGAACGAAATGGCATCGATGCAATCCAGATTGAGCATCTGTGCGACGAACTGCCCCGAGGTCGGCGCATAGACCTGCGGCATGCCCGCCGCGATATCGAGCGCACGCCATTGCGTGCGCGTCATGCGCTCGCCCGGCGGCGGATCGTCGCCGGCGGGTTGCAGCGCCAACCAGCGGCTGGCATCGAACGCCCAGGGCTCGCGCCACGCTGCGGGCAACCCTTGGGCCCAGATGCCGTATAGGCGCAGCTGCCGTGCCTCTTGCGTGATCGCGAGCTTGGAGCGCAGCACATAGCGGCGTAACTGCGTCGCGACGGGCACGGCGAGTTCCGACGGCAGCCAGGCCAGAATGTCATCCGGCGAGTGCATCGCCAGCCACAGCACGGCGAGCGTGCGGCCCTGGGGGTTATGCAGGCCGGCGCGCAGAATCGATCCTGCCGCCAGCCGCGTCATGTCATTGGACAGCTGCCCCTGCAGAAAGCGCTGCGCGTCGGGGCCGCGAAAGCGCAATGCGCCGAAATCCTCGAGCGCGCAAATGGCGCCGAACTCGCTCACTGCAAGGCCTGCAATCGCCGCTCGGGCGCGGTGGTCGGTGATGGGCAATTCTGGCACACTTGCGGCCATGCCGGTTCCGATCGACGACCCGCTCGAGCAGCGCCCGCCCGCCGCGAGCGCGGCGAGTCCGCCTCCGCGCGCCGATGATCATTCAAACCGCGTGCGGGAGAGCGGTGGCCCGCCCGGTCCCGACCCCACCCGCTACGGCGACTGGGAACTGCGCGGCCACTGCATCGATTTTTGATCAGGAGTAGTCATGGATGAGCGCCCGCTGTCACCGCACGTGACGGTTTACAAATGGGCCTACACGATGACGCTGTCGATTTTGCATCGGGTCAGCGGCATGGCGCTATTTCTGGCACTGCTCGCTCTGATCTTCTGGCTGGTGGCCGCCGCGGCGGGTCCGGAGGCCTACGCCCGGGCGATGAGGGTGCTGGCGTCCTGGCCGGTGCGCTGTCTGGTCGTGGTGGCCATACTCGCGCTGTGGTACCACTTCTGCAATGGACTGCGGCACCTCGCCTGGGACATGGGCTGGGGCTTCGAGCGCGCGCAGGCGCGCCGCAGCGCCGTCATCGTCGTGGTCGCGACATTGCTCGCCAGTGCGGTGTGCGTTTATGCGCTGGTCCGCGCCGGAGCGGGGACGGCATGAATTCGCGCGCGAATCTGCGCAGTCCCCTGGCGGGCGTGCTCAATCAGGGCGCGGCGCATGCCGGCGTACATCACTGGTGGGTCATGCGACTGACCGCCGTGGCCCTGGCGCCGCTGTGTGTGTGGCTGACCGTGTCATTGTTGATCCTGCCGGGCACGGGCTACACGGCGGTGAGCGCCTGGGTGGCGTCGGGTGTGAATCCGGTGCTGCTGGCGCTCACGACGCTGCTAGCGGCCTGGCACAGCGGGCTCGGGCTGCAGGCGGTGATCGAAGACTACGTCGCACGCCCGCTCTGGAAGACCTCGCTGCTGGTGCTGTCGGCATTCGTCAACGCTCTGCTCGCGGCCAGCGGCGTGTATGCCGTGCTGCGCATCGCGCTGCGGAGTGTCGCTTGAGCACCTACGAGTTCGTCGATCACACCTACGATGTGGTGGTCGTCGGCGCCGGAGGCGCCGGGTTGCGCGCGACGCTGGGGCTGGCCGAGGCCGGTCTCACGACCGCGTGCGTGACCAAAGTGTTCCCAACCCGCAGTCATACGGTGGCCGCGCAGGGCGGCATCAGCGCAGCACTCGCCAACATGGGCGAAGACGACTGGCGATGGCACATGTACGACACCGTCAAGGGATCGGACTGGCTCGGCGATCAGGATGCCATCGAGTTCATGTGCAAGGAGGCGCCGGCGGCGGTCATCGAGCTCGAACACTACGGCGTGCCGTTCTCGCGCACCGATGATGGGCGCATCTATCAGCGCCCCTTCGGCGGCATGACCACGCATTACGGGCAGGGCATCGCGCAACGCACCTGCGCCGCCGCCGATCGCACCGGCCATGCGCTGTTGCATACGCTGTACCAGCAATCGATCCGTCACGCGGCCGAGTTTTTTGTTGAGTATTTCGCCATCGATCTGCTCATGGCGCAGGGCGAGTGCCGCGGCGTGATTGCGCTCGATCTGGCCACCGGCAAGCTGCATCGGTTCCGTGCTCAGGTAACGATCCTCGCCACCGGCGGCTATGGTCGCGCGTACTTTTCCTGCACCTCGGCCCACACCTGCACCGGTGATGGCGGCGGCATGGTGCTGCGCGCCGGACTGCCGTTACAGGATATGGAATTCGTGCAATTCCATCCGACCGGCATCTACGGATCGGGCTGCCTGATTACCGAGGGTTCGCGGGGCGAGGGCGGTTATCTGACCAATTCCGACGGCGAGCGCTTCATGGAGCGCTACGCGCCCAACGCCAAGGACTTAGCCTCGCGCGACGTGGTCAGCCGTGCCATGACCATCGAGATCCGCGAGGGTCGCGGCGTCGGGGCGCTCAAGGACCACATCCACCTGCACCTCGAGCATCTCGGGCCGGCTGTGATCCATGAGCGTCTGCCGGGCATCGCGGAAACAGCGCGCATCTTTGCGGGCATCGATGTCACGCGCGAACCGATTCCGATCCTGCCGACGGCGCACTACAACATGGGCGGCATTCCCTGCAGCATGCGCGGGGAGGTCGTAACGCTCAAGAAAGGCGATCCGAACGGCGTCGTGCCCGGCCTCATGGCGGTCGGCGAAGCGGCCTGCGTCTCGGTTCACGGCGCGAACCGACTCGGTTCCAATTCGCTGCTCGATCTGATCGTCTTCGGCCGCGAGGCGGCGCGGCACTGCGCTGAAGTGGCTCAGCCTCGCGCCAAGCAGCGGCCTTTGCCAAAGGACGCCGCCGAGCCCGCGCTCGCTCGCCTCGATCGCCTGCGCCACGCCAGGGGTCCGCGGCCGACCGCGGCGATCCGGCTCGAAATGCAGAAGATCATGCAGGCCGATGCAGCAGTGTTTCGCACCGGTCAAACCTTGGCGCAGGGCAGCGAGAAGCTGGCGCGCACTTTCGCATCCTTTGCCGAGGTCGGGATATGCGATCGCGGTCTGGTCTGGAACACCGACCTGATCGAGACGCTCGAGCTCGAGAATCTGCTGCTGCAGGCGCTCGCCACGATCCATTCGGCGGCCGATCGCAAGGAGAGCCGCGGCGCGCACGCGCGCGAGGATTTCCCTCAGCGCGATGATGCCAATTGGCTCAAGCACAGCCTGTGCTGGGTGGACGAACGCGGTCAGGCCGCGATCGACTACCGGCCTGTGCATCTCAACACGCTCACCGATGAAGTCGAAGTAATTGCGCCCAAGGCGCGTACCTATTGATGTCGCCGCCCTCAAGGAGTGCCCGGAGCCATGGTTCAATTCGCGCTGCCCGCTAATTCGAGGATCGACACCCACGCCGGCAGACACCACGCTGCGCCCCCGGGGGCAAAGAGCGTGCGCCGCTTCAGGATCTACCGCTTCGACCCGGAAGGCGGCGGGCGGCCGCGCATCGATACGTTCGATATCGACATGGCACGCTGCGGACCGATGGTGCTCGACGCTCTGCTCAAGATCAAGAATGAGATCGATACCACGCTGGCGCTACGGCGCTCCTGCCGCGAGGGCATCTGCGGTTCGTGCGCCATGAATATCAACGGCCTGAATACTCTGGCCTGCACCAAGGCCTGCGATGAGCTCGGCAGCGCAGACATTGCGATTTATCCGCTGCCGCACATGGCCGTGGTCAAGGATCTGGTGACCGATCTGACGCACTTCTATGCGCAGTACGCTGGCATCAAGCCGTGGCTGCAGAGCCGCACCTCGGCGCCGCCCGATCGCGAGCGGCTACAATCCAAGGGCGATCAGGAACGCATCGACCGACCATCGGCATGCATTCTGTGCGCCTGCTGTTCGACCAGCTGCCCGAGCTACTGGTGGAATTCCGAGCGTTACCTGGGCCCCGCGGCGCTGCTGGCGGCCTACCGCTGGATCGTCGACAGCCGCGATGAGGCGACCGGCGAGCGACTCGACGCGCTC
The DNA here is from genome assembly GCA_035605115.1 of Steroidobacteraceae bacterium. GTDB lineage: Bacteria > Pseudomonadota > Gammaproteobacteria > Steroidobacterales > Steroidobacteraceae > FEN-1191. The sequence continues at coordinate 19,787 of DATNHF010000059.1, read as the reverse complement.
GAGGATCCGTTCCGGCTCTATCGCTGCCATACCATTATGAATTGCACCGAGGCTTGTCCGAAGGACCTGAACCCGGCCAAGGCCATAGGTGCCATCAAACAGATGCTGGCCGAGCGCCAGCACTGAGCGCGTCATGCCGGCAGTGCACGATCCCGAGCGCTCACGGCTGCTGTGGCGCTGCCGACGCGGTCGCAAGGAGCTGGATCTGCTGCTGCTGGACTGGATGGACCGGCACTTCGAGTCGGCCACGATCGAGCAGCGCGCCGGCTTTGCGCGGCTATTGGAGCTGCCCGATCCCGATCTCGAGCGCTATCTCATGCGGCTGGGAGGCGCATTGTCAGCCGATCCGAGCCCTTTGCCGCCGGCGTGCGCGCCGCCGCAGGCCCTACCCCAAGCGGAACCTTCCGCATCCCAGGGCGTCTAATTAAAGATTACCATTAAGTCAAATCAAGCTCCCGCAGGGCAGGGTTTCATGGGCGGTTCAGCTGATACACTGCACGCTCCGAACTTTCCGGACCGTTCAAGGTCCATTCAGGTCGCGGAGGGGCGGCCTGGCAATGTCATGGCAGGATTGCTGATGGGCCCTGATGCGAGCGATTTGAGTCTGGTGCAGCGTGTGCAGCGCGGTGAGCGCGGCGCTTACGATCTATTGGTGCTCAAGTATCAGCACAAGGTCGTGAAGCTGGTCATGCGTTATCTGCGCGACCCGGCCGACGCGGAGGATGTGGCCCAGGAGGCGTTCATCAAGGCCTACCGGGCACTGCCGCAATTCCGGGGTGACAGCGCCTTCTACACCTGGCTCTATCGCATAGCCATCAATACTGCCAAGAATGCACTGGCGGCGCGCGATCGCAACCCAGTGAGCTACGAGTTGGACCTGAACAACGGCGATGGATCGACGGATATGGTCAGCCGACTGAAGGATCCTGAGACGCCCGAAGGCTTGGCGTTGACCGAGGAAATTCGCAACACGGTCAACGGCGCCATCGAGGCGTTGCCGGAAGATCTGCGCACCGCGATCGTGTTGCGCGAGCTCGAGGGCTTGAGCTACGAGGAGATCGCGGCATCGATGGACTGTCCGGTCGGTACGGTGCGATCGCGCATTTTTCGTGCCCGCGAGGCGATCGATCGGCGATTGCGCGAGGTCTTCGACGGCGGATTGGGCCGGGCAGAGGAGTTGGTGTGAATCAGGACGAAGTCGAAAGCCAGCTGTCGGCGATGTATGACGGCGCGTTGCCGCAGGCGGAATGCGAACTGCTCTCGCGCCGTATCGACCGCGACGAGAATCTGCGAGCGCGCTGGTCGCGCTATGCCCTGATCGGCGCCGCCATGCGCTCGGAACCGGTCGCCACGGCGCGCAGCGGCTTTGCCGCACGGGTCAGCGCTGCGCTGGATGGCGCGCAGGCCGATGCCGCGGCGATGGCTAGGCAGCTCGATGGTCAGGCGCCCCCCCGCGCCTCGGCGCTTCGGCGCGCCAAGGCCAGGCAGGGGCGCAATCTGCTCTGGAGTGGCGCGCTGGCCGCGACACTCGTGACCGGGGTGGCCGGCCTCTCGGTGTCGATGCTGCGCGATGCGGCCCTGCGCGGGCCCGCTGTGGTGGCCGCCGCGGGCCCGCTGCTGCCCACGGCGATGCACTCTACCGCGACGCTGCCGGGCGCGGCTCCGGCGGCGGGCCTCAGCGCTGCGCAGGAGGCATCGCCGGCGGTTGCCCCGTCGTCGCTGGCCGCGCCGCGTGCGCCTGCGATGGATGCGACGCTCATGGCTGCGTCCCTGCGCCTCGCCGGCCACAGTCCCTTGAGCTACGTGACTCCCGCTGGCAGCTCCGGTGCTGCGACCATTCTGCGCACCCAGCTGGCCGATTACATCGTTGCGCACAGTGCTTATTCGACGCCGCTGTTGCGGCGAAACGTGTTGTCTGAGCTGGTGACCAGCGAAGAGCAGATGGGCATCGCATCGAGCTATACGGGTGCGGCCCGCGCGGCCCAAGGCACTCCGGCCGGTGAGCGCGATGCGATCAGGTCAACCGCAGACGCCACGCGCTGAAGCCTGCTCGCTGTCCGCGCTGCTTCGAGCCGCAAGCTGCTGCGCGGCGCTGTGTGTGGCGGCCGATGCCTTGGCAGCGACGGCAGCCGCCCAGGATGATCCGCGAGATTGGCTCGCGCGCACCGACCAGGCGCTCTCGAACCGCAACTACGAAGGCGTATTCGTGCACCAGCACGCCGGGGAATCCGAGACGCTGCGCGTGATTCACCGCGTCGACGGCGAGGGCGTGGCCGAGCGGCTGCTGTCGATGGACGGCTCGGGCAGGGAATTCATCCGCAAGGGCACGCAGCTCATCTGCTATCTGCCCGATCAACGCACGGTGCTGGTCGAACGCAGCCCCGATTCGGCACTGCTGCTGAGCGGTCTGCCGCGCATCGATGCGAGCTCGGCCGGACAGTACGAGATCAAGGAACTGGCGCGCGCGCGCGTGTCCGGGCGCGCTACGCGCGTGGTCGCCATCGCGCCGATGGATCAATTGCGCTACGGCTATCGCGTCTGGATCGATGAGGCCACGGCGATGCCGCTCAAGACGCAATTGCGCGATAGCCGCGGCGGCGTGCTCGAGCAGATCGTGTTCACGAGCCTGAACATGCTGGCGCACATTCCGCGCGCCGCACTCGAGCCGGGTGTCGATGCGCACGGCTATCGCTGGATCCGGCGCGATGCCGAGCCGGTCGATTCGCGCAGCTTATCGGTCTCCTGGGAGGCCAGCGCCCTGCCGCCGGGGTTTCGCATGACGGCGAGTGCGCGCCAGACGCTGCCTGCCGGTCCGGTCGAGCATCTGGTTTTCAGCGACGGCTTGGCTTCGGTGTCGGTGTTCATCGAACAGGCGCGTGCCGACGGCACCGAACCGGCCAGCGATGACGCCGCCACGCTCGGCACCTCCTCGGCCTATTCAACCAGCATGCGCGGATACCGCGTAACGGCGGTTGGGGAAGTGCCGCCGGAGACCGTGCGCATCATTGCGCAGTCGATTCGCAATGCCGGACCGGCAAGCGCGCCGCCCGAGTCGGCCTCGAGCGCGACGGCGACAGTGGACATGCGCCAGCGCATCGCCGTCGATGGCGCGATCGATGCCGCCGCCGGCTCCGCAACCGCCGCGCCCGCGCGCAGCCTCAATGCCGACCGGCCGGCTTTCGGCGATGCCGGCACGCTTGGGGGACTCGGCAGCATCGCCGTGCCCGGTGCGGCACGCGGCGGCGGCGCCGGCAAGCGTTGAGCGCCAGCACCCGGCAGCCGTACCCGGCACTGACGCTGCTGACGCGCGCCGAGTGCGGCCTTTGCGAGGAAATGCTCAGCGAGCTGCGCGCGCTCGCCCGCAGCACGCCGCTGCCGGCGCTCACGGTCATCGACGTGGATTGCGATCCGCAGCTGCAGCGACGCTTCGGTCTGAAAATCCCGGTACTGCTGCTCGATTCGATCCCGGTCTGCAGTCATCGCCTGGATGCCGCCGCGCTGCTGCGGCTGCTCAAGCAGCCTTGAGGCTATAATCCGCGCGCCCCGCACCTGGGGCACTCAAGTCCTGTAATGCAACGCATACGCAATTTTTCCATCATCGCGCACGTTGACCATGGCAAATCAACGCTCGCGGATCGGCTCATCCAGCTCTGCGGCGGGCTCGAAGCACGCGAAATGCAGGCACAGGTGCTCGACTCGATGGATCTGGAGCGCGAGCGCGGCATTACGATCAAGGCGCAGAGCGTGACGCTGCAGTATCTCGCCCGCGCGGGCGAGCGTTATGAGCTCAATCTGATCGACACCCCCGGCCACGTGGACTTCTCCTACGAAGTCTCGCGCAGCCTTGCGGCCTGCGAGGGCGCGTTGCTGGTCGTGGACGCCTCCCAGGGAGTCGAGGCGCAAAGCGTCGCCAATTGCTACACCGCCATCGAACAGGGGCTCGAGGTCGTGCCGGTCATCAACAAGATCGACCTGCCCTCGGCCGATCCCGACCGAGTCACGACTGAAATCGAGGAAATCATCGGCATCGATGCCTCGGAGGCCGTGCGCGTGAGCGCCAAGACCGGCGAGGGCGTGCCGGAACTGCTCGAGCAGATCATCCGCCGCATCCCGCCGCCGCGCGGTGATCCGGCCGCGCCGGTACAGGCGCTGATCATCGACTCGTGGTTCGATAACTACGTCGGCGTGGTTTCACTGGTGCGGGTAGTCAATGGCACGCTGCGCCGGGGCGAGAAGATCCGCGTGCTGTCCACCGGTCGCAGCCATCAGATCGACCGACTCGGCCGCTTCACACCCAAATCGCTCGCGCTCGAGACTCTGGGCGCGGGCGAAGTCGGATTCATCGTCGCCGGCATCCGCGAAATCGATGGTGCGCCGGTCGGCGACACGATCACCCTCGATGCCAGACCGTGCGATGCGGCGCTGCCGGGCTTCAAACAGATCCAGCCGCGGGTGTTCGCCGGACTGTTTCCGGTCAATGCCGAGGACTACGAGAGCTTTCGCGATGCGCTCGCCAAGCTCAAGCTGAACGACTCGGCGCTGCACTACGAGCCGGAAGTCTCAACCGCCCTCGGCTTCGGCTTCCGCTGCGGCTTTCTCGGGCTGCTGCACATGGACATCGTGCAGGAGCGGCTGGAGCGCGAATACTCGCTCGAGCTCATCACCAGCGCCCCAACCGTGATCTACGAGGTGGCCAGGACCGACGGCGAAGTCGAGTATGTCGACAACCCATCGAAACTGCCGGCGGCCAATGAGATCGCCGATATTCGCGAACCCGTCATCACTGCCAACATTCTCGTGCCGCCGGACTACGTCGGCGCGGTGCTCGGACTGTGCAGCGAAAAGCGCGGCGTGCAGAAGAAAATGCAGTTTCTGGCCAGCGCCGTGTCGCTGCAATACCAGCTGCCGCTCGCCGAAGTGGTGCTGGATTTCTTCGATCGGCTCAAATCGGCCAGCCGGGGTTACGCCTCCTTCGATTACGAATTCAGTCATTTCCAATCGGCGCCGTTGGTCAAGCTTGATATCCTGATCAACGGCGACAAGGTCGATGCGCTGTCGATCATCGTGCACAAGGACAGTGCCTACGGCCGCGGGCGCGAACTGGTCGACAAGATGCACGAGCTGATTCCGCGCCAGATGTTCGAGGTGGCCGTGCAGGCCGCGATTGGTAGCCATATCATCGCCCGGGCGACCGTGAAGGCGCTGCGTAAGAATGTGCTCGCCAAATGCTATGGCGGCGATATCACCCGCAAGCGCAAGCTGCTCGAGAAACAGAAGGAGGGCAAGAAGCGCATGAAGCAGGTCGGCCAAGTGGAAATTCCGCAGGAAGCCTTTCTGGCGGTGCTCAAAGTGGGACGCAAATGACGCAGTTGCTGACGTGGCTGGCCTGGGCGGCGTTGCCCATCACGTTGATAACGATCGTCGATGATTGGTTTCTGCGGCCGCAGCGGCGGCTGCAGACCGACGGCACCGCGCGGCCCGACCCGCCGCTGATGCACGCCTTCTACCTGATGCTGCCGGTGGTGCTGTTCGCCGCCGTGCTGCGCCTGCTGCGGTCCGAGCGGCTCGATTTCAGCCTGGTGCTGGTCGCGGTGGTGGCGTTCGCGGGCGCCGTCTGGCTGCTCGACCATCTGCTGGTCGCACCGCTGCGCCGGCGGGCGGCGGCGGCGGCGGGGCGCGCGGGCGCCGCGCAGCCCATGCCCGTGACGGTCGACTACGCCCGCAGTTTCTTTCCGGTGGCCGTGATCGTGCTGCTGGTGCGCTCGTTCGTGTTCGAGCCGTTCCGCATCCCCTCGGACTCGATGATGCCAACGCTGCTCGACGGCGACTTCATTGTCGTCAACAAATTCGCGTACGGGCTGCGGCTGCCGGTCCTGGGCACGAAGATTGTGGAGATCGGCGAGCCGAAGCGTGGCGATGTGGTGGTGTTCCACTTTCCGCCCGACCCGGCCGTGAACTACATCAAGCGGCTCGCGGGCCTGCCGGGTGATCATGTCGAGATCGTGTCGGACCAGCTCATCATCAGCGGCCAGCCGGTGCCGCTGCGGTCGGACGGCCGCTACGACGACGGTTGCTACCATTACATGCGACTGTCGAGCGAAATCCTCGGGACGCACACCCACCAGACGCTTTCGTGCCTGACTCCCGACGAAATCGGCGCACCGCCCGGCCCGACCTGCAATCGACACCTGGAGCGCAACTACGTGTGCGTCGAGCCGCCGGTTCCCGGCGCTCACGACCATAGCGACGTGCACGACATCGTCGTGCCTCCCGGCAAATACCTCATGATCGGCGATAATCGCGACAACAGCTACGATGGTCGGTACTGGGGGTTCGTGCCCGAGGACCATCTGGTCGGCAAAGCGACCCGGATCTGGTTCAATTGGGATCTGCAGCGATCCGGCGGCCCGAATTGGAGCCGGGTCGGCCGGCAGATCGAATGAAGTTGATGAGCCATAGCTACAGGGAGCGTTGATCATGCGTCACTCACAGCGCGGAATTACCTTCATCGGCTGGTTGTTCCTGCTCATTCCGGTCGCGATCGTCGTCTACGCGGGCATCCGTCTGGCGCCGATATATCTCAACTACATGCGCGTGTCGAAGTCGCTCTCGGAGCTGGCCACCGAGGCCAAGAGCAGCTCGGCGCAGACTCCGCAGGATCTGCGCAACACGCTGGCGAAGCATTTCGACATCGAAAGCATCGAGCATCCGGACATCAAGGACATCGACATCCATCGGGAAGGCGATCATCTGGTGGCGATCGCCGACTACGAGGACCTGGCGCCGATGTTCGGCAATGTCTCGCTGCTGGTGCAATTTCATAAGCAGGTCGACATGCAGTGACCCGCGCCGAACGGCTGCGAGTCTGGCTCAAGCAGACGCTCGGGTACGAGCCCACCGAGCTGACCCGGTTTGAGACGGCGTTGACGCACCGCAGTGCCGACGGCGCCAACAACGAGCGGCTGGAGTTCCTGGGCGATGCGGTCCTGAGTCTGATCACTGCGCAATACTTGTTCGAACGCTTTCCCGATGCCGACGAGGGCACCTTGAGCCGCCTGCGTGCGCGCGTGGTGAGTGGACAATTCCTGGCGCAGCAGGCGGCCGCGGCGCAGCTCGGGGAGCTGCTGGCCCTGGGGCCGGGCGAACTCAAGAGCGGCGGATTTCGCCGCGAATCGATCCTGGCCGATGCGCTCGAAGCGGTGTGTGGCGCGCTCTACCTCGACGGCGGACTGGAGGCGGCTCGGCTCGGCATGCTGCGCTGGCTCGAGAGCGGATTGCCCGATGAGGAGCTGCTCGGCGAGCTCAAGGATCCGAAGACGCGACTGCAGGAATTGCTGCAGGCGCGCGGTCTGCCACTGCCTCGTTACAGTATCGAGAGCGTCGATGGGGAATTGCACGCGCAGCTGTTTCGCGTGCGCTGCGAGGTCGAGGCGCTGTCGGCTTGTGCCAGCGGTGCGGGCTCGAGCCGCCGGCGGGCGGAACAGGCGGCGGCCGAGGGCGTACTCGAGCAGCTGCGGAGCGACCCATGAGCGCATTGCACAGCGGGTTCGTGGCCATTGCAGGCCGACCGAACGTCGGCAAGTCGACGTTGCTGAATGCCTTTGTCGGACAGAAGCTCAGCATCGTGACGCCGCGGCCGCAGACGACGCGTCATCGCGTGATCGGCGTGGCGCAGCTGCCCGAGGCGCAGATCGCGTTCGTCGATACCCCGGGGCTGCACCTGGGCCAGCGTCGCGCGCTCAACCGCGCCATGAACCGCACGGCCGCCGCAGCGCTCGGCGATGCCGATCTGGTATTGCTGGTGCTCGAGGCGCTCAGGTGGACCGAGGAGGACGAACTGGCCCTCTCGCGCATCCGCGACCGTGCTAAGAGCGTCATCGCGGTGGTCAATAAGATCGACCGAGTGCGGCCGCGAGAGCGACTGTTGCCGTACCTGGCGGAGCTGGCGCGGCGCCATGCGTTTCTGGCCATCGTGCCGGTGTCGGCCCGCCGCGGCAGCAATCTCGATGACCTGCGCCGCGTGATCATTGCGGCGCTGCCCTTGGGTGAGGCGATGTTTCCGCCGGATCAGCTCACCGACCGCAGTCTCGCCTTCCGTACCGCCGAAATCATCCGCGAGAAGCTCACCTTGGAACTGGTCGAGGAGTTGCCCTATGGCATCGCGGTCGAGATCGAACAGATCGAGGCGCAGCCCGACGGGCGGCGGCTGGTTGCGGCGGTCATCTGGGTCGATCGAGCCGGCCACAAGCCGATCGTCATCGGAGCCGATGGCTCGCGGCTCAAGCGTATCGGCCGCGCGGCGCGGCTCGAGCTCAATCAGATCTTCGGTGGCCGCTTTCACCTGACGCTCTGGGTCAAGGTGCGCGAGGACTGGGCGGACGACGCGCGCGCGCTGCAGCAGCTGGGATTGGAATGAGCCGCTCGTCGCAGCGTGTGCAACTGACGCGCGCGTATGTGCTGCACCAGCGGCCATTCCGCGACAGCAGTCTCATCGTCGAGGTGTTCGCGCGCGAATACGGGCGCATGACGCTGTTCGCCCGAGCTGCTCGCGGCCCTCGTTCCCGCTTCGCGGCATTGCAGCCGTTCCAGGCGCTGCTGCTGTCGTGGAGCGGACGCGGCGAGGCGCCGCAGTTGACGGCGGCGGAGAGCGCCGATGCGCCGGGCGCCGATGCGCCGGCCGCCGCTGCGCTGCCGCCGCAGTTGCCGCCGGCGCAGCTGCTGAGCGCGTTCTATCTCAACGAGCTGTTGCTGACGCTCACGACGCGCCACGATCCGCATCCCGAGTTGTTTGATCACTATGGCTTCACGCTCGCGCGTTTGTGCCAGGGCTCGCCGGCCGATGCATCGCTGCGGCGGTTCGAGGCGCGGCTGCTGGAGTTCATCGGCTATGGCTTGAACCTCGCGGCCGAAGCCGATACCGGACGTCCCGTGCGGGCCGGGGCGCACTATCATTTCCGGCCTGGCGTACACGGAGTCGTATTGGCACAGGCCGATGCCGCGGGGGCGATCGCCGGGCACGTGCTGCAGGGACTGGATGCGCAAACCGAGCTGACCGGCGAGGCGGATCTGCGCCAGGCCCGTGCGCTCATGCGCGCCGCGATCGATCACTGTCTCGAAGGGCGGGAATTGCGCACACGCGTGGTGGCGCGCTCGCTGATCAATTATCCGCGCCGGGAGCGCACAGCATGACGGTCAAGAGCATGGCTTTGGGTGTGAACATCGATCACGTGGCGACATTGCGCCAGCAGCGGCACACGCGTTATCCCGAGCCGGTGCAGGCGGCGCTGCTGGCCGAACAGTCCGGTGCCGACAACATCACGCTGCATCTGCGGGAGGACCGGCGGCACATTCAGCCACGCGACGTGCAGCTGCTGAGCGAATTGCTCAGTACGCGCATGAATCTCGAGATGGCGGTCACGCCCGAGATGTTGGATTTTGCCTGCGCACTGCGGCCGGCAGACTGCTGCCTGGTGCCGGAGCGGCGTGCCGAGCTCACCACTGAGGGCGGACTGGATGTGGTGGCCGGCGGCGAGGCGCTGCGCGAGCGCTGCGCCCGTCTGACGCAGGCCGGCATCGGCGTGGCGTTGTTCATCGATGCGGATGAGCCGCAAATCGAGGCGGCTGCGCGCGCCCGGGTGCCGGTCATCGAGCTGCATACCGGCCGCTACGCCGATGCAGAGGGCGCTGAGCAGGCGCGCGAGCTCGAGCGCCTGCAGCGCTCGGCACGCTTCGCCGCCAGCCGTGGCCTCGAAGTGCACGCCGGCCACGGCCTGCACTATCAGAATGTCACGCCGGTAGCCGCGATCCCTGAGATCGTCGAGCTCAACATCGGCCATGCCATCATCGCGCGGGCGTTGTTCGACGGTTTGGCGCGCGCCGTGCGGGACATGAAGGCGCTCATGCTGGCCGCACGGGCATGATATTCGGCGTCGGCATCGATGTGCTCGAGGCCAAGCGCATGCATGCGACCTATGCGCGCTTCGGCCAGCACTTCGTCGATCGGCTGCTGATGCCGCAGGAGCGCGCGCAATTCGAGCGTACGCAGCGGCCGGAGCGGTTTCTGGCCATGCGCTTTGCGGCCAAGGAAGCGGTCGTCAAGGCGCTGGGCACGGGCTTCGCGCACGGCATGTGGATCCGCGACGTCGGCATCGTGCAAAACACCTGGGGTAAACCCGAAGTGATTTATTCCGAGCGCGGTGAGTGCCTACGCCAGCGCTTGGGAGTCGGTGAGGGCCACATCACGCTGACTGATGAGGCCGGGCTGGTGGTGGCGGTGGCCATATTGCTGCGCGCCGTGAGCGCTGGTTGAGGGCCGCGCCTGCATGAACACTCTGGTGTTCGACATCGAGACCGTGCCGGACGTCGAATGGGGGCGGCACTTCTACAGCCTGCAGGGGCTGGATGATGCGGCGGTCGCCAAGGCCATGTTCGCTCAGCAGCGCGCCAGCACCGGCGCGGATTTCCTGCCACATCTGCAGCAGCGCGTGGTGGCCATATCCTGCGTGCTGCGCACCCGCGAGCAGCTCAAAGTCTGGAGCCTCGGCGAAGCGCATTCGAGCGAGGCCGAGCTGCTGACGCGCTTCTTCGACGGCATCGACAAATATCTGCCCGAGCTCGTGTCGTGGAACGGCGGCGGCTTCGATCTGCCGGTGCTGCATTACCGCTCGCTCAAGGCCGGCGTGCAGGCGCCGCGCTATTGGGAGGTGGGCGATGAGGACGCAGCGTTTCGCTATAACAATTACCTCAATCGCTTTCACTGGCGGCACCTCGATCTCATGGACGTTCTGTCGGGCTTTCAGCCGCGCGCCCGCGCCAAACTGGCGGACGTCGCCGCGCTGTTGGGCTTTCCCGGCAAGCTCGGGTTCGCGGGTGATCAGGTCTGGGAGGCCTATCTGGCGGGCCAGATTCTGGCCGTGCGGCGCTATTGCGAAACCGATGCGCTCAATACCTATCTGATCTTTCTGCGGTTCCAGTTCCTGCGCGCGCGCCTGGATCGCAGCGCGCTCGATGAGGAATTCGAGCGCCTGCGCGCGCTGCTGCGCGCCTCGACAGAGCCGCATCACGCCGAATTCCTCAAAGCCTGGACCGCTGCGGTTTGAGTCGGCGCGCCGCCATGGCCGAAGCGGTCAGCGAAATCGCCGTGGTCGCCGGCTTAAGCGAGCAAGGCCAGGGCATCGTTCGCGCAGGCAAGACCGCCTTCGTGCCCGGCGCCCTGCCCGGGGAGACGATCCGCTTCCGGCGCGTGCGCCGGCATCGCCAGTACGATGAAGCGCGGCTCGAAGCCGTGCTCTCGAGCGCCAGCACGCGGGTGGCGCCGCGTTGCGCGCACTTCGATATCTGCGGCGGTTGCGCCTTACAGCACCTCGAGAGCCGCGCGCAGCTCGCGCTCAAGCAACAGCAGCTGGCCGAGACCCTGCAACGCCTGGCGCGCCTTGAGCCGCTGCGCTGGCTCGAAGCGATCAGCAGCCGGCCGTGGAGTTACCGCCGACGCGCGCGTCTCGGGGTCAAGTACGTCACGCGCAAGGGACGGGTACTGGTCGGTTTTCGCGAGCGCGCCTCGCATTTTGTTGCCGACCTCGAGCGCTGCGAGGTGCTGGCGGAGCCGATCGGCAGCCTGATCGCGCCGCTCGCGGCGCTGATCGGCCAGCTGTCCGTGCGCGAGCAGCTGCCGCAGGTCGAAGTGGCGGTCGGGGATCGGACCGCAGCGCTGGTGCTGCGCGTCCTCGCTGCTCCAATCGAGCAGGACCTGGGTCTGCTGCGCGAATTCGAGGCGCGGCACGCCGTGCGCATCTACCTGCAAAGCGGCGGTCCGGCCAGCGTGCGCGCGCTGACCGAGCCGCAGCAGCCGCTGTCCTATGCGCTGTCCGAGAGCGATCTGGAACTCGAGTTCGGTCCGAGCGACTTCATCCAGATCAACGCCGAGGCCAATCGCGCCCTGGTGGCCGCGGCAGGCACACTGCTCGAGCTGACGGGCGCTGCGCACGTACTGGATCTGTACTGCGGGCTCGGCAATTTTTCACTGGCGTTGGCGCGGCGCGCGGGCAGCGTCGTGGGCATCGAAGCAGAGGCCGCGCTGGTCGAGCGCGCACGCAACAACGCCCGTCGCAACGGCATCATCAATGCGCAGTTCTTCCAGGCCGATTTATCCGGCAGCGATCTGGCCGGCGCCGCCTGGCTGCGAGCGCCCTACAGCCACGTGTTGCTCGATCCGCCGCGCGCCGGTGCACGTGAGATGCTCCCGCAGATCGCGCAGCTTGCGCCGCAGCGGCTGTTGTATGTGTCCTGCCATCCGGGCACTCTGGCGCGCGATCTTGGAGTGCTGGTACACGAGCACGGGTTCGAATTGCTCGCAGCCGGTGTGGTCGATATGTTTGCGCACACGGCGCACGTGGAATCGGTGGCATTGCTGCGGCCGCAGCGGTCGGCGCAGTAGCGGTAACAGCGGCCGGCGAATTCGCTTGAGGATATGCGGAGACAGACATGCCGGTGGAGATTGAGCGCAAGTTCCGGGTCATCAGCGATCGCTGGCGTACGGCGGTGCGCACCCGCACCTTGCTACGCCAAGGCTATCTTGCCAACACCGCGCGCGCCTCCGTCAGGGTGCGGCTTGCGGGCGAGGCCGGCTGGCTGTCGGTCAAAGCGATGACCCCCGGCCGCTCGCGTGCCGAATACGAGGCAGCCGTTCCGGCGCAGGATGCGAACGAAATGCTCGGCCTGTGCGAGGGCCCGGTGATCGAGAAATGGCGCCACATCGTCGAGCACGCCGGCGAGCGCTGGCAGATCGATGAGTTCCTGGGCGCGAATGCCGGCCTCGTGATTGCCGAGCTCGAGCTGGACTCGGAACAGCAGAGTTTTGCGCTGCCCGAATGGCTCGGGGCGGAGGTGACCGACGATCAGCGCTTTTACAATTTCCGGCTCTCGCGGCAGCCCTACAGTCATTGGCCTGAAAGCGAGCGCAACGCGCCATGACGCTCGGTCCTCTGATGGTCGATATCGCCGGTACCGAGCTCAGCGCCGAGGATCGCGAGGTGCTCGCCCATCCGCTGGTCGGCAGCGTCATCCTGTTCAGCCGCAATTACATCGAGCGCACGCAGCTGCGGGCGCTGATCGAGCAGATCCATTCGGTACGCACGCCGGCGCTGCTCATAGCCGTCGATCACGAGGGTGGCCGCGTGCAGCGCTTTCGCGCCGGTTTTTCCGCGCTGCCGCCGCTGCGCCGCATCGGCCATGCGTACGATGCCGACCCGCGGCAGGGTCTGGCGATGGCGCGCGCGCTCGGCTGGCTCATGGCCGCGGAACTGCTGGCGTGCGGACTGGACTTCTCCTTCGCGCCCTGCGTGGATCTGGACTACGGGCTGTCGGAAATCATTGGCGATCGAGCCTTTCATGCGCGCGCCAGCGTGGTGGCACCGCTGGCCGTCGCCTATATGCACGGCATGCGCGATGCCGGCATGGCCGCCACGGCCAAGCATTTTCCCGGACATGGAGCCGTGGTGGCCGACTCGCACCTGGCGCTGCCGATCGACCGGCGCGAGCTCATGGATCTGGATGAGGATCTGCTGCCCTACCGCCGCCTGATCGCCAACGCTCTGCCTGCCGTCATGGTGGCTCATGTGCTGTTCCCGGCCGTCGACGCCGTGCCGGCAAGCTTCTCGCCGCGCTGGATAGCGCAGGAGCTGCGTCAGGGCCTGCAGTTCGCCGGGCTGGTGTTCGCCGACGACCTGACGATGGCCGCTGCGGCCGCCATCGGCGATCTGCCGGACCGCGCCCGACGGGCCCTAGCCGCCGGGTGTGATGTACTTCCGGTCTGCAATGATCGGGCGGGCGTGCAGCGTCTGCTCGACCACCTCAAGCCGCACCTCGACCCCGCCTCGCAGGTTCGCCTGATCCGTATGCGTGGCCGCAAACAGCCGGGTTTTGAGACGCTGGAGGCTTCCGCGGCCTGGAGAAGCGCGCGAGAATGGCTGGCACGCAGCGCGGCGAAGCCGGAGCTCAAATTCGAACCCGGAGATGCCGAAACGGGAGGCATTTGACAGCGAAGGAGCAATGGTCGGCGGATTTTCTGCGCGGGGTGCTGGACGCATCCCCCGATGGCATCGTTGTGTGCGAGTCGACCTCGGAGCATCAGCCGGTGGTTTACGTCAACACCGCGTTCGAGCGCATGACCGGCTACGCCGCCGATGAGCTCATCGGCCACGATCTGCGCCGCCTGCAATCGTGGGATCGCGATCAGGAGGGACGCAATCAGCTGCGCGCAGCCATCGTTCAAGGGGAGACCTGTCGGGTGCTGCTGCGCAACTACCGCAAGGACGGCAGCCAGTTCTGGAACGAGATTCTGGTGCAGCCGCTGCGCGGCTCCGGCGGCGAGGTGACGCATTTCGTCGGCTTTCACCGCGACGTCAGCGAGCGCGAGCGGCTGGGCCTGCGACGCACTTCCGGGCTGCCCACCTGGCTGCGAGAGGACCGCGTTTCCGGACTTTGCTCGCGCGCCTACTTCGAGGAGTTGCTGCAGCACGACTGGCAGATCGGCGCGCGCGAGGCGCGCCTGGTCACGCTGCTGGTATTCGACATCGATGATCTGACCAGCTACAACGACACCTTCGGTCGCGCGGCCGGCGATGCCTGCATTCGCCGCGTCGCCGGCGTGATCGGCACTGCCTTCAGACGCGGCGCCGATGTCGTGGCGCGCTGGGAAGGGGGCCGCATGGTCGCGCTGGTGCGCAATCCGGACCTCGAAACCGTGCCCTCATTTGCCGCCTCGGTCGCACAGAAGGTGCTCGGTCAGCACATTCATCATCCGCGCGCCGCACGGCGGCAGAAATTCGTTTCGGTCAGCATCGGTGCCGCCAGTCTAACGCCCAGCGGCGAGCAGAGTGCCGATGTGCTCGTGCAGGCGGCGATGAAGGCCCTGGCGCGTGCCAAAGAAGATCACGATGCGCCGATCGCCGTGCTGCGTCCGGAAGATGTGGGTTGAGCATGCCGCGCGCAGGGCGATGCCTTTCGAACACACGCATCGCAGCCGGCCTGGCCGTGGCCGCACTGGCCTGGTGGGGCCTGATGGCCGCTGCGAGCCAGGCGCAGGATGCCGACGGTGCGGCCATTATCGGCCGTTGGCTGACCGAATCGCACGACGGCGTCGTCGGCATCATCGAGATCACACGCACCGCCGAGGGCACCTACCAGGGCCGCATCATCGGCGGCAATGCGCCGCATCGGCTCGACACGCACAACCCCGACCCGGTGCTGCGGCAGCAGATCCTGCGCGGCCAGGTGATCGTGCGGGGCCTCAGACCGGAGGGCGAGGGCCGTTGGGCGGGCGGCACGATTTACGATCCGGATAGCGGCCGTACCTACCAGTGCCGCATCGAGCCACTCGAGCGCGACCGCCTCAAGGTGCGCGGTTTCATCGGCCTATCGCTGCTGGGGCGCAACCAGACCTGGACGCGTTATTCGGGCAGCTCGCTCGATCTGCCGCCGGCTGCGCCCTGAGGGGTGTTCGAGGCCCGTAGGCGCTTTTCCAGGAAGATGGCCTCGGGCAGCGGGTTGTCGTAGTAGCGCGGCACTTCGCGAAAACCGAGGCCGGCATAGAGCTTGAGGGCGCGATCCATCTTTGGGAAGGTATCGAGCCGCATGGCCTCATAACCGCCGGCGAGCGCACGAGCGAGCACCGCGCGCGCGAGCCGCTCTCCGAGGCCGTGGCCGCGGAACCTCTCGCGCACCCACAGGCGCTTCATTTCGCAGATACCCGTCTCCAGCGCGCGCAGCGCCACGCAGCCGGCGGGCTCGCCGGCGCACAGTGCCAGCAGCAGCGCGCCACCGCGCGCCGGCGCATAGGCCCCAGGCAATCCGGCCAGTTCGGCCTCGAAGTTCTGGAAGCACAGGTCCACCTGCAGCCAGTCCGCGTATTCGCGAAACAGCGCGCGCACCGTCGGTGCCCAGCACGGCGCATCGGCGTCCAGCAGCTCGAATGTAACGGCGTCGCTCGCCATGACGGCGGATTATCGGGTGGCGGCCGCGGCGCCGGAGATGGGCGATACCACGGCGATGACGCCGAAGGCCGGATGGTCGAAGTACTGACGCTCGTTGTACTTGATGCTGCGCATCTCATCGATGGTGTAGTTGGTTGTGCCCGCGCCCAGGCGCAGCTCAACCCCCAAGTGCAGGTAAGTCGCGCGTTCCAGGTACACCGAACCGGAAAGACCCGGGCTGCTGATGCCGAGGTCCGCCAGCGGCACGCCGATATGCGTGCCCCAGTTTGCGGCCGTCTGTACCCAGGCGGCGTGCGCGATCGGATGCCAGCTGCCGCTGCTGCGCAGAGTGCTTTCCACCCCTGCGAGCCGGTAGTCGCTCGGCGGCAGCACGCGCAGCACCTGCGGTGCGCCGCCGCGCGTGCTTTCGTTGCCGAAGCCCCGGCCCGGTGGCGCGGCATTCCAGTCCTCGGCGGCGCCAACGCTGGAGTCGCGAAACACGATGATCTCGACCACATACTGTGTGCCGAGCTGTTGCGCGAAGGCCCGCCACGGGACGATTAGAGCCGCAAGCGCCCACAGCAAGCACAGGGCGGCGCTCGAACCACCACGGTTGTTTCGGCACACTTCGCACATGCGGCTATGGTAGCAGGGCGCCGCGCTCAGCCCGAAGCCAGGTAGGACAGCAGCGCGTCGGCGCGCACGAAGCGCTGATCCGACTGCGCAATGGCGCGCGTAATGCGCAGCTTCAGCGGTCCCTCGAGCCGGTATTCCTGAGCCTGACGCTGCAGCAGGCTGATGAGACGCGCCGAATCGATGCGGTTTTGCTCCTCGAACAGGACGCTGCCGCCGCTCGGTCCGAGCTCGAACCGCCGGATGCCGAGCTCACGCGCGCGCAGCCGCAGTCGCGCCAACTGCAGCAGGTGTTTGGCCGGTTCGGGCAAGGCACCGAAGCGATCGATGAGCTCCGCGGTCATGTCTTCGAGGCTGGCGGCATCGGCGGCGGCGATACGCTGATAGAGCGCCAGGCGCAGATGCACATCGCTGACGTAGTCTTCCGGCAACAGTGCGGCGACGTGCAATTCGATGTCGCTCACGGCCGCCAGCGGCCGGTCCAGCATCGGCTCGCGTCCGTCGCGCATCGCCCGTACCGCCCGCTCGAGCATGTCCAGGTACATGCTCAGGCCGACCTCGCTGAGCTCGCCCGACTGCGCCTCGCCCAGGAATTCGCCGGCGCCGCGGATTTCCAGATCGTGGGTTGCGAGCACGAAGCCCGCCCCGAGTTCCTCGAGCGACTCGATCGCCTCGAGGCGCTTGGCCGCATCGCCGGCCAGGTGCTTGCGCGAGGGAACGATCAGATAGGCGTAGGCGCGATGGTGCGAGCGTCCGACGCGGCCGCGCAGCTGGTGCAGCTGTGCCAGTCCCAGGCGATCGGCGCGGTCGATCAATATCGTGTTGGCGCTCGGCACGTCGATGCCGCTCTCGATGATCGTGGTGCATGCCAGGAGATTGAATCGCCGGTGATAGAAGTCGACCATGAGCTGCTCGAGTTCGCGCTCGCGCATCTGGCCGTGACCGATGCGCACGTCCGCTTCGGGCACGAGTCGGGCGATGTCGGCGGCGGCCTTCTCGATGCTCTGGATCTCGTTGTGGACGAAATACACCTGCCCGCCGCGCCGCAGCTCGCGCAGTGCCGCCTCGCGCAGTGTCGGCGCGTGCCATTCGATGATGAAGGTCTTGATCGCCAGACGCGCCGCCGGCGGCGTGGTGATCAGCGACAGATCGCGCAGGCCTCCCAATGCCATGTTCAACGTTCGCGGTATCGGTGTCGCGGTGAGCGTCAGCACGTGCACTTCGGCGCGCAAGGCCTTGAGCCGTTCCTTGTCGCGCACGCCGAAGCGGTGCTCCTCATCGACGATGATCAAGCCGAGACCGCTGAAACGCGCGTCGGCATGCAGCAACCGATGAGTCGCTATCACGATGTCGACCGTGCCACGCTCGAGCCCGTGCAGCACCGATGCAGCCTCGGCGCTCGAGCGAAAGCGCGACAGGGCCTCGATGCGTACCGGCCAGTCGGCGAATCGATCGCGGAAGCTCTGCAGGTGCTGTTGCGCCAGCAGCGTGGTCGGCACCAGCACCGCCACCTGGCGCCCGGCCTGCACCGCGACGAACGCGGCGCGCATCGCCACTTCGGTCTTGCCGAAGCCGACATCGCCGCAGACCACGCGGTCCATCGGCTTGACCGACTGCATGTCGTTGAGAACCTGCTTGATGGCCTGTGCCTGATCGGCCGTCTCTTCGAACGGGAAGCCGTTGGCAAAAGTCTGGTACTCCAGATCGCGCGCCAGCAGCGGTGTCGCGCGATGAGCGGCGCGGCGTGCGTGCAGCTCGAGCAGTTCGGCGGCCACATCCCGCACGGCCTCGGCGGCCCGGCGGCGCGCGCGCGCCCATTGATCGGTCCCGAGCTTGTGCAACGGCGCCGCTTCCGGTGCGCCGCCCGTATAGCGATTGACCAGATGCAGCGCATGCACGGGCACATAGACGCGATCGCCGTCGCGGTACTCGAGCACCAGGAACTCGTTGCTTTGTTCTGCGATCTCCATGCGCTGCAGCCCGACGTAGCGGCCGACGCCGTAGGTGTCGTGCACGACCGGTGCGCCCGGCTCGAGGCTCTGCAGATCACGCAGAATGGTGGCCGGATCGGACACGGCGGTGCGCCGGCGGCGTTCCTGTCGCGCCCGGGAACCGAACAGCTGCGCTTCGCTCAGCAGCAGCAGCGGCGGTTCGGACAGCGCCAGCCCGGCAATATCCTCGGCGACGTGGATACTCAAGCGCGCATCGCCATTGACGAATTGCTGCCACGACTGCAGCGCGCGCGGTCGGCGGCCGTGCGCCGCCAGCATCTCGGCGATGACTTCGCGCCGCCCCGGCGAGTCGGCTGCAATCAGCACTCGACCGGGGTAGCTCGCCAGAAAATTCGTGAGCGGCGCCAGGGGTTGCGCCGCCCGCGCATCGAGCCGGAAATCCGGCGGCGCGGTGCTGGCGAAGTCGTGATGAGCGCCGGCGTGCCCGGGCGCGCCCTCCGCAAAACGCTCGATGCTGACGCTGGCTCGGGCTGCGAGTGTGGCGTGCAGTGCCGCCGGCTCGACGAACGCCTCGTTCGGCGGCAGCAGCGGCCGCTCGATGTCGTGTCGCCGATCCTCGTAGCGGCTGCCGATACCCTCCCAGGCGCGCTCGAGCGCAGCGTGCAGCCCGACATCGCTCGCGACCACCGCGTCGGGCGGCACGTAGTCGGTGATCTGCGCCGTGCTATCGAAAAACAACGGCAGATAAAACTCGATACCGGGCGGTGCGATGCCCTCGCTGACCCCGCGATAGACGCTCATGCGCGTGATGTCGCCTTCGAAGCGCGCGCGAAAGCGGCGCCGAAAGGCGCGCACCGCCTCGGCATCCAGCGGCAGCTCGCGTGCCGGCAGCAGGCGCAGCTGCTCGACGCTCTCGAGCGAGCGTTGCGAGTCCGGATCGAAGCGCCGGATGGATTCGATGCGCTCATCGAGCAGATCGACCCGCACCGGGGCAGGCGAGCCCATCGGGAAGACGTCGAACAGCGAGCCGCGCAGCGCGAACTCCCCGGGGCTGCTGACCTGACCGACGCTGGCGTAGCCGGATTGGGCGAGGCGCAGACGCAGCGGCTCGATTGCTAGCGGCTCCCCCCGCTGCAGCTCGAAGCTGCGCGCCTGCACGTACGGCACGGGCGGCAGTCGCGTCAGCAGACTCTCGATCGCGAGCAGCAGGATGCCACGACGCAATCCGGGCAGA
>DATNHF010000058.1:0-5955 GCA_035605115.1 Steroidobacteraceae bacterium | reverse complement strand
CGGAAATCATCGACGATCTGTTCGGCGGAGGTGGGTCGATATCTGGGGTTGTTTTTAAGCGACTCGCGCAACGACGCCAGATCCGCGAAGCCTTGCTGGTGCGCGATGCTGAGCATATCAGCCTCAATGCGATCGATCTCACGCAGGCCGAGCTGGTGAATCTGCTCGGGGCTCAGAGCACTGACGCTGGTGCGGCTACGGACGTCGTTCAAATAGCGCTGCTTGCCACCCGGCAGTGAAGTGACGGCGAGCGTGCTGCGGCCGGAGCGTGCGTACTGCGTGGCAATGAAGCTGCCAAAGGCCTCATAGGCCGGTAGGACTTCGTGTACGACTGCGTCGGTGATTGCATGGGTCAGACGCTGCTGCTCCTGCGGGGAGATGCTGGCAGGAAATTGTTGGGTGGGCAGCAGGAAGGGATCCGCGGCGACGATGCCCTGGCACTGCGTGGGGACTTTCTCGAGCAGGAAGCGTACCGGCATGAGATGGTCCCGCATGCCGGCGCGCAGCACTTCCTCGGTCTGGGCGAAAACGCGCGGGATCTGATGCAGCCGGGCGATGTAGTCCTCATAGTGCTGCACCGAGTCGAACGGCACGGCCAGCGGCAGATCGGCGAGGCGGACGTGCGGACCGTCCATCTGGCTCACAGGCATCTCGTATTCCCTGAAGCGCCAGTCCTCGATGCGCTGCTGCAGCACGTGCTGCAGAACTTCGTGGGACAGCGCGTCCTGCTCGGAGAAGCCCGTGGTCGCGATGGCCTTCAAGTGCAGCAGAAACTCCCGGTCGCGCTCGTGCCGGTGCTTGATGGCCGCAATGGAATAGTCGTTCAGTTCATCGTTATAGCGATAGTCGCCGTAGGCGGTGGCGAGCTCGGGATCTGCCCGAAGGTCGGATTGATACTGCTGCTCAAACAGCGCGTTCTGTGCGGCGATGCGCGACTCGACGGCAACGGATCGCGTGCTCGGCGAAGTACAGGCGGCGGTGAAAACGTACGCCGCGACAACAACGGGGAGCCATCGATTACGCATCGGGGAGTGATGCTAGCATTCTCCGGCGGGTCTTAGGACAAGCGCACGATTCCGGCAAAATTGTCAAAGCCGGCATCGAAGCTGACGATTTGCGCTACACCGTGCTGCTCCATCACAGCCAGATGCAACGCATCGCGTGCGGATATAGCGCGATGTCCCATGATAATCGTCTTCGCTCTCGCGACGGCACCGTGCTCGATCGCCAGTACTTCATCGACCACTCCAAGCAGTGCATCGAAGGCCGGCTGAATGGCGTCCCGACGATCGATCGCGACGTATCGATACAGGATCTCCTGCAGCACCTCGGCGCTCGTGACCAAGCGCTCGCGCTCGCTGACGAGCTTCTCCAGCAGCCGCTGAGCATCTGTCTTATGACGATGCGGCCCGCCCACGAGATACATGGGGACGTTCGAATCGATGAAGATCATGGCGTTTCAGGCGTACGGTAACCGCGCTCGATCTCTGCAAGCATGGGCTCAATATCAGCAGTTGGATAGTTATGGCGGGCGGCAGCACGAATAATGTCGAGTTTCTTACCGCCGTCACCCAGCGGTTCCTTGCGCCGCGCCACCGCGAGCGCCTGGCGAACCCAGGCAGCGATGGACAGATGACGCGACTGCGCCAAGCGCTTGATCTGACGGTATTCTGCGTCCTGAAGAATGACCTGAAGCCGTTTAGCCATGTGGTGAGTCTGAATGACTCATTTCGATGAGTCAATCTGGCACGGCCCCGAGCGCACTGAAGCGAGCTCAGTAGGCAGTCGCCGTGATGTCCGTGTGATTGAAGTCATCTCCTCGGAGTACGACCACCACTACCGTTCGCACACATCCAGTTGCCTGCCTGCGGCCCTTGTACCCAAAATGGCGCTCATGAAATTTCTGGATCCAGATACCGAAGCCGCAATCCGCGCGTTCCTCGCGCGGCTTCCCGCTGATTTTCGGGTCGAACATGCCATTCTCTATGGCTCGAGAGCTCGTGGGGAAGGCACAGCGGACAGCGATGCCGATCTCGCACTGATCGTCGCCGAGGGCGCCGACGATGGGCAGCTTCTCGGGAAGTTGGCCGAGCTAGCTTATTATGTGTTTCTCGATACCGGAATCTTAATTCAACCGGTTCCAATTTCATTAAAAGATTGGGTCCACCCGGAGAGATTCACACGGCCAAGCTTCCTGCGGAATATTGCCCGCGAAGGGATAATCCTGTGACGATGTCGAAGTTCATTCGTGACCTGGTTCGGAAGAGTGAGCGAGCCTTGAAAAGTGCGCGGCTAGATTTGCGCGATGAGGATACCGACAGTTCGGTCAACAGATCGTATTACGCAATGTTTAACGTTGCGCGCGCTGCCCTTCTGAGCGCCGGCGTCACGGAAAATGAATTGCCTCGAACGCACAACGGAGTGATCGCTGCATTTGCACAGCACGCGGTTCAATCGGGGCGCATTGATCCTGTGCTGGCCGCCGCGTTAGGCCGCGCGGAAGCCCTGCGGTTGCGCGCGGACTATTCGGGAACCGAAATCGACCCAAAAGATGCAGCTGAATGCTTGGCCCGAGCAGAATCGTTTGTGGACACCGTCGCGCGCGTATTTGCACTGCATGAGCCGTTCAGAGCGACAGAATTAGACAATGACAATCCGGATCAGGGCGACAAAATTTCGGAACCGGGTAATGCAATCGAGCGAACGCAGAGGAACTACCCGCCACTGCAATCATTCTCACTAGAGGAGGAGCGGCGCCAAGCGCGCGAAAATTGGTTGCGACTTCGGCGCCAAAAAACCGAGGGGGCAAAGGACATCGGCCATGAACGGGAAACGGGTGGTCACGTCAAAGAAGAGCTCGGCCATTCACCCGGCATTGATTTGGATGAGTAGTCGGCCGCTTGGGTTTGATGGGTAGCCCCTGGACACAACTCGCTCCACTGCCGGGTGTGCATTGAGGCCGTAGCAGCGCCTGCGCCCACCTCAGTGCCGCTGCGCTTTGCCGTGCTCGTCCGCCGCGGCGCAGTTGCCGCAGCCGGGGGTCGAGAGCCGCTTGCGATGGGCGGCGGCGGCCCGCCCGGCCAGGCCGCGCGTGGCGAGCAGATCGAGCAGCCATTGACGCCGCTGCATGGGCATGAAGCTCCAGAGCACGTAGATCGCGGCGAACAACACCAGCACAGCGATGATGATTTGCTGCAGCAGCACGCTTTAGCCTCCCGCGCCGAGCATCAGCGCGATGCGATAGGTCACGAATGCGAACACGTAGGCCATCACGAACAGATAGCCCGTCATGATGAGCGGATAGCGCCAGGAATTGGTTTCGCGCCGCACGGTCACGAGGGTCGAGAGGCACTGCGGCGCGAACACATACCAGGCCAGCAGCGACAATGCGGTCGCAAAGCTCCAGCCGCTGCTGAGCATCGGACGCAGCGCGTTCGCGACGTCGGCGCCACCGCTGCCCGATAAGGAATAGACCGTGCCGAGCGCCCCGACCACGACCTCGCGCGCAGCAAGGCCCGGCACCAGCGCCACGCAGATCTGCCAGTTGAATCCGAGCGGCCGGAAAATGCTCTCGAGTTCCGCCCCCAGCATGCCGGCGAAGCTGTAGCGGATCGCAGGTCCTGTGGCATCCGCGGGCGGCTGCGGATAGCTGGCGAGGAACCACAGCAACACCATGAGGGCGAGGATGATGGTGCCAACCCGGCTCAGAAAGATCTGCGTGCGCTCCCAGAGCCCGGTGAGCAGATTGCGCAGGTTGGGCCAATGGTATTCCGGCAACTCCATGAGCAACGGCTGATAGCTCGAGCGCAGGGTCGCGCGGCGCATGATCAAGGCCACGATCACCGCACCGGCAACGCCGGCCAGATAGAGCGTGAACAGCACCAGACCCTGCAGATTGAACGGCCCTACCGAGCGCCTCGGAATGAACGCGCCGATGATCAGCGCATAGACCGGCAGCCGCGCTGAACAGGTCATCATCGGCGAGAGCAGTATGGTCGCCAGCCGATCCCTGAGATTCGGAATGGTGCGCGTCGCCATGATGCCCGGGATGGCGCAGGAGAAGGACGACAGCAGCGGGATGAAGGACCGGCCGGACAGCCCGATGCTGCCCATGAGCCGATCGAGCAGAAAGGCGGCGCGCGGCAGATAGCCGCTGTCCTCGAGCAGCAGAATGAAAAAGAACAGGATCAGGATCTGCGGCAGGAATACCAGCACGCTGCCGGCTCCGGCGATCATCCCGCCGACCAGCAGACTGCGCAGAGGACCTGCCGGGAGCGAGAGCTGCACCAGGTGGCCGAACGCACCCATGGCGGCGGTGATCCAGGCCACCGGCGCCTGAGCCCAGCTGAACACCGCCTGGAACATCAGGAACAGCACCACCGCGAGCAGCGCCGGGCCTGCGATCGGATGCATCACGATCCCGTCAAGGCGCGCGAGCGCGCGGTCGCGCAGCGGCTCGACATAGCCGGCGGCCAGGAGGATGCGTCGCGCCTCGTGCTGCGTTGCGGTCAATTCCGCATCGGAGACCGCGGGGATCGCGAAGGGTTCGTGCGGTGCGCCGAGCTCGAGCGTATCGAGCGCGGCCAGCAGTGCGGCCTCGCCCTTCGGTTTGACGGCCACCGTGTCCACGACGGTGAGCCCGAGCTCGCGCGCGAGCGCCTCGCGATCGAGCTTGAAGCCGCGGCGAGCGGCCAGATCGCTCATGTTCAAGGCGACGAGCATCGGGATGCCGAGGCGTTTGAGCTCGAGCGCCAGGCGCAACGATAGCCGCAGATTGGTCGAATTGAGCACGCAGACGATCACTTCCGGCGGCGTCTCGCTCTGCAGCCGCCCGGTCACCACATCGCGCGTAATCGCCTCATCGAGCGAGGTCGGTGCCAGGCTGTAGGTACCCGGAAGATCGATGACGCGATACAGCAGCCGGCGGTGGCCGCTGAAGAAGGCGCCTTCCTTGCGCTCGACGGTGACGCCCGGGTAATTGGCGACTTTCTGGCGGCTGCCCGTGAGCCGATTGAACAGCGCCGTCTTGCCGCAGTTCGGTGCCCCCACCAGCGCAACGCGACGCGTCACGATGTCGGGAAGGTCTCGGGTCACAGGGCCTCGGGATGCTCGAGCTGCACGAGCACTGCCTGGGCCTCGCGCCGGCGCAATGCAAACATCGAAGCGCCGATGCGCACGGCGATCGGATCGCTCCCGGGTCGAATCTCCTCGATGACCTCGATGCGCTCGCCCGGAATGAATCCGAGCTCGAGCAGCCGCCGGGCCACCGTCGAGCCGGCCACATCGCCGATCGGCGTAGCGGCCAGACCCGCGCTACCCACGGCGAACACAACTCCGCGTGCCCCCTTGTGCAGCGCAGCGAGAGACTGCAACTCGCACGCGGGCTCGACCTTCGCGCCGACCGCGTGCCAATTCACATGAGAATCCATGACTGCGCCCCGACAATTCAAATGCGAATCAGTCGCAATTGCATCTGAGAATAGCTCAGATGCGCAGCAGGCGCCAGTACGAACTTCCCCCTATTGTGACAGTGCCGGCGCGGCGCTCCGGGGCGCTGATGCCCAGCGCCGGACGATCCAGTGGTCCACCGAGAGGCCGCCCGCGCCGCGGCACAGCAGCACCAGCAGCATGGCTGCCCACTGGATATGGGTCGGCCAGGCCAAGGGGTATACGAACACCTCGATGACGCTCGTCATGCCGAGCAGTACCAGGGCGGCCGGCCGCGTGAGCAGGCCGAGCACCAGCAGCACCGGCGTGGACAATTCGATCGATGCACCGATGTGCGCCGCCAGGTCGGGGGGCAGCAGCGGCACTTTGTACTCATCTTCGAACAATTGCAGCGTTGCGTCCCAATTGGCGAGCTTGGTCGTGCCGGAGTTCCAGAACACCGTGGCGACCGCCAAGCGCAGCGGCAGCGCGAGCAGGCTGTAAGGCACGCGCTCGAGTGCGGCGACG
>DATNHF010000057.1:0-35360 GCA_035605115.1 Steroidobacteraceae bacterium | reverse complement strand
CGTAGGCCATGAACGTCCCGCCGTACGTCTCGGCCATCACCTTCGTCAGCGCCGCCGTCAGCGTCGTCTTGCCATGATCCACATGCCCAATCGTCCCCACGTTTACGTGCGGCTTGGTGCGTTCAAATTTTTCTTTCGACACGACGAGAACTCCTCAAAAGGCCTTCGGCCAACATCGACGCGATTCGCGCTGCGCGCGCGGCGCGTCCGCTACAAAAAAACTCCAGCCCGAACGTCTCTGGAGCCCACGACCGGAATCGAACCGGTGACCTCGTCCTTACCAAGGACGTGCTCTACCGACTGAGCTACGTGGGCGGCGGGGTCAATGGAGCGGGTAGTGGGAATCGAACCCACGTCATCAGCTTGGAAGGCTGAGGTTCTACCATTGAACTACACCCGCCTTGGTTGATGACGTCGGAGTTACCCAACCCGCTCCGTTCCGACTCTGGCGCCTTCGGATCCTGACCACCCCGTGGTGGAGGGGGTAGGATTCGAACCTACGAAGGCGTAAGCCGGCAGATTTACAGTCTGCTCCCGTTGGCCGCTTGGGTACCCCTCCGCGAAAAACGAGCCGCGTATTGTGATTTCAGCACCCCGACCTGTCAATGCAGAAAACGGGCCAGATTACATCCGCTACAGCCCCCGAGAATTCAAATAGCCGTCGACCGCACCGCGTACGGCCCCAGCGACACTGGGAGCGCAATAGAAATCCAGGTCGAGCATGCCGAAGTCATCCAGCCGCGCGCGAATCTGCAGCGGATAGCTCTGGCGCTTGTACGTGACCGAAAAGTCCCAGTGCCGCGACTGGTCGGCCGGCAACAAGTGAATGCTCCGCGCCACTGCCTCCGCGTCTTTGCGCACGAAGCCCCCGCGCATGAGCTTCGCGACCTGCCGCAGCACCGCGGAGGCGTACTTCACGTCGAAGCTGCTCGTGATGCGCACCAGCGTGGTGTCGGGCGCCGCGGCGCTGACCTGCCCGGAATCGGCTGCCGCAGCATCGGCTGCCGCAGTACCCACTGCCGCTGCGTTATCGGGCAGTGAGCTTGGCGCCGCCGGCTCCACGGGCGGTTCGGCCCAGGCCGCAGCACAGATCAGTGCAGTCATCATAGCAACCGCGATTGGCGATGATCGGCTATTGTTAGCCGATTTTGTCGTCATGATTGCGGTTTTTAGCCTCATAATCCCGCCGCCTCAACATGACTGAGTCGCCGCCAGTGCCCTGGCCGCAGGTCCACAGGCAGTCGCACCGAGCCATAGCGTTCGCGCGCGAGTCGGCTGACTTCAAAACCCGCCACCTGCCAGAGGCGCCGCACCTCGCGATTTCGCCCCTCATGCAGGATCACCCTGAACCAGGCATGCGCGCCCTCCCCGGTGCCCAGCGCCTCAATCACATCGAAGCGCGCCGGCCCGTCCTCGAGCACAAGCCCTGCGCGCAACTGCTCGAGCGTAGCGGCGGACGGGCAACCGCGCACGCGCACCCGGTACTCGCGCTCGATCCGGCCGCTAGGATGCATGAGCCGGTGAGCGAGCGCCCCGTCGGTTGTGAACAGCAGCAGGCCGGTGGTATTGACATCGAGCCGCCCGATCACCACCCAGCGCCCCTGGCGTGGCATGGGCAGATGTTCGAACACCGTCGGTCTGCCTTCCGGGTCCGACCGCGTGGTCACCTCGCCTGCACGCTTGTGATAGAGCAGCACTTCGCGGTTGGCCTGCGCCTCGACGGGCAACTCGAGCCGGCGACCATCCAGACGGATATCGGCGCCGGCAGCCGAGCGTTCGCCGAGTGTCGCAATATGACCATCAACGGTGATTCTGCCGCCGCGGATCCATTGCTCGATCTGTCGCCGCGAGCCGAGACCGGCCGCGGCCAGCAGCTTTTGCAGCCGCTCGCTCATGCGGCCGAGCTCACCGCACGGGGAGGGAAATCTTGCGGAACAGCTCGGCTTGGACCTCGGTATCGCGTGCATCGATTGCCCGATCGACCAGCCGACGCGTCAGATGCGGCCCAAACAGCTGGATGAAGTCGTAGGCGAAGTTGCGCAGCAAGGTACCGCGGCGAAAGCCGATCCAGGTGGTATGGATCGGAAACAGATGCGAGGCGTCTATGACCGCAAAGTCGCTGTCCTGCGCCGGATCGATGGCCACGCTGGCGACGATGCCGACGCCCAGCCCCAGACGCACGTAGGTCTTGATGACGTCCGAGTCGCGTGCGGTCAACGCCACCTTTGGCGTGAGGTTTTCGCGGGCAAACACGGTGTGCAGCGAAGAGGAGCCGGTGAAGCTGAAAACGTACGTCACCAGCGGATAGGGGGCGAGATCCTGCAACGTCAGGCGCTCGACGCGCGCGAGCGGATGGTGCTTGAGCACGATGACCTGCCGATACCAGCGATACACCGGCAGCAACACCAGCCCGGGAAACAGGCCGTCCGAGCCGGTTGCGATGGCGAGTTGTACTCGATCCGTGGCCACCATTTCCCCAATCTGCTCGGAAGTGCCCTGGTGCAGATGCAATTCGACTTCGGGGTAGCGCTCGCGGAAAGCGTGCACCACGGGAGGCAGCACGTAGCGCGCCTGAGTGTGCGTGGTCGCTATCGAGAGCGTGCCGCGATTGTCCTGATTCAGGTCTGCGGCCACCGCCTTGAGGCTGTCGATTTCAGCCAGTGCGCGATTGGCATATTCGAGCACCTTGGTACCCTGCGGCGTAATGCGCGAGAACGCCCGGCCCTCGCGCACAAATAAATCGAACCCGAGCTCGCGTTCGAGCGCCTTGAGCGCGCGGCTGATCGCCGGCTGCGAAGTGCCGAGCGCGGAAGCGGCCTGCGTCACCGACAGGCCGTGACGCGCGATCGCGACCGCGTACTGCAGTTGATGAAAATTCATGCTTCGGCACGATACGGCCAAACGATGCGCCGGATCATAACAATTCGTTATTAAAAAATGGCCTTCTATTTATCGATCGGCCGGCGCCGGCAGATTAGAGTGATCGCCCCAACGCACCGATGCGGTCCGCGAGCCAATGATTTACGAGAGCATTCTCGGCACGATTGGGCGTACTCCGATCGTGCGCCTGCAACGGCTGGCACCCAGCGGCGTGTCGGTGTACGTCAAGTGCGAGTTTTTTAACCCGGGCTCGTCGGTCAAGGACCGTCTGGCCATTGGGATTATCGAGGACGCCGAAGCTCGCGGCACGCTCAAGCCGGGCCAGACGGTGGTCGAAGCCACTTCGGGCAACACCGGAATCGCACTCGCCATGGTCTGCGCGGCCAAGGGCTACCCCTTCGTCGCGGTCATGGTCGAGACCTTCTCGGTGGAGCGGCGCAAGATCATGCGCATGCTCGGGGCGCGCGTAATTCTGACGCCGGCGGCCGAGCGCGGTACCGGCATGGTGCGCAAGGCGGAGCAGCTTGCGCAGAAACATGGTTGGTTCCTGGCGCGGCAGTTTGAGAATCCCGCCAACCCCGCCTATCACCGCAACACCACCGGGCCGGAGATCCTGTCGGACTTCGCAGGCAGGCGGCTGGACTTCTTCGTAACCGGCTGGGGCACGGGCGGGACGCTGACCGGCGCGGGCGAGATGCTGCATCTTGCGCGCCCGGACATACGCATCATCGCCGCCGAGCCGGAGGCGGCCGCCATGCTCGCCGGCAAGCCTTTTACGCCGCACAAGATCCAGGGATGGACACCCGACTTCGTGCCGGCGGTGCTCAATCGCTCCGTGCCGGATCGCACCGTGACGGTCAGCGACGCGGAGGCGTTTGCCACTGCGCGGGCGCTTGCGCGCCAGGAAGGCATATTTTGCGGTACCTCGGCCGGCGCCACGGTAGCGGCGGCACTCAATCTGGCGCGCGATGCGCCGCAAGGCACGGTGCTGTTGGCGATGCTGCCCGACACCGCAGAACGTTATCTCTCGACCCCGCTCTTCGAAGGCATCAACGATGGCTCGGACCCGGAACCCTGAGCGCGCGGCGCGTGACCGCCGCGCGCCGCTCGAGCGGACGGTCAGCGCCGTGACCGGCGTAGCGCTGCCCAATCCGTTCGCTCTGTACCGCGGGGGTTCGCTGTATGCAGCGCAAATCGCCTACGAAAGCTGGGGCCGGCTGAATGCCGAGCGCGACAACGCGATCCTGCTGTTCACGGGGTTGTCCCCCTCGGCGCATGCGGCTGCCACCGAGCAGGATCCGACGCCGGGATGGTGGCAACGCATGATAGGTCCGGGTCTGGCGCTCGATACCAACCGCTACTTCGTGCTGTGCATGAATTCGCTCGGCAGTTGTTTCGGCTCGACCGGTCCGGCATCGATCGATCCGGCCACCGGTCAGCGCTACGCCGTAGACTTTCCCGAGCTCGCCGTCGAGGACATCGCCAGCTCGGCCTTCGCCGCCGTGCAATCACTGGGCATCGAGCGGCTAGCCGCCGTGGTCGGCGCCTCGCTCGGCGGCATGTCGGTACTCGCGTTCGCGACGCAGTTTCCGCGGGCAGCGCGCCGCTTGATCAGCATTTCGGGTAGCGCCGCGGCTTCGCCGTTTGCGATTGCGCTGCGTTCGGTGCAGCGTGAGGCGATCCTGCGCGACCCGGATTGGCAGGGCGGTCACTACGCGCCAGCGACTCCGCCACGCAGCGGCATGCGCCTGGCGCGCAAGCTCGGCACGATCACTTACCGCTCGGCCGCGGAATTGCGTCAGCGCTTCGGGCGCGAACCGCTCGGCGGCAATGCCGGCAAGCTCAGCCAGTTCGCGCCGCGCTTCGCCATCGAGGGCTATCTCGAAGCGCAGGCGGAACGCTTCACGCGCATCTTCGATCCCAATTGCTATCTGTATCTCTCGAGCGCCATGGACCGCTTCGACCTGGCCGAGCACGGTGGCAGCTATGCCGCGGCCTTGCGCGCCGTGAGCAGCGAAGCGGTGCTGGTTATCGGGGTCGAGAGCGACATGCTGTTCCCGATTCACGAGCAGGCAGCGATTGCGCAGGCGTTCGAGCAGAACGCCGTGCCGACGCGCTTCGTGCGCCTGCCTTCGCTCGAGGGCCACGACGCCTTCCTGGTCGACATCGCGCGCTTCAGCAGCGAGATCCGCCGCTTCCTCGCCTGAGCGGCATTACGCGCCGCGCCGCGAGTGACCGGCTGCATGCGCCGCGCGTCTGCCGCGCCTCTTATGTCCAAATTCGCTTGTAAAGCAAACAACCACCCCTGCAATACCGTATGTACGACGAACTATCAATTTGACGTACTGTATTGCAAGGAGACGATCTATGAACGAATTGCGCGTAAAACCAGACTTCGAGAACCTGCCAAGCCGTGAACAGCTGCATATGTTCCGGATCCATTGAAAAGTCAAATCGACTTTGAGCGTGGCCACCGGCGGGGCGCCGTTGCACCATAACGAAGCTCAAGGCAGCGGCCGGCGGCGGCCAGATTCAAGTCCAGCACGATTAATGTCGAGTCGCGTTTGGCAACGTCAAAGCTTGAGGCATAATAGTTGCGCCGGTCGGTTGCCATGAAACCGTCCGCAATTCCAAGGGCCTCATTGGCCGCCCAGGGGTACGACGATGGAACGACGGCTGCATACCCGACACCGCGCACGCACCACGGTCTACATCATGCTGCCAGGCGGGGTACGCCGCTTGTGCAAGGCCGTTAACCTAAGCGCCACGGGCGTGTTCGTGCGAACCGCGGGACTCGGGTTGCGCAAGGGCCAGCAAGTGAATCTTGCCTTCGCGATCGATCTTGGCTCGGTGACGAAAGTCCATCGCCGCACCGCTGTGGTCGCCCATGTCTCGGGCGGCGGCACGGGCCTCATGATGGACGCTTACGCCGCCACCGGGCGTTAAGCGCTCGCCCGCCGATCCGCGCACCCCCGAGTTGGACGACGCGTGGTCCGCGCGCTTAGAGCGCCTTAGAGCGAGTTATTCGGCCAGATCATGGTGCGCCACATGTGTGCGACCGGTGAGCCGTCGAACCCCAGTCCCTCCTCCGGCTCTCGAAAGTGCTGCCCGATGACCTCGGTGAAGATCTCCGGATCGATCGGCGCGGACTGCTCGAAGAAGTAAATATCGTAGAGCGTGATGAGCCGCGAACTCATGTACCAGCGATGCGCTCGGGCGAATTCGGCATCGCGGCGGATGTAGTCGGGCGGCTGGTAATCGGCACCGAAAAAGCGCAAGTACGATTCCGGGTAAGCGTAACCGACCGACTCGTCGGCAAAATAACGCAGCGCCTGATGGTACTTGACGGCCCAGGCGATCTCCTCGCTCACATAGGGCGCAATCATTTGCGCCCCCCAGTAACCGTGGTCGCTGCGCACCAGACAGCCGTTGGCGATGTCGTGCAGCAGACAAGCCATGACGATCTTGGGCTCAAGGCCGGCATCGAGCGCACGTTTGCCGCTCGAGAGCAGATGCCGGACCGTAATGTCGGTGAAGCGACAGCGGAAGAAGTCCAGCAATCGCGGTCGCGCCGGCATTTTTGGCAGCGCCGGATTGTCCCCCATCATGAGCACCGTGCCCGGACGCAGGCGAGCCAATGTCGCCGCCTCCGGATCGCTCTGGCCCGTGCCGATCCAGGCCATCGGTGGCGGCAGGATCAGACGCTCGCAGCCCGCCTGAGGGTGCTGCGCGGGGACGTTCAGTGGCTCGTCATGGCTGATGGCATTCATGCGCTTGAACATCCGAATGAGGCCTCACCGTAGCATGTGGCCATGCCTACTGCGTCGCGGCGCAACACTGCGCCGCGACCGCGCGGCCCGTCAACGCCCAGGGCGTTGCTGCGCTATGTACTATAGCCACAATAGCCCATGACACCTGCCCCGGGGCTAGCGGTGCCGCCGTATAATTGGCCGGAGGCGGTCCGTGCTCGGGCGCGGATGGCCGCTTGGAGGATCCATGACAACCAACAGCGCGCGCTTTGTCCTCACGGCAGCCCTGTTGCTCACGGGGCTGAGCGCACCGGCCTTTGCGCATAGCGGTGGCGGTGGCCACGGTGGGGGTGGCCACGGTGGCGGTGGCCACAGCGGCGGCTCAATGGGGCATGGTTCCGCCAGTCACGCCGGGGGTTTCTCCGGTCATTCCGTTGGTTTCGCGGGGCGGGCAGGCAGTTTTGCAGGTTATGCCGGCGGCGCGCATGTGGCGATGCAGCATTATGCTTCCGGCGGCGCCGGTGTTCATCCGGGCTCGTTCGCCGACGCACGCGCGCCGGTTGCCGCCCGTTCTGCAGCCGCCGTCGGTGGTGGCCGCGGCGCTGTAGCCTCGACCGGATTGCGTGGCCGCGGATTCGGGCCCGGTGTCGGTCGTAACGGTGTCGGTCGTAACTATGCGCGTTGGGGCGGCGGCTACTGGGGCGGCCGCTTCTGGCCAGGCGCTTATTATGGGCCCGGATTCGCCTGGTTCCTGCCGCTACTGCCGCTGTATTACTCGACGTTCTGGTGGCAAGGCGTGCCCTACTACTACTACAACGACATTTATTACACCTGGAGCCCGACGGCGGATGGCTACGTGGCGACAGACCCGCCACCCGCGGCGGCGGGCAGCGCCCCAAGCCCGAACGACGGCTCTTATTATGACGAGGGTGCGGCGGCGAATGCCGATGCCGCGCCAGCAATGGCGGCCTCAGCGCCGCAACCGATCCCGCCCGGTGCGTTCGCGTCCGGGAACGGCGGCGATCATGTGTACGCCTATCCGGCCAACGGTCAGAGTGAGGACCAGCAGTCCAGCGACCGCATGCAGTGCGATCAGTGGGCGGCCTCCCAGGCCGCGTCGGCCGGATCGCCCGACTATCGACGTGCCGTCATCGCTTGCTTTCAGGGCCGCGGTTATAGCGCGCAGTAGCCGCCTTCTCAGTTCTTGAGCCGATAGCCGGTGTGGAATATCCATGCCACCAGCACCAGACACAGTACCAGGAATCCGAGCGTGAATGACAGGCTGGTCATGACGCTGACGTCCGCGCTGCCATAGAAGCTCCAGCGAAAGCCGCTGATCAAATAGACGAGCGGGTTGAACAAGGTCACCGCGCGCCAGGCCGGCGGCAGCATGTCGATCGAATAGAAGGCGCCGCCCAAAAAAGTCAGCGGCGTGACCACCAGCATCGGCACAAACTGCAGTTGCTCCCAGCCTTTTGACCAGATGCCGAGGATGAAACCGAACAGACTGAAGCTGGTCGCGGTCAGCACGAGGAATGCGATCATGAAGGCCGGATGCAGGATCCGGATCGGCACGAACACGGTCGATGTGGCGAGGATGATCAGACCGATCAGAACCGATTTGGTGGCCGCCGCCCCGACGTAGCCCAGCACGATCTCGATCGCGGAGACGGGCGCCGACAGCAGCTCATAGATCGTGCCGGTGAAGCGCGGCATGTAGATGCCGAACGAGGCGTTCGACAGGCTCTCCGTGAACAGTGCCAGCATGATCAGACCCGGGACGATGAAGGCGCCGTAGCCCACGCCGTTGACCTGCGACATGCGCGCGCCGATGGCCGAGCCGAAGACCACGAAATACAGCGAAGTCGTCAGCACCGGTGTCACGATGCTCTGCAGCACCGTGCGCCGGAATCGCGCCATCTCGAACTTGTAGATCGCCCATACGCCGCGGCGATTGAATGCCAGCTTGCTCATTGCGCAGCCGCCGTGCGCTCGCTGACCAGGCTCACGAAGATCTCCTCGAGCGAGCTCTGGCTGGTGTGCAGATCCTTAAACCCGATGCCGAGCTCATTCAGGCGACGCAACAGCGCCGGAATACCCGCCGGCTCGCCGCTTGCGTCATTGAAGTGATACTGCAGCTCGGTGCCGTTGCCTGCCAGCGTCAGCGTCCAGCCCCGCAGCGTCGGCGGCACTTCCGTCATCGGCTCGAGCAGGTACAGCGTCAACTGTTTGGTTCCGAGCCGACGCATCAAGGTGATCTTGTCTTCGACCACGATGAGCTCGCCCTTGCGGATCACGCCGATCCGGTCGGCCATCTCCTCGGCCTCCTCGATGTAGTGCGTGGTCAGAATGATCGTCACGCCGCGCGCGCGCAGGCCGCGCACCAGCATCCACATGTCGCGGCGCAATTCCACGTCGACGCCGGCCGTCGGTTCGTCGAGGAACAGGATCTGCGGCTCGTGTGCGAGCGCCTTGGCGATCATGACCCGCCGCTTCATGCCGCCCGACAAGGTCATGATCAAATCCGCTCTGCGCTCCCAGAGCGCCAGATCGCGTAGCAACTTCTCGATGTACGCCGGATTGGGTCCGACGCCGAACAATTCGCGGCTGTAGCGCACGGTGGCGACCACGGTCTCAAACATGTCGGTCGTGAGCTCTTGCGGCACCAGGCCGATGCGGCTGCGAGCGGCGCGATACTCGCGCATGACATCGTGCCCATCGGCCAGGACCCGGCCGCTGCTCGGCGTGACGATGCCGCAGACGATGTTGATCAGCGTGGTCTTGCCGGCCCCGTTCGGGCCGAGCAACGCAAAGATTTCGCCGCGCCTGACTTCGAGACTGATGTCCTTGAGTGCCTGCTGGCCCGAGGCGTAGGTCTTGGTGAGATGGGAAATCGACAGTGTTGAAGGCATGGGGGGCGCAGAATATAAGAAAGCCCGGGCGCGCCGCTATGGCAGCGTAACGACCAGCAGGCGGCCGTCGGTAACGTACGGATCGCCGCCGCCATTCCTGCCGCCGAGCGCCCTCTGGAAGGCACCGATCCATTCGACCTTGACTGCGGCACTGGCGCTGAGCTGCGCCAGCAACAAGTCGCGCTCCGTGTCGACGGCCGCATCGATGTGATGCGTGAACTGACCCGTGCGATGACTGATGCCGGCGCGCGTATCGAGGGTGGCGGCGCCGACCCAGAGCGGCCTGCCCTCATCGTCCAGATCCGAAGATTTCCAGAATCGCACGTGATGGCGCCGACGCGGATCGCCGCCGATCATCCGCTCGAAAACCAGATCCTGCTTGTGGCCCCAGTAGTACAGATTGCTGACCGGCGCAGTTCCGTAGGGCCGGTGCACGACGCTGTCGGCGGCGATGCGCAGCGAAGATTCGAGCGTGATGGGATCGGCGGGTACCCAGCCGCCCGCGAGCAATGCGCGCTGCAGGGACGCTTCGCTGGCGATCAGCGCGACATTGATCGGGTCACCCGGGATGCCGTCGCGTGTGACGGCGTGGGTAGCCAGTCCCTGCAGCGCCGGGTGATGCCGCTCGATCAGGCGCCAGAAATTGGGCAGCAGCCAATAGGCCAGCACGTAGTAGGCAACCACGAGGATTGACGCGCGGCTTAGCCAGGCCTCCAGCTGCCGCCGCTCGGATACGCGCGCGGCATCGGCCGCGGGTTTCAGTCTCAGGTCCAGTCGCCGCCGTCATCACTGGAGGATGCACCGCCGCCATCATCCCATCCGCCTTCATCACGGATTCCAAAGTCGGTTCCACCCATGTCGGCATTGGGTGGTGGCGGCGCTTCGCTGCCTGCCACGGCCTCGGGCATCACCGAGCCCGCCCCATGATTGGATTCGAACGCATGGCGCACCAGTTCCTCGCCGGCTGCAACCCCCGCACCGACCGCGAGTCCACTGGCCAGACCCCCGACGATGCCCGACCCTCCGCCGACGACACTGGGAAATCCGCCCGGCGGAACCATCGGCGCGGGTCCGGCTGCCGCATTGGGCATCGTGCCCGGATAGGGCGTATAGGCGGGCGCCACGACCTGACGACGGCGCATGAGCAGCCACGCCAGCAACACGATTCCTCCGACTATCCAGAGCAGCGGCCAAGGAAATGACCGGCCCGGTGAGCGTGCGACCAGGCCCGGGCCGGGAGCAGAGCCGCGCACCGGCCCCGCCTCGGCCCCGGCAAGGCCGATCTGCTTGCGCAGCGCCGCGACCGCCTGCGCATTGGCAAAGGACAGACCGGGGTCAATTTCCTCCGCCGTCTTGAGCTGATCCCTGGCCTCGCCGAAATTCTTCATATCGGCATCGAGCTGAGCCGCCACGTAATGCGCCCGAGCACTGTGCGGATGATTGGCCAGAACCTGATCCATCATCTGCCGCGCCTGATCGACATGGCCGGTGCGCGCCGCCTCGAAGACTTGGTTGACGGTCGGATCGCTCATGCTGGGCGCCTCGGCAGGATTCGCCTGCGCGGCCAGCAGTGGAGCGCCGGCCCCAATGGCCAGCAGACCGATCAGCGCAACCGTGATCTTGATAGGCATCAAACTCTCTCCCCCACGTAGGACAAGGGCCTGTCAGTTAGGCACGTACGCCGTCTCGAGGTTCCCCGATGCAGCGCGCTATGCTGCCAACAGCAGCTTTCCCCTCGTAACGCATCGAGAACCCACATGAACATCAATCTGAGCATCGGGCCGGTCGCCTCGCTGATCGCCGGCGTCCTTATTCTAATTGTGCCGCGACTGCTGAACTACATTGTCGCTATCTATTTGATCCTGATGGGGCTGATCGGCCTGTTCGGCGCCGGAGCTCTGCACTTCCACTGAACACCGCGTCTCAATGCTGTACGACGCGGTAGCCTGCCTGCTGCAGCATCTGTACCAGGCCATCGCCGCCGACCAGGTGCAATGCTCCGACGATGACCATGTAGTCCTGCTGCTCGTGCAGCAATGACACGACCGTAGGCAGCCACTGGCGGTTGCGATCGACGGTCAGCATGCGGAACAGCTCCGGGTATTCTGCCGAGCTCTCGCTGAGCAGCCGCTCGAGCTTCTTGACGTCCCCGGTTCGCCAGGCGGAGACGACCGCATCGGCCGAATGCACCGCATCGTCGGCATCATCGAGCGTGTAGAGCAGGAAGCGCCGCTGTTGATCCATCGACAAGTGCGCAAAGATGCCGAGCTGCTGCTCCACGGTCTCCAGAGCGATGATTGGCTTGTGATCGGCCGCGGCCCGCTGTGCAAATTGCTCATCAACGCCGGCGCCAGCATCGAAGCCCTGCTGTGTCAGCTCCGCCTGCTGCAGCGCCATGGCGGCGACCCAGGGCTGAAACGCGCTGAAGAACTCCGGCTCAAGACCGAGCGCCTTGACATGGGCCGCAAATTTGGCGTACGCCTCGCCTCCAAGCACCTGCTCCAGAGTCTGGCCGGCGGGCAGAGTTTCCAGGTCGAGATCCGAGCCCAGCAATGAGTCCGCCGCGATATTGTTGAGATCAATTTCCATGACCAGCGCCTGGGCGTGCTCATAGGCGCTCAGTGCCTCGGGCGGCAGATCACGGGCCGTTGGTTTGAGCACGTGCACCGAACCGAGCAGGTACACGCTGTTATGTGCGCCAGTGGCGACCCAAAACGTATGGTGCCCGTCGTCGCCGCGCGCCGCTGCTCCCGGGCCACACAGCAGCAACGTCGCCAGGCCGCGCACTAACCATGCGCCGCGGGTCAAGTGTCGCCCCGCTTGGCCCAGCGCTGCACCCGCTCTGCCGGCTGCACCGCCGTCGCCGCTCGCGACTGCGTTGTCAGGGCGCCGCTTGCCGTGCTGCTGTCTTTGCCGCTCACTGCGGGGGCCTTACTTAGTGGCTCAAGCCCCAGACATAGGCCGCCACGGCGGATACTTGCTCCGCTGAGAGCTGCGCGCCGCCCATCGCCGGCATCGGGCTGCGATATTGCTTCGGCTCCGACACGCCCTCGGTGATGGTGCGCTGGATGGCGGCGTAGCTGCCATCGCTCCAGAGCCATTGATGGGCCTTGAGCGTCGGGCCGAGCGGCGTGCCGCCGCCGTCATTGCCGTGGCATCCGCTGCACCCCGCGCCGCCGGCCTGGCCACGATAGACGCGCCGACCGAGGTCCACCATGGCCTGCGTCGCGCCTGGTGCCACCGGTAGCCGGCTCGCTGGCGCCACCCCCGCGTCGGGATCGACGCCTTCGGGCGGATTCGCATCGCTGAGCATCATTGGGCCAGCGGGCGCATCCGCGTCGGGACAGGGTGTGACGGCATCGGGTCCCGCGCTGCGGCCGGTGTTGCCGCCGGCGCCGGCATACACCACACGGTAGATGCGGCCGTGCACATCGTCGGCGATGTACAGCGCGCCGTCCGGGCCAAGCGCGAGTCCCGACGGGCGCTGCGCTGCCTTGCCGGGATTCTTCTGCGCTCCGGCGAAGCCGTCGGCGAAGATCTCACAGCGGCCGCTGGCTTTGCCGTGGCTCAGCGGCTGGAACACGACGTTGTAGCCGCCCTGTGCATACGGTGCACGGTCCCATGAGCCGTGGAAGGCGATGAATGCGCCCTGCTGATAGTGCGCGGGAAATTCATGAGCCTCGTACAGCAGCAGATCGTTCGGCGCCCAATGCGCCGGGAAGTCCGCCACCGGGCCGAGCTTTTGGGCGCAGACGCCGACCGCCTTGCCGCCGTCACCGCCATATTCGGGCGCAAGCACGAGCTTGTGCTGAGCCGAATCGTAGTAGCACTCGGGCCAGCCGTAGTCTCCTCCCTGCTGCAAGTGCACCAGCTCTTCGGCCGGCAGCGTCGCCTCCTGTTCAGCTGAATAGAGATCCGGCCAATTGTTGTGCAACTGATCGCGGCCGTGCTGAGTGACCCACATGCCATGACCCGCGCTGTCCAGCGCCATGCCCTCGGCGTTGCGAAGGCCCGTGGCGTAGCGCCCCGCCGACGAGAACCTCTGGTTGAGCTTCATGGCCTCATACTG
Organism: Steroidobacteraceae bacterium; assembly: GCA_035605115.1. Lineage (GTDB taxonomy): Bacteria > Pseudomonadota > Gammaproteobacteria > Steroidobacterales > Steroidobacteraceae > FEN-1191. Next base: position 21,750 of record DATNHF010000057.1, on the reverse strand, counting down.
CCAGATGCCGCCGCGCGTCTTGAGTTCTTCGCACGGCTGGATGCCCGGCGACTTGAGCGTGCGATTCTTCACTTGACACGAATTCGTCGCCGACGCGACATCAACGTACAACCGGCCATCGGCATCGATGATGAACGGATGCATCGGATGATCGCCGCTCAATGGCAGTCCCGACACGACCACTTCGGGCGCGCCTCGCGGCACGATCGAGTCCGCCGTCAATACATAGCGCACGATTCGATCGTTGCTCTCCGCATAAAGATATTCGTCATAGAGCGCAATGCCCGTGCCGCCGTGGCCGCCGGTCTGCGCCGTCCTGCCGAAGCGCTGGTTGACGTCGGCGACACCCGTGCCCTTCGAATCACGCAGCGCCACCAGATAGCCGCCGACCTGCGCAGCGCCATTGGCATAATAGCGGCCGCTCCAGGTGTTCACGTAGACCACGCCATTCGGGGCGACGACCAGGTGACGGGCATGGCCGATGTTGTCGGCAAACACGCTGGCGCAGAAACCCGCTGGCAGAGCGAGGCCGCTTGGGTCTTCGGCGCAGGCCGCCGGTGCCGCCGCGCCCTGCGCTGAGGCTTGACTCTGCGCAACCGCCGCGGCGAAGCCGGCCAGCCACAGCAAAGCGCCGACGCCCAATAGGGCCTGGGAATTCACCTGCGAACGATAGCATTACATCGCCTGCATGGCTGTCAGAGGATGGCCGTGAGGGTCGACCCCGATCACCTGCTGCCGGACCAGGAGCGCGCCAACAATGTCTGGAAGCCGGCGCCAAGCCCATAGTAAGGTGTGCATTCACTCAAGAGGAAAGACAGGAATGGCCGATGAGCCTGCGACGCCCATGAACCGGCGCGCGTTGTTCAGAATGATTGGAGCGGTGGCCGGCAGCGCCGTGATGTATCAGGCGATGAGCGAGCTCGGACACGCGGGAGAGTCGGGCTATAGCGGACCGATCGAGCTGCAGGGGGATGCCAAGGGCACCTCGGTGCTGATCCTGGGGGCCGGCATGGCCGGCATGTCGGCCGCCTATGAGCTGCGCAAGGCCGGCTATCGCGTGCAGATACTCGAGTACAACGATCGGCCGGGCGGGCGCAACTGGTCGCTCTATGGCGGGGACAGCTACACCGAGTTGGGTGGCTTCACGCAGAAGGCGCAGTTCGCCGACGGGCTCTACTTCAATCCCGGTCCGTGGCGCATTCCGCATCACCATCTGGCGCTATTGCATTACTGCAAACTCCTCAAGGTCGCGCTCGAGCCGTTCACGCAGGTCAACTACGCGGCCTACGTGCACGCAGCCGGTGCGTTCGGCGGCAAGCCGAAGCGCTATCGCGAGGTGCAGGCGGACTTCAACGGGCACGTGGCCGAGCTGCTCGCCAAGGCCGCCAATCAGGGCCAGCTCGATGATCCCGTGTCACGCGAAGACAAGGAAATCCTGCTCGAGGCGATGCGCGACTGGGGAGCGCTCGATCAGAACTACGAATACAAAAAGGGTCTGCTCGCCAGCGAGCGTCGCGGTTGGATTTCCGATGCCGGTGGTGGATTGACCTCGGTGCCGACGCCTTCGGACCCAATGGCCATGCGCGACTTACTCGATTCGCGGCTCTGGAGCGCGATCAACGCCGGCCACATCTACGAATTTCAGAGTGTGATCTTTCAGCCCGTCGGCGGCATGGGCATGATCGGCAAGGCCTTTGGGCGCGAGCTCGGCAACATCATCCGCTACAACGCCAAGGTCACCGAGATCCGGCAGGACGCCCACGGCGTGACCGTGGCATATCAGGACACCCACCGCGGCGGCCCGGTCCAGACCGCAACCGCGCAATGGTGCATCTGCACGATTCCAGCCTCGATCCTCGGCCAGATTGCGCTGCAGGTCGGCGCCCCGATGAAGAACGCCATCGACGCGTTGTACTACGACGCGGCCATCAAGGTCGGACTGCAGTTCAAGCGCCGCTTCTGGGAGCAGGACGAATCGATCTACGGCGGCATCACCTTCACCGATCTGCCCAACGCGCTGATCGGCTATCCGAGCACGCGCTACTTCGATGACGGTCCGGGGGTGCTGCTTGGCGCCTACACCTTCGGCGCCAACGCTTTCCAGATCACTGCGATGTCACCCGAGGAGCGCGTCAGACAGAGCGTCGAGTGGGGCGCGCAGATCCACCCGCAATACACCAGCGAGTTCCAGCATGGCGTCGCGGTCGCCTGGCATCGCGTACCGTGGGTGCTGGGCTGCGCCGGACATTGGACCGACGAGCTACGCGCCCGGCACTACGATAATCTATGCGCGATCGACGGCCGCATCGTCTTGGCGGGTGAACACGCCTCGCGCATACCCGCGTGGCAGGAAGGCGCGCTGCTGTCCTCGCTCGATGCGATCCGGCGCCTGCACCAACGCGTCCTGAGCGGCGGGCGCGCAGCATGAAAAGCCATCGCCTTATCGCCCTGACGGCCCTGCTGACCACTGCGCTCGTGAGCGCTCGAATTGCCGCGGCGCAGGAGATTTACGCCGGGAAGTTTCCTCAGCGCACCGGCGAGGAGCTGTTCCAGAACCTCTGCCAGGGCTGCCACATGCCCGATGCCCAGGGCGCGGCCGGAGCCGGCGCCTACCCTGCCCTTGCCGCCAATCCGCGCCTGGCGGCCGCGGTCTATCCCATCCTCGTGGTGCTGCGCGGCCAACGCGCCATGCCCCCCTTTGCCGAGTCGCTCGACGATGAGCAGGTCGCAAATGTCGTCAACTACGTCCGCACGCACTTCGGCAACCACTATAAGGACCAGATCACGCCGGAGGCGGTCAAGACGCACCGCTAAGATGGCCGCGCTTGCGCCAGTAGGTCGCTCCCTGGCGGGAACTGAGACTGCGCCGATAGCCGGCAGGATTTCGAATCCATGTTCCTGAGCCATAGCAGCCCTGCTCGTCCGACAGATCGCCGGCGAGCACAAATATCTCCTCGCCTCCGGGACAGTCGGCTTCCGACAGGCGCGCACCGGCCTCGAGCCGCTCGATCGTGACGCGCTCGGCGTTGCCGAGCGCCTCATAAAGCGTCACGCGGGAATGCCCCGCGAGCTCACCCTGATCCCAGCGCGCCGCGGTCGTGTCGACAACGATTCGGCGCTGCTCGCTCGGCGCCATCTGCCGCAGCTTGACCAGGATCGTGCATCCGGGTGCGGTGCGCGGACCGTGACGGCTTCCGGGCGGATTACGCACGTAAGTCCCGACCGGATAATCGCCGCGCTCATCCGAGAACAGCCCTTCGAGGACCAGGAACTCTTCTCCAAGCGCGTGCTCGTGCGGTGGAAACGCGCTGGCCGGCGCGTAGCGCACGAGCGAGGTTGCACGAGCAACCTCGCCGCCGATGCGGTCGAGCAGGCGACGCTCGACACCCGGTTGCGGCGAGGGAACCCAGGGCAGCTGATCAGTAGCGATCACGATGCGGCGCGAGAAATCCGCATTCACGAGCTCGATAGTCATGACCAGGCGCCGGCGCCGGACTGTGTCACGCGCCGGCGTGCGTCAAGGCATGCAATGCGGCCGTCAGCTGCCGGCGAGCGCCGTCAAACCCGCGTCGTACACGCCATCGATGGCCTTCTTGGCATCCGCGTCGCTGGCACCCTTGGCCGTATAGTGCCCGCGCCACGAAATCACCGAGCCGGAGCCCGACTTGGCGGCAGAAACTCGAAGGGTCGACACATAGTTATCGACCGGCAGCGGCCCGCTCACGATCTTGTAGGTGTAGGAATGGGTCTTGTTGCTCCAGCGCACGAGGTGCTCGACGATGCTGCCGCCGCCCTTGAGCGTCAGCGTGCGATCCTTCTTGTCGGCGGTCAGCTCGCATTTTGCAATGGCCGGGTGCCACTGGGCGATGCCGCAGAAATCGCCGATCTTCTGCCAGACCGCATCGACCGACTGCGACGTGGTCTTCGAAGCCTTCGATTCAATGGCCTGGGCGGATGTCGCAACAGCGATGAGACCCAAGGCAGCCAGTGCAGCACGATACGAGACACGCATGAGACAACTCCTGTGTTGGTCAATTGACTGCTGGCCACGCGATGGTCGCCAGCATTCGACAGAACGACGAACCCCTTGCTGAGGGCGCGCGCCGCGCGCCGCGCACTGCCCCGGTAGTTGAGCTGATTGGCGGCGATCATAGCGCCCCGACGGCGCCGCTGCGAGGGAATCCGGCGAACGCTGCAAACCCGCGGGCGCAAAGCCCGCGGCGGGCTCAGCCGCTGCGCATGCGAATCTGCAGCTCGTGCCGGCGGTAATCGATGATGACGGTATCGAGCAGCCCGATCGCATCCATCCCGAGCAGCAACACCGGTTCGTCAGTGAGGTTCCAATGATCAAAAATCCGCATATCGCCGTAAGTCACGCGCGCTCCCTCGATTCGCACCGGGCCGAATTCGATCGGCAGTGTTGCATAGGACTCCCCGGTCTGCTCATCGGTGGTCACCCCGATGATCCTCTCGGGCTGCGCGAGTCCGCGTTCGTGGCGCCGCAGCGCGTTGCGCATGGCCCAATTGCCTATGGTTGCCTGGCCGCCGGTGTCGAATATGGCCTTGACTGGAACGCCGCCAACGCTGACCTTGAACATCAACAATCCGAGCTTCGAGCGCAACACGGGAATGGTCACGAAGTCTCCTGCGGCACGCTCGGAATGCGAGCGGGTAATCCTGATGAGGTCGTGGCGAAAATCGATGTAGATGCGCTTATCGTCGAGGCCTTCGGTTCCGAGCACGCCTTCGGCGCCGCCCAGCGCATCGGTCACGATAGGCAGGATCACTGGGCGCAGCGTCAGATCGCCGACCGTCAAAGAATCCACACGAATGGTCGGCACCTCGGCACTGCCGGTGACGCCGCGCAATATCACGGGCGGAGACTGGTCCAGCGGAATGCGCAACTCCGCGGCCACGCGCGCGATGACGCCGGAGTGACTGGCGCCCGTATCGAGTACCAGGCGGAACGGGCCCTGGTCATTGATGAGCACGGGCGCCCAGATGCGCCCGATGCGGTCGCGTCGGGTCGGGGCAACATAGCGCGGCTCAGGTGCCGTAATCTGCACCTGCGGCAGTTCGTCCGATACGCTCGGTGCCGCGCTCGACAGCGGCGCCAACGCGGACGGTTCCGGTTCATCACTGCGGCTCGAATGCGCTGCTAACAGCACCGCGGCCAGGGCAATGAGCGGCGCGATGTACCGCCGGCGGCGGCGGCTAGCCGTCATAATGCGTTTATGCTGCATGGCGCCACATCGAAGTCCAAACCCCCGTGCCGCCTTCTCCAGGTATCTGGATCATGCGCTTCGCAGTAGCATGACGCCACCAATCCCGAGCAGAGAGGTCTCCTACATGCCGAGCCGTTCACGGTACGGGCGCGCCTGGCTGGCAGCCTCTATGCTCGCTGTCGCAGCCGTCGCACCAACGGCCAGCAGCGCAAGGACCACGGCAGCGGCGCGCATCGATCCTGCGCTGGTGGCTGCCGTCTCGGACCCGGCGCGCACGGCCTCGTTCGTAGCGCGGGATGCCGCCCGGCACCCGGCCGAGGAGCTGACCTTCTTTGGATTGAGGCCGTCGATGACAGTGGTCGAGCTCTGGCCCGGCGGCGGATATTGGACCGAAATTCTAGGCCCATATCTCAAACCCAGCGGACACTACTCCATTGCCATTCAGGCCCCTGGCGATGCCGAGGACGATGCGCTGAGCGCCAAAATGCAGGCGCGCATTGCCGCGCAGAGCGAGCGACTCGGCAAGATCACTCAGACCACATTGGGGGCGGGACAGTTTGACATCGCAGCGCCCGGCTCCGCAGATCTCGTGCTGACGTTCCGTAACCTGCACAACTGGATGTCCGGCGGCTATGCCGAGCAGGCGCTGGCCGCCTGCTACAGGGCACTGAAGCCTGGCGGCATTTTTGGCATCGAAGAACATCGTGGCCGCACCGATAAGCCGCAGGATCCGAAGGCGAAAGACGGCTATGTGCGCCAGGACTACGCGATCGCGTTGGCGCGCAAGGCGGGCTTCAAGCTCATCGCCGCATCCGAGATCGATGCGAACCCGAAAGACACCAAGAATTGGGTGGATGGCGTCTGGACGCTGCCACCGACGCTGTCACAGGGCGACCAGGACCGCGATCGTTATCTGGCGATCGGCGAAGCCGATAACTTCGTGCTCAAGTTCCAGAAGCCGAAACGCTGACCAGCGTTCGCTTATCGCGAGCGCGGAGCGTAGAAAAAATAGTCCGCCGTATAGTGCACGCGCGCTTCGCTGCCGGCCAGTGCAGCGCTGCAACCACCCTGCGGCGCTTTACCCCCTACCGTATCGAGCCGCTGTATGTATCGGGTGTGACTCAACACACCCTGGCCCGAGGTCGATTTCGCCTGCAGCAGCAGCCAGGGAATGGCCATGGCATCCGGACCCGGGTCCTTGGCCATCAGCTCCCCGACGACCGCACTGCCGTCCATCGCCTCCCAGCTCGGACCGGCAAAGTGCTTGATGATCGGCTTGCCTGCCCGGTCGAATAATTGCGCTTCTGGCGCCTTGAACACCCAGTCGAAGCGCGCAGGATTCTCTTGATCGGGCTGGCACTGGTAGATCTGCACACCGACCGCACGCGCCTGCAGCGCGAGCTTCTCAGTTTGTGGAACTTGCAGCGCCTCCGGAATTACCGGCTTCGGCGCTCGACTCGGTGCGGCGCAAGCCGCCAGCAGGACACACAGCGCCGCGTGCCGGATCAGGCAAGCGCCTCGAAGGTCAGTGCTCATTCCGGCCTATGGCAGACCGCTTCGACATTATTGCCGTCGGGGTCTAGTACGAAGGCGCCGTAGTAATGCTCATGATAGTGCGGACGCAGCCCCGGCGCGCCATTGTCGCGTCCGCCCACGAGCCGCGCCGCATGATAGAACTCGTCCACCGCCCGACGCGACTGCGCGGTAAAGGCGACATGCACGGCAGTCGCGGGCCGACCGTGGTTGCCAATCCAGAAAAAAGGCTGCCCATTGGCACCGAAGCCGGCATGTGAGCCGAGGCCAGTCTGCTGCGGCGTCAGTTCCATGAGCAGTGTGATCGACAACGGCGCCAGCGCGACTTCGTAGAAGCGCTTCGAGCGGTCGAATTCGCTGACGGCAAAACCCACATGATCGAGCATTCTGACGCTCCTTGCGCGTCACGGCCGCGCTGCGGATCGACGCGCCGCCGACGCCTCGGCAGTATATCGGACGCAGGCTCGCGGCATTGATGATGATGCCGGCTGAGAGATTTGAACTCCCGACCAACGGTTTACAAAACCGCTGCTCTACCACTGAGCTAAGCCGGCGTATTTGCCTTTAAATAAGCAACTTGGCCGACAATAACCGTCGGCCATTTTTATGCAGTGTCAGCGCCTAGGTCAGCATCGCACTCGACTTTGCGGCCTTTCAGCTCAGCGGACGCCTTCACCGACGAGCGCAGCGGCAGCGGCGTGTCGCGCATCATGCCCGTGTCATCGAACGGCGTTATCCGGCGCTCCGGCGCGTACGGCGGCGGTCACGCTGACGACTGGCCTTGCGGTAAGAATCGGCTTCTCCGTATAGGTATTTTAGCACCCCGTCGCCTCTCGGCCGGTAGCAATGCAATCCGAGCACGGGGGTTGGCCTGGGTCAATGGCTCGGAACTTTTGCCTAATCCCGGATCGCGCGCGCCCTGTACCGTAACCGCCCAGCGGCTGTTCGAGGAGCTGCGCAGCACCGGCTATCCTAGCGGCTACACGCAGCTCAGGCAGTACGCGGCGGCAGGTGCGCCCGCACGCGCCCGTGGCGCCTGTGGTGCGCTTCGACACCCCGCCCGGCTTTCCAGGGCCAGGTGGACTTCGGCACCTTCCAGCTGCCGTGGGGACGACGCTACGCACTGCTGGTGGCGCTCGACTACTCGCGGCTGCTGTGGATTAGGTTCTATGCGCGCCAGACCCTGAGCACGCTGATCCCGGGACTGGAGAGCGCCTTTAAGTTCTTCGGCGGCGTGCCGCAGGAGTTGCTGTTTCGTTAGGAGTCATGGCTCAAGGCTCATCGCTTTATATAGCCTTTTACCAGACCTAATTTCCTGCGGTTGCCCCCAAAGTTGCCCGGCGCCCGCGTGCCTATGCTATGAAATACAGAACTCACCCTGCAGCTGGCGCAGGGGGAAGGTCAACCGTGCATATCGTGGTCAGACAAACGTGTGGGCTGGGCAATCAGTTGTTTCAATACGCGGCCGGCCGCTGCCTTGCCAAGCGCTACGGGGGCTCGTTGCGGGTCGCCCACGAGCTGCCGCGCTGGCAGGTTCAGAACGGACAGCCCAGAACGGTGCTGCTGCCGAAGTTCGCGATCTGCGCTCCCATCAGAAAGGTGAGTTATTTCGATCGTCTGGTGTTATCCAAACGGCCCAGGCTGGCGGTCGCAGCGCGAATTGCGCGGGCCAGCCTTAAGGTTCAGGTGATCAGGGAGGCGCCGGAGCAATGCATGTCCCGCCGGGATCTGCGGATAGCGGACGGCACCCGCATCGCCTACATCTGCGGCTTCTGGCAGGATTATTCGATCGTGCGCGAGGTCGAAACCGAGCTGCGACGTGAGTTGCTGCTGCTCGAGCCGGCGAGCGGCAGGAACCTGCAGGTCGCACAGCGCATTTGTGAGTCCGAGAACGCGGTGTCGATTCACCTGCGCCGAGGCGACTACGCGCTGTTTTACGGCGAGCACATGCTGCTATCCAAAGCGTACTACGAACGCGCGATCAGCCACGTGTTGACGCGCAACCCGCGTAGCACCTTCTTCGTGTTTTCGGACGATACGGCGTTTGCCAGGGAGTGGGCGCGCGCGCACCCGCGCACGGTGGTGGTTGATCATAATGACGCCAACTTGGCCCACGAGGACCTGCGCCTGATGTCGCTGTGCCGACAACACATCATCGCCAACAGCACCTTCTCTTGGTGGGGCGCGTGGCTCAATCCGCGCAGCGACAAGCTAGTCATCGCACCAACAAAATGGCTTGGATTTGACACCGTCAAGACAACCATTGCGGTCCCGGGATGGACGCTACTGGACCCCTAGCGATAGCGCGCGGCCTTCACCTGCGCTGATAACGCGTCGATCAGCTCGTATAGGTTGCACCCGGTCGGATTTTAGGTTGGTGGCTAGGGTGGGATTCGCGACCCGTGGAAAACAGCGCCGAATTGCAGGGATTCCAGCCTCATCATGGCGAAGCGTACCCCGTGCCAGAAATTCTGTTAAGCGGGACAGCCTTGTCTTTTTGGGGTTCGCAGCTGCATCGGGCAGTGCGGTGAACCGGCGGGAAGGGGTCGAATCGGTTTACAAAACCGCTGCTCTACCACTGAGCTAAGCCGGCACGGCCGATGCGCACCTGAAGAGGAACAGAATCTTATCAGCCGCTGGCGTTGTTGGCGGGGCAGTCCACCAATTTGACGGGTCCGAGTCCAATGCTCGGGCGAGTCGGGCCACCGAGCAGATCAGCGGGTTGTGGATCGGAATCGGCGGCCCTGAGGTCAAAATCCAGCCAGTGGGCACTCACCGTTCGCTGCCGCATGCCCAGCGTCGGCTTGAATCCGAGCGCGCGCACCTGCTCGGCGCGCCGCACGGCGTGGGCCTGATCGGCGAACATGCCGACCGAGACGCGATCGCTCTGCTCCGGCTCTTTCATCGCTGCGGCATCGTGAATGCCGGCGGCGCTCAAGACTTGCATGGCCCGACGCTGCATTTCGCTCGTTAGCTCTCCAATGTATACCCAGTAGATATTCGGATTCGTGGTATCAGCGCTGCGCTCGCGTGGGTTCAATCCGTGCGCGCGCAGGTGCTCAGCCGCGGCATTGGCCGCATTCGCGTCCTCGAACGGCCCCAAACTGCGGCAACGCGTGGCCGCCGCCGCAGCGGTCGATGCCGTCGGCGCCGGCGCTACGGTTGGTGCCGCCGCCGCTGTTGCGGCAGGCACTGCTGCAGCCGTGGCCGCGGCCGTGCTCGCTGCGGTCGCCCCCGGCCGAGGCACGAGTTGCAATGGCGGAATCGACGCGTCGCGATCGGCCGCAGGCAGCACCTTCGCGGGCGTGTCGATCCAATTCGCCCAGCCGAAGAACGCGATGTTTGCCACGACTAATGCCAGTAAACTTAGGCGCACGGGCCGATTCTAAGCCAAATGCATTCGCGCCGAGCGCAGCACCGCGAGCCCCCGCAGCGCTAGGTCGTGCTCGCGCCGATGCGACTCTCGCAACAATGGCGCGACGGTATCGGCCGCACCGCCGGAGAGTATCAGACTCGGCGTGCGGCCCAGCAGCGCCCGTGCCGCACGCATCGATTCCGCGACCAATGCGGCGGCGGCGTGCGACGCGCCGGCGGTCACGGCATGGCGCGTATCGCTCGCAAACAGCCGGATGGGTCCGGTGCCGAGCGTGCTCGCGGCGCTGCGGCCGCCCGCGCGACGACGGATGCCGGCCGTGCGCTCCAGCAGCGACTCGATCATGAGCCGCGGCGCCGGAATGATATGACCCCCGCGATGTCTGCCCTGCGCATCGATCAGATCGACGGTCATGGCGGTGCCCACGGCAACCAGGCACAGCGCCCGGCCCGGATGCTCCGCATGCGCGCCTATCAGTGCCGCCCACCGATCCGTCCCCAAGCGCCAGGGTTGCGCGTAGCGGTTGCGGATCCCGGCTGCGGTGTGTGTGCTGCGTGCGAAGTTCGGCGCAGCCACCCCGGCACTCCGCGCGATCTTGCGCACTCTTCGCTCGATCACGGCGCCGGCAACGTTGCACGCCTCAATCCCTGCGATCGGACCGAGCCTTGCGATCAGCCGCTGCAGTGCCGCGCCGCGCCCGGCAAGCTGCTCGAGCTCGAGCGTGCCCTGGGCGAGGAAGCGCTGAGCGCGCCGATAGGGCTCGCGCAGCAGCGCCCACTTCAGGCGCGAATTGCCGATGTCGAGCAGCAGCACCTTAGCGCCGGCAGCGCCTGCGGAACGTCGTACATTGTTCAAGCCACGGCCCTTACTGACACGTCACCGGACAAAAAGCGCCGGATGCCGTCGCTGGTCTGCACGCACAACGCGCCGTCGAGATCAATGCCGCGCGCGTGACCGGACACACTGCCCGCTTCGAGGCTGACCCGCACCGCGCGGCCGGCTAGTGCATCGGCCGCTCGCCATTCATGCGCGAACGAGCTGAAACCTTCGCGCTCGAATTGCACCAACCCCGGGATGATCTCGGCGATCAAAGCCGCGACCATCGAGTTGCGCTCGATGGATGCCAGCCCGAGGGTCGCAAGATCGATGGCCTGGGTGCCGTTGGCCTTGATCTGCTCGAGCACGGCTGATCCGAGTGCGACGTTGAGGCCGATACCGATCACGACGAAGGCGCGGCCATCGGCCTCGACGCGCAGCTCGGTGAGTATGCCGCCGAGCTTGGCTCCTCGGACCAAGAGATCGTTGGGCCATTTGAGTTCGGCGCGCGTCACGTCCCGACGCTTGAGTGACCGCAACGCGCAGACTCCGACCACGAGGCTCAGAGCGCTCAACGCCGTGGGCATCGCCTGGAAGCTCCAGCTGATCGACAGGCAGATCGCCCCGCCGGGCGGCGCAAACCAGCTGCGGCTGCGTCGACCGCGCCCCGCGCGCTGATATTCCGCGGTCAGAAAGTCGAATCGCCCGGCGGCCAGGTCGGATTGCGCCAGCAGGTCAGCATTGGTCGAACCGGTAGACCAGAGCGTAGCGGCATGACGCAGCCGCACCGCAACCTCCTGCGGCAGCGCCTCACGGATCGCCGCTATGTTCAACGGCGCGGTCGCAGACGGCAGGCAGTAGCCACGACCGGGCACGGCATGCACGGTGACGCCGAGCTCGCGCAATGCTGCCATCGCCTGCGCAATTGCGTTGCCTCTGACCTCGCACTGCCGCGCCAGTTGCGTCCCGGAATGAAACCGCCGATCGGCCAGCAGACCATAGACGCGCTGGATCAGCGGCCGGCCGGGCAGCGCTGCATGATTCACGTCTGACTCACCGGCACCTCGGCCAGCATGCAGCGCACGCCTCCGCCGCCCAGGGTCTCGATGGTCGGCACCGGCACATCGATGACGCAATCGACCGAGGCGTTGATCCGGGCCCATTGCCCGGCGTTGAAGGCGGCGCGAGCTCGCGCGGACATCACCAGCACCGATCGCCCCGCTCCCTGCGCGGTTTTGGCGCATAGCTCCAGGACATTGCCCGCAAACGCGCCCATCGCCTGCATGCCGATCTCGATGAGTTCGCGGCCGGAACTCATGAGTCGCGCACGCAATCGCTCGCGATCGTTGCTCGAGACCGCATCGGCGCACAGCAGCGCACAGCGCGAGCCGATCGAGAGCATGACATTGGTGTGATAGATCGGCGCGCCATCCATGCCCGCCGCATCGAACAGCTCAGCGTCGTAACGCATCGCTCGCGCCCACTCGCGCACCAGCCCCTCGTCAGTTCGGACCGAGCGACAGGCATAGGCAACGCGTTCGACATGATCGAGCACCAGGCTGCCGGTCCCTTCCAGATACCGACTGCCGCGCTCAGCGGCGCTGAAATCCAGCAAATGCCGGCAGCGGAACGACAGCTCGCGCTCGACCTCGGCCAGCACGTCCAATCGCCGTTCCAGGCGGCGGTTATCAGCATGCATCGGATAGAGCACGATGCTACCGTCGGTGTGGAAACTGACCCAGTTATTCGGAAACACGGCGTCAGGCTTGATCGGCTGGCGCGTATCCTCGACGACGCAGGTACGCACCCCGGCGGCGCTCAGTGCGGCCTGCAACTGCGCAAACTCGGCCAACGCCTGTTCAGGCAGCGTGCCGTCCGCCTCGGCCTGACGTTGGAAGCGATTGCTTTGGGCGGTCTGCGCGTTGTAGCCGAACGATGCCGGTCGCACCATGAGCACCGCCGGGGCGCACTGCAGAGGCGCGGCTTCGAGCTGACGATGACTCATGAAAAGGATGAACTCCAGGTCGCTGTCGGCGGTTTCAAGCCGTGACCCGCGATCATAATTCAATGTCCGATCGCGGGTCGGGTTGCAATCGTTGGCTCAGGGGCATAGGTTTTCGCTTCTCATCGCCAAGCGAGAGATTCATGCAAAAGAACACGATCTGGTATGCGGCCGCCGGAGCTCTGGTGCTGCTCGGCGCAATCGCGCTGTTCGTATCCTGGCGTGCCAATCATCGTCCCGCCGGCCCGGGGCCGGCGGCGGAGTCCACTGCGCTCACGCCCCCCCCCGGCATCGTCAATCCCGTTCCCGTGGCCTCGGGACTCACGACCGAGCCGTTACCGCCGCTCGAGACCAGCGACAAGCCCATGCACGACTCACTCGCCGATCTGCTCGGTGCCAAATCGGTCGATGAGCTGATTCGTGCCGATATGCTGGTGCGGCACATCGTCGTCACGGTCGACAATCTGCCCCGCAAGCACCTGGCGGTCGAGCTGCGGCCGACGAAGAACCTGCCCGGAAGCTTCGCCGTCAGCGGCGACGATCAGTCCGCCACGATCGATTCCTCGAACTATCAGCGCTACGCTCCGTATGTACACCTGCTGCAAGCGCTCAATACGCAGCAGTTCACGACACAGTACTTTCACTACTACCCTCTGTTCCAGCAGGCTTACGAGAGCCTCGGCTATCCCAACGGCTATTTCAACGATCGGCTGGTCGCAACCATCGACGACGCGCTCGCGGCTCCCGACGTGCGCGGTCCGGTGGCGCTGGTACGGCCAAACGTGATGTATCAGTACGCCGATCCAAAGATCGAGGCGCTTTCGGCCGGTCAAAAACTTATGGTGCGGATGGGACCGGACAACGAGGCCGTCGTCAAAGCCAAGCTGCGCGAGCTGCGTGCGGCAGTGGCGGCGCACACCAAGACTGAATGAGGCTCACTGGCGCGCTGCGCTGTTGAGCAGATTGGCCGGGGAATACTGGTCGGTCAGTACGCGCGCGTGGGGATCCCAATCGATGCCGGTATTGAACAGCGACAGCACCGACATCGCCCCGAAGCCCAGCGCCGTGAAGGCAGCATCGAAGCGCGGCACATTGCGCGTGGCCTGCGCGACCGTGGGCAGCGGCGCGTTGCTCGCCAGGATTACGCGGTTGGCGCTCTTGAGGTTGTAGAACGGGCCGAACACGGTCCGATAGGTCACCGACTCGTTTTGGTACAGCCGGCTCGATGAGAAGGTATTGGCCGCGACGATGCCGCTGGGCGCCAGCAGAGCCCGAACCTGCGCCAGGAACTCTTGCGTCAGCAGGTGCTCGGGAATGTACTGGTTATCGTAGGCGTCGAGCATGATCAGCGCGTAGCGTTTATCGGTGCGCAGCATGCGGCGCACATAGGCGCGTCCGTCTTCCTCGAACACGTGCTGATGCGCGTCCGGTTGGTAGTTGAAGTATTCCTGGGCGACGCGCACCACCGCCGGATCGATTTCCACCACGTCGATATCGGCACTGGGCAACAGCTGCGCCAAGGTACGCGGCAGGGTGCCGCCGCCCAGGCCGATCACGAGGATGCTCGACGGGTCGGGCTTGAGCAGCAAAGCACCGAGCATCATCTGTGTGTACTCGAACATGAGCCAGTCCGGCCGGCGCAGATCGATGCACGACTGCCGGCCGATCTTGCAGTAGCGCGTGAAGCACAGGCAGCGGGTGTAGGAATCCCCATACACCAGCACCTGGCGGTACAGCGAGGGCTCGGCATGGATCAGGGGCGGTTGCTCGCCGGCTGGCACCGCGGCAGCCAGCGTCAGCAGCAGCGCCAGCTGCAGCGATGCGGCTCGCGAGCTCACTGGCCTCATGTTTCGATCCCCGCCGGCAGCAGCAACGCCAGTACACCTATGGCCGCCGATATGGCGAGCATCAGCAGCACGATCTGGTTTACCTCGAGGTAGAGCACCAGGTAGAACGAGGTCAGAAGCGTGCCGGCGGCACTGCCGAAGGTGGAGACGAAATATAGCTGGCCGGCGTGCTGTCCGGAACTGGCGCGATCCGCCACGAGCAGCCGCACCGCATAGGGCGAGACCATGCCCGACACGAAGCTCGGCAGGAAGAACAGCAGCCCGGCCGCGAGCAACGAGCCGAATCTTGGATCGGGCAGCGCTGCCGACAGACGGTCCAGCAATGCGTCGCCGAACAGCAGCACGGGCGTGGCTGCTGCCGCGGCGGCCAGCAGGATCAGCGCCAGACGGCGCAGGCTCGGCGCCGAGAGCGAGGCCCGCCCTCCGGCCAGGTATCCGAGCGACAGCGCCAGCATGAACACCGTAATGATCGCGCCCCAGACGTAGATGCTGCTGCCGAAATACGGTGCCAGCAGCCGGCCGCCGAGCAGCTCGATGCCCATGACGAAGAAGCCCGACCAGCCCGCGATCAGGTACAGACAGGCGCGATGCATGCGAGCAGTGTAACGCGCCGCACGAGGCGCGCTGCGCGTCACCCAAGGTCGGTGTCGCGCCGTTGACAGCGCCGATGCCACGCCCCTACTGTGCCAGCTCCCGCTCGCGGCGAGAACGATCACGGACGGCGCAGGTCTCATGGCACTGATGATTGGAATGGGATTTCTCAACCGTCGAATCCTGCTCAGCGCGCTATGCGCGTCGCTGTTCGCTGCCGGCCTGACGGCCTGCGAAACCGCGACCACGGCACCCGCCGACACGCATGTGGCGGGAAGCTGGCAGCTGGATAAAGCGGCCAGCGACGATCCGGAAGCCACGATCAGCAAGAGCATGAACGCCGCGGAGTCGAAGCTGCGCCAGCGCCTTGCGCGCTCGGGCTATGGCCCGGGAGCGGCCGCCGGCTCGAGTAGCTCCAGTGGCGACAGTGCACCGGACGCGCCGGATTACAGCTTCGACACGCCGGGCGATCGTTACGGTGGACCGGGACGCCTCGGTCCGGACTTTCGAGGGCTGCGCGTGCGGCTCCGCCAGGCGCTCTTTCCGCCGACACAGTTGCGCTTGGAGGTGCAGGGCGATCTGGTTATCATCAGCGCCGATCAACTGCCTGGGCGCGACTATCGACTAGGCGAGAGAATCTCGCGCTTCGACGTGTACGGGGCCGCAATCATAACGGCCACTTGGGCTCACGATGCCTTCGTAATCAAATCGAACTACACCAGTCACGCTTCGCGCAGCGATACTTACCAGGTTGACGCAGCCACCGGTGCCCTGACCTTGACGCAGCAGATCACCGATCCGACGGTTGGCAGGATCATTCTGCACAGCGTCTATCGCCGCAGCTGATTCCGCACGGTGACCGTGCTCGAGCCGACAGTCGCCTCTAGAGCGCCGACTTGTCGGTCTCACCCGTGCGGATGCGGATTACGCGCTGCACATCCGTGATGAAGATCTTGCCGTCGCCGACCTTGCCGGTCTTGGCGGCCTTTACGATCGCATCGACGACCTGATCGACCAACTCATGGCGCACGGCAATCTCGATGCGCGCCTTGGGCACGAAGTCGACCACGTATTCGGCGCCGCGGTAGAGTTCAGTGTGGCCGCGCTGGCGGCCAAATCCCTTCACTTCGGTGACCGTCATGCCCGATACTCCCAGATCCGAGAGTGCCGCGCGCACCTCGTCGAGCTTGAAGGGCTTGATGATCGCGGTAATGAGTCTCATGCTGGCCTACTCCTCAGTCTTTCCCGGCGGCTCCGTCCGCTTATTCGATGATGTGGAACCTGATACGAATCTTCTCGTCGAGCGTGTCGTCCCAGTCCCTGCTGCCGATGTTGAAGTAGCTGCGAGAGATCTGCAGCTCGCCCTCAAAGCTCGTGGACGTCCCGGCTTTGCCGACGCTCACCGGTACGGTCAGGGTCTGAGTCTTACCCTTGAGCGTCAGAATTCCGGTCGCATCGAAATGGCCCGGCGCGCCCGGTTTGATCGCGGTCGAGATGAACGTCGAGGTAGGATAAGCGCTGGTATCGAGCCAATCCTTCTTGCGTACTTCGGTATTGTAGTCGTCGGAGCCCAGATCCAGGCTGCCGGTTGCAACTTCGAGCGCGGCCTTGGAGGCGCTCGGCAGCGCCGGGTCGTAGTCGATACGGCCATTGAAGCTCATGAAGGGCGCATCCACCGGCACGTTCTCCTGCTTGAAAGTCGCGATGATGCTGCTCTTGGATGGGTCGATGTTGGCACTGCCGGCGGCACCGGCCACCAGGACCGTCACTAACGCCGTGCCGCTCAGCATGAGTGTAAATGATCTACGCATCGGTATGGTCCGCGTACGATCAGGCGCGCCGCCACGACAGCATGCGCCTGAGCGTCGCGTCGTGATCGATGAAATGATGCTTCAGTGCCGCGCCCGCGTGCAGCAGTACGGTCCAGGCCAGCGTCCACCCGAGAACATGGTGAATCTGAACCAACACCTTCGCCAGATCCTTATTCTTGTGCACCAGATCAGGTAACTGCCAGAGTTTCAGATAGACCACGGGGAAGCCGGCCGCGGAGCTGTAGAGCCAACCGCACAGGGGCGTCGCCAGCATGAGGGCGTAGAGCAGGTAATGAGTGCCTCGTGCCAGCCGCAACTGCCAGCGGGGCATCGGTTCTTCGGGTGGGGGCCGGTGCGTCATGCGCCAGACCGAGCGGATCAGAACCAGCCCCAGCAGCGTAATGCCGATCCACTTGTGATAAGCGAACAGCCGCACCTTTCTCGGGCTAACGTGCAGATCAACCATGTAGGCGCCGAGGCTGACGCTGCACAGGATCAGCAGTGCCATGAGCCAATGCAGCACCACCGCCGTGCGCGTGAAGCCGGTCGCGCGCGACGGCGCATCGGCCACCGACAGCTGTGTGCGCGCGCGCGCTTCGACAGGGCTGGACATAGCTCGACCTGAGTGCCGTGGATTGAAGCCGGGATGGTAGTAACTCGCGTGCCGGGGGTCAAAAGCGGCGGCGCACAGAGCGGTCAGCTGCCGCTCGCTCCCATCTGCGACTGGGTGTAGTTCTCCAACCCAACGCGCGCGATCAGATCGAGCTGAGTTTCCAGCCAATCGATGTGATCTTCCTCGGACTGCAGAATGTCCTTGAACAGCTCACGGGACACGTAATCGCCGCTGCGCTCGCAATCAGCGAGCGCCGCACGCAGATCGACGTGCGCGGCGCGCTCAAGCCTCAGATCGCACGCGACCATCTCCGGCACCGTCTCACCGATCAGCAATTTACCCAGATCCTGCAGATTCGGCAGGCCTTCGAGAAAAAGGATGCGCTGTATCAGACGATCCGCGTGTTTCATCTCATCGACGGACTCGTGGTATTCGTGTTCCTCCAGGCGCTTGAGGCCCCAGTTGCCGTACATGCGCGAGTGCACGAAGTATTGATTGATCGCGGTCAGTTCGTTCTTCAGCACGGTATTGAGGTGCTGAACGATCTTGACTTCACCTTTCATGCCTGTTCGCCTCCGGCGTCCGGGAGCGCTTGAATTCGCGCTACGCCAGCGCGCCTAAAGGCTCGAGAATTCAGGCCAACGCGGCATCTGCAGCTTGTACGTCCTGTCGCGCACATTCACGAATCAGCTCGCGCGCCGCCGCCTCGCAACGTCCGCAACCGCCGCCCACCGGCAGCTGTAATTGCACCTCGCCGAGGCTGCTGGCGCCCTGTTCCACCAGGCGGCGAATCTGCCGGTCGGTGACACCGTGACACACACAAATATACATTGCGAGTCCTGCTCCAGCCGGCGCTTCGGCAGCCGATAATTAATGGCCGCAGGTTAATGCGAATGAGAACGATTGTCAATTACCACCCCTGGCTCGCCTTGCGACTCGGCCGTGCAGCGACTCGGCGTATCGTGACAGCGTGGACCTTAGCGGCGCAGCCTCGATGCCAGGCTGTCCGTACTAAACCCGATTAAAATTCGGATCTTAGGAATTGATATATTAGGCATCTTGGCCGACATTTCACTGCTTCGTGAGCGCGAGGGAGCGGACTTTGGCAGCGAAGGCAAAGTCTCAAAGTGCTGCGGATATCGCCTGGCCCGATTTCATGACCGCTATCGTGAATCGCTGGGGCGCGCCGAACAGCGCCCGCAAGCAGGATCGGAGCAAGCGGCGCGAGCAGGAGATACTGCGCGCAGCGCAACACGTGTTTGCGCGCGACGGTGTTGCGCGCTCGCGCATAGGCGATGTCGCCGCCGCGGCCGGCATGCCAGTTTCAACGATCTACGAATACTATTCCAGTAAGGAGGAGCTTGCGTACGCAGTGCCGATAGCGAATGTGGCGCGTTTTTTTGCGGAATACCAGCAAGCTGCCAAAGACAAGAAGACGGCACATGCTCGTCTGCGACTGTACCTGTGGTTGGCGGCAGACTTCGCGCGTCGCAACCCGGAGTGGGCGCGGCTGCTGTACCTAGAGGTGTGGCCCAGCGTGCTTTTGAGCGCAAGCCGCGTGCGCCACTGCGCCGACGACTACGTGCGCGTGATTCTGCATCTCATCCGCCAGGGCGAGGCCAACCGCGAATGGGACGCCGGTCCAAATCCTTACGAGACCGCAGCAATCCTCGTTGGCAGCGTCAATCAGGTCATCATCACCGCCTTGCTTTATGGGCGGCCGAAGAATCTGACCAAAGGCGCCGAGTCCATTATCGATCGGGTAATGCTGCTATTGCAGCACCCGCAACCGCGCAAAGCTGCGCGGCGGCGCCCGCGACGTAAGACAGCTGCATAGGCAATCAGAACGCGGCAGGCCGTGACGACTCGCATAGGTTGGCAAGAACCGAGGTTTTGTCGACTTTGGTGAATTTTGAGTTACCGTATTAGCTCCGAGGCCCGGTCGCGGATGCGCTGATATGGCGAGGGTTGCCCCGCCGCGGCCAGGTCACTGTCGGTATTGAACGCAGCCACCACTCCGGCGCCTAACGGCTGGTACCGGCTATGCCGCCGCGCATGAGCTGAATCTCCATGTCGACCGCTTTGACTCCGTCCACCGAGGACGCGTCACGCCGCGCCGCCTGATAGTCCTCGTTTTCCCAGACGTATCCACCCAGGTGAACGACGCCGCGATCGACGCTGACGTCGATGTGCCGCGCGTAGATGTTCGGGTCCGCGAGTAATCGCGTCATCGCGTCTCCACCCGGTTAGCGATATCGGCGTCGGCGATGTGCGTATTCCGGTGATGGTGACCGGCGTTTCCGATTTATCGTGACCGGTCTGGCACGCAGTGAAGTGCTCGCTGTTGATAATAACTCAGTCGGTCACGATGGGCGTCTTGTCGGAACGGGTTTTGGGCTCTTTGGTGGCCCGGCGTAGGGACTCACCCTTCAGAGTAAGGCGATGCGCGTGATGCAGGAGCCGATCCAGGATGGCATCGGCGATCGTGGCATCCCCGATCCAGCCGTGCCAGTGCTCGATGGGCAGCTGCGCGGTGATGACGGTGGCGTGGCGCTCGGCGCGGTCGTCCATGATCTCCAGTAGATCTTCACGGCCGTAGGGTTCCAGCGGCTGCAGCGCCCAGTCGTCGAGTACCAGCACCTCGATCTTGGCGAGGGCCAGGAGGCGGCGCTTGTGGATGCCCTCACCGCGCGCGATGCGCAGTTCCTCGAGCAGGCGCGGCAGTCGGGCATAGAGTGCACTGTGGCCGAGCCGGCAAGCCTTTTGCGCCAGCGCACAGGCGAGCCAGGTTTTGCCCACACCGGTGGGACCGGCGATCAAGATCGGTTGCCCGCGCTCGATCCACTGGCCATGGGCGAGGCTGGTGATCAGCCGAGCGTCCAGGCCGCGGCTGGCGCGAGTGTCCAGATCCTCAAGACACGCTTGGGCGTACTTGAAGCGCGCCTTGGCCAGCAGGCGCGTAAGACGCCGGCCGTCACGGTGCGCGGCCTCGCGTTCCACCAGCAGCGCCACGCGATCTTCGAAGGCAAGCGAGCTGCTGCTAGGCAGCGTCACCTGCTCCTCGAAGGCCGTGGCCATACCCTCGAGATTGAGCGCTCGCAGTTGCGTCAGAGTCTGTTGCACGATCATGGTTCGTTTCCTCCTGTGCTCATTGGTAATACTTCGGCCCACGCAGATGCGCGTGTTCGGGCGCACTCCAGTCGGCTTTCTCACTCACCGGTAAACTCTCGGTACGCTGCTTCAGGATCGAAGCCACGGTTTGATAACGAGCGCTGCCTAGCAGCAGTGCGCGGGCGCAGGCCGCTTCCAGACGCGCGGCACCATGTTGTCGCTCCAGGCGCAGCAGCCCCAGACAGGCCCGATAGCCTTGTTCGGGATGCGGCCGGGAAGCCAAGATGTGGCGGATCACCTCGGCGCAGGCCGCGCCATGCTGTTCACCCCAGCGGATCAGTCGCCCTGGCGACCACTCCAGATGCGCGCGGTGCGCGGCCGGCAGGTGTTCCGGCAACGTCGTGTATGCAAAGCGTGTGAAGGAGCGCGCGTGGGAGGCCACGCGCTGACCACGGTAGAGGATCTCGACGCTGCGGGCCGTGGCACGCACCTCGACCTTCTGATGCACCAAGGCCTGGGGCACGCTGTAGAAGTGATCTTCGATGGCGATGTGATAGTCGATGTTCACGCGTGCTTCGTAGTAGCGGGCGAACTCGTAGCGGCTGACCGGCAGTGCTTTGAGGGCTGGACGATCGAGTTGCTCGTACGCTGTGACGCGCGAGCCAGGCAGGCGTTTGAACGCTCGGGTGTTCAGATCCGGCAGCAGATCGCCGATGGCGTCATCGACGTCGGCAAGGGTAGCGAACACGCGGTTACGCAGCCGCGCCAGTATCCAGCGCTGCACGATCTGCACGGCCACTTCGACCTTGGCTTTATCTCAAGTCAGCA